>DASTLR010000020.1:0-41873 GCA_035714745.1 Minisyncoccota bacterium | reverse complement strand
ACGAATATGCACTGAATCAATCACTCGCAGCTCGAAAAGCCCTCTTCCAAGGGCTCTTGAATAAGGCATATCCAGCGAATGAGATCTCTGCCTTAAGAGCTCGAGGCTTTTTTCGACATTAACGGAAAGACTTCTCTCGAGTTTATCGTAGAATTTTCTCGTTCGACTATTGAAGAAATAGATTTCCACTCCCCCACCCTAACAAATGAGGGATAAAGAAATCATAAAGAAAACCGCGCAGTATCTAGGCAACCTTTTCCGCCTCGGTATAGTCCTCGTCGAAGGCTTTGGCGCTGATAGGCTTCTTGCCCTTTTTGACGTCGAAGGTGAACTCCGCGGCGGCGCCAGCGGCACCTTTGCCCTCCTTGACGCCGACCTGAATCGAGCCGCCCTTGCCCACGCCCTGGGAGATCATGAAGCCGGCGATCGGCGTGAGGATCTTCTCCTGGATGAGGCGCTTGAGCGGTCGGGCGCCGAACTTCGGATCGTAGCCTTCGCGGGCCAGGTAGTCGAGGACTGGCGGCAGGACCTCCAGCCTGATCTCCTTTTCGGCCAGGCGCTTGACCACGTGCTCGACCTGGATGCGCACGATATCCTTGATGGCCTCGGTCGAGAGCACGTCAAAGAGGATGATCGAGTCTAGGCGGTTGAGGAATTCCGGCCTGAAGTAGTCCTTGAGGCTGTCCATGACCTTGGCCTTGACGTCGTCGTACTTGCGCTTCTCGGACGAGTCGGCGGCGAAGCCGAGCTTCTCCATCTTGTCGATATACTGAGCGCCGATGTTCGAGGTCAGGATGATGACGGTGTTCTTGAAGTTGACCACGCGGCCCTTGGTGTCGGTCAGGCGGCCGTTGTCGAGGACCTGCAAGAGGATGTTGAAGACCTCGGGATGGGCTTTCTCGATCTCGTCGAAGAGGATGACTGAATACGGTCGATGGCGGACCATCTCGGTGAGCGAGCCGCCTTCCTCATAGCCGACGTAGCCCGGAGGCGCGCCGATGAGCTTGGAGGTCGAGTGCTTCTCCATGAATTCCGACATATCCACGCGGATCAGGGCCTTGTCGTCGTTGAACATGAACTCGGCCAGGGCCTTGGTCAGCTCGGTCTTGCCCACGCCCGTCGGGCCGAGGAAGAGGAATGAGCCGATCGGACGGTTAGGGTCGGCGATGCCGGCGCGGGCGCGGCGGATAGTGTCGGCGATCTTCTTGACCGCCTCGTTCTGGCCGACGATGCGCTTCTCGAGCTCGGCTTCCATGCGCATGAGCTTGTTCTGCTCTTCCTCGAGCATGCGCGAGACCGGGATGCCTGTCCATTTCGAGACGACGTCGGCGATGTCCTGCTCGGTGATCTCCTCGCGCAGGATGCGGCGGGACGACTGGAGCTTCCTGAACTTCTTGAGCTTCTGGTCGAGCTCCTTTTCCAGGGCCGGGATGCGACCATAGCGGATCTCGGCGGCCTTCGAGAGCTCGGCGCGCAGCTCGGCCGTCTCGGCCTCGTTGCGGAGCTTCTCCAGCTCCTTCTTGATGGCCTTGGTCGAGGTCAGGAGCTCCTTCTCGCCCTTCCATTTCAGCTCCAGCTCCTGGGTCTCCTCGCGGAGGTCGGCGATCTCCTTTTCGATGGCTTTGACGCGGGCCTTCGGTCCCTTGGCCTCTTCCTTCTTGAGGGCTTCCCTCTCGATCTCCAGGCGCATGATCTTGCGGTGGGTGTCTTCGAGGAGCGGCGGCTTGGACTCCAGGGAGATCTTCAGGGACGAGGCAGCCTCGTCGATGAGGTCGACGGTCTTGTCGGGCAGGAAGCGGTCGCTGATATAGCGGGCCGAGAGGTTCACAGCGGCGACGATGGCGTCGTCGGTGATGCGCACTCCGTGGAAAAGCTCGTATTTCTCCTTGAGGCCGCGGAGGATGGCGATGGCGTCCTCGACCGACGGCTCAGAGACATAGACAGGCTGAAAGCGGCGCGTCAGGGCCGGGTCGCGCTCGATGTATTTCTGATATTCCTTGAGGGTGGTGGCGCCGATGGCGCGCAATTCGCCGCGGGCCAGGGCCGGCTTGAGCATGTTCGAGGCGTCCATCGAGCCCTCGGCCGCGCCGGCGCCGACGATGGTATGGATCTCGTCGATAAAAAGAATGACCTTGCCCTCGGAGCGCTCGATCTCCTTCATGATGTTCTTGAGGCGCTCCTCGAACTCGCCGCGGTACTTGGTGCCGGCGACCAGGAGGCCCAGGTCGAGGGAGACCAGCTCCTTGTCCCGGAGCGACTCGGGCACGTCTCCCTGGGCCATGCGCAGGGCCAGGCCCTCGACGATGGCTGTCTTGCCCACGCCCGCCTCGCCGATAAGGATCGGGTTGTTCTTTGTCCTGCGCGAGAGGATCTGGATGATGCGCTGGATCTCGGAATCGCGGCCGATGACCGGGTCCAGCTTGTTCTCGGCGGCCAGCTTGGTCAGGCTCTTGGTGTATTTCGCCAGGGCGCGAGCCTTTTTCGGCGCCGACGGCTCGCTCGTCTTGCTCGTCTTGAGCTCTTCCAGGACGCGCAGGACGTTCGCCTTGGTGATCTTGAATTTGGCCAGGATGTCGAGAGCCGGTCCCGGGATCTCCAGAAGGGCGATGAAGAGGTGCTCGGTCGAGATGAACTCGTCCTTGAGCGAAGCGGCGACCTTTGACGAATTCTCCAGGGCCTGGGCCAGCTCGGGAGTGAGATAGATCTGATACGACTGCGAGAGCGTCGCTCCCTGCTGGGCGCCTTCCAAAGACTCGGCGAGCGAGTCGGAGAGCAAAAGGATGTCGACCTCCAGCTTTTCCAGGATGGCCAGGACCATGCTCTCGTCCTGGAGGATCAGGGCGGAGAGCAGATGGAGCGGGTTGACGTGGTTCTGCCCGCGCTCGATGGCGAGCTCGTGTGCGCGGCGGATGGCTTCTTTTGCTTTGGTGGTGAAGTGTCCCAGTGGGGGCATAGACGTGGAATTTAGAAGTTAGAATTTAGAAGCTAGAGAGCTATTTGATGACGCGGGTAATGGTCTGGATGACTAGTCCGGGGTTCTGGTCCATAAGGGCGACCGTGATGATGGAGCCGAGGAAGGCCGAGAACAGGCTCAGGAATATGGCTAGCAATATGACCTGTTGCTTCGTAAGATGCTCCATGCGCCTATTATGGCAGATTTTCCGACGAGGGCAATTTTTGCGATGCGGCCAATTTTATAAGAGCTCCCACAATAGTATCTACGTCCGAGCGGGTGGCGGTTGGTGCAAGCGATAATCGGAGGGTATTGCGGGCGCGCCATGACTCTCCTCCGAGCGCCGCGACGACGTACGACTGTTCCTCGCCTTTGAGGCACGAGCTCTTCGTCGAGCAAGCGATGCCTTTCTTATCCAAGAAGAGCACGGCCAACTCGGGATCGCTGATGCCGGGCAGTGAAATATTAATGTTATTCGGCAAGCGCTTGTCGCGAGAACCGTTAATAACGGCGTCAGGAAGCTCGCTTTCGATCCGATCAAAGAAATAATTCTGAACGCCGGCAGCCAGCCTCGATCGATCGTCCCTGCCGCCCTGCGCTATCTCGAGCGCCGCCGCAAATCCCGCTGCGAGCTCGATAGATTCTGTGGTCGGCCTCTTGCCGCGCTCCTGCCCCCCGCCGACCATGAGCGGCTCCCAGGAGATGCGCCTGCGCACGACCAGGGCGCCGACGCCCTTTGGGCCCTGCATCTTGTGCGCGTCCAGGGTCATGGCGTCTGCCCGCAGACCTTCGATGTCGACCGACAGCCAGAGCGGAGCCTGGGAGGCATCGACATGAAAGACCGGCCGCTCCAGGCCGAGCTTCCTCAGGCCGGCGCCGATCTTTGAGACGGGCTGGACGGTGCCGATCTCGTTATTGGCGAGCATGACCGAGACCAGAACGGTCGCCGGCGTGACGGCGGCGAGAACGTCCTCGGCGCGGACGACGCCGTCCGGTCCCGGCCTGACAAAGGTCACGGAGACGCCGTGCGCGGCAAAGAGCCTGATGGTCTCGATGACGGAGGAATGCTCGATGGCCGTGGTGACGACGTGGACCTGGGCCGGCGGGACGCCCTTTTCAAGCTTCGTCCTCGTGACGCCCTGGATGATGGTGGCGTTGGCCTCGGTGCCGCCTGACAGAAAGTACACTTCCTCGGGCTTCGTGCCGACGAGGCGAGCGACCCTCGTTCGCGCATCCTCGAGGGCCCGTCGCGCCAGGACGCCCTCGGCATGGATGGCGCTGGGGTTCGCCCACAGCTTCCTGGCACGCGCCATAGCGCGCGCCACCCGCGGATGAAGCGGCGTCGTGGCGGCCCAGTCGGCGTAGATCCTCTTCCTTTTGAACAGATTCCTCGGAAAAAATCTCATTCCCCTATCATGCAATAAGATGCGTGACCAATGCAATCATCGTCTCTTTCTCTCGCGGTGCGCTCTCGGCGATGAGCAAGGCCAAGGCGACAAGGGTATTGCTCGCGATCTTTCTCTCGCCATCCTTGGCGAACAACATGCCGTTCCTCTCCAGAAAGACGATAAAGAGAAAGGAGCCGATGCGCTTGTTGCCATCGGAGAAAGGATGGTCCTTGATGACGAAATAGAGAAGGTGCGCGGCCTTGAGCTGGGGCGTACCATACAGTTCCCGGCCGCCATAGGTCTGGTAGAGCGTGCGAAGGATGCCGCTGAACGACTCGTCGCGCTGATGGCCAAAGAGCTCGCCCGCATCGCCTTTGCCGACCAGGTCTGCCTTGAGCTTGCTGATGGCGAGCAGGGCGAAATCATAGTCGATCTCGCGCTTCTCCTTCTGCTTCGAAGCGGCGGCGGATAGCGTGCCCTCGTCTTATCTCTTTAGGAGCAGCCAGGAATTCGCGTAATCGCCGATGACGGAAAGCAGGCTGTCCACCTCGGACCTGTCGAGCTCGCGGTTCCTGACCGTGCGCTGGATGAAGGCGAGCTTTTCTCGCAGGTCGCGTATGCCGGCTTCGTGAAGCTTCTCGATCCTATCGGCGTTCACAGCCATGCCTTTGAGGATATAGTCTCGAAGGACCTTTGTGGCCCATTTTCTGAAAGCTATAGCTTTGAACGAGCTGGTGCGATAGCCGACAGCCAGGATCATATCGAGCGAATATAACGCTACCGGCCTATCGGAATTAGCAATGTGCATTTTTTGCACATTGCTTTTTATGTCGATCTCCTCGCTCTTGATAAGGTTATTGATATGCCTTGTGACCACCGTTCGATCGATATCGAAAAGCTCCGCGATCTGAGCCTGTGTCGCCCAAATCGTCTCTTTTTTGATATCGGCCTTGAGCTCGACGTTGCCGTGCACGTCCTGGTAAATGACGATGCCCCGCCCGGCGCCCGCGGCGCCCTTCACATTCTTCTTCATTCTTGGTACGTATATCGCTGGTAAAGATCTCTCGGCTTCGTTTCGTATAAAAAATCGGAAAAATTACGGAAGGTAGTGGTTGTGTTGGCGCCAGTATAGCAGATTCCGGAAATTGCCCAAATCCGCCCTTTGGGCTACTATAGAGCCATGATTCTCGACCAGAACATCCTTATCGGGGCTTTGGCTGTGGTGACGCTCGCCCTGGTGGCGGACGTCTTCTTCCTCAGGCGCAAGCTCCGCAGGATGCTCCGGGGCGAGAAGGCCTGCGACGTCTGCGAGTCGATCGCCACGCTCGACGCCGACGTCAAAGGCCTGGAGAAGTTCCAGTCGGACATGGAGGAGTACCTCAAGACCGTCGAGAAGCGCCTGCGCCGCGCCACCCAGTGCGCCGAGACGGTGCGCTTCGACGCCTTTGGCGGGACGAACGGCACCGGCGCCACGGGCGGCGGCCAGAGCTTCGCCACGGCCTTCGTCAACGAGGACGGCACCGGCGCGGTCCTCTCGTCCCTCTACACCCGCGAGCGCGTCTCGGTCTTCTCCAAGCCGGTCGTCAAGTTCGGCCCCGCCGAGGTCAGCCTCTCCGAGGAGGAGAAGCGGGCCGTCTCGCTCGCCAAGGCCAAGCTCTCTTCGCGCTAGCCTCCCTCTCCCCTCTTTCCTGAAAGCTGTCTCGCTGACAGCTGAAAGCTATCCCCATCCACTATGGCCAAACATCAAACACAACCCGCGGGCGGCGCTTCGCCTCGAAATCCCGGCGCTCTGGTCAAGCGCCCTCCCGTCGTAGCCATACTCGGGCACATCGACCACGGCAAATCGACCCTCCTCGACTACATACGGAAGACTAATATAGTCGAAGGCGAAGCCGGCGGCATTACCCAGCGCATCTCGGCTTACGAAGTCGAGCGCCCAGCCAAGGACGGCGCTAACGGCGCCTCGAGCGCCCCTGAAAAGATCACCTTCATCGACACTCCCGGCCACGAGGCCTTTTCCGGCATGCGCGAGCGCGGCGCCGGCACGGCGGACGTGGCCATCCTGGTCGTCTCGGCCGAGGACGGGGTCAAGCCACAGACCATCGACGCGTATAAAGAGATCGAGAAGGCCAAAGTGCCTTTCATCGTGGCTATCAATAAAATCGACAAGCCAGCAGCCAACGTCGAGCGCGTGAAGATGACCCTGGCTGAAGCCGGCATCTACGTCGAAGGCTTCGGCGGCAATGTGTCTTATGTGCCGATATCGGCAAAGACTGGCGCGGGCGTAGACGACCTGCTCGACCTCATCATTCTGACCGCCGACGTCGCAGACCTGAAAGGCGACGCTGCAAAACCAGCCGAAGGCGTCATCATCGAGGCCCACCGCGATCCAAAGAAAGGCATTTCTGCCACCTTGGTCATCAAGGACGGCTCCATGGGCCCCGGCATGTTCGTGGCCTGCGGTTCGGCTTTCTCCCCTACCCGCATCATCGAGAACCACCTGGGCAAGAAGATATCCGAAGCTGCTTTCTCTTCGCCCGTGCGCCTGGTCGGCTGGAACAAGGCCCCGCAGGTCGGCGGACATTTCGTAACCTTCGAATCGAAGAAAGATCTGGAGGAATACGTGGAGATGGCGGAAGAGGAAGAGAGGACAAAGAACACGAAGAGCACGGGGGACACTAAGAACACCAGAGAAGAGGCCGCTGAAGAAACGCCGAAGAAGGTCATTCCTCTCATCATCAAGGCTGACGTTCAGGGCTCGGTCGAGGCTATCGAGCACGAGATCAAGAAGATCCATAACGAGCGCGTCGCCCTCAAGACCGTCTCGGCCTCCATCGGCGACGTCACCGAGTCTGATATCAAGGTGGCTGCGGGCAGCTCGGACGTCCTGGTCGTCGGCTTCAATGTGAAGACCGACAGCCAGGCCGCCGCCATGATCGAGCGCCTGGGCATCGCCCACGCCACCTTCGACATCATCTACAACCTGCGCGAATGGCTCGAGGAGCGGGTCAAGGAGCGCGAGCCAAAGGTCCAGAGCGAGGAAGTCGTCGGCAAGGCCAAGGTCCTGAAATTCTTTAGCCGCGCCAAGGACCGCCAGATCGTCGGCGGCAAGGTGACCGACCGAGAGATCTCGGTGGGCCACCGGGTCAAGATCCTGCGCCGCGAGACCCTGATCGGCGAGGGCCTGATCCGCGAGCTCCAGCAGGCCAAGGTCAAGACCTCGAGCGTCCAGGAAGGCTTCGAGTTCGGGGCCATGGTCGAGGCGCAGATCGAATTGGCGCCGGGCGACGTCATCGAGGATTTCATAATCGTAGAGAAATAGATGAATACTATAAAAGACGAGCGTTTCGACGAGATCATCCGCGACATGGCGGCGCGCTTCATCGCCCTGGAGTCGAACCGCACGTCGATGATCACCGTCACCCGGGTCGAGACCAAGGACCGCGGGGCCCTAGCCACCGTCTTTTTGACCGTCTATCCCGACAGCCAGGAGGGCGCGGCCATCGATTTCCTCAAGCGCCAGCGCTCGGATTTCCGGGAGTACGTCAAAAGCCACGCCCGCCTGATGCGCATCCCCTTCTTCGACTTCGAGATCGACAAGGGCGAGAAGGCCCGCCAGAAAATTGACGCTATCACGATACGGCCCTAAGATAGTACTGCGGCGGCTGCCGCGCTCTGGCCACGTAGAAAAGTGGTAATTCGGGAGTCTGCAAAACTCCTATGCGCGGGTTCGATTCCCGCCGTGGCCTCTCGGTGGACGGTCGGCGGCGATACGCCTGGGTGGCGGAATTGGTATACGCGCACGACTTAAAATCGTGTCTCGCAAGAGATGTGGGTTCGATGCCCACCCCAGGCACACGGAAGAGCGCGGCGCGTCCGGCAGTTCCGGCGCATTGCCAACCGGCGCTTTTTCTGTTAGATTTTCCAAGCGACAGACAGAGCAGTATATCCGCCCTTAGCTCAGTTGGTAGAGCAGATCCCTCTTAAGGATAAGGTCGTAGGTTCGATCCCTACAGGGCGGACAAGCGCGAAAATCCCTGCCAGTGGCAGGGATTTCGCTTGTCCGAGCCGGAGCGATGTCGAGCGCCTCGCGAGACCGCGAGGCGGGGTCGCGGGTTGCGAGCGCGACGGCGTGAGGAAACCCGTGACGACAAGTATTAGGGTTACTTAAGGTAACCTCCAGTGCCCTTATTTATCTGTTTGTACGTCTGCTCGTATATCTGATTCGCTTCCTCGCCCGTAAGAGTTCGCTCAAGATGCCGAAGCGTAATTTGCACCAGCACATTCTTTTGTTCGGGACCGCAGCCAAGCTTTTGCCGAGCTTTTTCGGGTAATTCCCCATATGCTGTTTGGCTGAGTATCTCAACGCTTTCCAAAGTATCCACCTTGTCGCCCAACGCCTTGCGAATGTCGTCGCTGATATCCTCCTCCACATATTCCTTCGGAACGATGTACGAGAGATCTCGCTTGATAGCGGGCTGATTCGATACCTCATGATACGTCTCAAGGTTTTCCATCTGCTTTGCTATCTTTGGATTACTGGATCGCAAGTAGCGAACATCTGGAATGTCTTTGAGCGTCATGACGAGTCGATCCAGTCCCATACCCAGTGCCCATCCTGAATACTTTTCAGGATCGAGTCCGGCGTTCGCAAGTATCTCATCCTTGATAAGGCCGCACTCGAGGATTTCGATATCCCGATCATCTTTCATCGCGTTCACCTCAATACCGCCCTTGGTATATGGGTGCGGAGAATCCTCAATTCGCAGTCTCCATCCGGGAGCCGCCGTATTTGCAACTCCCTTAACCACATCGAGCAAATCATCTTTCGTGATGACTTTGCGCGCTGCATTGTTGACGACGCGCCACATCTCGAGCATATGCACTTGGGCAACATGTTTTTTGTCTGCAACATCCCTTCGATACGCCAGTCCTGGAAGCAAGACGAGGACGTCCTGCCAGTCGCTGCGTTTTGCTAGATCTCTCAAGATTCCCGGAATATGGGCGGTCGTATGCGTGCAGAGAATATGGGTCTGATCAATGTAGTGAGTGTACGTCGAAGAGCGACCCATGTTATCTGCCGAGAACAGTAGGTTATCGTAATTGTCCGCCACCGTGACGACAGGGTCCTTCCGGCATATCTGAACATCGCTTTCTTTGTGAGTCGAATACATGTAATCCCTGACCTTTTCGTACACCATTTTGACAGCGTGGGGCTTTGGTGACTGGGTAAGGTCAGTGATTGCTAAGTATTCATTAATTTCCCTTTTGCCAAGGGGTTTGATATACATTTTCATACGTTTTTAGGCTCCCCATAGGGAGGGTTAATTTGCCGATAAATCGAATTTGATAGATTAAGTTGCTGCTTAAGCAGCAAAAAAGAAGGCAAAGGCAAAAGACGAAGAAGTAGAGACAGCATTAACATGACCCTTTGAGAGGGCGTTCTGGGAGGCCAGTTTTTCGTTAATGCTTTTCATTGCTAATACAATATCATTAAATTAGCATATCAGCAATGGCAACAAGGGCGGTTCTAACTTCGTACATCAGGGCGGACACGTGAGCGAAAAGCCGGGAAGAGATTTTGTCTCATTCCGGCTTTTCCGAGCGAAGCCGCGCCTGTACGAAGTACAGGGCGTCTGTGCTAAGCTGTCCCTACCGGGCGGATGGTGGAATTGGCAGACACACGAGCCTTAGGAGCTCGCGCCGCAAGGCATGAGGGTTCAAGTCCCTCTCCGCCCACCTATGAGGCTCAGATCGAGCCATAAACTGTATTTGACTTTTTGTCTACTATAGAGTAAAATCCCATTCGGAACAGCGTGCGCGAATACCGCTGATTCTTGGTCTTTTAAACCTCAACTGAAAGGAAACCACTACATGATCACATCATGGTTAGCGACCGTATTATATGTCGCGCTTGGTATCGGGATAGCGGTGCTGGCAATGCTGGGCCATTGGTTCTGGCGTCGCAAGATCGCAGCTCCCTCGACTCCCCCCTCGCCTAAACGCAAGGGCAAAGGCTTGCGTCTGGGCACCAGAATGAAATGGACCCTACGCAAGATGAATACGGAAAGGATCCTGCGGGTCACCCTTAACATAAGCGCCTGGGCGCTCCTGGCAATGGCGGTGACCTACGGCATCTGGCACGTCAGCTGGGGCAGGACTACGATCGTAATCCTCGGCTCCAGCGTTCTTGGCATACTGCTTTCGCTTCCCATTTGGTTCATGGCGGCGTATCAGTCAGCCAAACATGACAAGCAGCTCGCATTCGTGCCTACCGGCGAGATCAAGTTCAAAAAGTGGGGCGAGACCATCGTGGAAGCGATCGTCAACGTTCCTGGACGATACTGGGATAAGGAAAATGATCTCATCGTGCCGGGAGAAAAGAAGAACAGGTTCGCTCGACTCTTCGAGAAGAGCTTTGGCAAATGGGTCAAAGGCTTCAGAAAGGACCAAGGAATCTTCTACGTGAGCATCTTTTACCCCATGGGTAAGATACACACCTGGGAGTTCGATTGGACCAAATTCGAGCCCAAGACCCACAAAGAAGGCGATAAAGAGATCAATGACGGTTACAGCGTCGTCCAAAAGGAGAGCACGGTTAATTCGCTCTACTATCAATATCCCTACCCTGTCTGCACTACAGAGATCGAGATCGGGGGCAACTTCAAGGTTAATCTGCTCATCCGCGTCATCCTCACCGTCAGGAAGCCGCTGTATCTCATCGGTAACCTGAAAGGAAAGTTCATGCCGCAGCTGATATCTGAAGTCTCAGGCATTCTGGATAACGCCCTACGGGACGTCGATCCAGAGGACTTCAGGAAAATGGATAAGGCGGCGAAAATCAAGGAGCTCTTGCCGGTCGGAAAGCACTTGCTCAATGAAGCCTTTGAAGTCGCCGAGGCGTCCTACGTGAGCTTCGACTGGGTCGGCAACGCCGCCACAGTCATGGAAGCGCTCATCGCTCAGGAGATCGAGGAGAAGCAAGGCCTGGCACGCGAGACCAAAGCGAAACACGACCTCAACGTGGCGAATACACAAGCCGAGGAGAGGCGCGTTCGTGGAAAAGCGGACGCTGACGCAAAAGAGATGCTCGTCAACGTCGAGATCAAGCAGATCCAGGAGAGCCTCGCGGCAGCCGCCAGTTACGAGGGCGGAATGGATGTGCTCAGGCAGCGCGCTCTGAGCGAAGGGCTGATCGGCGTCGCCGATAAGATCAAGCCAGGGGCGTCGCTCGTTCTGGGCGGCAAGGCTCTCGCTACAGTAGGAAAAGGAGGCACCCCATGATAGCGCTCCCCTTAGCTCTCATCCTAGGGATACCTGCTCTCGCGACCATCGTGCTCATGTTTGTCTCGCACGAAACCCGCAAGACGACGAAAGAGTATACGGCCCAAGCATGGAAAGCGACATCAGCGGCCTCGAAAGCCTTGTTTGTCGTCGCCATCGCCCTCGCCGCCGTCGATGTCGTCTGCTGGATAGTAGGTTTTGGATGGTGGCAAGCGCGATGGGATTTCCCTCTCGCGTTCATCATCACTCAAGCCATGCTGGTCGTCGCCATCGCCATCAGTCAGGTAAAGACGCCCTGGGCAAAGCCGAGCGCGATCTCTGTGGCAATCATAGCGATAGTGGGATGGATAGCTATCCCTCACACATCAAAACAAGGCATGTCGCAACATGATGCCGCAGCAGTTGAAAAGACGGTCGAGCTCGTCCCCCGCCGGTTCGAATACGCCAAGGGGACCTACTCCGCGCCGTTCATCCTGGAGCGGATCAGGGAGATCAGCCATTCGGACGGATCCGCATACGTCCGGATAGCGGGAGGCGAGCCGGTCGAAGTGAAAGCCGTGCCGGTGCCGGGGACGAACCGGAACCATCGCGAGCTCCCCGATTACGCCGCGGGGCAGAAAGTGAGCTACATGTTCCCTGACCAGGACTTCTATCTGGTCGTCATGGTCGAGAGATCGCCCTGACGCTCGGTAGAGCACAACCAAAGAGCTGAGAGGCCTACGCCTCCCAGCTCTTTTTTCTATGCTTTTTAGCCGCCGCTGCCGCTCTAACGGACGTTCCAGGTCTTTTCCAGGACCGCGATGATGCCCCAGACCGAGACCATGATGAAGAGGCCGATGGTGCCGTAGAGGATGTGCTTGCCGCCCGATATCCTCTCGCCGGGATCGTCCGAGGTGCGGATATATTTGAAGACGCCCCAGACGAAGTACAGCACCGCTCCCGCGAATATGAGCCTGACGACCGGGTCGATGACCAGCCTAAAGAGATCCTTGACGACCGGCAGGTCGAGGGCGTTCATGCGCTCGAGAGATTAGATTCCTGACCTAGAGACCTAGCTTCTGCAATGGCTGCGTGTCTCCCTGAACCGAGCTATTGTTGAGATTAAAGGTGTTCGCGAGAATATTGACCAGACCCCAAACGGATACCATGACGAAGATGGCGATGACGCCATAGATGACGGTGGTCTTGGCCTTCTCGTGCTTCTCCTCGTCTCCGGCCAGGAAGAGCTGGAACATGCCCCAGACGAAGTAGACGACCGCCGCCGCGATGATGAGCGGAAGAACCGTATTCAGGATGTTCTTGATGAAGAGGAATATGCTATCGAGATTCCTGATGTCAGCCGCAAAGGCCGAGACCGGGAGCATCGCCGACGCTGCCGCCATAATGCCGAATTTTTTCATAGTGATGGTTAAACCAATAATGCTGCTGCTAAAAAGCTTGGCCTATCTATTGTACCAGGAAAACATGGCCTAGACAGGGCGCCTGGGGATAATCCGCCCGCATCGCGTCTTACGGCTGGTGAAGCTGCACCGGCGCGATATAGCCGCCCTGGAGGTTAAAGGTGCTCGTCAGGATATTGACCAAGCCCCAGATCGAGACCATGACGAAGAGGCCGATGATGCCGTAGATGACGGTATCCTTGCCCGCCTGGCGCTTCTCCTCGCTCGAGACCATGAGGAAGGCTCCGTAGACGACGTAGACGACGGCGCCGGCCATGAGGAGCACCACGACCTTGTCCATGATGCCGAGGAGGCAGTTGACGATGCCGTTCAGGCCCTCGGAGGTCAGGGTGCTGCAGGCTCCCCCGCTGCCGCTATTCGTGACGGGATTGCCTTGCTGGGTAGCGAGCTTTGCCGCTCCAAAAGCAAGATCGGGCACAAGGACCAGGACGAATAATGATGCTACAAATAATTTCTTCATGATTATTGAGGTTTTACTCATTGTACACCCAAAATCGCCATGGATGGCGGACATTATCCCCACATGAACCTAATGGCCTGTACAGGGTCGTAGTAGGCCATAGAGCCAGCACCCCGAAATACCCGTTTCCCCCTCCTCCTATGGCTACCGCTACGACAAAAACAGTCACTACCGTCCGAAAGCGGCGGCGCTTTACGGCGTTCACCGTCAATATCGTGAGGCTCGCTGTGTCGATCCTCATCCTCCTCCTCATCGTCCTCTTGTTCTGGAAATACGTGAGCACGCTATCGGTGCTGCGCGATTCGTCGGCAGGCGCAGGCGCAGCGGCCAAAGAATCGAAAGAATCGGCGGCCATAGCCCAGAAAGCCGCCGAGGAAGCCCGATCGGCGGCCCACGACGTCCGCGCCTCGGTCGGCGAGCTCAGAGAGGAATTCAAGACGGTCAAAGCCGCCATCGAAGCCCTCCCCGAGCGGACCAGCAAATCCCTGGTCGACGCCACCGTGACCCTTTCCGAGAATCTGAAGCGCGAAGCCGAAGAGACCAGGAAAGAGGTCAGGGCCGTCGACGACCATGCGAAAGAGATCGCTTCGCGCCTCTCTGCTTCCGAGCAGGCGCTGGCCGATATGAGAAAAGAGGCCCTCGAGCGCATGGACCAGATCAGGGCCGAGACGAGGGCCCAGAGCGAGGCAAAGGCCCGGGCAAACGAACCTGACCCCACGAGGCCGGCCCGCGAAAGGCCCAGGGCCAGCCCGTCGCCCGCGTCCTCCGCAGGCATGCTGGCGACGAATGCCGTGAACTCCTCGAAAGGATCGCGGGAGAGGAATTCGGCGGTCTTCCCTACGGGGGGCCGGTCAAAGACCTTCTCCAAGTGGGACATCGAGAACATGGATGTCCAGCTTGCGCCAGTCGAGGGCATCCATGCCACTCTGGTCTACAAGAACGGCCTCTTCAAGACATGGACCAGGACGGTCGACGTGCCTTCCGATGCCGGTTTCGACATCAAGGGCGCGGACCAGGTCATATTCTGGTCGGACGACCCGTTCTGGGTTTCGTGGAAAAAGTGACCGCGCGCTCTGCGCGATCGCGCCGGACTCTCCCCAGTCCGGCTTTTTTATGGGATCGAGACCTCTGCGACCACTGCCCTATGGTCAGAGACACGTTCAGGAAGCACTCGATACGACGATATCGACATCGCCGACGGGACAAATATCCAATCGATCCGTCGCGAAGGGGCCCAGGAAGGATAGGTATGGAATTCGGCGCTCTGCGGCTGGCATGTATGCAAGCCCAGACGGCGGGAGAAAACGCGCAGGGAATCTTCCCTGCCTGTCATATCGCAATTGAAATCCCCTAGCATGACGACAGGGTGCTTGCGTTCGCCTGCCTTGCTCGCGACCATATCGAGCTCTGATGCCCGAGGAGCAAGCCTCGTCCAATCGACCCACACCAGATGGATCGACGTCACCGCGATCGCTTTGCCTCCTGGCAAACGCACATCGGCGATGACAAAGCCCATACGGTCGTTAGGAAAAGAGAGACCGAATCTAAATGCTTCGCACCGTTCCAGGGGAAATTTAGAGAAAAGAGCGTTGCCTGTGACGAAAAGACCGCTCTGTCCCATTCTCAGAGAGCAGCTCGGGGCGAAATATGTATAAGGGTAGCCGAGCCGGGCGTTTAGAAAGGCCACCTGGTCAAAGCTCCCGCTGCATATGGATGCTTCATCTATCTCCTGAAGCGCTACGATATCCGGATCAGCCGCAGCGATAGAATCGGCGATCCTTATGAGGTTCTTCTCTGCTCTGCGCCGCGAGACGAATGGCGGAAAGACAGCGCTCCTCGTATCGCGCCCATGCATGACGTTCAAGCAATAGAGGGAGATCGAGGTCATATGCTCTCTTAGCCTGTTTATTTGCTTCCCAACCCCTCGATGATCTTTTGGACGATGGCGGTGATGGTCTGGGCGCCGACGATCACGGCCGCGCCGATGATGGTGTAGTAGAAGGTGTGCTTGGCCTTCTCGAGCTCGCTCTCGCTCCCCTGGGCCATGACGAATTTGAAGCCGGAGAGGATGAGGAAGAAGGCGATGACCACGTAGCTCAGGCTGATGACGAAGTTGACGATCTTGTAGAAGAGGTCAGAGATGCTGTTGACGCCCATGCCCAAGGGATTCTCGAGCGAGGCCTTGCCGACGGCGGTCGGACCTGTCGCAGCGGGCTTTGCGGCACCTGTGGTGTCTCCTGCGGGCGCTTTCGCCGCTGCGGTCGTATCCTGCGCCAGGGCCACCGTCGCCGGGGCGAACGCCGCCAGGGCCAGGACCGCCATCGCTATGAGTGTCTTTTTCATATTATTTTTTCGTATTATCGAGTATCTTGATCGAGTCCTTGGCCGACTCGCGGAACTTCTCCGAGACGAACTTGTCCAAAATGGTGTAGACGACGATGTAGGCCGCGGCGATCCAAAAGATGCCCAAGAGGACTGGAATGAACATCTTCTTGGCTTTTTCGAGCTGGCCGGACTCGCCGTTCGCCGTCAGATAGAGCCAGCCGGTGTAGAGGATCATGCCAAGGACCAGAGGTATGGAGAGATAGAGGAGGAATTTCAGGAGCCTATTTATGCCCACGACGAAGGCGTCGAAGTCGCACTCTACCGTTACCCCGTCGCAGGGGATGAGCTGGAATGTGGCGCCTCGCGGATCTTGAGAGCCGATGCCGCCGTCAGTGCCAGATACGGCCGATACCCTCACAGGCGACAATGCTACTGCCAGAACAAAGACTACAGCCGCAAGAAAAGTGGTTTTTTTCATTGGTTCGCTGACCTGATGAGCCCGTCGATCTCCTGGCTGGCGGCGCGCACGGATTCCGAGACCCGCAGCTTGCCCGAGGTGACGTTCTCGATCATGCGCCAAAAGACGTCGTCGGTGCCTTCCCTGTTCGGATCGAGCCAGGCGTTCGAGGTCAGGGCGCTCTGGTAGAAGACGGCCTTGTAGGCATCGCCCGGCAGGCTGGCGAGCATGTCGCGGCGCACCGGGGCGTAGCCCGAGGCCTCGACCCAAGCCTGCTGGACGGGCGCGCTCGTCAGGGTGGCCGCTGCCATGAACGCCGCATTCAGGTTCTTTGACGCTTTCAAAAGGGCGATAGCCGTCATCGAGCCAAAGGTCACTTTCTTTTGGCCGGTCTGCGGCAGGGGCGCCACGTCGAAGTTCAGGTTCGGGTTGGCCGCGCGGATAGACGAGAGCTCGCTCGCATAGCCGAAATAGAGGCCGAGGCGCCCTGCGGCAAAGGCGTTCCTGTCCTGCGGCAGGGAGCGATTCCAGGTGTACGAGGCTTTGGCAGGGTTAGAGAATTCCGTATAGAACGAGAGCGCCTCTTCGCCCGGCACCAGGCTCGAGCCGCGGTCAGCGAGCCTGCTCGATAGATAGCCCTGGGCGTTCGCTCCCACGATCGGCGTGCCAGCCTGCAGGGCCAAGAGGGCGAGCACGTCTTTGTAGTGGGCAACGTTGCGCGCCTCGCCAAAGGCCGCCAGGCTCTGCGTTATATTCCCGTTAGCGTCTTTCTTCGTCGCCTGCGGAGCCAGGGTAAAGAATTCCGCCCATGTCTTTGGCGGCAGGGCCGCTCCCGCATCGGCGAAGATATCCCTGTTCCAATACATGACCAGCGGGTCGAGCGAGAACGGAAAGCCGACGATGCCCTCGGGCGTCAGATAGAGCTCGCCTTCCTGGATGAACGAGCTCTTGAACGACCTCTCGGAATAGCTCGAGAACGGCACGACGTAGAACTTGTCCAGCTGCTTGAGGATGAGGTCCTGCGGCAAGAGGACCATGTCCGGGCCGGCGCCGCGCGCCAGGGCGGCGATGAGGTCGGATTCAAAGGAATCGGCGTCCTTTTGCACGTAGGTGACGTTCAGGCTCGAACGATAGTCGGCTGAGACGTCCGAAAGCAAGGCTGAGACGGCGCCCGCCTTGAGCGTGCCCCACATGACGGTGGCAGGGGCACCCTGGTTCGAGGTGTTCTTTGAGACGGCGAAGAGGATCGCCCCTCCGATGCCGAAGGCGACGAGCACGCCGGTGAAGATAAGCTGGAAGCGGGACATGGGGAAGGATTTAGAAGTTAGAATCTAGTGGCAAGAGGGGTCGGGACTTACGGAAAATTATACCATAATGGTGCGCGCCGGCGTGGATCTCGCGGTCAAAGGCGAAGCCCGCCGCCAGGGCCAGCTTCATGGCGTCCTCCTTGTAGACGACGTGGTCGGCGTGCGGCCCCATGCCCGAGAACGAGGCCGTCCAGTCGACCAGGAGCAGCCGGCCCGACGGCTTCAGGATGCGGCGCGCCTCCAGGAGGAACGACTTCTTGTCCTCGACCATGAAGAGCACGTTCGAGGCAATGGCCACGTCGCAGGACGATTCGCGGATCTTTGAGCCGCCGAGCCTCTCCAGGTCGCCCGAGAGCACCTCGATGTTCCTCAGATGGAGCCGCTGAGCCTCTTTTTTCAGGCGCTCCATCAGGTCGCGCTGGGCGTCGATAGCATAGACGCGGCCGGTCGGCGCCACGGCCCGGGCCGCGGCCAGGGCGTAGAAGCCAGAGCCGGCGCCCAGATCGGCCACGACGGCGCCGTCGGATATGCCGAGCTGCTCGATGTTGTGCTGAGGGTGGGAGAACATGGATACAGTATAGCCTGTTTTTAGCCTTATTTTATGGGAGTTTTGAACATATTGACAATGTTTACGATAGATGATATAATTGAACATGAATCTCCGGAAACGGCTGCGCGCAAGCGACAGCCACGACCAAACCCTCAGCTCCCTCTATCGTGAAGAAATTGTTCCAATCCATCGTCGGCTTCGTGGCCTCGCTCGTCTCGAGCAAGGCCGCTTCCCCTGCCCAGTCCCCCGCGAGCCAGGCCGAGCCCGTCCCGCTGGCCCGCCAGCTCCTGGCCGACATCCGTCGCCAGGCCGCCGAGGCGCAGATCGTGACTCCCGCCGCGGCGGCATCTATCAAGGTCCGCCGCAAGGCCTTCCGGGCCCCGCCGCTCGAAGCCCTGCTGGTCCTGCCGCACCCGACGAACGTCCGCAAGGTGCTGGCCGCGACGGCCCACAGCGACCTGCGCGTCTGGAAGATGGCCGGCGAGGACGGCGAGAACATCCTCTTCCGCCGCCCCCGCCACCACAACCCGGCGCTCCGGATCGAAAAGATCCGCGTGGCCGCCGCCCAGCAGCGTCACACCTCGGCCCCCTTGGCCCTGGCCGCCTAGCGCAGCCAAAGCCAAGAGCTCGACGACAGCCGGGCAGATACAAAGCACCCGCTCCATCAAGAGCGGGTCTTTTTTTTGTATAGATTCGGCGAGGCCTAGAGGCAGACTACCGAGGCCAGGCTGTCCCCTTCCCGGAGCTTCATGACGCGCACGCCCTGCGTCGAGCGGCCGAGGACCGGGATCTCCTTGATGTCGATGCGCACGACCTGGGATTTCTTGGACATGGCCACCAGCTCGCTGTCCTCCTCGGTGACGACCTTGGCGGCGATGACCGGGCCGGTCTTGTCGGTGACGTTCATGGTGAGGATGCCCGAACCGCCGCGACCCTGTACCTTGTACTCGTCGATCTCCGTGGTCTTGCCGTAGCCGTTCTTGGAGATGACCATCAGGCGCGAGCTTTTGCCGTCCTTTTTCACCGCATCCGCGCTGATGACGCTGTCGTTCTTCGCCAGATTGATGCCGCGCACGCCCATGGCTGCCCTGCCCATCTCGCGCACGTCAGCCTCGTCGAAGCGGATCGACTGGCCCTCGGAGGTGACGATGGACATAGTGTCGCCCTTCGAGACGAAGGACACCGAGACCAGGGCGTCGCCGGGCTCCAGGGTGATGGCGATCAGGCCGCTGCGGCGCACGTCGTGGAAGCTCTCGGCCTTGACCTTTTTGGCCGTGCCGAGCTTGGTGACCATCATGAGCGAGAGGGCTGCCATCTCCCGGGCCGCCTTTGGCATCGGCAGGATGGAGGTGACCTTCTCGCTGTCGGCGAGCGAGAGGAAGTTCACCAGGGCCTTGCCCTTGGTGGCGCGCTTGCCCTCGGGCAGCTCGTACATCTTTATCTGATATGCCTTGCCCTTGTCGGTGAAGAAGAGGATGTCGGCATGGGTATTGGCGGTGACCAGGTTGGTGACGAAGTCCTCTTCCTTGGTCTCCAGGTCGATGACCCCGACGCCGCCGCGCCTCTGCTTGCGGTATTCGTCCGGAGCGGTGCGCTTGATATAGCCGCCCTGGGTCAGGACCAGGACGTTCTCGACGTCAGGGATGAGGTCCTCGTCCGAGAGGGCCTTGACGCCGCCCCTGATGACCTTGGTGCGGCGCTCGTCGCCGTACTTCTCCTTGATCTCGGCCAGCTCTTTCTTGATGACGGCCAGGATCTTCTTTGGCGAGGCCAAGAGGTCCTTGAGCTCCTTGATGAGGGCCTGGACAGCGCTCAATTCGTCCTCGACCTTCTTGCGCTCGAGGCCGGCCAGCTTCTGCAGGCGCATATCCAGGATGGCCTGGGCCTGGAGGTCGGAAAATTTGAAGGTCTTCATCAGGGCCGCCTTGGCGTCGTCGACGGAGTTCGACTTGCGGATAAGCTTGATGATCTCGTCGATATGGTCCAAGGCTTTCTTGAGGCCCAGGAGGATATGCTCGCGCGCCTCGGCCACGCGCAGGTCATAGGCGGTGCGGCGCTTGACCACCTCGACGCGGTGCTCGACGAAGTTCTCGAGGATGGACTTGAGCGAGAGAGTCTCCGGGCGGCCCTTGACCAGGGCCACCAGGTTCAGGTGGAAGGTGTCCTCGAGCTGGGTGTGCTTGTAGAGGAAGTTCAGGACCTTCTGCGGATGGGCGCCCTGCTTGAGGTCGATGACCACGCGGATGTCCTTTGCCGATTCGTCGCGCAGGCCCTTGATACCCTCGATCTTCTTGTCGCGGACCAGGTCGGCGATGGCCACGATGAGGTCGGCCTTGACCACGCGGTATGGGATAGAGGTGATGACGATCTGGAACTGGCCGGCCTTGTTCTCGACGATCTCGGCGTCGCCGCGGGTCACTATGCCGCCGCGGCCGGTCGAATAGGCGTGCTGGATGTCCTTCTCGCTATATATGTTGCCGCCCGTCGGGAAGTCGGGGCCCTTGATGTGCTTGAGGAGGTCCTCGGTGGTGGCGTCCTCGTTCTCGATGAGATGCGCGGTCGCGTCGATGACCTCGCCCAGGTTATGCGGAGGGATGTTGGTGGCCATGCCCACGGCGATGCCGAGGGTGCCGTTCAAAAGCAGGTTCGGCACGGCCGACGGCAGGACCGAAGGCTCCTTTTTGCGGTTGTCGAAGTTCGGCCGGAAGTCGACCGTCTCCTTCTCGATGTCGCGCAGCAGCTCGGAGGCCAGGCGGGACATCTTCGCCTCGGTGTAGCGGTATGCCGCCGCGCCGTCGCCGTCGATCGAGCCGAAGTTTCCCTGGCCGACGATCAGAGGGTAGCGCATGGAGAAATCCTGGGCCATCTTGACCATGGCGTCGTAGACCGCCACGTCGCCGTGCGGGTGGTAGCTACCGATCACGTCTCCGACCACCGTCGCGGACTTGCGCGTCTTTGCCGAGGCGGTCAGGCCGCTCTCGTTCATCGAGAAGAGGATGCGGCGATGCACAGGCTTGAGCCCGTCGCGGACGTCCGGCAGGGCGCGCGAGGTGATAACGGACATGGCGTAGTCCAGGTAGGACTCGCGCATCTCGGTGACGATAGAGCGGTCGACGACGCCGCGCGACTCGAGCGGTAGCTTTGGATCGGGGGTGGCGGCAAACGGATTAGAGTGCGGGTTCTTCGGGCTCATAAATGGGTGTTTTTTTGGGAAAAAATAAAGGCGCGCTGGGCGGGTCTCTAGTGCTTAAATCATAGCATTTTTCGGCCTTTCCAAGTACTTGACAAAATGTAACATAAATTATAGGGTTTTAATCGGAAGGTGCGATACATCCGCTTCCACAACAATCGAAACCACTGCTCCATGAAAAAGTTCGTGCTCATCCTGGGCTTCGCGCTCAGCCTCATCGTGCTCACCTATTTGGACTGCACTTCCCCGGCCCGCGCCGAGTCGGCGGCCCGTCCTTCGCTCTACGCCGACAATAGCCCGAACAGCGGCGCGAACTCGAACTTCTTCGAGGGCAAGCGCGAAGTGGAGCCTGAATTCGTCGGCCAAGGCATCGTCCCCTACGGCAGCGACGTCTTCTACTTCAGCCACACCGGCGCGAGATTCGGCAACGCCCTGTCGGCCTTCCTCGGCAAGCACCAGGAATACGACAGCGCCACGCCGACCCCGCACTTCGAAAGCAGGAGCTTCACCGGCGGCGGCACCATCGATTGCACCGGTTACTTCGTCCACTTCCACAGGCGGCCGAAGAGCTGACTGCCAGCCAACGAGCTCTCAAGCCCGCGACGCGCGTCGCGGGCTTTTCTTGTCCGTCATTCCCTGAATCCAAAGCGCCCCAATGAACGTAGTATCGACAGAAATGCCCCTTCATGAACGCAAAATATAACCGGATATTCGCCTATTTCTACATCGGGCTCGCGGCATCGATCCTCTCGTTCCTTGTCTGCGTCGTGCGGCCCGAGCTCGTCGCCTGGGGAACGGAAGCGGGCGCAGGTCAGGAGCCAGGCATCCGCCAGCTCCTGACCGCCGCGGCGGTCGTCGGGGTCGCCGTCGGCGTCGCGGCCCCGCTCTGCGCCCTCGCCTTCGAGAAGGCGCTCCTCGCGGCATGGAAAACGGCCGCCCTCGCCGTGATGAGCGGCCTTCGCTGGCTCTAGCGCCCGGCGGCCCTACTGGGCCGCCTTTTTTATCTGGTCGAAGAACGTCGAGATAGTCTCGCCGACGCTCGGCGCATCGGAGGCCGAGTCGCTCTTGGGCGGGAATTCGCCCGCGCTGATGCGCATAGCCAAAGCGATCCCCCAGACCAGGGCGATGGCGCCGGTGATCGAGAGCGAGATCCACAAGACCGCCCGCCGCCTCTCCGGCTCGGGCCTCTTCCTTAGGTTTTCGATATAGCCGATCATATTAAGCCGCTGGCTCCAGCACCACCACGTCGGCCTCCTTGCCCTCCAGGTCCTTCTTCTTGAGGGTGAGCTTGTCTACGGGCTTCTGGGCTTCTTCTCCCGCTTCCTTGAGGAAGGCTTTCAGCGCGGCGGCGTTGCCGAAATAGAGGGGCACGATGAGCTTGGGCTCGATGTTCACCGCCAGCTTGTAGGCGTCGGCCGGGGACATGACGCCGTCGGCGCCGACCGGCACGAAGAGGATATCGACGTCGTCGAGCGCTTCGGCTACCTCGCTCGGCAGGTCCTTGCCCGCGTGCGCGCCCAGGAAGCAGAGGTTCATGTTCTCCAGGCTGACCGTGTAGATGGCGTTGAGCCTGTCCTCCCCGCCGTATTTGGAATCCGACTTGAAGCCTTTGATGAAGACGCCCTTGATCTCATATTCTCCCGGCCCTGTGATGGCGAAGGCCTGCTTGTCGCCGAACGAGACCTGCTCGACGCCGGCGAAATCAGCGTGATTGAGCGAGACCAGGGCGATGTCCGCGCCAAAGCGCGAAGGCTTGAGAGACTTCGACTCCTTTGATATCGGATTGACGGCGACGGTGATGTCGCCGAACTGGACCTTTACGAACGCGCCGCCTTGATAGGTGATTACCATATGGGGAGAGTATAGGGCATTTTGGGAATTGTTTCTAGGTTGACAGGCGCCGCCCAGAGGGTAACCTGCAGCCAGATGCACACCACCGAAGAAATCTCCTGGGAGAGGCTCATCGAGATGAGCCTGGCCCTAATGGGAGCAGAATGCCGATTCTCGAGTTACGGCACGGATTACAGAGGCAAGATTAAAACCCTCTTCGTGCGCGCGGGCACATTTGTCATTGAGTTCGAATGCATGGCTGTCTCTATCAATCCTGGGTCATGGGAAATCCTCCCTGACCATGAGGTTCCTTCCATCAGGGGAGAAAAGAGGTCGAAAAAGATCCTTTATGTCAAAGAACCGGAAAAGGTTGGAGTGATCATCGAGGAACTAGCCGACACGGACCGAGTCCCTCCTTTCCACATATTCTTGCGGGGCGGAGAGCGCCTCGACTATCATTCCCTACCCGTCTACAAGCCGCCCAAAGGATAGGCGGCTTTTTTTCTTGACTTTGATGCCTAAAAAAGTAAAATTTATAGGTGAGTGAACGGCGGTAATTTGCTACCAAGGACAGAAAGGAGGCTGTCGGGCCCGGACGACCGGGAACAGATGAGGGATAGACCTGAAAGGGCATTCCGCCCCTCGGGTAGCAAATTAGCGACGTTCACTTTTTGCTTTAAGCTTGTCGTACTTTGACTTTGAGCGGTAGAACGCATTGATAATGCGGAACGATTCCCCCTCTGGCTCGCATATCACGACAGCGTATTCTTTGGTCAGCGTAAAAGACCTTCCAAAGACGATGCTGTTGGGATATTTTTTATTAAGATTTTTCGCGATCAATCCTGGTCTGCGAACTGCTCTAAGCACACGAACGAGCAGCCTGTATATTTTGTCTAGAGAATAGCCGTCCGCCTTCCTTTCTTCGATGATATGCTTCAACGCCCTCCTGCTTATGGATACCCGATGTCCAAGCCGTATGTCATCTATCGGCCGCGCTATCAAAACCCCTTTATCTAAAGGGTACATTTCTTTGATAGCGCCGCGAAGATTGCGAGGAGCATCCATCTCTCGAACCTAGCAAACGAGAGATAAAGGAATCTTAAAGAAAATTTAACAACTTTTGCTTCAAGGACGGCTCTTCCATTTTCCGCCGGATATGGTAGAGTGCCCTAGCTAGCCGAAACCTACGTTTTTGCCGGCATTACAAGGAAATACCCTTGAAATTAACCCTTTCCGCAGGCGCTCTCTAGGGAGCACGGCTTCGAGAAACTGCGCGGAGAGAAATTTCGGGCTTTTTTATTGAAAACAAGGAGCGTAGCGACTATGTTTTCATTATCCCCTGGGGATCATTTATGACAATCGAAAAAGAAGTAAAAGCTAAGAAAGAGAAGGTCGCCAAGAAGAAGACCGAGGCGATGCTCGCCGCCGAGGCGGAGTCAAAGAAGAGGTCGGAGACCCCTATGGGCAAGATGCTCGCCCAGTCCCCTGTGCCGCCGGCCGTCGGCGACCTGGTAGAGGGCGCCGTCATCGCCATCGACAAGAAGGGCGTCTTCGTCGACCTGCCGCCGTTCGGCACCGGCATCATCTACGGCCGCGAATACATCCTGGCCCGCGACGTCATCAAGAAGGTCAACATCGGCGACAAGGTCTCGGCCAAGGTCGTCGACGCCTCGAACAAGGAAGGCTACGTCGAGCTCTCCCTCAAGGAGGCCCGACAGGCCCTGATCTGGACCGAGGCCGAGCAGGCCATCGTCGAGAAGCGCGTCCTGGAGCTCCCTATCAAGGAGGCCAACAAGGGCGGCCTGATCATCGAGTGGCAAGGCATCCAGGGCTTCCTCCCTGCCTCCCAGCTCAAGCCCGAGCACTATCCGCGCGTACAGGACGGCGACAAGGATTCGATCCTGGTCGAGCTCAAGAAGCTCGTCGGCCAGAAGCTGGCCGTCTCCATCATCGGCGCCTTCCCCAAGGAGGGCAAGCTGATCTTCTCCGAGAAGAACTCGGTCGAGAGCAAGGATAAGACCGCGGCGGTGGCCAAGTTCAAGGTCGGCGACGACGTCGACGGCAAGGTCACCGGCATGGTCGACTTCGGCGTCTTCGTCAAGATCGACGAAGGATTAGAGGGCCTCGTCCATATCTCGGAGATCGACTGGGCGCTCGTAGAGGACCCAAAGACCCGCTTCAAGGTCGGCGACAAGGTCCGCGTCCGCGTCATCGAGGTCAAGGACGGCAAGGTCTCGCTCTCCATCAAGGCCCTCAAGCCGAACCCATGGTCCGAGGCAGGCAAGAAGTACAAGAAGGACATGCAGGTCAAGGGCGTGGTCATCAAGTTCAACCGCCACGGCGCCCTGGCCTCGATCGAGGAAGGCATCGCCGGCCTGGTCCACGTCTCGGAGTTCGGCTCGGACGAGAAGCTCCGCCAGAACCTGGAGCTGGGCAAGGTCTATCCGTTCAAGATCACCCTCTTCGACGCCGCCAACCAGAAGATGACCCTGGCCTTCGCGGGAGAGAAGAAGTAGAATCTGGAATCTAGAAAAGAACCGCCTCGGCGGTTCTTTTCGCAATATGAGAGAGGGATGCCCCATCCGCCGGGCTACTTATTGAACTCTGCGTTGTACTCGCTCATGGCGCGCTCCGGAGAATCTGCCGCCGCCAGCTCCAGGCAGTCGACGACCTTCTTGATGACGCCCTTCAGTATGTCGCTCTCCTTGTCCTTGAATTCCGCCACGATGAAATTTTCGACGATGGTCTCGTGGTCCAGCTTCTTCATCTTGCCCGAGGCAGAGGCCGGCGTGACGCCGATCCTGATGCGAAAGAAGGCCTGGGTGCCGACCGCCTTGATGACCGAGGCGACGCCCTTGTGGCCGCCGGCGCTCTTGTCCCAGGACATCTTGGCCCTGCCGAGCGGGATGTCCAGGTCGTCGTGGACGACGACGAGCGTCGGCACGGCTTTGACGGCCTTGCCCTCAGAGTTCTTTACCTTTTTCGCTCCTTCCTTGCCTTTGACGAACTTGCCGACTGCGTCGCCAGACTTGTTCATGAAGGTCTCGGGCAGGACCAGCGTCACAGCGGCCTTGCCTATCTTGCCCGCGGCGACGAGAGCCTTGTTCTTCGTATCCGCTTCGAAATCTTCGAACTTCATCTTCGAAGCGAACTTCATCACCGCCTCCCTGCCCGCGTTATGCCGCGTGCCTTCGTATTCTGATCCGGGATTGCCGAGTCCTACGATTATCATAGCCGTACCAGTATACGGCATGCGGTGATAAAAACGAAGCCGCCCTTCGGAGAGCGGCGTCGTTTTTGCTACGACATGCTGTAACCTATTGCGTCAATGGTATGAGCAGGACTATACTTCTTACAACTTTAATCGCTTCACCCAGCCCTTTTCATGGACACCGAGAACGAGACCCGACCTGTCGCACAGCAGCCGAAAGGATCGTCGTTCTGGAGGGAGTTCTTCGTCTACGCCGCCGTGGCGGCCGCGATCGTCATCCCTATCCGCATGTGGGTGGCCCAGCCTTTCATCGTCCGCGGCTCGTCCATGGACACGACCTTCCTGGACAGCGAATATCTGGTCGTCGACGAGCTGACCTACAAGTTCAACGAGCCCCAGCGCGGCGACGTGGTCATATTCCGCTACCCTCTGGACACATCCAAATTCTTCATCAAGCGCCTGATCGGCCTGCCCGGCGACACCGTGACGGTAAAGAGCGACTCGGTCACCATCGCCAACAAGGAGCATCCCGAGGGCGTCAGGCTGCAGGAGCCGTACATCCATTCGCGCACCTTCGGCAACCTGGCCACGACGCTCGGGCCCGACGAATACTTCGTCATGGGAGACAATCGCATGGTCTCGTCCGACTCGCGCGTCTGGGGCGTCCTGCCAAAGAGCGATATCATCGGCCGGCCGATCGTCCGGCTCCTGCCCCTGGGCAGGATGGGATATCTGCCGGGAGAGGTCGCCAGCAGCACGATTTTAAAAAGATAAGAGATCAATAGAACTCCTATGCCACTAGCAGCACCAGTACAAGCGCCAGCAAAGAAAGCGGTCGCGCGAAAGATAGAGCATCCCCGCTACGTCTCGTACGAGGGCCTCGATTCCGTCGGCGAAGCGGCCCTGTACTACGGCTTCACCCCGCTGGCCCTGCCCCATATCCATCCCGAGGACAGCGCCGAGGCGAAGAAGATCTCCGAAGGCGAGATCGTCGTCGACCATGACGACCACCAGGAGGGCGCCACCCTGCGCCTCGAGGAGAAGATCGCCCTTCTCAGGCTCTACGAGAAGGAGCGCATGTGGACCCTCTCGCAGCCGGTGATGTTCTATTTCAGGAAGCCCTTCGTCGGCGACAGGCGCAAGCCGAACCCAAAGGAATCTCACCACGGCCTGGAGATCGTCGGCACCAACAAATCGATCGCCGAGGCCATGCTCATCCAGGCCTCGCTCGCCATTCTCCGCGACGCCGGCGAGACCGGCCTCCACGTCGAGATCAATTCTATCGGCGACAAGGAATCGCTGGCCCGCTTTACCCGCGAGATCACGGCTTTCTATCGCAAGAACGTCGCCTCCCTGCCCCTGAAATGCCGCGAGACGCTCAAGAAGGACGTCTTCAGCCTCCTGGGCTGCGACCACGAGGCATGTGTCAGGCTGGCACGCGACTGCCCGAAATCGATCAACTTCCTCTCCGAACGCTCGCGCCAGCATTTCAAAGAGGTCCTGGAATACCTGGAGATCCTCGAGATCCCGTACGTCATCAACAACGCCCTGGTGGCGAACCGAGACTACTGCAGCGAGACCGTCTTCGAGATCCGCCGCGACGACCCGAAAGCCCACCCGCTGGCCATCGGCATCCGCTACGACACCCTGGCTCGCCGACTAGGGGCAAAGAAAGACCTGCCGGCCGTCGGCGTCTCCATCGCCCTGCCAAGGGCCGCCGGAGGCAAGCCCGCAAAGAGCCCGCTCCTCAAGCAGTCGGCCATCGCAAAGATATTGAACCCCCAGGTCTGCTTCATGCAGCTGGGCAGCGAGGCCAAGCAGAAGAGCCTGTGCCTCATCGAGACCCTCCGCCAGGCCCGCATCCCCGTCGCCCAGTCCCTGGCCAAAGACAAGATGGCCGGACAGGTAGGGCTGGCCGAAAAGACCCAGGCGCCGATCGTCGTCATCATGGGCAAGAAAGAGGCCATGGAGGACTCCGTGATCGTCCGCGAGACCGCCACCCGCGCCCAGGACAGCGTTCCCCTGGCAGAGGTAGCGGCGAGGTTGAAGAAGTATAAGGTATAAGAAGGCACGGAAGAACACGAAGATCACAGGGAGCACGGGATCACCAAAGGGAAAAGAAAAAGCCGGTCCGTGAGGACTGGCTTTGATGTTGGTTCGACGGCGCCGTCAGGAATCCCGGCCCATCATGGTCTTGCGATTGTCGACCATGACCCAGAAGACCTTCGCGGCTTCCGCGACCACCGACGGGTCGAGACCGATATACTCGAGACCGCCGTTCTTCACCTTCGCGACGAAGCAGGGACGCCCGTCGTTGTCGGTGAGGATGGCCCCGATGCTGCCGAATTTGAGAGTCAGCCACTCGCGGCGAACGTCGCCCTCATAGAGGCTCGCGAGCTTGAAGCCCCGCTGCTCCATAAGGACCCATTGGCTCCAGGTGACCTTCATGAGGGTGAAGTCGGCCCCGCCGAGATTGCGCTTCTCCAGCTCCTCGAGGATCTTGTCCGAGGCGGCCGGAACGGCGAGCTCGAAGTCGGTGATGCTGGCTTTCTTTCCCTGGACTTCGAACTGCACGAGCGGGACATGTTCCGCGGTCTGGGCATTGGCGCTGGGAACGCTGACAAAAGCGGCGACGAAGGCCGCGAGGAGGACGCTGACGAGGTGCTTTTTCATGGCAGAAAAGAGCCCGAAACCGGCCAGTGAGGCCGCACCACGCGTCGACTGACGCATGCGCGCTGTTTCGAGATTCTGTTTAATATTATACACCTATATTAAGTATTAGTCAATAGTGGCCACGCGGCTTAGCATAGCCGCATAGCGTTCATTGCCTAGTCCCCTCCGTCCTCCCCTGGGAAGAGGCCGGGGAGGGCTTCGCCTTGAGCTTTTTCCAGCCCTGTGCTAGGATGCTTGTCTACATGGCACACATGACAACGAACGTAGAAGTAACGCGAAACGGCACCGAGAACCCATTAGGCCTCTTGAGGCGCTTCACCAAGCGCGTCCAGGGCGCGGGCATCCTCCCTCGCGTGCGCGGCATCCGCTATCACGAGCGCACCCTTTCCGATTACAAGCGCAAGATGAAGACCCTGGAGGGCATCAAGCGCCGCGAGGAGCGGGCCGAGCTCATCAAGCAGGGCAAGATCAATCCTGACCTCCCGCGAGGACGCGGCAGGCGCTAAGGACGGGAGAGCGAGGAATGAAGAATATCTCCATACTCAACAAAACGAAAGCCACGCTCCCGCGCGTGGCTTTTGCCGCTATAAAAGACGCGGCCCTCGGCCCTGACTACGAGCTGTCGCTGGCCTTCGTCGGCGATGAGGAATCCCGCGAGCTCAACATCAGGCACCGCGGCAAAGACTACGTCCCCAACGTCCTCTCCTTCGAGCTCGGCCCCGATGCGGGCGAGGTCTTCATCAATCCCTTGGAAGCCCGGCGCCAGGCGCACGAGTTCGGCAGGACGCCCTCGAACATGATCGCCTTTCTCTATATCCACGCGCTTGTCCATTTGAAAGGAATGGACCATGGGGTTACAATGGAGAGAACGGAAGCGAAGCTGCGCAAGGAATTCGGCATCTAACGGCTCGGCGCGGCGCTCCTCTTTTCACGCATGCGCAAACACATCGCCGTCGGCATAGACATAGGCACCTATCAGGTCAAGGTCGTGGTATCCGAATCGGATCCCGAGAGCGAACGCGTCATGCCGCGCATCCTCGGCACAGGCTTCGCCGAGTCGAAGGGCCTCCGCCACGGCTACATCGTCAATTCGCGCGACGTCACCCGCTCGGTCTCGCAGGCGGTCGCTCAAGCGGAAAAGGCATCGGGGATAAAGGTCAAGAAAGCCTTCATCTCGATCGGCGGCATCAGCCTGCAGAGCGTCACTGCCGTCGGCTCGGCGGTCATCTCGCGCGCTGACGACGAGGTCTCGGCCCTGGACGTCGACAAGGCCACTTCGGCGGCCGAGCGCAACATCCCCGCTTCCCAGACGGTCAACCGCAAGATCATCCACACGGTGCCGCTCTCGTACAAGATCGACGGCAAGCCCGTCTTCGGCAGGCCGCTCGGCATGAAGGGCAACAAGCTCGAGGCCAGGGTCCTCTTCGTCACCTGCCTGTCCCAGCACCTGGACGACCTGGTCGACTCCATCACCGACGCGGGCATCGAGGTCCTGGACGTCGTGGCCTCGCCGATCGCAGGCTCGCTCGTCACCCTGACGAAGAACCAGAAGGTCGCCGGCTGCCTGCTGGCCAACATCGGCGCCGAGACCGTCTCCATCGTCGTCTACGAGAACAACCTGCCGATATCCCTGGAGGTCTTCCCCATCGGCTCGACCGACATCACCAACGACATCGCCCTGGGGCTCAAGCTGCCGATCGAGGACGCCGAGAGCCTCAAGCGCGGCTCGCTGTCGAACTCGCAGGTGTCAAAGAAGAAGCTCGACGAGATCGTGGCCGCCCGGCTCTGGGACATCTTCGACCTGATCGAGGCCCACCTCAAGAAGATCGACAGGAGCGGCCTCCTGCCCGCGGGCATCATCATCACCGGCGGCGGCTCGGGCATCGCCACCATCGAGGACCTGGCCAAGGCAGCCCTCAAGCTCCCCTCGCGCATCGCCAATATGAGCGTCAACGGCAAGGAGGGCATCCGCGACTCGTCCTGGTCCGTGGCCTACGGCCTGACCATCCTGGGCGTCGGCAACGAAGACACTCTCGAGACCGGCTCGTTCGGCCACGGCGGCGGTTCTCATATGGCCAAGGCTTTCTTCGGCTGGTTCAAGCAGTTCATGCCGTAAGATGCGGCCAAAACCAGGATTCTGTTTTTGTCTTATTTTTTAAGACTGACAATAGTCTCATATAGTAAGACGCCCGTCTTAATTTTTAAAACAAGTCTCCATCTCGTCCGAATTGAGATAAGAAAACTTCCCTAGCTGGGAAAATTGACAAAAAACCGTCAACGGATAGTATCGTCGGAGGAACCACTCATGAACACGATCGTCCTCTCGAAAGATGTCAGGCTTTTCCAGAGGAGCAACGGCGACAACAGCCCCAGCCTCTTGCTCTCTCGAACCGGTCTCTACTTCAAGGCTGGTCAGGAAATCGCCATCGGCGAACCCCGCGCGATGTGCTACGACCATCGGGATCAATTGGTCGTGCCGGTCATCAACGATGACCAATATGAAGTCGACTCCGAGCTTTTCATCATCGTCGAAGAGATGGGAAATCTCAACGCCCGGCAAAAGGTTTAACGTCGACCGACCCCGCAGCAAAGCGGGGCTTTTTTATGGCTTTTGCCCTGGTTTCCCGTCTCCTTTGTTACACAATATGGCTCTATTGCGTTCCTGACCCCCTTTGCTATGATTGGTGCACCTCACCAAAACCAAGGCAGCGGCTTTGCGCACTGCATGGATTTGCTCGAAGGAGCCTTATTTGCCAACACCAAACCACATGCCAAACATCGTACCGGAAGTCGAGACGTTCGCCCGCATCAAAGTCCTCGGCGTAGGCGGCTCCGGCAAGAACGCCATCAACCACATGATCAACTCCAAGGTAAAGGGAGTCGATTTCATCGCGGTCAACACCGATGCGCAGGACCTCCACCACTCCCTGGCGAAAAAGAAGATCCACATCGGCAAGAACCTGACCAAGGGCCTGGGCACCGGCATGAATCCTGAGCTGGGCCGACGCGCCGTGGAGGAAACGAAAGAAGAGCTCCAGGAGGCTCTCAAGGGCTCGGACATGGTCTTCGTGGCCTGCGGCATGGGCGGAGGCACCGGATCCGGCGCCGCTCCCGTCGTGGCAAAGACCGCCAAGGAGCTCGGCGCCCTGACCGTGGCCGTCGTCACCAAGCCGTTCTTCTTCGAGGGCACCCAGCGCATGAAGGTCGCCGACATCGCCCTGGAGAACCTGCGCAAGGAGGTTGACGCCATCATCGTCATCCCGAACGACCGGCTGCTCGCCACCATCGACAAGAACACCACCGCCCGCGCCGCCTTTGCCCAGTGCGACGAGGTATTGAAGCAGGCCGTCGAGGGCATCTCCGACCTCATCACCACCCCCGGCATCATCAACATCGACTTCGCCGACGTCCGCTCGATCATGGAGAACACCGGAGCCGCCCTCATGGGCATCGGCATGGCCCAGGGCGACAACCGCGCCACCGACGCGGCAAAGATGGCCATCTCCTCGCCGCTCCTCGACATCTCGACCGCCGGCGCCAAGGGCGTGCTCTTCTCTATCGCCGGCGGGGACGACCTGACCATGTTCGAGATCCAGGACGCCGCAAAGGTCATCACCGAGTCTATCGACCCTAACGCCAAGGTCATATTTGGAACCGTCCGCGACGAGAAGCTCAAGAAGGGCGAGGTCAAGGTCACCGTCATCGCCACCGGCTTCGGCGACGGCCCGGTCCACCCAGCCACCAAGGCCAAGTCGCTCTTCAGCGGCCCTGCCGAGACGAAGGAAGACAAGAAAGAGGAAGCAAGAAAGGAAGAGAGCAAGAAAGGAAGAGAGGAAGACAAGAAGCAGATCCACAACGTCGTCACCCCTCCAAAGGAGGACAAGGCCATCCCGACCATCGACCATGACGACGACGATTGGGGCGCCGTGCCGGCGTTCCTCCGCAGGAAGAAGTAAGGGAAAGAATCTAGAAGTTAGAATTTGGAATCTATAAGGTCACCAAAAAGTTCCCTAAAGAGGAACTTTTTGGTATTACTTCACAAATCAGGAGGTCAGCGGCTTCGATCGGTGCGAATATTGCCGAGGGCTTTGGCAGACTTTCGTACAAGGACAAGGCAAATTACCACACTCACGCAAACGGCTCTATCACCGAAGTCAAAAACCATTTATTGCTCGCCAGAGACCTCGAATATATTTCACAAAACGACTTCGACCGCTTATACTTAGCTGCAACGGAAGCCCATAAAGTGCTTAACGGGCTCATAAAGACTACTCGCTCCCCTTTCTAGATTCCAAATTCTAACTTCTAAATTCCTATGTACGACCTTGCGATCATCGGCGGCGGACCTGCGGGAGTGGCGGCGGGAGTGTACGCTTCGCGAAAGCGCCTCAAGACCGTCTTCATCACCAAGGACTGGAACAGCCAATCGACGGTCTCGGACGGCATCGAGAACTGGATCGGCACGGTCAAGATCCCGGGCATCGACTTCGCCAAGGCATTGGAGGCCCATCTGCGCGCCTATGCCGCCGACGTCGTCGACATCAAGACCGGCGAATACTGCACGGCAGTTAAGCAGGTCGAAGGAGGCTTTTCTATCAAGACCGAAGGCGCGGAATACAAGGCCAAGACTGTTCTCATCGCCACCGGCAGCTCGCGCCGCAAGCTCGACATCCCCGGCGCGGCCCAGTACGAGCACAAGGGCATCACCTACTGCGCCTCGTGCGACGGACCGGTCTTCGCCGGCCAGGACGTGGCGGTCATCGGCGGAGGCAACGCGGCCTTTGAGTCTGCCGCCCAGCTCTTGGCCTACTGCAAATCAGTCACCCTTCTCAATCGCAGCGACGAATTCAAGGCCGACCCGGTGACGGTCAAGAAAGTCCTCTCGAACCCAAAGATGCACGCCCTCCTCGGCGCCGTTCCTGTCGAGGTCAAAGGCGGCAAGTTCGCGAGCAGCCTCTCATACAAAGATAAAGACAGCGGCGAGGTCAAAGACCTGAGCGTGACCGGCATCTTCGTCGAGATCGGCTCCATCCCGGCCACGGCCTTTGCCAAGGACGTGGCGACCGTCGACGCCTTTGGCCGCATCGTCGTCGACCCAAAGACCCAGGCTACCTCGACCCCCGGCGTCTGGGCCGAAGGCGACTGCACCGACGGGCTCTACCACCAGAACAACATCGCCGCGGGCGACGCCATCAAGGCCCTGGAGGACATTTACGTCTACCTGCACGCCAAATAGCCCACCTATGCGCAACAAGGCATTCATATTCGCCCACATCGCCCTCTTCATCCTCTTTGTCTGGTTCGGGGCGCTCAAGCTTTGCGGCTACTCCCCTGCCAACCCGATGGTGGCGGCGCTCCTGGCCCAGATCCTGCCGTCGGCGACCTTTCATACCTTCAACCTGATCCTGGGAGGCTACGAGGCGCTCATCGGCCTGCTCTTCATCCTCCCCCGCCGGGAAAAGCTGGCCATCGCTCTCCTGATTCCCCACCTGGTCATGACCACCCTGCCGCTGGTCCTCCTCGCCGGCATGACCTGGAAGAGCTTCATGGTGCCGACCCTCGAGGGCCAGTACATCATCAAGAACGTCCTCATCATCGCCCTGGCGGCCATGGTGTTCGCGGACTCTCGGCGAGAAAGGTTCGAATAGTGCGGCTGTAGCGCGCGCAGCAAAAAAGCGGCAGCTTGGGCTCCCGCTTTTTTGTCTATTCAAGTGTATCTATCCAAGCATGACCGACTGCTACTGCGTGACATTGACCATGCCCGTAGCGGTCAGGCCGCTCCAGGACCCCCTAAAGGAGAATGCCTGGCTGCCCTGCGTCGACTGGATAGGCATGGAACCGGTGCTGAAATTGCCCATGCTGTCCGCGTGCGCGGTGGCTACCGTCGAGCCGTTGCTCATGACCGTCACCGGCTCGTCTGCCCAAAAGCCGTGGCCCATGAAGTCTACCGATGTCCCCAGGCGCACGGACGAGCTGTTCGCCGTCACGTATGCGCCCGAAGCGGAGGTCGAGCCGGTGCTCGTGCCGTTATTGCCCGAGCCGCTGCCGCCGCTATTCGATCCCCCTGCTCCTACCGAGGCTATGAAGGCCTGGAATTGGAGCCATAGGTTCGAGAGCTGGCTACGAAGCGAGCTTACCTCGGCTTCCAGGCTCGCGATCCTGTCCGTCAGAGCCTGGTCGCTATTCGCCGTACTCGTTCCCGTATCCGTACTTGTCGCGTTTCCTGAATTCGTTACCGCGACTATCACAAAGGCTCGGTCGAGGGATGAGACGGTGTCTCCAGAGGCGCTTCTCGACGATACCGAGTAGTGATACGCCGTGTCGGTCGTCAATCCAGTGATTGTGACCGCGTGATCCGTAGTCAGCGTGACGTCGACGGGCGTTACGCTCGTATACGGCGCGCCTAATATACCGTACGATACCCATGAAGTCGAAGGATGTTCTGTTTTCCATTGGATGTGAGCCGTGCCGTCAGCGCCGCCGCTAACTGTGACGCCCGATATGCCGGACTCAGGGTCAGTGGTAGTGCCCGTCACCGTTCCGTTAATAGATCCCGTCTGGGCGTGCGAGTCGGTCGTAAAGGAGATCGCCGCCAATATGACTACTATGGCCGCGAGGAGTATCCCCAGGCCGTTCGATGCTTTATTATGTGCAGTGTTCATATCGGTAATGCTTAGGAGTGCTGATAATCGACCTGCATATCATGTACGTTTTCGCTTACCAGCGTGTTTCGGCAGAACGGTCCCGCTCGCCGGCAATAAAAAAGCGGCGTTTTGACTTGTCAAAAACGCCGCTGCAAACCTATTTAACGGCTCTGGAGGGCATCGTCAGCGCCCACTCATCACCACGCCGCCGAGCCTGGCATGGACTGCGAGGGAAACTTCCTGCGACAGCACGCGCCGCTCGATACGCCAACCGGGACAGCCTTCGAATTCCCAGAGCGCCCCTTTCGAAGTCTCGTAGCCATGCATGAAGTGCATAGCGCCGATGCAGCCGCTCTCATAGATGGGCCGATAGAAGCCTTCCAGGAGGGCGTGACAGTATTCGTCCGGAGGATTCCTGAGCGTCCATTCGTCGAAGAGCCGCCGCAGGGCGATCTCGAAGGGCCGTTGACTGAACATATCGAAGCCTTCGTCGGCCAAGTGCTCGATCACACCGCAGAAGACTCTCAAATTATCGGGAATCGAGCCGAATCCTCCGGTAGTGATGGGTCCCGAGACCATGTGAAGCGGCCCGCCGTGCCGTCTGACGATGGCCAGGGCAAGCGCCCCGAGGTCTTCGAACGTCGTATGCGGAGATCCCGCGAGCTGGGCCAATACGGCCATGTCGGCAGCGGTCCAATGCCGGAAGTGTATGGGGTGCATTCCCCGCCATCCTAGCGGAAGAGGGACAGGAACACAACCGGGTCGATGGAAACGTCGTTCAGGCGGACGGTCAGGTGGAGGTGGGGCTGCTCGGCATAGCCGGTCTGGCCCGAGAGGGCGATGGCCTGGCCCTTTTGCACGAGCTCGCCCTCGTTCACCGATATCTTGGAAAGATGCATATAAAAAGACATCAGGCCCAGGCCGTGGTCGACGACGACGGTCTTGCCATAGTTCCTGGTCTCCCTGACCAGTCGGACCACGCCGCGGTTGATGGCCATGACCGGAGTGCCTAACGGCGCGCGGAGGTCGGCGCCCTTGTGCGTGACCGTGGTAGCGCCCGTGGCGCGCGAGTAGCCGTATGCGTCGGTGACATACGGCCTGGCCGTGGGATAGATAAAGGCCGAGCTCCAAAAGGCGTGCGTGCCTGTCCGCAGGCCCAAGAGTCCCGCATTCTCATCCGAGAGCGTCGTAGCCAAGGTCGCCTGGCTAGCGGGGGTATCGCCGCCGAGCTTGGCAGGGATGGTGAAGGCGACCTGTTCCTTGGCCCGCTCCCCTACTTCGATCTTTTTCGAGAGCGTCGAACCGTCGGCAAGCCGGGCAGAGACCGTATACGTTCCCGGCTTTTTGTTCAGATCAAAGCCGTAGAGCGCGGAAGATCTGCCGCGATAGGCAAAGACGCCGAGCTTTTTTGATTCGAAGGAGATCGAGCTCACCGTAGAGGTCGCGTCGACGGTTACCATGATCGGCTCGCCCTGGATAGGATGCGCGGGCAGGACGGAGATGGAAGAAGCCAAAAGGAGAGAAGGAGCGGAAAGACACGAGACGAAGAAAAGAAAGACTGTGACCGAAAGAAGGGCACGCATGGGCACAGTATACCCTCCTACCGTCCTAGGGGAAATACGATATACTTAGCGACAGAATCTTTCCATGAATCCGTTCCGATATGTCCTGAGGGCCTTCGCCCAGATCCGCAGAGAGCACGATAAGGGCACCGCCAACGAGCTGTGCGCCGTAGCAGCCTTTGACGGGCCGTTCGCCGATATCCCGCCCTGGTTCATGGGCATACAGAATACAGACGCCAATGGCCCCGACAACCGCAGAGGCATCGACGTCATCCTCTACACCGACGCGTGCCCCGTCTGGATCCAGATCAAGAGCTGCACGGCAAAGGCCGATGCCTTTCGAGACGAGCAGGCCCAGGGTCGGCGCAGCGTCAAGATCCAGGTCGTGGTCATCGAGCCGCACTTCTCGCCCGAGCGCGTCAGGAAGGTCCTGCTCGACGCCTCCGAGCCGGTCTACCTCCGGGCCCTCTCCGAAACCGCGGCGCTCAAGGGAGCCGTCTTCATCCCCGCCGCCGCGGCGCTGCCCTCGTAAGGAGGGCTTTTTTATCCCCCGGCTAAAGCGCGGCAGCGCCGAAGTATTGCCTCAGCATCTGCGGGTCATGGGCGATGCGATAGCCGTCGATATCCGCGCGGTCCTGAACGACATAGCCTTTGAAATATGCCAGATAGTCGTCCATGCCGACGCCGCAGAGCATCTTGAAGCCTTGCGAGACCAGATAGGCGCGGCGCGGGTCTCCCGGCCTGAAGATCTGGCCGAAAGGCCCGACAAAGACGTCGGTATCGCCGAGGACCGGCATCACTTCCCTCTTCCACTGCTCCGTATCGGCCTTGAGGTCTGCCAGAGATATCGTACCATCGAGAAAGCCGTGGCCATGCGTATAGCTGTGGCTGGCAAAGCTCCAGCCAGCGGCCTTGAGCCTGTCTACCACCGGCCTCGCCGATTCGGTATCTCCGACGCGATATCCCAGGATGCCGTCGTAGCCGGTCAGGGCAAGGATGCCCTTGGCGCCATTCAGGGAGAAATCCGGATGGCCCTGCACGAAATCGTCCAGGATAGGCACGATGTCGCCGTCCCGAGTGACCGAGACCGTGCCGTCCGGCGCGGCGATCTCCGTAGCGACCTTGCCTGACTTTTCCAAGACGAGCCTGCGCGCCAGGCCGCCGCCGTATTGGTCCTGATAATACGAGACATCGTCGATCGAGAGGATCAATGGCTTCTTGCCGAGCGGCAGATAGAGATTCTTCCTGCTCACCTGGCCGTCGGCGCCGACCGAATAGATATCATGGACGTCGACCAGCATGTAGCCCTTGGCATAGAGCTGCGGCAATATCTTTTGGAACTGGTCGCGGGTGATCATGTAGTCCCGGTAGAGGTCGCGCTTCTTATTCGCAGGGTCAAAAGCCTTTTCGGGATATACGATCAGGCTATGGAAGAAGATGTGATGGATCGTGCCCGTATACAGGGCGTTCCCCTGCGCGTCAGCCGCGGGCGAGGCAGCGCCTACGCCGGCCAGCTGGCCCTGCGCGAAGGGCCCCTGAAACGTAGCGTCGCGCACGACCAGCCGCGGCGCGAAAAAAGCCGTGAACATAAGCGCGACCGCCGCCATAATGACGAGCATCCATTGCCTCATGTGACCCTACAGGGAATCGAACCCTGATTACAGCCTTGAAAAGGCCGTGTCCTGACCATTAGACGATAGGGCCAAGGGGAGCATGCGCTCCAAGACGGTGTGCATAATACCAGCTTTTCCCCCATAAATCTAGATTCGGCAGCGTGCCCGTGCTATGGTGAAGCCATTACTCCTAACCTCGCGCGCATGAAATCATTTTTCGCTCAATTAAAAGGCAGCCTGTCGAAGAGCCCGCTCTACCAGAGCCCCGAGAATAACTCCCTCGGCAGGGCCTTCGGCTATATCGCCATCCTTGTAGCAGCCATCGCCCTCGTGAAGGCCGTGGCCTTTGGCATCGCCTTCGCGCCCGCGGTCGGCGCGCTCAAAGACCTGGCGGCGCAGTCGATACAGAAATTCCCCGCCGACCTGACCCTGACCCTTTCAAAGGGCGTCCTCTCCATGAACAAGCCGAGCCCGTTCATCCTGCCATCAGAGGCAAAGAAAGGCGACAACAAGCCCGCGCATAGGAACGCCGTGGTCATCGACACGGAGAAGAGCCTCAGCCTCGAGACATACCAGTCGTACGATACGGACGTGCTCGTCGGTAGCGCAGGGTATATGGCGAAAAACGGTCGCGGCGGCGTACAGCTCCAGACGTTCGGCAGCCTGCCCGACACCGTCCTGACCAAAGAAAAAGTCGACTCGTACTATGCCCGTTTTGCCGGCTTCGTCGATAGCTTCTCTGCCCTGGGAGTGGTCGTCCTCACCGTCTTCGTCTGGATAATCCTCAGCGCCCTCTCCTACGTCGGAGCACTCTTCCTCTCCCTTTTGGGCGTGCTCGTCGCTCTGGCGGTCACGCGCATCAAGGGCCACCAGCTGCCGTTCTCGCGGCTCTATGCTCTCTCGCTCTACGCTTACACCATCGTCGCCCTCCTCGGCCTGATCAAGATGTTCCTGGGCTTCAGCTCGTGGATCAGCCTGCTCGCCTTCGTCCTCATCCTCGCATTATTCGTCAGCGACAGAAGGGCACCCGGATCGACGGCCAGCGCCGCCTAGTTTTTGCCATTTCTGCAAAAAGTGCTAGTATTGGAGCGCTATAGACCGGCAACCCCTGGAGAGGTGGCAGAGTGGTCGAATGCACCAGTTTCGAAAACTGGCAGGGGCGAAAGCTTCTCGGGAGTTCGAATCTCCCCCTCTCCGCAGTAGTTAAACCAGTGTATCCACCAGACAGTAGCGACCACGGTTCGACGGCTTCCCCTCGGGCTTTCCGGTCGGTCAGGAACAGGTTCGAGCCGAAGACTTTTTTGGCGAGTGCTCGTTTCTCTTCGGGTGAACCGTGCTCGGCGACTGCGCCCACTCGTTGAGCGTCGGAAATCCATTCTCGGAATGGTTCGAGCCACCTGTTGTTGTCGTTGGTGAGCGCGTCGATTTTTTCAGTGAGGGTCTTCCGTTCGCTCAGGATGGCAGCTTTCTCGTTTCGGAAATCGTCGCCTTCGATGAGTGCGTCGAGATAGCCCTCTTTGAGCCGCTGCAAGCGGGCATTGAGGCGTTCGGCGCTTGCCCGGTGTTCGACTAGGAGAACCGCTGAGGCATTCGCCGCACCGATGGTCTCAGTCTCAAGCATCGCAAGCATCTCGTCCGCCCACTGATTGCCGGGAGCGTATTGCGCGAGCATCTCCGAGAGTTGCACGTCGAGGGCTTCCTCGCGGACAAAGGGTTGGAAGCAATGGCGGTCTTTGCGCTTTTTGCTGCAACGATAGTAGGTGTGGCCTTTCTGAACTTCGGCGGTGATGGAGCAGCCGCATTCGCCACAGCGGAAAAGGCGCGTGAGGGGCTTCGGCTGGCGCTCAACGGTCGCTATCGAATAGCGGAACCGCTCCTCGAAAACGGCGTGCACGTCGTCAAACAGCTTCTTGGTGACGAGCGGCTCGTGATTCCCCTCGTGGATTTCCCCGTTGTAGCGAAAATGTCCGTAGTAGAGCGGGTTCGTGAGAATTTTTGAAACGCTGTTGCGGTTAAGGGGCCGCTTGCCCTCGCCTTTTTTCGTTCGCCGCGTGACGATTGAGTGCGCGGCGAAATGCTTCGCAATGGACTCAAGGGTTTCGCTCCCGGTGGCGTATAGCTCGAAAGCGCGTCGGACGACTGGCGCGCGGTCGCGGTCAACGACGATGCGCTTCAGGCGCGGGTCGTTCTGGTAGCCGAGCGGTGCGAGTCCTGGGTATTCACCGCGCGCGATTTTGTTCCGGTGGCCGCGCTTCACGTTCTCCGAGAGCGAATCGACGTAGTATTTCGAGAAGCCGAATTCGACGGAGAGCATCATCTTTCCCTGCGGTGTGTTCTCGCAGTAGCCGCCGAAGAATTGGAGGCGGCGGAGCTTGCCAGTATCGAGAAGGAAGATGACGCGGCCTCCGTCGAGGCTGTTCCTCGCAAGGCGGTCAGCGTGCCATGCCAAGATGCCGTCGGCTTCGCCGGCTTCGATTCGCGCGAGCATCTCGTTGAAAATCGGACGGCCCGGAGTCTTCGCGGATTGCTCCTCTTTGAATTCTTGGACGACGATGAGGCGGTCTCGTTCGACCATCTGCCGAAGCTCGGAGAGTTGCGCCTCAATGGAGCGAACCTGTCGGTCTTCCGCTTCTGATGATTTGCGCGCGTAGAGGAAGTAGCGTGTCGCGTTTCCCATAGCGCGATAATACACGAGCCGCCGTGGGGCGGCAATGAACGTGAGGTCAAGCGCTCTGCGCACACGTCCACCTGACCGACCGGAAAGCCCGAGGGGAAGCCGTCGAACCGTGGTCGCTACTGTCTGGTGGATACACTGGTTTAACTACTGCGCATGTCTTTAACGCGGCTCGAACCTTCTTTCAAAGACACTCGTCGCCGTGAAAACCCGCCGAGCCGCGCGTTGGAGTTCATTTTAGCACGTCTCGCACCCCTCTCCGCCGTTGGAGGGGTGCCGTCCCAAAATCCCG
>DASTLR010000019.1:0-6883 GCA_035714745.1 Minisyncoccota bacterium | reverse complement strand
GGCTCGAGGATGCGGGATTCTCTAACGCAGAGTTCTTCTATCAGAACTATGATACTCATAAGATAGAGAGGGCTCTCGACAAGAAGGACTTCGTCGTCGGCAAGGCATTCAAAAAAGCCGGAGCGCATTCTGCTACAATACAACCATGAAAGAGCGCCTCATCCGGCTAGCCCCTCGACCGCTCCTCCGCGCCTATGTCTCCGCCAAAAAAGCCCTCAGACGAGTGCCGAAAGACGAACAGGTGCGATTCGACCTCTATTCGATAGACAGAGGCCACCACCGCGTGACGTATCGCGGCGTGCCGATGATCCGTTGCCCCTTCGATTATGCGATGTATCAGATGATCGTCACCGAGCTGCAGCCAGACCTGGTGATCGAGATAGGCACCAATCGAGGCGGAACAACCCTCTATATCGCCGACCTCCTGGATATCCTAGGCCATGGAACCATACACAGCATCGACCTTGAGACACCCTCGAGCCATGCCGTGACTGAACACCCGCGCATCAAGCTCTTCAGAGGCGGATGGCAGGGCTATGACCTCGCGCTCGCTCGAGGGTTCTCAAAGGTCATGGTCATAGAAGACGCATCGCATATGTACGAAGACTGCATCGGAGCCTTGAACAAGTTCTCGCCGCTTGTGAGCGTCGGCTCGTATTACATCGTCGAGGATGGCATCTTGAACGAGCTTGGCAAAGAGAAGGGCCACCACGGCGGGCCTTTACGCGCCATTCGCGAATTCCTGGCGACGAACGCCTCCTTCATTGTGGATAGGGCATATTGCGACATGTTCGGCAAGAATGCCACCTTCAACACGAACGGCTACCTTAAAAGGATCCATTAGCATGGCAAGGGTATTCATCGGTATGCCGGTCTATAACGGCCAGCGATTCCTCAAGAAGGCCATAGAGTCGTTCCGCAGCCAGTCGTTCAGGGATTGGACGATGCTCATCTCGGACGATTGCTCGAGCGACGCGACGGCGCAGATCGCCGCCGGATACGCCGCTATCGACTCACGCATCGCCTATATACGGCAAGATAAGAATCTGGGCCTCTTCGAGAATTTCCATGCCACGCTCGATGAGGCGGTCGCGCCCTATTTCATGTGGGCCGCCCAAGACGACATACGCGAGCCAGAGTATCTAAAGACGTGCGTCGAGAGGCTCGACGCAGATACCTCCCTGGGACTTGCGACCACCCAACTCGCGGTCATCGATTCGTTCGATCGCCCCTTGACCGAGGAGACCCAGCTCTCCAGGCTTTCCGGCGGACCAGGATTCATGAGCATAGCGCGCTACGTAGCGCAACCAGAGGTCCTCGGCAAATGCAACCTCATGTACGGCCTCTTTCGAACAGAGGCGGCCCGAGCGGCCTGGCGCGCCTACCCCCAGAGGCGCGCTTGGGGGCAGGATTATCTGTTCTCTCTAGCCTTGATCAGCAGATACCCGATATTCATCGACCCTCGGATCATGTTCAAAAAGCGCCGCGGCGGCTTCTCTGATGCCGGCGGCACAGACAACGACCGCTCCGATACGGCCAGCCGCATCTCCTACAAGAACCCAAAGAACCATATGTTCCCTTTCGGCAGATTCGGCCAATATTTCAAAGGCCATATGGAAGCCTTGAAAGGCACGCCCTATCGTCCTCTCGCCGCGACGATACTCCTGGCTCGCCTGCCGCGCGCGCTCTGCATCCACATCAAGGAGAGGCTGGCGCCTTCAAGACCTTGAACAAGACCGAGACGAATCCGCTCTGACGGTCCCACGGATAATGCTCTGGACTATACCCCAGGAACTGTATGCCCGTATTGAGCTCTTGGATCTGCGCTATCGAGAGCTCATATCCCTGCTTGGTCCAGTTCGCTAGCCTGCCGGCGGCGGTCGCCTGGGCATATATGCCCTTTGACTGCCCATTTTCCTGGCTGACATAGAGATAGGCCTCGCCCGGCCTAAAGTCCTGCTTCTCGGTGGTTATCATGCTCGCCGTCTTGCCCCGCCCCCAGTCCTTATAGAGGAGCTGGAAAGAGCAGCCTTCGACGAGGATATGCTGCGCCCCATCCGACTGAATCAGGCCTGTCTTATCGACCGTCTCTGCCATCCTCTCGGCAAGGCTCCAAAAGCCGAACGCCGCCAGGCTTATGAGGACGGCTGGAGCGAGCATCCTCGCTCGCTCATACCTGTCGAGGAGGGCGTCGACGCCGAGGCCAGCATAGACGAAGAAGAGCGGCGCGATGAAGAGGACGTGCCGGGAAGGGCCGAACGAGAGGCCGAGACCGAACAATCCCGCGACGAAGACTGCCAGGAATATCGACCCCAGCGAGAAGAGGAACGGCCTCGCGGCGGCGCGCTCGCCCTTCTCATCCTTTTTCAATGACCAGATCCCTGCGCCGACGAGGACGACGGCGATGGCGAACTGGACGATGTCGGCGACGACGCTCTTGTTGAAGAGGCTGAACATATTGAGAGCTATGTGGTACGGAAATGAGAATGCCTCGAAGAGGGATACGATCATGCCTTTATTGGATTGCCCTGGCGGAAAGAAGAACAGCGCGCAGAGGAACATCAGGACTAGAGCGAGCCACTGGCTCTTGAGCAGCAAAGCGATCCTGCCCAGAGCGCTCTTGCCCGGCATCTCTCGCCACGCGCGCACGCAATGCGCCGCGAGAAAGGCCGCCCAGCAAAATACGATCAGGTAATTAAAAAAGACCAAGACGCCCGTGACCCACGATATCGTCCTGAGACTCTTTTCTGCCGGCATCGTACGGTACTGGCGCAAGGCAAACCAGAGAAAGAACGCCGTCGTGGCGAAATTCCAGATCGTGCTGCCAAGATGGTATCCATACGAAGATATGCTCAGAGAAAAAAGAAGAGCCGTAGAGGCGATGCTCGCCGCTACAGGCCTTGCCTTCGCCTCTCGCAAAGCAAAGTAGACGAACAATACGCCAAGGTGAAAGAGCAGTATGGTCGCCAGCATGCTCCTCGTCATGAATTCGCCATACGAAGCGTGAGGGCCTGATACTAGGCCGTATACGAGGCCAGGGCCGAACGAGTAGGTAGACGATAGGGCTAGCGCGAATCCCGCGGTCAGAAAATGAGGGAGGTATCTTTCAAGGGCGACCACGCCGAAAGCGATGGCCCCGCGGATATAGAAGAGCGGCGATTTCGAATTGGTATAGAGAGCGTATATAGCCGCCTCCCTCCTCGCCGGAGTGAATCTCTCGCCGAGAGCTGTGCTGAAAAGCCCGCTGACGACCTTGCTATCGATGATCTTTTCGGCCGTATCGCGCGAGACCCTGGGCGCGAAGCTCGACTGGCTATTGACCGCATTTATGAAATTCATCGCCATGTAGGGAAAGTCGTAGATGACCGGATATACCTGGCTTGAATCGCATTCCTGGAAATGATCGTCCCTGTGGAACGTATGGACGGCAAGGCTCGCAAAGACCAGGCAGAAAAAGAACGCGGCCGCTGGATGGCTACGCACGGAGTCTCGCGATCTTCGAAAAAGCTCCAAGGCCATAGAGGATGGATTGGATTATAGCAATAAAGACGGATATGATGTATGGCAATTCCATGCAGCCGCCATCACGGACATCGCGCCTCGCCAGGTCTGTCTCCGCATATATCTCTTTAGGGCGACCGAAGCAGCAGGTAAAGAACCTGCTCGTATTCGCGCCCCTCGTCTTCTCCTACTCGCTCGGCATCCCCGAAAGGATCCTCGCTTCCCTGCTGGCATTCGTCTCCTTCTGCCTTATCTCGGCGAGCGTCTATGCTGTGAACGATGCCATAGACAGAGATTGGGACAGGATCCACCCGATAAAGCGGCAGAGGCCGGTAGCGAGCGGCGAGGCCACGCGGGCGGGCGCGATAGCCTATAGCGCCTGCCTCGCTTTCGTCGGCTTGGCCTTGGCCTATGCCGTATCGCCGAGCTTCCTGGCGCTCGCAGCGCTCTATCTCGTCCTGGTCACGGCATATAGCCTCTACCTCAAGCATGTCCCCATAGCCGACCTCTTATCTATCGGGCTCGGCTTCGTCCTCAGGATCCTGGCCGGCGTGGCTGCGGTCAGCGCGCCATTCTCTCCCTGGATCACCGGCGCGACCTTCTTCCTTTCGATATTCATCATCAGCCTCAAGCGCAAAAAGGAGATCTCCCTGATGCCCGGCGATGCGCAGCAGACGACCAGAAAGGTGCTCGGCAGCTACACCCGCTCATCCCTCGAAGCGATCTCGAACGTCTCGCTCGGAGCAGCCGTGCTCATATATGCGCTCTATGCTTTTTTCGAGACTGGCAAGCCCCTCTTTTGCCTGACCTTGGTGCCCATGTTGTATGTCATCTGGAGATTCAAGAGGTCTGCCGATGACCCCGGTCTTGGTCTCGACGACCCGACCGACATCATATTCCAAGACAGCCGTTTATTGTTCGGCATAGGCGCCTTTGTTATACTTGTCCTGCTTTCCTTATACGTAGTTTAGCCTTGCTCAATAAGGCGCATCCATATCTATGAAAACCTTGATCACGGGGGTGCCGGGATGGCTCGGCAACAGATTCCTGGCCATACTGACAGACCCGAACGAGCCCCTGAATAAGAGATACAACGCTTCGCCCGACCGCCAGATCGTCTGCCTGGTCCTGCCTGGGCTGGCAGCGACGATGCCCAAGCTCCGGAACGTCACCTATGTGGAGGGCGACATCACCAAGCCCGAGAGCCTGGCAGGAAAGCTTGCCGGAGTGGACCTTGTCTATCACCTGGCAGGCATCATCCACCCCAAGAAGATACAGGAGCTCTACGATATAAACGCCGCGGGGACGAAGAACCTCTTGGATGAAGCCATCCGGGCCAAGGTCAGGCGCTTCGTATACGTCTCCTCGAACTCCGTCGCCGGCATGAACCCCTCGCGCGACGCCCTCTTCACCGAGGAATCTCCGCTCAATCCCTACCTCAATTACGGCAAGAGCAAGGCCCTGGCAGAAAAGGCAGTCATCGAAGCCTCGCACGCGGGCGCCATCGAGACCGTCGTCTTTCGCCCTTGCTGGTTCTACGGCCCTAACCAACCGGCGCGCCAGACGCGATTCTTCCGCATGATCGCCGCCGGCAATCCCATCGTCTTCGGCGACGGCAGGAACCTGCGAAGCATGTCCTACGTCGACAATACCATCCAAGCCTTCCTCCTCTCAGAAAAGAGCGCGCAAGCGGCGAATCAGACCTATTGGATAGCGGACGCCCGACCCTACGAGACGCTCGAGGTGTATGGGACCGTGGCGCGACTGCTCGGCGTCGAGCTCAAGCCGCGATTCGTGCCCGGCCTCGCTTCCGAGGTCTGCGCCCTCGTCGACAAGGCGCTCCAAGCCTTGGGCTTCTACATACAGGAATTCCATGTAGCGGGCGAGATGAACAAGCACATCGCCTGCTCTACGGACAAAGCCGCGCGCGAGCTGGGCTACAAGCCCGAGGTCTCGCTCGAAGAAGGCATGCGCCGCTCGATCGAATGGTGTAAACAGCATGGCCAGCTCCCCTAAAGAAAAGCCGGTCGCCATCACCGGCGGTTCCGGTTTCTTGGGGACGAGGCTCGCCCAACGGCTCCTCGACGAAGGCACGAGCGTCGTCGTCATCGACGTGACAGAGCCTGAGCCGAGCGTCGCCGCGCGAGCCATCTTCCGTCGCGCCGATATAGCCGACAGAGAGGCCGTCGCGGCGGCCCTGACGGGCTGCGGCATGATCTATCACCTGGCAGCCATCGTCCCCATCTCCAAGCAGACGAAGCAGGGCTTCCTGGCTATCAACGTCGCAGGGACAGAGCACGTCCTAGAGGCGGCCCTGCAGGAAGGGGCCAAGGTTGTCTTTTGCTCTACCAGCACCCCCCTCTACACCAAGCCCGGCAAGCTGCCCGTGAACGAGCTGACGCCAAAGACCCCAGGCTATTTCTACGGGAAATCCAAATTCGCCGCCGAGGAGATCTGTCAGCGCTATCGAGAGAAAGGCCTGGCAGTAGCCATCGTACGGCCGCGCATGATCATCGGACCGGGACGCCTCGGCCTCCTCGAGATGCTCTTTGGCTGGATCCGGGACGGCAAGCCCGTGCCGCTCCTCGGCTCCGGCGATAACCTCCTGCAATTCCTGGACGTCGACGACCTGGCCGACCTGCTCTGTCGCCTGGGAAAGGCGGACGGCGAGAGATTCTCCACCGACTACAACGTGGGAGCGAAGTCTTTTTCGACGGTCAGAGCCGACATCGGCTCGGTGATAGAGCGCGCAGGGAGCCCTTCGAAGATCGTGGCGGTGCCGCGCCTCTACCGGCCCTTCCTGCTCGCCCTGAACGCCCTGAACGTCACGCCCTTCTCGGCCTTCCACATCAACACCATAGACCAAGAATTCTATTTCGACACGAGCAAAGCCGAACAGAACCTGGGCTGGAAGAGCGTCTACTCGAACGCCGAGAGCCTGGGCCGCTCGTATGACTGGTACGTCGCCAATATCGGGACGATCCAGACGGGCGCTGGCCACAACAAGCGCATGAGCGCCATCGGCCTGGCCTCGCTCCTGCCTCCTGCCCTCTCGGCCTTCGATCGGATGCAGGCCGCTATCGCCGCGCTGGCGACGTTCCTGGCGACAGGGCTGGGATTGAGCCCCTTGGCGCCGGTCGCCCGCGGCACCGTAGGCTCCCTCCTCGCTCTGCCTCTGATCCCAGCTTTTCTGAGGCTCTCTCTGCCGATCCAAGGGCTTGCGACTCTAGCCGCCATCCTCGTCTCTATAGGATGCGCCTCGATAGCAGAGAAGCGCTACCAGAAAAAAGACGACAGCCGCATCGTCATAGACGAATTCGCTTCGATGTTCGTGACCTTCATCGGCATAGGAAGCGGGCACCTCGCATTCTCCCTATGCGCC
>DASTLR010000018.1:0-37007 GCA_035714745.1 Minisyncoccota bacterium | reverse complement strand
CAGATAGTCGCTGAAGCTGGCGACTTCGACATCGATGCCGCGCCTCGGCAGCTCGTCGGAAAGGAGCTTGGCATAGGTCGCCGGTCCGCCGATCTGCGGAGGGAATATGCCAGTGGCCAGGAGAATCTTCATGGGCTAAGTATACAATACGCCCTACAGCCCCTTGAACACCCTCTCTCTCATGTCCTTGGCGACGATCTTCCAGTCGTAGTGGTCGACGACCATGTGGAGGGCGTTGTCGACGATCTCGGCGCGCAGGCTCTTGTCGCGCAGGTAGACCTCGGCCTTGCGGGCGATGTCCTCGGGCGAATTCACCTCGCAGAAGAGGCCGGTCTCCTTGTGCCGCAGGAAGTCGACGATGCCGCCCACCGGCGTGGCGATGACCGGGACGCCAGCCGCCATGGCTTCGATAAAGGAATTGCCAAAGCCCTCCGAGACCGACGGCCTGACGAAGATGTCGGATGCCTGCAGGTATCTCGGCAGGTCGTCATGGCTGACGAAGCCCTTGAAGACGACGCGCCCGTCGACGCCCAGGTCGCGGGCCAGGCGCCGAAGCTCGGCCTCCTCTTGGCCTTGGCCCAGGACGAGCAGCTTCACGCTCTCGGGCAAATGCTTGAGCGCCTCGACGATGCGGCCGACCGCGTTCTTGGCCACCAGCCTGGAGGCGGTCACGAGGAACGCCTCGCCCGGCTGCTTGCCGAGCGACCTCTTGAGCTCCTCGAGCTCGGCGAACGGCACCATCCGCGAGAACCTGTTCACGTCGACGCCGTTGGGGATGACGACCGCCTCCGTCCGGGCGCCCATCAGGCGGGCGAAGGACGCGAGGTGCTTCGAAATCGCTTGGACCCTGTCGGCATGGGTAAAGATCATTCTCAGCACGGGATACATGAACGACCGCACGGGAATCCTGAGCGGCCCAGCCTTGACCGTAAGCGACTTGCTGCGGATGTAGTCGACCGGGTCGCCCTCCTGGAGGGAGAGGACGAACGGCACGTCGGTATGGAAGAGCTTGAAGAAGAGCGCGGCAAAGCCCGAATAGCTGGCCATGATCGACCAGGCGAAATCGAATCGCCGCTCTCGATGGAGGCCGGCGGCCTTTATAGCCGCGAGGAAGGGATAGAGATACTTATTGAAGCCAAGGCCCAGCCAGGTCCAGCCGATGCGGTGGACCGTGACATTGCCGATCCGCTCGCGGCGCAGCAGGTCGGCGTCGACCCGCAGGGCAAGCATATGGAACTCGACGTCGTCGGGCGAGATGCGGTCGGTGATCTCCTTCACGGCGACTTCAGCCCCGCCGACGAAGCGGGGGTAGTAGACGAACGAGAAGATAAGGGCGCGCCGGGATGCCATGGATTGATAGAGGGGGCGATTATATAACCAGGGGCGAGCGCAGGACGTTACACCTCCAGGATCTTGCGGAGGACGTCTTCAGGCACCTCCCTTTTCTCGCTTTTCGGCTCCTGACGTTGTTCGGACCTGGACTCGGGCCTCGGCGCCGGCTTGGCTTCTTGCTGCTGCTTTGGCTGCGGCTCCGCTTTCGGGGCCGGAGCGACAGGGGCAGGTGCAGGCTTTGGCGCGGCAGGCTGAGGCGGCTGCTTGACTATGGAAGCCAGCGCGGCTTTGAGGTCGTTGCGGCTCTCGGGCGTGACGCCCTTGCGCTCTTCCTTCCGGGGAGCCTGCGAAGGATTCGCCTGAGCGGGCCGAGGCTGGGCGCTCGGGCGCGGCTGGGCCAGCCCCTTGAGCGCGTCAAAGCTCTGGAAGCCTCCGTCCGGATCGGGCGGCGGCGCCTGGCGGGGCCGCTCGATCGGGCGCGGGTCTCGCCCCTGCTCGGGCCTCTGCTCTGGCCTGACCTGGGAGCGGCGGTCATCCTTGCGCTCTGCCGGGCGCGGCGCCTGTTGTGGAGCAGATGTAGGACGGCGCTCGTCGCGAGCGGCTTCGCGGGCCATATTCTCGGCGGCGATGCGCTTCTCCTCCTCCAGGGTGATGCCTGTGGTCTGCATCCTGACGCCCTCCTCGACGATCGAGCGCACCTGGCCGAACTGGGCGCGCGAGGCCTGGATAGCGGCCTCCTTGAACGACTGGGCGGGCGGGGCGATCGGCGGCAGGCCGCGGGCCGAGAACGGCTGGGAGCCCACGCCGTCGATCATGAGCTTCAGGTACATCTGGAACTTGTCCAGATTGACGATATCGTCGGCCGTGAACTGCGGCGAGAACTCCTTCTCGAAGACCTCGGCGTCGTACGAGCCGACGCGGAAGACCACCATGGTGCCGACGTTGCCGAAGACCGCCGCGCGCACCTCCTCGGACATCTGCTCGATGTACTGATGGGCGATGGTCAGGTTCAATTTGTATTTTCGCGCCTCCGAGAGGATGTCGGCGAACGACTCGTTGGCGAAGGATTGGAACTCGTCCACGTAGAGATAGAACTGCGGCAGGGATTGCAGGGTCGAAGCCGAGACGTCGGCGCGCGACATCGCCCCCAGGTATATCTTGGTGATGAGCATGGCGCCCAGGAGGTTGGCGTTCGACTCGCCCACCCTGCCCTTGGAGAGGTTGACGATGAGGATCTTGCGCTCGTCCATCATCTTCCTCATGTCGAAGGAGGACTTCGCCTGGCCGATGATGTTCCTGATGAGCGGATTGTTGGTGAATTGGCCGATCTTGTTCTGGATGGCGGGCGTGGCCTCGGCGGCGAACTTGTCGGTGTATTTGGCGAACTCGTCGACCCAGAACGACTTCACCGAAGGGTCGGTGATGTTGTCTACTACCTTCTTGCGGTATGCCTTGTCGGCGTACATCTTGTTCACGCCCAGGAGCGTGGCGCCCGGATATTCCAGGAGGGCCAGGAGGGTGTTCGAGAGGATATACTCCATACGGGCGCTCCAGGCGTCGACCCAGATCTTCTTGAAGGTCGACATCAGGCCCGAGACGACCAGGTGGCGCTTGTCGTAGCCGACGTCCTCCATGACGTTGAAGGCTATCGGATGGTCGACGTCGAACGGCGCAAAATAGACGACGTCCTTGATGCGGCTCTCGGGCACGTAGTCCAGAAGCTTCTCGGCGGCGCTGCCGTGCGGGTCGATGAAGCAGACGCCCTCCCCGCCCTGGATGTCCTGGATCGCCATGTTCTCGAGCAGGTTCGATTTTCCCATGCCCGTCTTGCCGATGACGTAGAAGTGGCGGGTGCGGTCCTTGGCCTTGATGCCGAACTTGACGCGCTTGCCGCGGGAGTCGGTCTCGCCGAAATATGTGACTTTTTCGTCGCTGGTCATTTACGATAGTATGCCATCATTCGCGTTTTAAAAAAAGAGAAACGGCGCGCCTGGGGACCAGGCGCGCCGTGAAGCATGCACGTGACGTCTTTTCTTAGCCGACGAACGGACTGGGCGTCCCCCGGAGTTTGGCGCTGGCCGCCATGCCCAGGCCCTGGGGAACATACCGCCCGACGTGTGGCTGCTGGCTCTGCCGCGAGGCGGAGCCGGAAGCCTTTGGCTGCGTGTAATCGTTCTCGGAACGGGCGGGTGTGAGCGCCGGACCGAAACCGACCATTGGAACGCGACGTCGATCGTGTGGGTGCATTGTATAGCTACTGCTGTGTATTAAGAACGCGCTTTACAAAGGGATGTTCTTTGTGAAGCGTTCCAGACACCGTGCCTGGACAAAAGAAAGATACCTCTGTGGCAGGTTTTTGTCCAGGGCACTATCTCTCTTTTCTAAGTCAACAATCGTTGACTCGCGCTTGACCGCCCACGCCGCTCGGGCAAGAAAAAGCCGCCCAACGAAGGACGGCTGGATTCGAGAGGCTTCTCAGACTCAAACAACCTTGTAGGCATCCTGATTGTGCGGCTCGCAGCGCTCGCATTTCATATTGGGGCGCGGCGTGGCGCACAGGCTGCAGCCGGTGCACCAGTGGTTCATGACCAGCCCGTTCTGGAAGTCATCGGGAGCAGTCAGCTTCCGATAACCCCAGACGGCGAGAATGGCCACCAGCACGATAGCGAGGCCGAGGAACAAAGCCAAGGTCAGCATGTCAGATTTCTCCGGTTTGAAGGTTTAGATGATATTCGAAAGAACGGACTATATTATATCACCTTTGCTGGTTTGGCGCAAGCTCGCCGCCGGCAGGCAGAAGGGCCGCGCGGGTATACCTGTTCCCCGCGTTCCAGAGCGACCATGAATCGAGGCCGGCGTCGTAGGCCGCCTGGATCTGGGCCTTGACCATCTCGGGCGTATACGGCACGGGATAGTTGTTGTCCTGCAGCCAAGGGCGGAGCTTGTCCTTTGGCCAGGCGGGCTTTGCGTACGTCGCCGGCGTAGAGGTGCCGATGCGCGCGCCCGGCAGGAACATCGTCGTCGACGTGGCGGCGGCGCGAGCCACGGCGTGGTCCATGGAATATTTGACGACCTCGTAGACGTGCTGGTTCGGGTCGCTATAGCCCAGGAAGCCGTTCGGGTAGTGCGACGGATAGACCATCGGCATGACGTAGTCGAAGTTCGCCAAGCCATACTCCAGGATCTGCCCGATGTTCAGGTCGTCGGTGTTGGTGGTGGTCATGCCAAAGAGGTCGCCCGAGATGGTGATGCCCAGGGGCGAGAGCTTCTGATGCAGATATTCATAGAACGAGCGCACGACCTGCGGCTTCTCCTTCGTCCCGGACAAGGGATACCAAATGTCTTTCATGTTGCCGTCGGCCGGAAAGCGGATGTAGTCGAAGTTGATCTCGTCGAAGCCGATGGCGTGGGCCTCCTGGGCGAGCGAGACCAGGTAGTCCCAGTGGCGGCGGGACGAGGCGTCGATCCAGGCGATGCCCTTGTAGTCGCGCCAGACGGTCGAGGTGGCGCTGGCCTTCTTGACCGCCTCCTCTGGGTGGATCTTGACCATCAGCTGGTCCTGGAAGGATGCCTCCCTGCCGATGACATAGATGCCTTTTTCGTGCAGCTGGTCGATGAAGTCCTGCATGTCGCGCACGTGGCACCCGCCGACCGACCCCTTGAGCTCGGGAGACTGCGGCGTGAACGAGATATAGCCGTCAAATGACTTGATGTCGATGACCACGGCGTTCAGCTCGGTCTCGTCGATGAGCTTGACCAGGCCGGCGCGCAGGGACGGCGTGCCCGCCACGCACGAGGTCATATAGATGCCGCGGACCGGCTTGGGCGTGGGAACATGCGTGGCTACGCGGCCCCGGGGCGCGGTCGAAGTCGCGGCCGCAGGGGTGCCCGTGGCCGCGCCTGCCGAAGCGGCCTCATAGCTGATGGTCGTGAGCGACGGCGCTCCGCTATACAGGAATAGGGCCGAGAACAGAAAAAGCAAGAACAGGCCGACGCCTGTTCTCCATGCCGCGACCGATGCCCTATCGCCTCTCTCCGACATACGCGAGGGCGATGATACAGAGGGCGGCTACCGCATAGATGGCGTTGTCCCAGGACTGAGGAAAGCCCAGGAACTGGACGAGGACGATGAGGATGCCCAGGGCGATGATGATGTTACGGTATCGCATGCGGTCAATTATACGCGAGCGACTGGCGCAGTAAAGGCGCGACGGCGCTCTCGCGCGCAAGATCAGCTGACGATGACGACGAATTCGCCGCGAAGCGTGCCGGGATTGTTCTTGAACGCGGCGAGGACCTCCTCGGCCGTGCCCGAGAGGTACGATTCGTGCATCTTGGTGATCTCGCGGCAGATGGTCACGGTCTTTGGCATGCCTTTGAGCGCCTCGAGGGTCTTTTCGATGCGGTGCGGAGATTCATAGAAGACGTATGGCCTCTCGCCCGCCCTGATCTCTTCGAACAGCGTCTGCCTGCCCTTCTTATGGGGCAAGAAACCCAAAAAGACGAACTCGTGGAGCGGCTTGCCGGCGATCGAGACGGCGGCGGTCAGGGCCGAAGCGCCGGGGACGGCCACGATCGAGACCTCGGGAGCGCGGGCGCGGACCTCGGAGACCAGGAGCATGCCCGGGTCCGAAACGCCCGGCGTGCCCGCGTCGGTGACCAGGGCCAGGTCCTTGCCCGACTGGAGGAGCTCGATGACCCGGTCGGTCTTGGCCGAGTCGCTCTGGGCGTGGAAGCTCTCGGTCGGCGTGCGGATGTCGTACTTGGCAAAGAGCACGCGCGAGGTGCGGGTATCCTCGCAAAAGACCACCGCCACCTCTTTGAGGACGCGCACCGCCCGAAAGGTCATGTCTTCCAGGTTGCCGATCGGCGTGGCTACGATATAGAGAGTGAACATGAGTTCAGGGTAATGAAAGCAGGGCCTCTTTGCAAGGTTCGAAATAGGCGAATGCACATCGCGTCATGCCGAAAAAATCAAAAACCTCCCCTAGGCCAGTACCGAATTCAAAGTCAGCGATTGCTGACCGAGAAGTATGGCCTAAATTATGAAAGAGAGTGGGTTGGCAATTGCCAACTTGGAAAAGGCGGCCTTTCCTCTTGCCCCGCTGGGACCGCCGACCGGGCGGCCGTTTTTAGGTATACTTAGACCGCATGACCATCGCCCTGAAAAAACCTATCGTCTACGTCGCCCGCGACATCGAACGGGCCCTGGGCATCGAGCCAGGCCTGCACGGCGAGGCGGCGTATTTCGTCGTCTCTAACGACTCGAAGCATGGAAGAGGGATCCGCGCCCGATATCCGGAGCATGTCCTCCTTATCGAAGGCGAGGTCCGAGACACCTACGACCTCCTCGCCCTGCCCGCGGTCCAGGCCTTCATCAGGGAGCGCGGCGCGGACGTCGTGGTCTTTCAGAGCACCGGGCGCATCGAGCGCCTGGCCCGGGAGCAGGGCTGGACCCTCCTTAACCCCGCGGCCGAGACTGCCCGCCGCGTCGAGGAAAAGGTCTCCCAAGTCGAATGGCTCGGCGATGACGCCGCCCTCCTGCCGCCGCACCAGATCAAGGCGCTCAGGGACGCGCGCTTCGAGGGCGAGCGCTTCGTCCTGCAGTTCAATCACGCCCATACCGGCCAGGGCACCTACGTCATCGATTCGGCTGAACGCTTGGCCAGCCTGGCGGCGAAATTTCCTGACCGCCCGGCGCGCGTCACCCGCTTCGTCGAGGGGCCCGTCTTTACGGTCAACGCCGTGGTGCCGCAGGCCGACAGCGACGCCATCGTCGTCGGCAATCCCAGCTATCAGATCACGGGCTTGCCGCCCTTCACCGACCTGCCCTTCTCGACGGTCGGCAACGATTGGTCGCTGGCCCGGCGCGACAAGTACGAAGCCGTCTACGAAGATGTCCGGCGCATGGCCCTGGCCATCGGCGAGCGGCTGCGCGAGGACGACTGGCGCGGCCTCTTTGGCATCGACGCGGTCTACGACCACAAAGCCGGCAAGACCTACCTCCTCGAGATCAACGCCCGCCAGCCCGCCTCGGCGGTCTTTGAGTCGACCCTTCAGCGGCTCCAGGCGCCTGACGCCGCCACTATCTTCGAAGCGCACCTCTGCGCCCTCTCCCCTTCCGCCTCCCTGGCAGCTGAAAGCTGGCAGCTGAAAGCTAGCTTTCCCCTCCGTGGCGGCGCCCAGATCGTCAAGCGCGTGACGGCGCAGGCGTCGCAGCCTGACGCCCAGGCCCTGGCAGCCCTGCGCGAGCGCGTCCTGGCCGTCATCGAGTACGACAACGCCGGAGTGAACAAAGAGCTCTACCGCATCCAGGCCGCCGAGGGTATACTGGAAGCCCACGGCTCGCCGGCGCGGCTCTCCGAGCTGGGAACCTTTATCGCATCATGCTTCAGACCTACAGACTAGAGGGCAAGGCCCGCGCCATGGTCGACTCCTATCTGGCCCTGCCCCTGGGCACCAAGCCTTCCTGCCCCTACTTCAACAACCGACGGCGCCGCTCGCGCTCGCAGCTTCGCGTGCTGCGGGGCAAGGGCTCGCCCGCAGAGATCGCCGAGGAGGCAGCTATCGAGGCTCTCCACGCCCGCGTCGACGCGAACGCCCTCTCGACCGACAAGCTCAAGGAGTTCATCGTCTCGCGCGACCTGGGCGTCGACTGCTCGGGCTTCGCCTACCACGTCCTCAACGCGCTCTGCCAGGAGAAGCGCGGCAAGAGCATCCAGAGCTTCATGAAGTCGAACCGCGCCGGATTCGTCGGCTCGCTCGTCGCCCGCCTGAGACCGGCCGAGAACCTGGGCGTCAGCTCCTTCGCCAACGAGCGCAATAGCTCGCCTATCCTGGCCTCCCAGGCCTTGCCCGGAGACGTCGTGACCCTGATCGGCACCGGCCGCGACGGCCAGTACAACCACATCCTCGTCATCACCGGCGTCGAACGGCTGGAGAGCGATACACGTCTGAGCTACGCCCATTCCTATGCCTGGCCCTCAGACGGGCTCTACGGCCACGGCGTCCGCGAGGGCGACATCCTCGTCCACGGACCCGGCGACGCCGCCGACCTCCTGGCCGGCACCTGGAAGGAGCAAGGCAAGGTCGGCGCCGACAACTACACCCACGAGAGCGCCAAAGCGGCCAAAGAGGTCTCGATCAGGAGGCTGGGGTTCAATGCTTAAGAAAATCCAATATTGCAATTCATAGGGACTTTTAATAGTCTGGGCAACAGATGCACCCCTCAGACCTATTCAAAGATCCCGCCCCGGTCCCCAATGATACGGACGCAAGTTACGCTCAAGCCATAAGAATCGATCCCAAAGCGATTCCCTTGGTTCTTCCCGACCCGCCGCTTTTTTGTTTCGACGGCTCGGTAAGGGGACAACGGGAAAGAGAGATCGTCATTCAGGCAAGAAAACGCAGATAATCAATACAACACTAGCCCTCCGCTTCACCGCGGCGGGCTTTTTCTTTTCTTGCTTTGCTATACTTTCGGCATGAGGAAATACGAAGATAATCCCTTCGAAGATGCGACTGTCGCCAAAGAATGGATCAATTCTATCGAGAACGAGAGAGGCATGATCCGAGAGAAGGAGCTTCTTCCCCTAATCAAGAAATGGGCCGAGGAGGTACGACCAAAAGTCTTGATAGACATAGGCATGGGTCAAGGAGGCTGCGCAGACTATGTTCAGCTTGAAGGGACGAGCTATATAGGCGTCGAACCATCTTTGCCGCTGGTAGAGCGCGCCAAGGAGAAACATCAGAAAAAAGATCGCGAATTTATAGTCGGTAACGCCTATGAGCTTCCTGTAGCAAACGGCATCGCAGATGCAGCACTTTCGATCAACGTCTGGTTTCATCTGAGAGACTTGGACACTGGCTCAAAAGAATTGTCTCGCGTGCTGAAATCAGGAGGAAAATTCCTGATCTGTACCGCAAGTCCCGATGCGTATGAAGAATGGGATGCAAGGTATGACGCCGACGCGAAAAGAGACGGCAAGGTAATCGACGGGCGCGTATATGTTCCTATAAATCCCCTCTCAAGGAATATATTCTTCAAGCATTCGATAGAGGAGATCATGAGCGCGTTCACGAAGAACGGGCTGGTTGTCGATAAGACCGAACTAAACGGGATATTCGACCGCAGCAAGATACCGCTCTTCATCAATTTCTTCGGGCACAAGAAATAGTATGTTCTGAATCGAGTATTTCGGCTATACTCTTCATATGACCGACTTCCTCCCTCTCCAGATCGCCAGCCTGACGGAGATCATCGGCTTTGCCCTAGCTGCCTGCGGCATCTCGCTGGTGGCGGCGCCCTTGGTCATCCGCGCCCTGCGCGCCCTGCATATCACCCGCAAGTCCGAGGGCGACAAGACCCTGGGCCTGGAATCGCGCCAGGGCAAGGCTTCGACCCCTATCATGGGCGGCGTGCTGGTCATCGGCACGGTGGCCCTGCTGGCCTATTTCTTTGACTGGGACCGTCGCTACACCTGGGTGCCGGTGGGCGTCATGCTCCTCTCGGCGGCCCTGGGAGCCTTCGACGACCTCTTGAACATCTTCGGCAGCGAGAGGCGCCAGAGGAGCCTGGCCCAAACCCTGACCCTCATACGCGTGCACAAGAGTTACCTCTACCGCCTCTGGCTGGTCCTGACCTTCCCTTGGACCATCTTCAAGCGCGCCACCACCATCTTTGGCTCCAAGCAGCGCACCGGCGTGCTGGTCCACGAGAAGCTCCTCCTGCAGTTTGCCGCCGGAGCCATCTCGGCCTGGTGGATCTACTACAAGCTCGGCGAGTCCTGGCAGCACATCCGCATGCCCTTTGACGGCTACCTGGACATCGGCATTCTGATAATCCCCCTGATGATCCTGGTCGTCATGTTCACGGCCAACGCGGTGAACGTCTCGGACGGCATGGACGGCCTGGCCGGCGGCATGCTCATCCCGACCTTTGGCGCCTTGGCCTTTCTGGCCTGGATCTCGGGCTATGACGCCCTGGCCGTCCTGAACGCCATGACTGTGGGCGCCCTCATCACCTACACCTATTTCAATATCAAGCCGGCCCGCTTCCAGATGGGCGACGTCGGTAGCTTGGGCCTCGGCGGCCTCTTGGCTATCAACGCCCTGGCCACGAACTCGATGCCGATCCTGCCCTTCCTGGCCTTCATGTTCTACGCCGAAGCCGTGACCGTCATCGTCCAAGCCGTCGGCCGGCACGTCTTTGGCCGTCGCGTCTTCCGTATGGCGCCCCTGCACCACCACCTGGAGCTCCGCGGCTGGAGCGAGGAGAAGGTCATCATGCGCATGTGGGTGGTGCACCTGGCGTTCGTAGTGCTGGGAGTGTGGATAGGGCTTCATTGATTGAAGAGAGAATTTAGAAGTTAGAATTTGGAATTTAGAAGGAAGAAATGACGTATCTGAAATGGGCTTCCCAGACGGTCTCTGACCTCTCTGCCGAGAACATCGAGCGCATGTACGCGCACGGCTATGTCTTTACCCGCGTCGAGCGCGGCATGATGAACCAGACGCGCTCCTTCCGCGTGGACCTGCGCGCCTACGAGCCGTCGTCGGAGAACCGCCGCATCCTGCGCAAGGCCGAGAGCCTCTCGATGGCGGTCGAATCCCTGCCCTACGCCGCCTACGACTGGAAGGTCGGCAAGCTGGCCAAGGACTTCTACGAGAAGTTCGGCGACAACGTCTTTACGGCCAACAAGATCCGCGAGCTCATGACCGACGCCGAGCGCTCGAACTTCAATCGACTGTTCGTCTTTACAGAGAAGGCCTCCGGCCAGCCGGTAGGCTACGCCATCGCCTATCAGGGGCCGCGCCTGATCCATTACAGCTACCCTTTCTATGTCGAAGACCCGCGCGAGCCGTCCCGCGGCCTGGGCATGATGACCTTGGCTATCGAATGGGCTAAACGGCAGGGCGCCGACTATCTGTACCTGGGCTCCCTCTCGCGCCCAAGCGACACCTACAAGCTGCAGTTCAAGGGCGGCGAATGGTTCGATGGCAAGGAATGGAGGCGCGACCTTGAGCCGCTTAAAGAGATTTTGAAGTAGCGCTATTCATAGATATCGTGGGTGCCTATCGAAAGAAAGAGAACCTTATGATCATCGAGAAACTCGAAAATCGCCCGATATCTGAAGTCAATCTTCATCGAGAGCAAGCCAGACAGGCGACCTTTGAGCTTATGTATCCCGAGCACAGGGTCATATTGATTATGGATGAATATTTTTTCTTTGATCTTGAACTTTGATTGTATATGTTCAGGCAGCTTTTTATAGCCCCTCATAAATAGAGGCGAATAATCTATTTCCATGCGACCTCGGATTAGTCAGGCAACCTCTTCAATGTCCGTCCTTCCCTATACGCCTTCCTCCCTTCTTCTACGATCTTCAAGAGCCGGTCTTCCTGATAGCGCCTGATCACGGCGCGCACGAATTCGCTGACGGTGAATCTCCGCTTCTTGGCTTCTTTTTTTATGTCTTTTGCCATCTCTTCTGGCAGAGATATATTGAGAATCTGCCTCATGTAATACATTGTAATACAGCTAGCGTTGGTAATGCAAGCGCGGGCGCTCGCAGATGGAACCATAGCAAAAGACAGATAAAGGAATGATAAAGAAAATTCAATAACTTGCGCAATCGCTTGGCAAGCCCTAGATTAGAGCCATGAAGATATCTCTTGTGACTGTCGGCAAGACCGAGACCAGGGACCTGCAGAGCACGGTCCTCGACTATACCGCCCGCATACTCCGCTACGCGCCCTTCGAGCTGGTAGAAGTCGAAGAGGCCAAACTGGCAAAGGCCCTCGACAAGTTCGACCGCGTCTTCCTCCTGGACGAGAAGGGCCGCGAGTACACATCCGTGGAGATGTCGCGGTTCCTGGACAGGCAGATGGGTGCCGGCCTGCAGTCGATCGCCTTCGTCGTCGGCGGGCCGTTCGGCCTGAGCGCCGAGGTCCGCAACCACCCCTGGGTCCTGGCCAGCGGCAATTCCGCCGCCATCGCCCTCTCCAAGATGACGTTCCCGCACGACCTGGTGCGTGTTATATTTCTTGAACAGCTCTATCGCGCCTTCACCATCCTCAAGAATGAAAAATACCACCACCAATAGCCAGGCGCCCAGGCGCGTCCACTTCATCGGCATCTGCGGCGTGCTGGGATCGGCCATCGCCGCGGCCCTCTGGCAAAAGGGCTGGAAGGTCACGGGCTCGGACTCGGGCTTCTATCCGCCCGTCTCGACCAACCTGACCAAGCTGGGTATCCCCTACTACCCGGGCTTCCATCCGGAAAAGATGGTGGCGCCCGAGAACGGCGGCGCCCCCGACCTGGTCATCGTCGGCTTCGCCATCTCTTCGAAGAATCCCGAGCTCCTCTACGCCCAGGAGCGCAAGATTCAGATCATGTCGTTCGCCGAGGCCGCCGGAGAGTTCCTGGTCAAGCATGCCCCGGCCGGCCATTCCATCGTCGTCACGGGCACCTATGGCAAGACGACTTCGGCCGCCCTGTTGGCGCATATCCTCAAGCACGCGGGCCTCAAGCCCAGCTATATGATCGGCGGCGTGACCCAGGACGGCTCGCCTTCGGCCGCTATCGGCGAGGGCGACTGGTCGGTCGTGGAGGGCGACGAATATGTGTCGGCCAAATGGGACCCGCGGCCGAAATTCGCCCACTACCGCCCTACCCACCTGCTGATGACGGCCGTGAAATGGGACCACGCAGACGTGTACCCGACGGAACAGTCCTACTTCGACGCCTTTCGCGCCCTGATCGCCGCCGTGCCCCCTGCAAAGCCTGACGGCGCCGGCGGACTGGTCCTGGCCTGCATCGACACCGAGACCCTGCCCCGGCTGCTGGCGGAATCCAAGCGCGAATTCATCAGCTACGGCAAGCGCAAGGACGCCGCCTACCGCTACGAGAACGTCGTCGAGAGCCGCGAGGGCGTCGGCTTCGACATCGTCTGCCACGGCAAGGCATACCATATCCAGTCGCGCCTCCTGGGCGCCTATAACGCCGAGAACGTCACCGGCTGCTTCGCCCTGGCCCGCGAGATCGGCATCGCCCCGGGCGATATCGCCGACGCCATCGCCTCGTTCCCCGGCATGAAGCGCCGCCTGGAGAAGCGCTACGAGCACGCCGTGACCGTCATCGACGACATCGCCCACAGCGCCGAAAAGGCCAAGTCGGTCCTGGCAAACATCCGCTCGGTCTATAGCGGCCTGATCGTCGCCGTCTACGAGCCGAACACCGGCAACCGCACGCCGCAGTCCAAGCCCGGCTACAAGGACGCCTTCCGCGCCGCAGACACCGTGGTCATCCCCCGACTGACGAAGCTGAAGCAACCGACAACGGACAACGGACGACGGACGACTGAAGACAGACAACCGGCGACGATAGAAGGTGACGAGCTGGCGCAGACTATCGCGGAGAGCCACAACGACGTGCGCTACATCGACGACGACGAGAAGCTCGTCGAGTTCCTGACCTATGGCCGCAGCCAGGGCGACGTCATCGCCTTTTTGGGCTCGCACGGCTTCCGCGGCATGATCGAGGAAACGATAAAAAAGCTCGCCGGAGCCTAGGCGGCGGCGAGCGGTTCAACAGCTTTTGACCGTGACGAAGACGAGGTTGCCTCCCCGGCAATCTCCCCTTCGGTGAGAGCTGAAAGCGTATCCACTCCCCTTTGAAAGGGTCGCTGAATAGGTATCGATGCCGTCATGGAAGACCTTTTCGGCGCGGATGCCCGCCTGCACGCACTGCTTCTTGACGAGCATGGGCAACGATAGCGCGCCGACGCCTTCGTCGACGAAGCATTCGGATCCATACGCTTCTTTGACGAAGGCGATTAAGTCCCGATTCTTCGGCCCATAGACCGGATGGTCGGGCCGATGATGGAAGCGCTCGCCGGCGACCGAGAGGACGATGGCCACCTCGACGCGGGACAGGTCGCGCGGCGAGAACTTCTTCGCCATCTCGCCGACGACGCTCGACTCGAACCTCGGGCCGCCCAAAAGCGACTGCCTGCCCGCATGGGCCGCCACGGCCAAGCCCATATGCGGCAGGCACATGACGACCGTCGGACAGTCCCGGGTGCAGAAGAGAGCCGCCTGCCGCCAGCGCAGGGTCACGCCGTCGGCTTTCGGTCCGACATAGACCGCGCAGGGCGTAACGCTCGCCGTCGGTTTGTAGGCCGCCTGGCTGACGACCAGACCGTTCGCAGGCCTGACGTCCGGGATAAAGACGTCGCCGGAGAATTTCGCGTAGCCCGCCATGGATCTGACGAGACGGATAGCGTCGGCGCGCTCCCTGCCATACAGACCGTTGTCGAAGGGCCGTCCCCGATACGAGATGCTGACCGCAGGGTCGGAAAAAGGGCTATAGGAGCCCAGTGAAGTGGAAACAGCGATATTCGGTGCCATTCTGGCCCCATAGTACGCAAAAGAAAGAAAAAGTCCAAGGCTACTTGCCCTCGTCGACGATCTCGGTGGCTACCGTGCCGTTGGCGATCGAGAGGATCTCCAAGAGGATGCCGCAGGTGTTGCATTCGATGACGTGCCCTACCGCCGCCTGGGGGTATCGGGACATATCGATATCGTTCTTGCATTCTGGACAGACGCACTTCATAGTGAAAATAGTATATAGTATTAGCCATGGTAACGCCACAGACAGAATCCCCAGAGATCGCCCGCGAGCTGGGCGTCGGCGCCCTGTACCTGAAGCGCGAGGACCTGCACCCCCTGGGCTCGCACAAGGGCCGCTCCATCCCCGTGATGATCGACCTGAAAGTAGCCAAAGGCGCTACGGATTTCGCCATCTCGTCCTCGGGCAACGCCGCCCTGGCCGCCGCGCGCCATATCAAGGCCAGGAACGCCGCCGGCAGCAAGCTCTCGCTCCTGATCCTGGTGGGCAGGAACATCGAGGCGGGCAAGCTGAAGCGCCTCCAGGAGGAAGCCGTCGGCGAGCCCCGGATCCGCATCGAAGCCGAGGCCAGGCCGCTCCAGGCCCTCTTTAACCTCATCAAGAACGACGGCAAGACCAGCCTGCGCCAATCGAACGACCCCGACGCCTTGGTCGGCTATCGGACCCTGGCCGCCGAGATCGCCGCCACCCCGAACCTCGAAGCCGTATTCATCGGCACGTCGTCCGGCACCACGGCCGAAGCCCTGGCCGATTATTTCGTCGAGCACGCGGGCCGCACCGGCGAGCCCTTTCCCCAGGTCCACGTCGTCCAGACCGCCGGCGTCTCGCCCATCGCCAAAGCCTTCGCCCAGGAAGAGAGCGAGCCCGAAGCCTCCCTCGCCGACGCCATCGTCGACAAGGTCGCCCACCGCGCCCTCTCCGTCGAGAACGCCGTCAGGAAGACCGCCGGCCACGGCTGGATCGCCTCGAACGCCGACATCCGCCGGGCCATAGAGCTCCTGCGCGACAAGGCCGGCATCGAGGCCACCCCCAACGGCGCCCTCTCCCTGGCCGGCCTCATCAAGGCCCGCGCCTCCGGCCGCCGCTTCGCCGGCTCCGTCGTCTGCGTCGTGACGGGCAAATGATATGAAAGAAGAGCATCCTATCCTCAAAAAGGCCAGAGAAGAGCGCCCCGAGCTCTTCAAGCGCGTGCCCTTCGTCGAGGACGCTGCCGCCCTGGCGCCCTTTGGCATCCTCATTCCCGGCAAGGAATCGTTCCCTCCCGGCTATCTCAAGCGTTATCCTGAAGACTTCATCGTCGAAGAGGTAGGCCTGGACGGAAAGCTTTATACCATCGACCGCGAGAACCTGCTCGCCGAAGCCGGGCCAGTGCTGGGCGAGGGAGATACCGTCTATGCGACCCTGGTGAAATGCGGCGTCTCGACGCTGGAGGTCGCGCGCGAGATATCCCGCCAGACAGGCATCGACGTCAGGAATATCGGCTACTCCGGCATCAAGGACAAGCACGCCATCACTTCCCAGCTCGTCTCTATCCGAGGCGCGAGCGAAGCTGCCCTGAAAGCCCTTTCCTCATCCTATTTCTTCCTCAAGGACGCCTACCGCGGCAAGGGGATGATAAAAGCCGGCGACCTCCGGGGCAACCGCTTCACCATCTACGCGCGCATGCTGCCGGGGGCGACGATAGAGACCATCGGTCCCGCCGAAGAGACCTTTTTCAACTATTTCTACCTCCAGCGCTTCGCTAGCCCCCGATATATCAACTACGAATGGGGCTACGACATCCTCCGCGGCGACTACGAGAAGGCAGTGGAGAGCCTGCTCTTCAAGAAGTCGCCGCGAGAGATCGGCTTCGTCTCGAAGGTCCGCGCGGCAGGCGAAAAGAACAGGTCATGGTCAGAGATCAGGAGCATCTTCGAGCCGGTGGCCGATATCCTCCTTTCGGAAAAGCCGGTCATAGACTACCTGGCAAAGCGTCCCGGCGATTATGCCGGCGCCCTGCTCGAGATCCCTGACCAAGTGCAGCTCTGGCTCTATGCCCTGGCCTCCCTGCTCTTTAACGAGAAGATATCGGGAGCCATCAGGAACAAGGCCCAGCTACCCGAGGAGCTACCCTTCTTCCTTTCGGATAGAAAAGAGGACATCGAGCTCTATGCCCCCGAGCTGCGGGCCCTGGGCATCTTCCCGCCGCCCTTCGAGAATCTGCGACCGTTCCGCTTCATGCGCCTCTCGCACAGGACGGCGCAGACCCTTGAAAAAGCCTCGGATATCAGGAAGGTCGACGTTCCCGGCGGCATCATCGTCTCGTTCAACCTCTCAAAGGGCTCATACGCCACCACCTTCCTCTCGCACCATATCAACATCGTCTCCGAGGCGCCTCTCGAGGGCATGTCCTCCGATCGCCTGGACGGCGCCCATGCCGGCGGCGACGCCCGCGCCAGGACGCTCGAGTCGTTCAAGGACGTCTCGACGCGCATAGAAGCATAAAAAAGAGGGCCAGCCGAAGCTGACCCTCTGAAGCGGTCTGTCGATCCGCCTATTCCTCGCTCTCGCTCATGGTCGCTTGGATAGCGACCGGAGCGATCGAGCGATTCCGCACGGCGATGCAGTTGCGCGGCTTGCCTTCCGGCAGCCGCCCGCCCACATTGACCGTCGCAGTCCCCGCCGTCTTGCTGTTGTCCCAGACGTGGCACCATTGCCACGTCGTGTTGGCGAGCGCCCGGAGAGCGCCCACCACCTGCGGGGATTCGAGGGTCGCGCGAGCGGCCTTCTCGTCTTCCGTCGCCGTAGCCTCCTCGAAGAAGTCGCCGTTCTGGAAGACCAGCTCGACGACATGCTTGGGAAACGTCATCCGCTTGGGATCCCTCCGGTCCGGCTTCGCCGGCACGAATTGCACGTGCACGGCGCGAAGCTGGAATCCGGAGTTCGTCAGGCCGCGGCGGATGATGCCGAGCTGCACGAGCTGGAGGTTATCGACGGCACGGACGCCGGTGTCCACGTAATTCTCGTGGATCCGGCCCTTTTTGGCGAGCTCGGGGTCGATGCTGTGGACAGCCGCAGCATTGACCTGGTCTTTCAACGTTCGCAACTCCCAGGTCACCCGCTTGCCCTCAGGCAAGCCCTGCGGGATGTGCTTGGGATTGGTGAAGCTGAACTTGACCAGGACGGTATGGATCTTTGCGAGACTCACGGGGACGCCGCGAGTCTGGACACCTGACGGGATATTCAGTGCTTGCATGAGAAAACGGAATCTCTGTCATTTCAGTTGAGGTGCGAGACAACATTCTCAAAGAACGATGTAAAGCCTGTCTCTTGTAGCTTTACCTATCTATTATAGCACTTCCTGTACTATATGTCAATAACAAAAGACCGCCCTGTTGAGCGGCCTTTCTGTCTTCCTTCCCCCTACAGCTTCTCCACCAAGACCAGGTTCGTCTCCGTATTCTTGCCGAACGGCAGGGCCGAGGCCATGACGACCTTGTCGCCCTTCTTGGCCAGCTTGGATTTCAGGAAGTAGTCGCGGACGATCTGGGCGACCTCGTTGAAGTCGGTGGTGCGCTTGACCAGGACCGGCACGGTGCCCCACGAGAGGATCGACTGGCGATAGGTGACCTCGTTCGGGGTAAAGACCAGGATCGGCTGGGCCGGCTTGTGGCGCGAGATATGGCGCGCCGACCTGCCCGACTCGGTAAAGGAGACCAGGAACTTGGCCCCTACCCTGTCGGCGTTCTTGACCGTCGAGGCCGTGACGGATTCTCCCGAGGTATAGACCATGCCCGGAACGGTCTGGAGGAGCTGCTCGCGGATGAGCGTGCCCTCGACCTGCTGGGCGACCCTGGTCATGACTTCGACGGCCTGGACCGGAAAGTCGCCGAGGGTCGTCTCTTCCGAGAGCATGACGGCGTCGGTGCCGTCGACGATGGCATTGGCCACGTCCGAGACCTCGGCGCGGGTCGGCACCGGAGCCTTGATCATCGACTCGAGCATCTGGGTAGCGGTGATGACGGGCTTTGCCAATTCGTTGCACTTCCTGATGAGCATCTTTTGGGCGGCAGGGACCTTTTCGGCAGGGATCTCGATGGCCAGGTCGCCGCGGGCCACCATCGCGCCGTCGGCCAGAGCCAGGATCTCGTCGATGCAGGACAGGGCCTGGGGCGTCTCGATCTTGGCGATGATCTTGGCCTTGGACTTGCGGGCGTCGAGGATGGCGCGCAGCTCGGCGATGTCCGAGGCGCGGCGGACGAACGACAGGGCGAAGAAGTCGACCTTGTTCTTGATGCCGAACTCCAGGTCGGCGCGGTCCTTGTCGGTCAGGGAGGAGATGGTCAGGTCGGAGTCGGGCAGGTTCACTCCCCTCTTGCCCTTGATCTCTCCGCCGACGATGACCTTGCAGACGACGTTCGAGCCTTTGACGTCCAGGACCTCCAGCTTCTTCCTGCCGTCATGGAGATAGACGATATGGCCTTTCTTGACCTCTTTGGCGAAATTCGGGTAGTTCACCGAGACACGGCTCTCGTCGCCCTCGACCTTGTCCGTGGTGATGGTGAACTTCGCGCCCTCCTTGAGCATGACCGATTCGGTCTTGAACATGCCGATGCGGATCTTTGGGCCGGCCAGGTCCTGAAGGACGGCGGCCGGGATGCCGGTCCGAGCCACGGCCTTCTTCAGGTTGTTGACGCGGTTCTGGTGCTCGTTGAAGTCGCCGTGCGAGAAGTTCAAGCGCATGACGTTCATGCCGGCCTTGAGCAGGGCCTCGAGCTTGTCCTGGGACTCGGTCGCAGGGCCGATGGTGCAGACGACTTTCGTCTTTTTCTGGGTCTTGTGTTGGATGGTCGTGGTCAAAGGTGTGAGGTTAGCCATATAATTTCGCTTCAAAGGAAAAACCGACCGTGTCGGTTCTCCCCTGGTGCGCGTACTAGGATTCGAACCTAGGACCCCATCAGTATCAGTGATGTGCTCTACCAACTGAGCTATACGCGCAAAATACCGCCGATTCCACTGTTAAAAGCCCACAGAATATAGCAAAAAAGGCTCTTTTCGGCAACAAAAAAGCGCCGATGGTGTGTCGGCGCCTCGCAAAGGCTGAACTTTCATCACAGGAAGGGCGACAGGCTGGCCGCCACCTTTTGCGGGGCGGCGTCGGCCACATCCCGCAGCTCCTGGCAACGCTTGCCTAGGGCGATCATCCGCTTGATGATCTCGGCCCGTTCGACGTCCGTGCGGACCGACGCGATCTGCTTCCGCTGCTCGTCGAACCTCCTTTGGTTCTCTTCAAGCTCGTCGAGGGCCCTTGCCCCTTCTTTGGCGGCCCGCAGAGGGCCTTTGAAATGCTCGATCTCCTGGATCAATTCGCGAATAAAAGACATGAGAGGTTTTGCTGGGTTTTTACTCTCTCTGGATTCAAAAGGCGCTTTGGCTCCCGCCAACCGCCCGCGCTGATACTTATTATATTATACTCCTCACGGTCAATCGTGTCAATAGCGGCAGCGGCTACCAGCTCCCGCCGCCGCTCGAGCCCGATCCTCCGGACGAGCCGGGAGCCGTAGCGAAGTCTGTCGCAGACGCTCTCGAACGCGGACGCCTCATGCTTTGCGTAGCCTTTGACGGTGTTGACCAGGTTCGGGATGAGGTCGTAGCGACGCTTGAGCCGCGCGTCGATGTCGGACCAGGCTTCTGACGCATTATCAACCTGACTATCGGCGCTAATACCAGACTCCGCCGATCTTCTGCGCGCTGAGCGTCGTCCCGGAGCCGCCAGCGGCGCCGCCGGCGACCTGTACCTCGAGCGTCGCAGCGTCTTTCACAGACCAGACCGCCCCGCTCGAGCGCAGAGATTCCGCGGTGATGCCGTCATAGACCAGCTCCATGAATTTCACGGTGCTCAGCAGTTCCTGGTCGCTCATCTTGTCGAGCTGGGCTTTGTCCGTAGGGGTCGGCGCCAGGTTAGCCATGTAGACCCTGATCTTCTGCACGTCGCCCGAGGTCAAGGCTTGCTTGGTGCGGAGGATGCCGGCGATGGCCGCCTCCTTGTCTGCCAAGGACACGGCGGGCGCGCCTGCCGCGGCCGTCGGGGCTGAGGCATCAGGTTGCGCCGCCGCGATCGAGAACGGATAGGAACGGGTGATCGACTTCTCGGAAAAGTAGAACCAGACCTCGGCGACGGTCCCGTCGAACGAATACGAGCCGTCGGCATCGACCATCAGGCTGTCGCCCGCCGTCTGGAGCGACGACAAGGACTCGGACAGGACCGCCCCCGACGCGTCGCGGGCCACTACGCCGGCGAACAAGCTCCGCTCTCCTTTGATATGGTAATCGACCTGCCCGCCCGAGACCGACCGCAGGGTGATCGAACTCGCGCCGACCGACAGGGTCTTGCCCGCCTCTCCTGCTTTGAATTTTAAAGCCTTCAAACCGACCGGCAGGACGACGACCACGGAACCCTCCACTTTCGAGATATCTGCATCCTGCTTGTCCGATACCAGGCTCAGGGAGCGGCTGCCCGCCAGATGGGCCACCGGGTCAGCCACGCTGGTCATCTGAAGGCGCTTAAAGAAAAGGCTGGTATTGAGCGGGCTGTCCGCGTCGTTGATGTCAGCGCCCGAGGCGTCATAGATGTGGGAGATATCCACGTAGCTAAGCTCGGTAGCGACGACGTTCGGCACCAGCGGCAACGCCACGCGCAGTCCGGAACCGTCAAGCGCCACGAAGACTGGGCCAGCGTAAGCATATGGGCCCTGGTAATCAGCCTCGAGACCCGAGAGCCGCTGCGATAAGGCCTTGTCGTACTGCGCCTCGGTCGCCGGCACCAGCGCGTCGGTATAAGCCGCAGGCTTGGCCCACGGCAACGAGCTCAAGACCGACGTGTAGCTGGCCAAGGCCCATCCGACGGCTCCGATCAGCACCAAGACGGCAGCGGCGATGCCGATAGCCTTGCCCGCTCCGGACCTGGGCCGCTGCGCCTGTTGGACAGGCTGGGCCATAGACGTCATCGAAGCCATCGAAGGAACGGAAGCGGAAACCGGAACGGCGGCAGGCGCGGGAGCTGGAACGGGAGCAGATACCGCGACGAACGCCTCCGACACGTCAGAAGGAGACCAGCCCTGAGATATGAGCATGCTGGTAATGTTCTCTTTGGACCCTCCTTGGACGAGCTGGGATTTTACGAATTCCAAAAGCTCCTTGGTGATCATGGTAATGCCCTAGTCTGCTAATTCACCTACTATAGCATCCTTGACTCGCCAAAAAATCATTGATTATCCCCACGAACCGGCGCTCAAAAAAGCTGCCGTAGCCCTGGATATGACCTGAGCAGCCGCGCGTCGCGGGCAGATACGCTCCTCATGTCGCTTTGGGAGATGTCGATCGGCAGGGTACCCTTATCCGTCTGATCAAAGCCCGAGAGCCGCGAAAGGTCGTAGGTCAGTTTCGCGGAATTGTATACGACGAGATCCCATGTGCCGTCGCAGGCTCCGGAAGAGCTCAGAAGATACGTTTCCCTGATCTTTCCGGCGTGTACGTCTGGCCGTACGCCGTGCGATTCCGATACGAGCAGATAGTCGCACGGCCAGAGAGGCACGATGATGATCTGCCAGAACGTGCCGTCGGCAGGCTCGTCAAAGACGATGCGCTTCCGGGCAAAATCCACGGACGAATACGGGAGGCTGAAGGCCTTTGGCAGAGGCTCGGGCGCCGGCCCGTGCCCCATCCAGAGATACGCGCCGGCGCCGATCGCGCAGAGCGCCAGCAAGCCAATCACCCAGACGCATGCATGTTGCCCGTATATCATAGAGCTTCAGTATAGCACTGAAGAGCGGTCGACATGAAAAAAACCGCCATTTAGGCGGTTTTTTTCATACTGTCCTCTATTTTGTCCCGTTCTGGCTGCAGGTCCTTCCCCTGCTTCCACTGGTGTTTTAGGTTCCCAGGAACCACGGCTATGCCGTATCGACTCTGTCAGCTTCGCTCCAGACGGATCCGGGCGAGAGCGTGTTTTCACTTGAAATAATCCACGAGCAGCTTCCGCTACCCGTGCCTTGTTACGACTTACTCCCTGTCATTGAGCTTGCCTTAGGCCGCGTCAAGCGCGAATTTCGGGCACTCCCAACTCCCTTGAGTTGACGGGCGGTGAGTACAAGACTCGAGAACGTATTCACCTCGGTATAGCTGACCCGAGATTACTAGCAAATCCAGCTTCAAGGAGTCGAGTTGCAGACTCCTATCCGAACTAGGCTATCCTTTCTGACGATTGGCTCAGGCTCTCGCCGTCGCATCGCGTTGTAGATAGCATTGTATCACGTGTGTAGCCCAGGGTATCAGAGGGCCATGCTGATCTGGCGTCATCCTCACCTTCCTCCCAGCTTGTAGATCACAAGGGAGGGATGCCGACCATAGTCCTCGAAGGGTACGGATATTCTTCTGCTGAAAAATTCCTCGTGCTCGCGCCGGCCGCGCTCGCAAGCCCCTTCTCGAACTATGGTCGTCATCCCCTCCTTCCGAGCTAAAAGCTGGGCAGTCTCGCCTGACACTTGTAACAGGCAATGAGGGTTGCGTTCGTTACCCCACTGAAGGGAACAATTCAAACCACGAACTGACGACGACCATGCAGCACCTGTGCAGCCGCCTTGCGGCGCTAGACGTTTCTGCCTAGCTTCGACTGCATTTCTAACCCTGGTAAGGTTCTTCGTTTACCATCGAATTAAACCACATGATCCTCTGCTTGTGCGAGTCCCCGTCTATTCCTTTGAGTTTTAGCCTTGCGGCCGTACTACCCAGGCGCTTCTCTTAACGCGTTAGCTACGCCACTCGGAGGGTCGATACTCCGAATAGCTAGAGAAGATCGTTTAGGGCGTGGACTACTGGGGTATCTAATCCCATTCGCTACCCACGCTTTCATGTCTCAGTGTCAGGAATGCCCCAGTCTCTTGCCTTCGCTTTTGGTGTTCCCCTAGATATCAACGCATTTCACCGCTACACCTAGAGTTCCAGAGACCTCTTGCACCCTCGAGTCCCGCCGTTTCCCCCGCATGTTTACGGTTAAGCCGCAACCTTTAACGAGAGACTAACGGGACCACCTACACATCCTTTACGCCCAATGATTCCGGATAACGCTCGAGGCACTCGTATTACCGCTGCTGCTGGCACGAGTTTAGCAACCTCTTATTCGTAGGGTAACGTCAATAGACTTCCTCCCCTATAAAAGCAGTTTACATCCCGAAGAACTTCATCCTGCACGCGGCGTCGCTCCGTCAGGCTTTCGCCCATTGCGGAAGATTCTCGACTGCAGCCACCCGTAGGTGTATGGGCCGTGTCTCAGTCCCATCGGTGGGGGTCACCCTCTCAGGTCCCCTAGGCGTCATAGCCTTGGTAGGCCGTTACCCTACCAACTAGCTGATACCGAGCAGGCCGATCCAAGAGCGATAAATCTTTACTCCGTAGAGACCATCTCGTATTACCCCACCTTTCGGTGGGCTATTCGAGACTCTTGGGTTCGTACCTGCTTATTACTACCTCGTCTGCCGGTTGCCTTGCGGCCCCCTTGACTTGCATGCCTTATCCACGCCGCCAGCGTTCATCCTGAGCTAGGATCAAACTCTTGATATAAATCCATGCGGCAGCCCCGAAGGGCTTTCGCCTGGATCGAACGGAACAAAATAGATCACAGTATCACCCGCATTCTATTCGTCCTGGGAATCTCAGTGCTGTCTGGATTCCACGATCCTATTTCTTTTTAGTTGGGATCGGAGCTGAATCTGAACCGATCTTGCAACATCCAACGAACTCAAAGAAATTGACTCGCAGCAGTAGGACACTGTTTTACCAATGTTCCGTACTGATGTTCTCAATATCTTTTTAACAATAGATTATTTCAAAGGACTGTCCCTCACCAATCCCCCTCTTGATGTAAAAAGCGCTTTTTCAAGCACCTTTTACTGTCCAACAAAGGTTTTAATGAGGTAAGGCCTATTATACACGCCGCCGTTCTGGGGTCAAGTGGTATATAGCCTACTCGTCAGAGCCTCGGCTCCTGCCGCCCTCGCGGCCGGCTTCGCTCGCCCTCTGCGGGTCATTGGCGAAATTGCCTGGATTGTTCTCCTTGCCCTGGCTCTTGCCGCCCTTGGAAGCGATCTCGCGCTGCTGCTCTGGATCCATTCCTGCGAATCCCCTGTTTTCGTTTGCCATAAGAGTTTGAAGGTTAAGCTGTCGTAATCCGTTGACGGGCCGGCCGATGCTGAAAAGGCCCGCACTCTCTAATACGACGGTGCGGGCCCGAGTATTTCACCTTTTGCGCCTAGAAAATATTAACGGACTCTCCCGAGAGAAGGTCAAGGATGCGCGCGCGTTCGGCCTTGAAATATTCGGCCGTGGATTCCTCGATAGCGCCCTGCTCCATCAGGTAATCGTGGGATGCCTGCTCGGGGCGGGTCTGGTAGGAATCGTATTCGTTCCTGCGCTTGGACCACAGGTCGACGTTCGCCTGGTACTCGCGGAGCTTGGCGGCGTTCGCGGCCTGAATCTGGGCAAGGACCTTGCGCTGGTAGTCGCCCATCGAGGCGATGGAGCCGCTCTCGTTCACCAGGAAGATATCCAGGTCGTGGGCCTGCTGCTTCAAAAAGTCCATAGCCTGATAGATGCTGTCGGCGATCTGCTTGAGCTTGAGGATGTAGAGCTTGCGGATCTTGCCCTCGACGTCGGTACCCAGCTTGCCGTTAAAATAGTCGAAGGAGTTGTTGCCCGTGACGTTCAGGATGGCATAGTTCAAGAGGCCGCTCTCGCCGACCGCGCCATAGACGCCCTGGAGCTCGCCCCTGACGAGGGCCTCCTCGGCGGTCTCGTTCTTCATCTGCTTGTACAGGCGCATGCCGGCGAGGAGCTTGGGCACGGTCGAGCGGATCACTCCCGCCGTCACGGAGTATTTCAGGCAGTTTTTCATCTCTTCGATGACCTTGCAGGTCGAGCGGGCCGGCACGCCGACGAACTCGCCGCGGGCATTGACCAGGGCGCCGCCGGTGTCCAGGGGCTTGATGTCGGTCGTGACGGTCACCGCCGAGGCGGTCTTGTCCGAGACCGTGCCAGCGACAAAGCCCTGGCCGCCGGTCGAGATGCCATTCGCCGCCGGTAGGCTGGCCACATAGGCGGCGTCGCCCTTGGAGAGGCCAGCGTCATAGACGGGCTTGATGTACGACGAAGCGCTCTTGTCGGCGAGCTGGTAGACGGCCAGGTCGCGGGCCTCGTCGATACCTACCAGCTTGGCCGTCTTCTGCGCGCCGCTCTGGAAGGCGATCTTGACCTCGGGCGCGGCGCCGATGACGGCGTTCGATGAATCCTGGATCCAAACAGTGTGCGCGTCGGTCAGGATATGGCCCTGCGCGTCGACGACCACGCCAGAGCCCGAGCTGGTGGCCTGGACCGTGACCAGGGCCGGCATGACCTTGGCGCGCACGGCGCTCTCGGAGAGGCCGGCAGGGGCGGCGGAAGCAGGCGCCGATGCCATGGCGGACGGCTTGGCGGCCGCAGCGGTTTTAGCGGCAGCTTTGGCGACGACGGCTTCCGCCTCCGCGAGCTTCTGCTCGAGATAGGCTATGCGCTCCTGCAACTCTTCGACGGTCGGCTTGTTCGAGACGCGCGAACCCGAGATACCTGTAGTGGCCGGGGCATCGGCCGGAATGGCCGGAGTTATGGGCGTGGTCGTGGCGGCCTTTGTCGTCAGGCCCGGAAACAGGAACGACCACCAGGCGGCGTGGGAGGTGGAAGGGAAAGAAAGCAGGCCCAGGACTAAGAAAAGGAGAGGCAATTTCCGCATAACGGATTTACTGTACGCCGAAAACGGGAAAAAGCAACCGGCGGGGCGCGGCCAGTGAATCGATGGTCGAGCCCTCTCTTTTTCAAAGTTGGCAATTGCTGACCAAGTCTTTTCTATATATGAAGCCTCGCTTTGTGGTAAGCAATTGCCAACTCGGCATTTTGCGCTTTGGCTACTGCCGGCACAGAAAACGGCACGAATAAGCCCACTCTCTCCTCTTTTTTTTCCGCCGCCTACGGATGCACGTACATCGAGACGATCCCGGGCACGGAATAATACCGGCCGCCGCTGCGCTTGACGAAGACCCCGACGTCTATGCGGTCGGTGGACGAGCCGGGCGTGAACTCGATGGTGGCGTGCGAGGGGTCCTGCGGGTCGACCGCGACCTGGGCGCGCGAAGGGTCGCCACCGATGACTTGCCAATGATATGAATGGCCGCTCGTTCCCCCGTCGATATCGACGCTGGAGGCCGCCGAGACCGTTATCGTCTTGCTTTCCGTGCCGTACGCCACGCTCCGGGCGACGGCCCCCGACGTGTCAAAGAGCTTTTCTCCGCTCGCGAAGGTCTCGCTCTCTATCTTCATGCGGACCAGGGGCGGCACGTCGGCCCGGGTCAGGCCGTTGGCCAAGTCGACCAGGCGGGCAGCGTCGAAGGCGGGCAGAACCTGTCCCCCGCTCTGATAATGGGCAACGTACGAGCTGCGCTGGGCCACGCTCGAGAAATAGTCGGCGTCGCTCGCCACCGAGCGATGCGAGTAGCGGATGAGGGCCTGCAGGGTCGGGATGATCAGACCGGACGACTCCAGGGACTTTTTCAGCTCAAGCTGGAAGGCCGCCAGGCCGGCGAAGCCCAGCTCGATGAAGGGCAGGTCGCTGCCCGAAGCGTCGTGGACACGCAGAGAATCCGCTCCGCAGGCGCAGAGCTGCTTGGAGTTGATGACGTAGGGCGTGTTTGCCTTGTTCAGCGAAGCCTTGTCCAAAGGAGCCATGCCCGCCAAAGCGCCCGCGCCATAGGCCGATCCGGCGAAGCTGTCCTCATAGAGAGACGGATAGACGTAGAGATTTCCGTGAACGTAGAGGTTATAGAGCGTATCCGCGCCCGACTGGCTGCCGTACATGACGTACGGGATGCTGTGCTTCACGTCGCCCGCCACCGAGCCGCTAAAGGAAGCCTGGCCCAAGGTCGTCTGCGGCTGCGGCGAGGTGGCCGCCCCCGCCCCGCCCGAGAATTTCCAGGCGTGCTGAGGGAACAGGCGGTGCTCCGGCGGGCATTCCGGATTCGGTGTCCAGCCCTCGCAGAGGTTCACGTGGAGGTTGTCGCGATTATCGTAGAGGTCGCCCGAGTTGCCCGCTGCCCTGCCCTGGTCATAGAGGACGTTCAGCTTCTTGCAGGCCTCCAGGCTGATGATACGGTGCGAATCGAGCCCGTCAGGGCCGATGAGGCTCTCGTTGCAGACAGGCCCCGCGGCGCGAGGAGCGGAGGATTGCGTCGAGGAAATCGTCGACGCGGGAGAAGCAGTGACCGCCGCTATGATTTTGGGCGCTGATTTAGACGTGGCGACGGTCGCGGACATAGCTGCCTGTGTTGCCGAAGCGGCCGTCGCTTTTGCCACAGGAGTCGTTGTCGCTTTCGTGATCGTCGCCATGGTCGTGGCTGCAACGGCCGAAGTCTGGCCGTTTGTCGCCGGCCGGTCATCGCCAAAAACGGCATGGAGGCCGAATCCCGCGGCCGCCAAAGCCAAGGCTATGAGCAATATATTTACCGGTTTCATACCCCTTAGTACGTTCCAAAGGGCTCTTTCCGACGCTTTGTGGACACGGGGAGACTCGAACTCCCAAGCCTTGCGGCATACGCTTCTGAGGCGTACGCGTATACCAATTCCGCCACGTGTCCAAAGTCCGTCCCTGACAAATCTTTATGATTCCTTTATCCCCTCTTTGCTACTATCCCGAGGCACTTACATTATCAGCTCTTTCAAGATTTCTCAACATGCCATCAAACTACAAAAAAGCCGCCGTCATCGCCCTCGCTTCAGCCTTTGTCGGGGCGTCATACCTTTTCATGCCCGGCGCCGCGCCTGCGCCCGCCCTGATCGCCGTCGATATGCCCGCGCTGGTCCGCGAAGTAGCCTCGGGGACGCCGGCGCTCGGCAAGCCGTCGAAAGCCACCGGCTGCGCCGTGAACGGCCCTCTGCCCGACCCGCTCTGCAGCCCCGGGGCGATCTTTGCCCGGACGCCCCTGGAGACGATCTGCCAGCCGGGCTATACCAAGAAGGTCCGCAGCGTCTCGACCAGCCTGAAAAAGAAGATCTACGCCGCCTACGGCATCCCCTATCCCCAAAAGACCGGCACCTACGAGCTGGACCATATCGTGCCGCTGGAGCTTGGCGGCAGCAACGAGGCGGCCAACCTCTATCCCGAGGCCCGCGACCCCTCGCCCGGCTTTCGGGAAAAAGACGTGGTCGAGAACTACCTCCACCAAGAGGCCTGCGCCGGGCGCGTCGCTCTGTCCGATGCCCAGCGGGCTATCGCCGCCGACTGGGCGCGCATCTATGCAGCCATGTCCCCCGCGGACATCCAGGCTATGCGCGACCTCTACAAGAGCTGGGCAGATTAGGGCGCCGCGGCCGGTCTAGGCTCGCTTCTTGCTCCAGTCATTGACCGTGACGAGGAGCGGCGAGCCGAGGAAGATCGACGAATACGTTCCCGCAGCGATGCCCACCAGGAGGGCCAAGGCGAAGTGATGGGTGGCCGCAGGGCCGACGGCATAGAGCACGGCGATGGCGATGAGGGTAGTGAGCGAGGTGTTGATCGAGCGGACGAAGGTCTGGCTGATCGATTCTCCGACGATGGAAGCGAAGTCCTTCTTGGTGTGGTTCTCGGTATTCAGGCGCAGATTCTCGCGCACGCGGTCAAAGACCACGATGGTGTCATGGATTGAGAAGCCCAGTACGACAAGCAGGGCCGTGACGAAGAGCGTGTCCACCTCGACGCCGGCGAAATGGCCCAGGACGGCGAAGACTCCGGCCGGGATAAAGACGTCGTGGGCCAGAGCCACGATGGCGATGATGCCGTACTTCCACGACTGCACCGGCTTCGAGACGTGCCTAAAGGCAAAGGTGATGAAGATGACGATGGCCAGGAGGACGAGGACGATGGACATCCACGACTTCTGCAGGGCTTCCTTGCCAAAGATCGGTCCGACAGAGTCGAACCTCTTTTCGGTCAGGGGCGCGGCGCCGCCCCTGGAGAGGGCGGATATGAGGGCGTTGTGCGCTTCAGGCGTCAGATCGGCCGTGCGGACGATGAAGCCGTCGGTTCCCGTCTCGCGGATAGAGAACTCGCCCAGGTTGAGGGCCGCCACGGCAGGGCTGACCTCGCTCACGGCAGGACGGGCGCTCGAAGCGCTCGCCGATCCATAGGCGACCTCGACGATCGAGCCGCCCTTGAAGTCGATGCCCGGCCTCAGGCCCCAGACCGCCACCGCCGCCACGGAGGCGACGAAGAGGACGATCGAGAGGGCGTAGAAGAATTTCCTGTAGATTACGATGAACATGGGATTAGAGATTAGAATCTGGAGTTTAGAGTCTAGAATTTAGAAGAGGCGGAGCCGAAAAGCCAGCGGGCCGCTCGTCCCTCCCCCTTCGCTCCTACGGCCATAAGGAGCGTTCGCGAGGCGGTGATGGCGGTGAACATCGAGACGATCACGCCCAGGCCGAAGACCAGGGCGAAGCCGCGGATGATCGGCGTCGAGGCGAAGTAGTAGAGGATGACAGCGGTGATGATCGACGACAGGTTCGAATCGCGGATCGACAGCCAGGCGCGATGGAAGCCCTCCCTGATAGCCTCGGGCAGCGAGAGGCCGCGGCGGAGCTCCTCCTTCATGCGCTCGAAGATGAGGATGTTGGCATCCACGGCCATGCCCAGGGTCAGGACGAAGCCTGCGATGCCTGCGGCTGTCAAAGTGACGGGGATCAGTTTGAAGAGGGCCAGGTTGAGGGCCACGTAGATAGCCAGGGCCACGGCGGCGACGATGCCCGGCAGGCGGTACCAGAGGACCAGGAAGAGGGCCACGACGATAAAGGCCACGATGCCGGCAAAGACGCTGGCGTCCAGGGCGCTCTTGCCCAGGGTGGCGCCGACCTTGTTCGACGATACCAGGGAGATCGGCACCGGCAGGGCTCCCAGGTTCAGGTCGCGGACCAGAGATTTGGCCTCCTCGACCTTGAACGAGCCGTTGATGACGGCCTTGCCGCTCGAGATCTCGGACTGGATGACCGGGCTCGAGATCGGCGCGTCGTCCAGGAAGATATAGAGCGGCTTGCCGATGTTGGTGCGGGTGATGTCCGCGAACAGCTTGGCTCCCTGGTCGTTCCACTCGATGGCGATCTGAGGCTGATAGGTCGTCTGGTCGAATTCCAGGCGGGCGTGCTTGAGGAAGCGGCCCGTGAGCTCGGCAGGATAGAAGATATCGTCGAGCGTGGCTTTCGCGCGCTCGTCCGCCGTCAGCTTGTCGACGTTCGGACGGAGGAGGCGGAACTCCAGGGACGGCGTCTTGCCGATGAGGTCGACGGCCTTCTTGAGGTCCTCGACGCCCGGCAGCTCGACGATCAGGCGGTGCTCCGTCTGCCCTACCACGCCGCCCTTCTCGGTCTGGACGATCGGCTCCGAGACGCCGAAGAGGTTGACGCGCTTCTCGACGACGTTAGCGAGAGATGTCATAGCGTCGTCGATCTCGCCCGGGGCGATGTTTGCCGTATCGGCGCGAAAGACCAGGTGCGTGCCGCCCGAGAGATCTAGTCCCAGCCTATAGCCCGACTTGTCGTAGGCGTAATAGGCTACGCCAAAGGCCGCCGCCAAGAGGATCAGAGCCGTGATTCGTTGTTTCCACATAAAAGGGTTTGCTGTAGGTAATATAGGGCTCATAGTAGCCATAAAAGGGCCAAAACGCAACGAAAAGAAGACTATCGATAAAATACTTGATTTTATTCCAAAGAGTGGTTATATAAAGAAGATATCGTTCTTCCACTTCAACCACCTGAAAACCGAAAAACTATGCCCCTTTGTTCCGTTGGCACAGCTGGGAATTTCGTGTCTGAAAGAATGCTGCGGGCGTCTCTGAATGCGCGCGCAGAGCAATCCGTAGATCATGGTATCCCCCACATGGCAAGGTCTAGAGGCTATGAATCGTTCCTCAGAAGATTGGCGATCGCACGGCTCATGGCAAACGGCGATATAGATAGTGACGTCTGGTATGAGCTCTACGACACGATGGAGAAAGAGCCCATCAAGCGTGTCGCTATGACCCGAGCCACAGCCCACCGCCTTAACAAGAGGCTGAAGCTGTGCGGATTCCTCCTGGTCAATGTCCAGAACGTCTACAAAAGAACGCGCAGCGTCTAACGAATCAGAATGTCAGCCCCACCGGCCTTTGCCGGCTTTTTTTATTCTTTAATCCCGCTCAGCTTCTTCAGCGCGGCGATGCCTTCCTCGAGCGTCACCTTCGGCTCCCAGCCGAGGAGCTTCTTCGCCTTCGAGATATCCGCCAGGGTGTCGTGCGGCTCGACGCGCGGGGCGATGCGCTCGATCTTGCCCTTCTTGCCGGCGATGAGCCGGGCGATCTCCATGATCGAAGGATTCCTGCCGGAACCGATGTTCATGACCTCTCCCTGTCCGACGTTCGAGCTGCGGGCGGCCAGGATGTTAGCCCTGACCACATCGGTCGCATAGACGCAGTCGCGCGTCTGGCTGCCGTCGCCGGTAACGGTGATCGGCTTGCCTTCCTTGCGCGCCATCAGGAATTTCCCTATAGCCATCGCGTACGGCCCGTTCGGGTCGAAATTAGGGCCGAAGATATTGAAATAGCGGAGGCAGACGGTCTCGAGTCCATAATGAAGGGCGTACTGACGCGCCAAAAGCTCCCCGTAATGCTTCTGGACGGCATAGGGACTCATAGGGCTCGGCTTCATCGTCTCGACGAGAGGCATGACCGTCTGGTCGCCGTAGGCCGAGCTCGAGGCGGAATAGACGATGCGGCGGGCCTTTGCTGCCCGCGCGGCTTCAAAGACGTTCAGCAAGCCGTTTATATTCACGCTATGCGACTCCCGCGGGTTATCGATGGAGAACTGCACGCGCGGCAAGGCGGCCAGATGGAAGACGCAGTAGATGCCCCCCGCGGAAGCGGCTATCGAGGCGAAGAGGTCGCGGAGCCTGGCGTCGTCGCGGATATCCAGGACATGGAGCTTTGCCCCGGCCGGGACGTGCTCCTTCTTGCCCGAGACCAGACTGTCGACGACGTGCACCTCGAAGCCCTCGGCGAGCAAGGCCGGCACTAGATTCGATCCCAAAAACCCCGCCCCGCCCGTCACCACCACCGTCTTTCTGGCGTTCTTCGTGCCCTTCGTGTCTTTCGTGTTCTTAGTGATCTTCGTGCTCTTAGTGTTCTTTGTCTTCTTCATATTCTTATTCTTAATTTTTATCTTCCCTTCCTCGACACCAGCTCCTTGATCGTTTTAAGGGCGATATTCAGGTCGAGCAGGAACGAGCGATTTTTTATGTAATAGAGGTCGTACGAGAGCTTCTCGCGGGTCTCCTCGACGGCCTGGCCGTGGTGCGGATGGTCCTCGTGGTAGATCTGGGCCCAGCCCGACAGCCCCGGCTTGATCAAGTGGCGGATGCCATAGAACGGGATCTGCTCCTCGTAGAGCCTGACGCCCGACGGCAGCTCGGGGCGCGGGCCGATGAGCGAGAGGTCTCCTCGCAGGACGTTCCAGAGCTGGGGCAGCTCGTCGATGCGGCTCTTGCGCAGGAACCTGCCGACGCGCGTGACATAGTTCTCCGAGAGGCCCTTCGAAAGGTCGGTCTCGTTGCGGGCCATGCTCCTGAACTTGAATATCTTGACCAGCCCGCCATTCTGGCCGACGCGGTCCTGGACGATGAAGATCGGACCGCCGTCATCGAGCTTGATGGCGATGTAGACCAGCGGATACAGGACCAGGGAGAGCAAGCCCAAGACCAGGGAGATGACGATGTCCATGCAGCGCTTTAGGGTGTCGTAGACGAGCTTCGGCGAGGTCGAGACGTTCTCCAGGAACCAGTGGTGCTGGACCAAGGACAGCGGCACGCGGTCGAAGACGTTCTCGTACATCTCGTCCATCTCGATGAAACGTATCCTGGAGAACAGCAGGTTATAGAGGCGGGGCAGGGCCGACCGTACCTTATCGTTCGACAGGTCGATGACCACGAGCGAGGCCGCCGGAGCGCTCGCGCCAAAGCCCTCCAGGCCCCCCCGTTCCAGATCGATGGTATCGGCGATGTCGATGTTATAGTGGCGGTTCTCCCGGATCTCGCGCGAAAGCTCGGCCATCTCTCGGCCCCTGCCGATGAGGATGGCGCGCTCCCGCGATCGGGGCACGATGATGAAATAGCCGTAGATGCGCCACAGGAGTATCAAGCCGAGGGAGACCAGCAGGTATAGGAACAAGGTGGTCTTTGGGCTGATGCCGTACCACGGGATGAAATAGAAGAAGGCCGTGGCGATGAGCATGTTCGCCACCTGAGCCTGAGTGAGGAGGACCGGCACGCGCGATTTAAAGACGACGCTCTGCTTGTCATACAGGCCAAAGATGAAGAAGACCAGGAGCCACACCAGGAAAAGCACCGAGAACGGCGCCAGATGGTCCAGAAACGTAGCCTTCTCGGGCTTTACCGCATAACGGATGAGCAGGGTCAGCCAGAGGGACAGGATGAAGGCCGCGACATCGCCCGCCAATAGCACCCAGGCGGCCTTCTTATTCAGGATGGTCATAATACCTTAAATACTACATGAACCCGCCTTGGTTACAAGCCGAAAGATGGCTATACTTATAGCTGCTATATGAAGACCCTCTACGTCATCACCAAAAGCGTCTGGGGCGGCGCCGGCAAATACGTCTATGACCTGGCCACCTCCCTGCCAAAGGACCGATTCGAAGCGGTCGTCGCCGCAGGGGGCAATGGCCCGCTCATGGAAAAGCTCGCTCAAGCGGGCATCCGGACTGTATCGATCAACTCCCTCCGACGAGACATGACGCTCTGGGGCGATGCCGCCAGCCTCTTCTCCATCCTCTCCGTCATCCGCAGGGAGAGGCCGGACGTCGTCCATGTGAACAGCTCAAAGACCGGCGGCCTGGGCGCCTTTGCCGCGCAGATCCTGGGGGTCAAGCGCGTCGTCTTTACCTGCCACGGCTGGCCGTTCAACGAGGACCGCAGGCTCCTATCGCTGTGGGCCATACGCTTCTTTTCCTGGCTGACCATGGTGTTCTCGGACGTCACTATAGCCGTATCCGAGCGCGACCTGCGCGACGGCGAGCGCATGCCCTTCTCCACAGGCAAGCTGCGGCTGGTGCATAACGGCATCGCCGAGCCAGCCTTCAAGGAAGCCAGAGCCGCCAGGGCCCACATCGTCGAGGAGGCGGCCAAGCACGGCATGGCGGTCGGCGCAGAGGATTTCCTCATCGGGGCGATCGGCGAGCTCCACAAGAACAAAGGCTATGACTACCTCCTCCCTGCCCTGGCGCAGCTCCGACCGACGACAAAGCTCGCCATCATAGGCAACGGCGAAGAGAAAGAGAGGCTCGAGGCGCGGATCGCGGAGCTGGGCCTGCGCGGACGCGTAGCCCTGCTCGGCTTCGTCAGCGATGCGGCGTCATACCTGAGGGGCTTCGACGCCTTCGTCCAAGCCTCCATAAAGGAAGGCCTCCCCTACACCGTCATCGAGGCTGGATACGCCGGCCTGCCCGTGGTGGCGACGAACGTCGGCGGCGTAAAGGAGATCATCGAGGACATGCGCACCGGCATCCTCGTCCAGACCCGAAAGCCCGAGGACCTGGCTCAGGGATTGAAGCTCCTCTCCGACGACCGATCAAAGGCGCAGGCATTCGGCGCGGCTCTCCGCGAGGCCACGCGCGCCGAATTCTCCCTCGAGAAGATGATGGATAAAACCATACAGATCTATGAGCCTCAGCGCTGAAAAGGAGTTCCGAAAAAAGCACGGGGCACCGAGCTCAAAAGGGTGATATTCACCGAATGCGACTTGACCGAATCGGATTTTCAAGCCGCCTCTCTTGAAAAGGTCGATTTTGCCGCCTGCAAGCTATCCCGCGCCGATTTTTCTGCCGCACAATTAAAGCAAGCGAATGTCAGCGGATCGAATATTGAGGGCGCGAAATTCGGTAGCGGGCAGATACAAGGTCTTATCATCGACCAATCACAGTCCACGTATATCGCCTTACTGGCAGGGGCGAAGATTGGTTGAAGCGCAAGGTTTCGAGGCTCGAAAACCATGGCATCTTACTTGTCTTATTTTTTAAGACGGCTGTCTGAAACTTCGATAACCGCGTCTTGATTTTTGAGACAAATCTCCACCTCGTCAAAATGGGACAGGATGACTACCGTAGCCCGAGCAGCTTTTCGGCCCACCTGAATTTTTTATAGGAAATAACAGCGATCAAATGCCCAAAAACTCGTTCTTGGTCTCCTCCTTGTGCGCGTCGCGCATGTAGCGGCGCTGGGACATCAGGATGCCCAGGGCGAAGAACGAGGTGACCAGGTGCGAGCCGCCGTAGCTGACGAACGGCAGAGTGATGCCGGTCACCGGCAAAAGCCCCATATTCATAGCCACATTTATGACGAAGTGGCTCATAAAGAGGATGGATAGGCCCAGGCCGTAGAGGATCTCGAAGTTGGTCGCCCCCCTGCGGGCGTTGGCCAGGATGCGCCAGATCAGCACGCCGAAGACGCCGAAAAAGAGGATGGTGCCGACGAAGCCCCACTCCTCGGCAAAGGCGGCAAAGATGAAGTCGGTCTGATACTCCGGCAGGAATTTCAATTTAGACTGCGTGCCGTAGCCGATGCCCTTGCCGAAAATCTGCCCCGACCCCACGGCGATGGTCGATTGGCGAGCGTTATAGCCCGAACCGCGCACATCCGACAGGGGGTGGATGAAGTTCATGACGCGCGCTTTTTGATAGTCGTGAAAGCCGAAGTTCCACAGCAGGGCGAAAGCGACGACCGCGCAGGAGAACAAGGCCGTCAGATGCCTTTTCGATATGCCCGAGACCAGGACCATGCCCAGCCAGACGCAGCCGACGATGACCGCGCCGCCGAAGTCCGGCTGGAGGGCGATCAGGACGAAGAATATGGCGGCGTAGATGCCCGAGACGACGATATGGCGGATGTTGGCGATCTCGACATGGCGCTTTGAGAAGTATTTCGCCAGCATCAAGACCAAGAGGAGCTTGGCCACGTCGACGGGCTGAAAGGACAGAAGCCCTAGGTGGAACCAGCTCTGGGCGCCCTTGACGGTACTGGCGGCGATGAAGAGAAAGCCGAGCACCGCTATCATGGCGCCGTAGAGCGTCACCAGGACGTTAGAGCGGCGCTGGAACGACCAGTCGATGTAGCTGGTGACGAAGAAGACGGCCAGGG
>DASTLR010000017.1:0-12713 GCA_035714745.1 Minisyncoccota bacterium | reverse complement strand
TCCGTATGGAAGCCGATGCAGATCTCATCTTCCCGAGCCCCTGGACAATCGTAGGTGCGCATAGTTCTGGATAGAGGTTACTCCGAGATGAGAATCTGTCAAACGCATCCATGAAAAAGCCGCCCGAACTGCCAGGCGGCTTTTGAAAACATCTAGACGGGCATCAGTCCCAAGACCTCTGCGAGCCCGACCGGAAGCCAGACGCGGAGCCTTCCTCGCTTGTCGGGCACCGAGTCGATGAGGACGCGGTCGTCCTTCTTGAGCTCAGGAAAAGCCATCAGATCCATGTCGGTGACGCAGACCTGACAGGTCTTGTCTGCCCCACACGAACACTCGCTGATGGCGCCTTCGTTATCGGAAGCGACCGCGAGCTCTTCTTCCTTGATGGCCTGGCCCGGGGCTCTGACGTGCCGCCGCTTGCCTTCCAGCTGGTCGAGGCGTTGGATACGAAGCAAGGGATCGATCGCCTCGGCGACCAAGGCCTGCGGCGCGAGCTTCTTCTCGTTCTCGATCGTGCCGATATGGCCGCACGCGTTGATGAACTCGTCGTAGACTTCTTCTTCCGAGAACGCCTCGATAGGTCGGCCGTTCACTCCGTTGCTGTGACCGAACGGGTCTTGCGATTCGCGCTCGATCCTGGACGCGACTCGCTCGATCTTGCTGTCGAGCTCCTCGCCCGTATCCCTGACGAAACCATGCTTTGCTGGCATAACTGGATGTTTTGAGGTTACTGTCGGATGTTTAGAGAACACAGCACCATGCTGCTACCCTCTATTACCTTACAACTCCCCTATCCGCGGGTCAAGGGCCTGTAATGCGCGAGATTCTGTACAATAGAGGCTCGAAAACCAACGAACAAACCATGAAAACCTACAAGCAGGCGGCGCTCATCGTCCTGGACGGCTGGGGCCATCGAGAAGACCCGAAAGACAACGCCGTGGCCGCGGCCAAAAAGCCCTTTTTCGACAGGATCTGGAAGGAATATCCGCACACTCTCCTGGAAGCCTCGGGCCTGGCCGTCGGCCTGCCCCACGGCCAGATGGGCAATAGCGAGATCGGGCATACGACTATCGGCGCGGGCGCCGTCATCGACACCGACTTGGTCCGCATCCGGAAATCTATCGACTCGGGAGAGTTCGACCGCATCCCTGCCTTTGTAAAGCTCTTTGAGCATGTCAAAAAGAACGGCTCGACCCTGCACGTGAAAGGGCTCATCGGCACCGGCGGCGTGCACGCCCACCAGGACCACCTGGTCGCCTTTGTCCGAGCGGCAAAGGACGCCGGCATACGCACGGTCGCCATCCATGCCTATACCGACGGGCGCGACACGCCGCCGCAATCGGCCGCGCAATTCCTACGCGAGCTCGAGTCTGATCTGGAAAAGATCGGCGTCGGCTTCATCGCCACTGCCACAGGCCGATTCTACGCTATGGACCGGGACAACAACTGGGACCGCGTGAAAAAAGCAGAAGAAGCGCTCTTTGAAGGCAAAGGAGCGAAAGCCCTGCCCGGAGAGATCCCTTCGGAAGTCATCGCGCGCCTCCACGCGCAGGGTATGCTCGACGAGCATTTGGAGCCGATCGTCTTTCTGGACCGCACGGGCAAAAGCTACCAGATCCAGCCGAGCGACGGCGTCTTCTTCTTCAACTTCCGCGCTGATCGCGCCCGCATGATCTCGAAGAAGATGGTCGAAAAAGCCGCAGCCCAGAACATATGCTTTGTCACCCTTACCGAATACGACAAGGCGTTCTCCTGCGAGGTAGCCTTTCCTCCCCGCTCCATCGAGACCACCATCGCCAAGGAGGTCTCTTCTGCCGGCCTGAGCCAGGCCCACATAGCCGAAACGGAAAAATTCCCTCATGCTACGTATTTCCTGAACGGCGGCATCGAGAAGCCATACCCCGGCGAGAAGCACATCCTCCTGGACAGCAGAAAGGACGTCAAAACGCACGACCTGGCGCCCGAGATGCGCGCCGAAGCCATCGCTGACAGAGCCGTCGAAGAGATAGAGGCCGGCACGAGCTTCATCTTCATAAACTTCGCTAATCCTGACATGGTCGGCCATACGGCAAACGCGCCCGCCATCGTGAAAGCGGTAGAAACCGTCGATACCCAGCTGAAACGCGTCGTGGAAGCCCTTGAACAACGCGGCGGCGTGGCCTTCGTCACCGCCGACCACGGCAACGCCGAGCTCAACATCGACCCTGCCACGGGCGAAAAACATACGGCCCATACAACGAATCCCGTCCCTGCCATCGTCACCAGCCGCGACGTCGCGTTCGACGCCGGCAAGCCTATCTCCGGCGGCCTCTCCGACATCGCCCCGACCATCCTGGCCCTCCTCGGCATCAAAAAGCCCGCCGGCATGACGGGCAAGGTATTGGTGAAGTAAGGCGGTAAAGAAATATCGAGACCCCGGCACTGAAGATTGGAAGGGACTTGCGAGCGCGACGGCGCGAGCACGAGGAATTTTTCAGTAGAAAAATATCCGTGCCCTTCCAATCTTCAGCGCCGGGGTCTTATATCTCTATCGCCCTACTTCTTGGCCTCTTCGAGCTGCTTCTTGAGCTCTCTGATCTCGCTGCGCAAGCTTTTAAGCGTGACCTCTTCCTCCTTGACCAGATCCTCGGTCATCTCCTCGAATTTCTTCTCGTGGCGCAGGCCGGACAATATGATGCGGTCTCCGATAAAGACCGAGACCATCAAGCCCGTGAGCATCAATCCGGCGACGGTGATCACCAGTTGGTGCGGCTCGTAGAATATCCAGCCCAGGACGCCTCCCTGGAGCATCAAGATGTCGGCGGTATGCCAGACGGACCTCCAAAAGAGCACGACCAGTATGCCGCCCAGGATGGAATAGACGATGGGCTTGTGGCTGAGGTTGCCGCGCACGCGGTCTTCCAGTTTGTCAAAAAAAACGATGATTTTTTTCATAGTTGTCCGTTGTAGGTTGTAAGCTGTGGGTTAATTATACTCTTCCCTGTTCTTTACCCAAGCCGAAGCCCAGATCAGGAGGGCGAAGGCCCCCACGCCGATGAGGATCTCGCGGGCGTAGACCTTCACGTTATCGAAATAGAGGGCGAAGACATCGCCGAAGAAATAGCCGCCCAGGACGAACAAGGCTGACCACAGCACCGAATTGATGATATTGACGATGATGAACTTCTTGGTCGGCAATTCGCTGGTACCCAGGGCAAAGAGCGTCGGTATGCGCAGGCCGTAGAGGAAGCGGTAGCCGAAGAGGATCTTGTAGTGATGGGTATGGATGAGGTCGTGGACCTTTTCCGCGCGCTTGCGCCAGTGCTTCCTGCCGCGCTTCTCCAGAAAGGCTGTGCCCTTCTTGCGGCCCAGGTAGAAGAAGAACTGGTCGCCCAGGAAAGTGGCGACCAGGGCAGTGGCGAACACCCAGGGCAGGTCCAGGAAGCCGATAGAGGCCAGAATGCCCGAGGCGATGACGACAATCTCGCCCTCGAAGAAGGTTCCTATGAAGACTGCGGCTAGGCCGTATTGGGCGAGGATGACTTCCAGCATAGAGAGAATTTAGAAGTTGGAATTTAGAATGTAGAAGCTGGAATCATGGTCTTGCCTGCCAGCCGTCCTTGAGGTATTGGTCCAGCTTCTTGTATTTTACCTCTTTTTCCTCCCCGCCCCTGGTGATAACCACCTTATCGTTGCGGCCCATCCGGGAAGCGTCGCTGGACGGCTTCATATCGACGAGGATCTCGGCCGGCGTGACCTGGGCTTCGGCCACCACGCCGAGGTTCGGCAAGAGGCTGACGACCTGGGCGTTCACCGACATCTGCATCGATTTGAAGAGCTGCAGGCCCTCCCTCTTGTACTCGATGAGCGGGTCGCGCTGGCCGTAGGCGCGCAGGTTGACCGACGAGCGCAGGTACTCCATAGCCTCCAGGTGCTCGACCCAGAACATGTCGATGGATTGCAGGAAGAGGTTGCGCAGGGCCGGAGCGAAGCCCGAGCCCAGGAGCCTCTTCTTTGATTCGATGAGCTGCATGACCTGAGCGTCGCCCTGGTCGACGACCTCCATGAGCTCGGCCTCTGCCTCGGCGTCGGTTCCGACCAGCAGCTTGCGGCGGCGGGCGTAGACGGCCTTGCGGTGGATGTTCATGACGTCGTCATATTCCAGGACGTGCTTGCGGGCGTCGAAATTGAAGCCCTCTATCCTGGTCTGGGCGGTCTCGAGCGAGCGGGTGATGATGCCGTTCTCGATCGGCTCGTCCTCGGGAATGCCGAAGCGGCCCATCATCTTTTTCACCATGTCGGTGGCGAAGACGCGCATGAGGTTGTCCTCCATGGAGACGAAGAACTGCGTCTCGCCCGGGTCGCCCTGGCGGCCCGAGCGGCCGCGCAGCTGGTTGTCGATGCGACGCGCCTCGTGGCGCTCGGTGCCCAGGACGAAGAGGCCGCCCACCGAGCGCACCTTCTCTGCCTCCTCAGGCGTAGCTTGGGCACCGCCCAGCTTGATGTCGACGCCGCGGCCCGCCATGTTAGTGGCGATGGTCACGGCGCCATAGCGGCCCGCCTGGGCGACGATCTCGCCCTCCCTCTCGTGGTTCTTGGCATTCAAAAGCTCGTGCTTCACGCCCTCGCGCCTCAGATAGTCGGAAAGGAGCTCGTTCTTCTCGATCGAGACCGTACCGATGAGGATCGGCTGGCCCTTTTGGTTCATCTCCTTGATCTTGCGGGCGATGGCCTTGAACTTGCCCTGCTCCGTCTGGAAGATCTGGTCGTTGCGGTCCAGGCGGGCCACTGGCTTGTTCGTCGGCACGGCGATGGTGTTCAGGCCATAGACCTTGAAGAACTCCTCGCGCGAGGTCAGGGCCGTTCCCGTCATGCCAGAGAGCTTCTTGTAGAGGCGGAAGAAGTTCTGGTAGGTGATGGAGGCGTAGGTGCGGGTCTCTTTTTGGATGGAGACGCCTTCCTTGGCCTCGATGGCCTGGTGGAGGCCTTCGGACCAGCGACGGCCCGGCTGGAGGCGGCCGGTGAATTCGTCGACGATGACGACTTCGTCGCCTTTGACGACGTATTCCTTGTCCTTATGGAAGAGGGCTTTGGCGCGCACGGCCGTCTCCAGGTGATGGACGTATTTCACGCCGCGGTCGGTATAGATGTTGTCGACGCCCAGGGCCTTCTCGGCCTTGGTGATGCCGGCGTCGGTCAGGGTGACGGCCTTGCGCTTCTCGTCGACCTTGAAGTCTTCGTCGCGGACCATGCCGACGGCCAGCTTGGCGAAGGTGCGGTAGAGGTCTTCGGATTCGGCGGTGGCCGAAGAGATGATGAGCGGCGTGCGGGCCTCGTCGATGAGGATGGAGTCCACTTCGTCCACGATGGCATAGTTCCACTCGCGCTGGCGGAGCCTGTCGGCCGAATATTCCAGGTTGTCGCGCAGATAGTCGAAGCCGAACTCCTGGTTGGTACCGTAGGTGATATCGGCGGCGTAGGCTTCCTGACGCGAGATTGGGCGCAGGAATTCGTGGGCGACCTTGTACGAGCCCTCGGCGTCGCGTTTGGCGTCCTCTGCGGCCTGGGTATGGCTGGCGTCATAGATAAAGGAAGCCTCGTGGTTGATGACGGCGCAGGAGACGCCCAGGAAGCCATAGACCTGGCCCATCCAGGCGGCGTCGCGGCGAGACAGGTAGTCGTTCACCGTCACCACATGCACGCCGCGGCCGGACAGGGCGTTCAGATATGCCGGCAAGGTGGCGACCAGGGTCTTGCCCTCTCCCGTGCGCATCTCGGCGATGCCGGATCGATGCAGAATGGCTCCTCCGACCAGCTGGACGTCGAAATGGCGCTGGCCCAGGGTGCGGCGGGCAGCCTCGCGGACGACGGCAAAGGCCTCGGACAGGATGTCGTCGAGGGTCTCGGGCTTTTCGGCGCGGGAGAGGCGCGCTTTGAATTCGGCGGTCTTTGCCCGCAGGGCTTCGTCAGAAAGGGCCTGGAGGGCGGGCTCAAAGGCGTTGATCTGGGACACGAGGGCTAAAAAAGGCTTCAGATCCTTGGTATTCTGGTCGCCGAAGAGCTTGCCGAATATAGATGCCATAGGGCGCCATTTTAGCACAAAAGAGCTTTTTCCGCATAAAAAAGCAGACGGCTTGATTTGCCGTCCGCTGCTTTTACTTGGGGTTCTTGATGGCCATCCATCGTGCACGAGTGCACTTATAGGGCCAATTTCGCCAAGCGCCTTGGTTGCGATACAAGGGAAATTGATCCGGTTCCACCCAATGGAGCTTTTCATCGTCCGTGATGTGGACCGTGAATTCCTTTCCATCAAGGTGATCGATCTCGTGTTGGAAGATGCGAGCCGTATAGCCCGAATGTTCCTCTTCGATAAGATTTCCGTTAATATCAAGTGCACGAATCTTGATTCGATCATGCCGCGCTACGATCCCGCAGACACAGCTAGTCGAAAAGCACCCCTCATACCATTCGCTTTTTTCAGGAGATGTAGAAATAATCTCAGGATTGATATAGAGGCGAAGGTCGCCCACTTTCCCTTTTCCGTCAGCCGCGACATCGACGAGAATGATCCGTCTGGATATGCCGACTTGAGGTGCAGCCAATCCTACCAGAAGCGGTTTACTTATGATTTTCTGCTCGCCAAAAGCGATCCTCCAGAGACTCTTGATAGCAAAAGCGCAACTGCTCGAGACCATATATTGCGGCGTAACAGGTTCTGCCACTTGAAGCAGAATCGGGCTATCAGGCGGCACAAAGGCCGCTCGATTGAGTGTACTTGACATATTCTAACGGCATCCTAGCAGAATACATGCCGAAGTCAAAAAGACCCGACCTCTCTCGCGATCTCTATCTCTGTCTTTTCCAGGATGAGCGAAGCGATGTTCTCCGCGAAAACATCAATTTCAGCGGCAGTGGCGCCTTTTTCGGCCACTAGAACGAGCGGCTGGTTCTTGAACAACCCTACATGGCCGCGCGCGTAACCTTTGAGGCCGCAGACCTTGTCGAGAATGTAGGCTAGCGGCACCTTTACCTTACCTTCCTGGACTGGAAAGGATGGGAGATCGGGATAGCGCGCTTTCAATTCCCGGAAACGAGCGGCGTCGATGACCGGATTCTTCCAGAACGAGCCCGCCGTGCCGATCGGGCTCTCGGGCAAATAGTCAGGGAATTTGGCGGCGCGAATGTCGATCACCGCCTTTCGGATGTCGGCCTGGTGAGAGGCGGAGAAGCTCGTCTGGCCGGCGAAGCGCTCGGCCAGGTCTTTGTATGACAGATTCGGCCGCGGCACAGAGCTCAGACGGAACGCGACGGAAAGGATGATGTAGCGGCTCCCCTCTTTTGATTTGAAAAAACTGTCGCGATAGGCAAAGCGGCACTCCGCGCTAGAGAAGGCTCGCGTCTCGAGCGTATCGCGATGGATGGCGGCGACGCTCTCGATGACGTCCTTGACTTCGACGCCATAGGCGCCGATGTTGCCCGCCGCCGCCGCGCCGACGGTTCCCGGGATAGCCGACAGATTCTCCAAGCCCCAGTAGCCTCTCTCTACGGTCTCGGCTACCAGGCCGTCCCAAGCCTCGCCCGCGCTGGCGGTGACCAGCACGCCACTGTCGAGGCCGATCTCGTACGAGACGCCCTTGGTCTCGAGCTTGATGACCAATCCCTGAAAGCCTTCGTCAGAGACGAGGACGTTAGACCCGCCGCCCAGGATAAAGGTCTGTATCTGGCGCTCGCGCGCATATTCCAGAGCCTCTCTGAGCTCGCCCTCGCTCGCGGCGACGCAAAAAAACCGCGCCGCCCCGCCGACTTTAAAGGTCGTATAGGGAGCGAGCGGGACGTTCTCGAGAATGACAGGCATAGCGATGCCGGGGAGCGGAGCCTCGTTACTGCGCCGCCCGCAGCTGCTGGATGAGCTGCTCGCCCTGCGCCTTGAAGCCAGGGTCGACCTTGATCATGTCTCGGACCGCGGCTATGGCGGCCGCGACGTCGCCGGACTGATAATACGCGGCGACGAGGTTCTGGCGAGCGGTCATGTCCAGAGGGTCGGCGTCGACCTTGGCCCTCAAGAGCCTGATAGCCTTGTCCCAAGCGCCCAGGCCCGCATATGCCTGGAGAAGCTGGTCCGACGAGAGCGAGGCGCCGATGGAATCCAGAAAGGCCTTCGACTCGGCCTCCCTGCCCGCATAGATAAGAGCCAGGGCGTAATAGCTGGCCGCGTCGGCATAGGAATGGTCGAGGTCGTAGGCTCGCTTGAATACCTCGACGGCTGTATCGTACTTCTGGGCCGAGATATAGAAGCTGCCCAGCTGGAAGAGCAGGCTTTGCTTGCGCGGCGAGAGCGCGACAGCCTTCAGGTAATGCTCCTCGGCTTTTGCCGCGTCCCGATAGGTCGTATAGAAGCTGCCGGCGAAAGCCTCGTAGCGCGCGTCGCCCGGAAAGCGCTCGAGCTGGGCATCGACCGCGCCCTTCGCCAAGGTCTCGAACTGGTTCCTGGCGTCGAACGGCACTTCGGCGGTATTGATGGTGCGTGCCGCTTCGACAATCCTCTCGACGATCTCGGGACGGCCGAGAGTGTCGTACGAAAGGGCTCTTTTAAAGGCGGCCACGGCGGCGGGAGCTTGCGACGATCCCTGGGCCGTCAGCCGCAGGGCGTCGATGAGCGCAGCGTTCGAGGCATAGCCGCGCCAGTTCAAGAAATAGAGGCAGAAGACCAGGATCACGCAAACCAGCGGACCGACCAGACGGAGGTCGGAATCGTCGAGGGCGTCTGCCTTGGCGGCGACCGGCTTCTCCAACCGGGTCGACCTCCAATGGACATAGGCCATGAGGGAGAAGAAGAGGATATAGCTGACGATATTGTCGAAGACGAAGAGGTTATGGAAGAAATAGGCCGCGCCCAGGCCGGTCAGGAGGGCCTTCTCGGTAAAGGCCATGCCGTTCTGCCCCCTCCATATCAGATAGCCCGCCGCGCCAAAGAGGGAGAGATAGGCCAAGAGGCCCAGGATGCCGCCGGCGACCAGCCAGTCGAGGATGGTGTTATGGGTGTGGTCGAACCACTGCTCCTGCGCGTACATGCGCGGGTCATAGTTCTTGTTGAAGATATAGTTGAAGTTCTCCTGCCCCCAGCCCAGGACCGGCTTCTCCTTCCAGCCATGGATGGCCATCGGCCAGATATAGGCGCGAGCCTGGGTCTTCGTCTCGTTCCAAGAGATCGAAGCGAAGCGCGAGAGCACCGGCGACGAGGTCACGAACGAGGCGTGGCGGACGCCGATGAAGCCCAGGACGAGGAGGACGGCGGCCGCGACGATGGAGCCGGCGACGACGCGCAGGCGCTTCTCTCCCCTGTCAAAGAGAGCGATGAGCAAGCCCGATATGAGCAGGCCCCCGATCAGGCCCAGAATGGCTCCGCGGGTGGCGGTGTGATAGAGGATCACCAGATGGAGGACGGCGATCAGGCTATAGGCGACTTTCTTCCAGACGATCCTGTCCTTGGCGATGAGGATGAGGGCAAAGAATATATTGAAGACTAGGAAGATAGCCAGGTAGGTGGCGTTGCCAAAGGTGGCGTCGACGCGCACGCCGCCTTGGTTGATAGGGATCCTGCCCGAGAGCTGAAAGATACCGTAGATAGAGACCGCCAGGCTCGTCCAGAGAGAGGTCTCCAGGAAGCGCGTCCAGGCCTTTTCCGCGGCCAGCACCGACGAAGCCACGACGAAGTACATGCAGAGATGGAGGATCGAGATATAGCCCTCCATGCGCTCGAAGTTCGACCAGAAGCTCTTCCACGGATTGACGCCAAAGATATCGGCAAGGCCGATGATGGCCGCAAAGGCCACCAACGCCCAGAGCATAGGCGATTTGCGAGGCCGATAGGCCGGGTCGCGCAGGGCGAGCAGCAGCCAGGCGGCAAAGGCGATCTCCACGACGCAGCGGAAGAAGAAGCCCTTGCCCGTGATGAAGGGAAAGAACAGATTGCCCGGCACGAGGAACGGCACGAGGAAGAGCGAGAATACTCCCCCGACCGCTATCCATTTCAAGGTTTTGTTAAGTGTCATATGGATGGAACTATAGCATAGGCATATCGATTATATAATGGTATGGTAAAATCAATACCTCGATGAGCGCGCCTGTAACCATCATTCGGCCAAAAAAGACCTTTAGCGTCGCAGACCTCAGGGAGCTCTGGAGCTATCGCGAGCTCCTCTATTTCTTTACCTGGCGAGACTTCAAGGTCCGCTACAAGCAGACCCTCATCGGCGCCGCCTGGGCCATCCTCCAGCCGTTCGTGACCATGGTGGTATTCTCGGTATTCTTCGGCAAGCTCGCCCAAGTGCCCTCTGACGGCGTGCCGTATCCGATCTTCGTCTACGTCGGCCTTCTCTTTTGGCAATTCTTTTCAGGCGCCCTCTCCGACACCTCCAATGTCCTTGTCGGCAACCAGGCCATCATCACCAAGGTCTACTTCCCTCGCCTGATCCTGCCTGTCTCGGGCATCCTCACTAAATTCGTCGACTTCGTCTTTGCCGCCATCATCCTGGCCGGCCTAATGTTCTACTACGGATTCGTCCCTCACATCGAAGGCCTCTGGCTCATCCCCCTCTTGCTCGTCATCACCTTTGCCGCGTCCGTCGGCGCCGGCCTCATTCTGGCATCGATGAACGTCAAATACCGCGACGTGCGCTACGCCCTGCCCTTCTTCATCCAAATACTCCTCTTCATCACGCCCGTCATCTATCCGGCTTCGATCGCAGGCTCGTGGTCGTGGCTCCTCGCCCTCAATCCCATGACGGGCGTCATCCAGTCCGCCCGCGCGGCCTTGCTCGGCACGACGGTATTGAATTGGAACCTACTCGGCATCTCGTCGGCAGCCTGCCTAGTGCTCCTCTTCATAGGCGTCGTCTATTTCAAGAAGGTCGAGCGCTACTTCGCTGATATCCTATAGGAGATGAATATGGAACCGATCATCCAAGTCAAAGGCATAGGCAAGAGATATGATATCAGGCATTACCAAGGCAAGTACGTGGCGCTCCGCGACGTGCTCATGACCGTCATCAAGAGCCCTCTGCGCTTCTTCAAAGAGAAGGCCAAGGCAGTTACCGGCATCGGCGCCAAGGAGGCGTTCTGGGCCCTTAAAGAGGTTTCTTTCAACATCAATGCTGGTGAAGTAGTGGGTGTGATCGGCAGGAACGGCGCCGGCAAATCGACCCTTCTGAAGATATTGACAGGCATCACCCCGCCTACGACTGGCGAAATCGTCATGCGCGGCCGCGTCGGCTCTCTTTTGGAAGTAGGCACCGGCTTCCATCCCGAGCTCACCGGGCGCGAAAATATTTTCCTCAACGGGGCAATCCTCGGTATGACCCGCAAACAGATAGCTCAAAACTTTGACAAAATCGTCGAATTTGCCGGCATCGAGAGATTCCTCGACACTCCGGTAAAATATTACTCGAGCGGCATGTATGTCCGACTGGCCTTTTCCGTGGCCGCGCACCTCGAGCCCGACATCCTCCTCGTCGACGAGGTCCTAGCTGTCGGCGACGCCGAGTTCCAGAAGAAATGCCTGGGCAAGATGGAAGAGGTGACCTCGCGCGACGGCCGCACCATCCTCTTCGTCAGCCACAACATGGCCGCCATCCAGAGCCTCTGCAAGAAATGCATCCTCATGGAGAAAGGCCAAGTCAAGATGGTCGGAGAAACGGACGAGGTCATACGCCAGTACCTGAAAGGGGCCGAATCAAGGGGCACGGAAGCATTCTGGAAGAAGGAAGACAGGCCAGGCAACAGCGTCGCTAGGCTCGATTCCGTGCGGCTCGTCGATGCGGGGAGCAAGAGCATACCGTACGCTTTCTCTAACCAAGCGATCGGCGTAGAAATATCGTACGAAGTCCTCGAAGAAGGCCGTATGCCGCTGCCTAACATACACCTCTTCACCAGCAAGGGAGAATGCGCCTTCGTCAGCGTCGCAGACCATTCAGACAGGCTCGACAGGAAAGGTCCTCACAAGGCTATCGCCTGGATACCGGCTAACATCCTCAATAACGAGACCTACTCAGTGAATGTCGCGATCTCTACTGTTCGTCCGCTCCACATACACGCGAACGTCCCAGACGCCATCGCCTTCCGCGTGCTCGAAGACATCGACAAAGCTAGCGAGAACGATTACAACGAGCGCCTGCCCGGCGCCGTTCGACCAAGGCTGAAGTGGACCTCCGCATAAGCCATGAAACGCGCGCTAAAAAAAATAATCCCTGCGCCGCTCTGGAAAAGGCTCTCCATGTTCCGGAAGCGCTTCATGCTGGAGTATCGCATCGACGGCAGGGGCGAGCGCCTCGATATGAGCCTACGCCGCCTCCCTCCGTTCGAAGCGATGAGCGTGTACGAACGATCCCATTTCCGAAGGTATGAATTCGCCTGCCAATTCGTCAAGAAAGGGGACCTCTGCGGAGATTTCGCCTGCGGCACAGGCTATGGCACAGCCATGCTCGCCGACAAAGGCAAGGGCGCCCTGGGTATCGACATCGACAAGAGAGTGGTGCGAGACGTCAGGAAACGCTACGCGGACAGGGCTAACGTCGCGTTCAGGCATCAAGACCTGCTCGACCTCTCGCTCCGCGAAGAGCTTGACGCGGTCGTCTCTTTCGAGACCATCGAGCATTTCCACGAGAAGGACATCCCAAAGCTTTTCGCCAATTTCAGCCGCGCGCTCAGGCCAGGAGGCCTCTTTATCTTCTCTACCC
>DASTLR010000016.1:0-32715 GCA_035714745.1 Minisyncoccota bacterium | reverse complement strand
TTTCGTCAATGCTTCGGTCTGGGATTACAAACGGCAAGACAAAGAAAGGCTTGGGAAGCCTTCTCCCCAAGGCCGTCCCACCTTCGCGACCTTCATCAAGCGCCAGGAAGCGCTTGATGCCGGCCTGACCATATTCGAGCCTGACGAGTGGAAAAACGAGGAAGAAGGCGGCGGCGAATTCGGCACGCCGCCGTCGGACCCCGTGCCCGCGTGATTTTTTGCTCGAACGCAAAGCCCCGCATCACGGGGCTTTTTCTTGTCTTTGTATCTTCTTATCCCTTATCTTTTTCCCTACGCCTTGAACGCCGCCTTGCCTGCGTACGCGGCTTTGGCGCCCAGGGCTTCCTCGATGCGCAGGAGCTGGTTGTACTTGGCGATGCGGTCTGTGCGGGATGCCGAGCCGGTCTTGATCTGGCCGGTCGACAGGCCTACGACGAAGTCGGCGATGGTGGTGTCCTCGGTCTCGCCCGAGCGGTGCGAGATGACCGAAGTGTAGCCGGCCTTCTTGGCCATCTTGATAGCCTCGATGGTCTCGGTGACGGTGCCGATCTGGTTCAGCTTGATGAGGATGGAGTTGCAGACGCCTTGTTTAATGCCCTGTCCAAGGCGATCGACGTTGGTGACGAAGAGGTCGTCGCCCATGATCTGGACTTTGCCGCCGAGCTTCTTGGTGAGGAGCTCGTAGCCCGCCCAGTCGTCCTCTGCCAAGCCGTCCTCGATGGAAACGATCGGATACTTCTTGCACCAGGTGGCGTAATATTCGACCATCTCCTTTGAGGAGAGCGACCTTTTTTCCGTCTTGAGCTCGTATTTCCCATTTGCATAGAGCTCGGTGGCCGCCGCGTCGATGGCGATGGCGATGTCGATGCCCGGGGTGTAGCCGGCCTTCTTGATGGCCTCGATGATGGTCTCGATAGCCGCTTCGTTGTTCGGCAGGGCAGGGGCATAGCCGCCCTCGTCGCCCACCGAGGTGTTGAGCTTCTTTGCCGAAAGGATCTTTTTCAGGGCGTGGAAGGTCTCGGCGCCGTAGCGGAGGGCTTCCTTGAACGATGGGGCGCCGACGGGCACGATCATGAATTCCTGGAGATCGGTGGAGTTGTCGGCGTGCTTGCCGCCGTTCAAGACGTTCATCAAAGGCACGGGCAGGGTCATCTTCTCCTTCGTTCCGCTGATGTCTTTGAAATACTGGTAGAGGGGGATATCCTTTGAAGCCGCCATGGCGCGGGCAAAGGCCATCGAGACGCCGAGGATGGCGTTCGCTCCCAGGACGCCCTTGTTCGGCGTGCCGTCCAGGGCGATGAGGGCTTTGTCGAGCGAGGCCTGGTCGAATTTCTTGCCGACGATGGCCTTGGCGATCGGGCCGTTGACGTTGGCCACGGCCTTGGAGACGCCCTTGCCGCCATAGCGCTCGGCGTCGCCGTCGCGGAGCTCGACCGCCTCGTGGGATCCGGTCGAAGCGCCCGAAGGCACCGCCGCCCGGCCGAACGAGCCGTCTTTCAGGGTGACGTCGACCTCTACGGTAGGGTTGCCGCGCGAATCAAGGATCTCTCGTGCTTTGATTGTCTGTATCATCAGGGAACGATTATTTTTTAATGGGACTCTATTATACATGATATGATTCTGGGTATGAAAATGATCCTACGCGTCCTGATCATGGCGGCCGCGATCATGGCTCTGCCGTACGTCATTTCCGGCATCTCTGTCGCCGGCTGGTATCCAGCCCTCGTGGCGGCGGCGGTCTTTGGCCTGCTCAATCTGGTCATCAAGCCGGTCATCAAGTTGATCACTCTGCCGATTAACATCCTGACCCTGGGCCTCTTTGGCCTGGTCGTGAACGGGGCGCTACTCTGGTTCGTGGCGTCGTTCGTGGACGGCTTCGCTATCGCCTCGTTCGGCGCGGCCTTTCTCGGGGCCCTGGTTCTTTCTCTCGTCAATTGGCTGGCGCATCTCTTATAGGGGTTTATTTTTAGGTAGCATAAAAAAGCGCCGGGTATCACTACTCGGACGCTTGAAGTCTGGTTCGCGGCGGCATCAAAAGATGCAGCCCTTGATTACCCAGCAATTTGCCGCGAACAAGGCGATCCAGAACACGATGAGTGCCCCTGTTCGTGTATCGCTGTCTTCCCATTTTTGGCAGGCTGGAGGAAGTGTCTCGTATTGCACTTTCTTCCACCATAGCCACCCTTCGGAGCTCTTGACGATGACGCGGCCCACATAGGTCCGGCGATAATACCAGACGGCAAAGCAGTTGATGAAGATCAGCATCGGAACGCCGATGATGAAGCCGAGGGATGAGTGGGCGATGGCGCCGACATCCTTGGCCATGACCTTCCATGCGATGAGGAACATCGTCATCTTGCCGACATCGGTCTTGGCGAAGTTCGCGGTCTGCTCGGTCACGGCCTTGAGGCCGTCATTGACCGCGATGCCGATCTCCTTGCCGATGCCGGACCATTCCTGCGCGACGCGCAGGTCCTTGGTGATCTCCTGGACTTTCTCCTGTTTCTCGATCTTGGCGAGCACGTCGGCCGGGAGATCGCTCCTTTTCACGGTAACGGTCTCGGTTTGGGCCGCTTGGCTTTGGGCCAGGGCAGTCAAACTGAAGACGAGCGTAGCGAGCAGGGCAGTGATGAGTTTACGATTCATGTTCGTTTCCCCTTAGTTTTGACATACCAGAGGACTGGGGCTGGATGCCTTTCGTCATGGACTAGAAACGCCATAAGCAAGCGGCTCTGGTCCACGACGAAATCTAGGCTATATAGCAAGGAACGTTTATGTCATCGTAACATTTACTTGATTATATGTCAATTGTATTACATGTGCTATTTTGGAAAAGGTTTACATCTATTTGAGATGATGCTAGTTTGATAGGGAAACCTCGGTCCGAACCCGAGCCAGCTCAAGCCTTCAACAAAGGAAAACCATGATCAATTGGAGCCCCGCCGCGAACACGTAAGATGCGACGCGCCGGCCGCCCGGATCCCTGGGACAAACAAACTGCCGTCGACTATTTCACGGCAGCGAAGGGATAACCCGCAGACTTTCTGCGGGTTCCTTTATTTATGGGCCTGTTTAGTGTAAGTTGTAGTCCTATGGCATTCATCGACGAAGTATCCTTTCACGTAAAGGCCGGCAAGGGCGGCGACGGCGTGGTCCGCTGGCTGCACGAGAAGGGCAAGGAGTTCATGGGGCCCGCCGGGGGCAACGGCGGCAAGGGCGGCGACGTATACGTCGAGGCCGTGCGCGACATCAGCATCCTGGCGAACTATCGCAACACCAAGCTCTTCGAGGCTGAGGACGGCAAGCCGGGCGACAAGAAGGGCATGGAGGGCCGCGCGGGCGAGGACCTCGTCATCAAGCTGCCGATCGGCTCGGTCGTCTATAACAAGGATACGGAGCAGTCATTCGAGCTCCTCAGGGAGGGCGAGCGCATCCTTATATTGAAGGGCGGCCGCTACGGCCTGGGCAACGAGCATTTCAAGGCTTCCACCAACCAGCGCCCCGAGCAGACCACCGAAGGCCGCAACGGCGAGGAGGCCGACTTCCACATCGTTCTCAAGCTCGTGGTGGACGCGGGCTTCGTGGGCTTCCCGAATGCTGGCAAGTCGTCACTTTTGAACGCCCTGACCAATGCCAAATCCAAAGTGGCGGCATACCAATTCACCACCCTCGAGCCCTCGCTCGGCGATATGCACAAATTCATCCTGGCCGATATCCCGGGACTGATCGAGGGCGCTTCGTCGGGCAAGGGCCTGGGCGACAAGTTCCTGCGCCACATCTCGCGCACCAAGATGGTCCTCCACTGCATCTCTCTCGAGAACGAGGATATCGCCGTTGCGTACAAGACCATCCGCGGCGAGCTCGAGGCCTATTCCGAGGACCTGGCGGCCAAAAAAGAGCTGATCATCCTGACCAAGACCGATCTGGTCGACGAAAAGACCCTGGCCAAAAAGGTCAAAGAAGCCCAGAGGCTCAATCCTGACGTCTTCTACGTCTCTGTCATCGATGACGAGCAGGTCAAAAGCCTTAAGGACAATCTGGTGAAGATCCTGCGCGCGCTCTAGGCGGATTTTTCTCACCCCTCTTGCCGCTCTCGGAGAAAAGTTATTAATTTTTTTTGATGAGAGTTTTATCGCCCGTTTTCTATGATTCGGCAAGCTCCTTTTCTATTAGCGAGGAGTATAATCTCTCCATCATATGAACGAGGCGAATGAGAACATAATCACGGGATTGTCAGAGGCGGCCAGGCAGGACATGGCGGCCGTAGTCGGTCGCGTCATCCAGGACATCATCCCGCCGCTGATAGCGCATGAGATCGAGAAGCTGGCCATCATGGTCCAGCATGGCTTTCAGGACGTCTACGAGAAGATGGCGACAAAGGAAGATATGCGGGAATTGCGAAGCGACCTCAATGCTTTCCGAAAGGAGATGGGCATCAGCGTGGATAAATTCGAGGCGCGGCTCGACGACCATGAAGAACGGTTGGGCTACTTGGAGGCGGCGTCTCTATAATTGTGCGCCCTTGCTTTTCCTGCTAGATTTGGAGGGATGAAGACCTACAAGCCCACCATCGGCCTGGAGATCCACGCCGAGCTCAGGACCGCCACCAAGATGTTCTGCGACTCGCCGAACGACCCCTTTAACGCGGCGCCCAATACGAACGTCTGCCCGATCTGCATGGGCCATCCCGGCACCTTGCCGGTCATCAACAAGAAGGCCGTCGAGTCGGTCCTGCGCGTGGGCGCGGCCATCGGCGCCGAACTGGCCGATTTCACCGAATTCGACCGCAAGAACTATTTCTACCCGGACATCCCCAAGGGCTATCAGCTTTCGCAGTACAAATATCCGCTCGTGCGGGGCGGCATGCTTGCCGGCGTGGCCATCACCCGCGTCCATCTGGAGGAGGATACCGCCTCGTCCAGCCATGACGACGGGGGAGAGGCGGGCGACTACTCGCTCGTCGACTTCAACCGCGCGGGCGTGCCCCTTATGGAGCTGGTCACCGAGCCGGCCATCCATTCGGCCCAGGAGGCGGGCGATTTCGGCCGCGAGCTGCAGCTGCTTCTCCGTACTCTTGGCGTTTCCGAAGCCAACATGGAGAAGGGCGAGATGCGCGTCGAGGCGAACATATCCGTGGCGAGCGAGGAGGACACCGCTGCCCGCCGCTTCGGCACCAAGGTCGAGGTCAAGAACCTGAACTCCTTCAAGGCCGCCGAAAAAGCCATTGCCTACGAGATCGAGCGCCACATCCAGATCCTCGAATCGGGAGGCAGGATCGAGCAGGAGACTCGCGGTTGGGACGACGCCAAGGGCAAGACCTTTAGCCAGCGCAAAAAGGAGGACAGCCACGATTATCGCTATTTCCCTGACCCTGACCTGCCCAAGCTCAAGATCTCCGAGATACCCGAATTCTCCCGAGAGAATCTCCTGAAAAGCCTGCCCGAGCTGCCGTGGGCCAAGCGCCAGAGGCTGGCTGCCATCGGCCTCAAGCCGACGGATGTCTATATATATGCCACCATTCCCGAGGTCGGCGCTTTTTTCGAGGCGGCGACCGCTGGCATGGAGAAGAAGGAGTCGATCCTGCTCGCTTCTAACTATATCTCGAGCGATATCTTGGGCCTCATAAAGAAGAAGCACGGCGAAGGTAGGGAGGCCGAGATCTCCCGCCTGCCGTTCGGGCCTCGACAATTCGCCAAGCTCGTCTCGCTCATCGAGGCCAAGACCCTCTCGTCGCGCGGGGCCAAGGACGTCCTCGCCATCATGTTCGAGAAGGGAGGCGATCCCGAGGCCATCGCCAACGAGAACGGCTTGGTGCAGAAAAGCGACGAAGGCGCCATGAAAAAGATCGCCGAGGAGCTCGTCGCCGAGCATCCGGCCGTCGTCGCCGACTATAAAAAGGGCAAGGTCGCCATGCTGCAGTTCCTCATCGGCCAGGGCATGAAGAAGTCGAAAGGCTCCGCCAACCCCGAGCTCCTCAAAGCCGCCCTCGTCGCCCTCATGTCGTAATTTTTCTTTGGGATGAGCAAGAAATCTCTTTTCTTTTCTCTGGTGATCATAGTGATCTCGGTGCTCTCCGTATTCTTTGCGTCCTCTTCTTCCCCCGATTCCTCCTACCGTCGCGCCACCGTCACCCTGGGAAAGACGCCTTTTACAGCCCTCGTTTCAGATACCGAGGCCCTCCGCGAGCTGGGGTTGAGCGGCCACAGCCCGTTAGGCCCGCGCCAGGCCATGCTCTTTGTCTTCGACAAGCCCGACATGGTCGGCTTTTGGATGAAGGACATGAAATTTTCTCTGGACATCGTCTGGATAGGAGCTGATATGAGGGTCATTTCGTTCGTAGAGGGCGTCTCGCCTCAGTCATATCCGACTATCTACTATCCAGAACGGCCGTCCCAGTATGTCGTCGAGCTGCCGGCGGGAGCTTTGGCGACGACCGGCCTTCGGAAAGGAGATACCGTCTCTATCGCCGGTGGGAAATAATTTTTTCGGCGTTTTTCCGGTGGGAAACGTCCGCGCGATATCCACAGTGCGGATTTTTTGTGGCCGACGCCTCGAAAATTAGTCAATATTTCTCGAAACTAGTTCTGTCAGGCAAAGCATTTAAGGCGCCAGACGGACTCGACTATTTCTTCTGCTTTACAAGGCTTGGCGACTATTCTCTAAAGGAAATTTTTCTATAAAAATCGTTCTATTTAGACTTGAGGCCGTGTAAAATGAATCGACGATAATCTTTTATCCATGAATATCTTTATCACCAAGCGAGACGGCACGAAAGAGATCTTTAACGCCGACAAGATCAACAAGTCGATAGAGCGGGCATGCGCGGGGCTGGAGGATCCGATATCTATGGTGACGCAGATCGCCACTGATACGCGCCTGACCATGTACGACGGCATGACGACGGAGGAGCTCGACAAGGCCACTATCAATGCGGCCATCCAGAATATCCAGAACGACACCGATTTCGACAAGGTAGCTACCAGATTGCTCCTCAAGACCATCTACAAGAAGGTCATAGGGGACTATGACACTACGGATCCCGAGGACCTGAGGGTAAAGCACCGCGGGGGCTTCATCTCGTATGTGCGCGACGGCGTGGCTCAGAACCGCCTTCATCCCGATATGGCGGCCAGATACGACCTCGAGAAGCTCGCCGACGCTCTCCGTCCGGAGCGCGACGACCTCTTCCTCTATTCCGGCCTCGACGGCCTGATGAACCGCTACTCTGTGCGCGACGTGCGCCAGCAGCTGACCGAGACGCCTCAGTACCTCTTCATGCGCATCGCCATGGGCCTGGCCTACAACGAGCCGAATCCGACGGAGTGGGCCATCAAGTTCTATGACAAGATGTCGAAGCACGAATTCATCGCCGGCGGCTCGACCAACCAGGGCGCGGGCACGAACAGGCCGGCTCTGTCGAACTGCTTCCTCATGGAGGTCCAGGACGACATGGAGCACATCGCCAAATCGGTAGCGGACGTCCTCCTCCTTTCAAAGGCTTCCGGCGGTCTGGGCGTCTCGGTGACCAAGCTGCGCGCCTCGGGATCGCCCCTCAAGTCGAACTTCGGCGGCACCTCGAGCGGCCCGACGCCCTTCGCCAAGATCATGGACACCGCTATCCGCGCCGTCGTCCGCGGCGGCAAGAAAAAAGGGGCGCTCTGCTTCTATATGGAGAACTGGCACCTGGACTTCATGGAGTTCATCGACTGGAAGCATAACGCAGGCGATGACTACCAGCGCATGAGGACGGCCAACACCGCGGCCTTCCTCTCCGACGAATTCATGAAGCGCGTCATCTCGGGCCAGGATTGGTACATGTTCGACCCTGCCGAGGCGGCCGAGCTCAACGAGCTCTACGGCAGCGCCTTCTCCGAGAAGTACAAAGAATACTGCGCCAAGGCCGAGAGGGGAGAGCTGCGCTCCTGGAAGAAGATGCCGGCGACCGAGCAGTGGCGGCTCCTCCTGACCTCGCTCCAGTCCACCTCGCACCCTTGGATCACCTGGAAGGATCCGATCAACCTGCGCGCCCTGAACAACAACACCGGCACGATCCATATGTCGAACCTCTGCACGGAGATCTGCCTCCCTCAGGACAGGAATAACGTGGCCGTCTGCAACCTGATCTCCGTCAACCTTGCCGCCCACGTCGCCAACAAGGAGGTCAACTGGGCGAAGCTCGAGGAGTCCGTGCGTCTGGCCGTCCGTCAGCTCGACAACCTCATCGACATCAACAAGCTGCCGATCCCCGAGGCGGCGAGGTCCGACAAGGATAACCGCGCCATCGGCCTGGGCGTCATGGGCCTGGCGGACGTCTTCGAGAAGCTCGGCTTGGCGTACGACTCCGAGCATGCTTGGGATTTCTCTGACCGCATCTTCGAATTCGTCTCGTACATGGCCATCGACGAGTCGGCGAACCTCGCCCAGGCGCGCGGCTCGTACAAGAATTTTCCCGGCTCGCGCTGGTCGATGGGCATGGTGCCGGTAGACACGCTCAAGGTCCTGGAAGCCGACCGCGGCCGCCAGCTTACCGTCTCAAAGGAGTCCAGGCACAAGGGTCTCAACTGGGACCTCTTGCGCGCAAAGGTCAAAAAGGGCATGCGTAACGCGACGCTCATGGCCGTCGCCCCGAACGCCAACATCGGCCTCGTCGCCGGCACGACGCCGGGCATGGACCCTCGCTTCGCCCAGGTGTTCTCGCGCAACAAGATCTCGGGAAAATACATGGATATCAACCATAACCTGGTCAAGGACCTCAAGAACATGGGCCTCTGGGAAAAGGTCAGGGGAGAGATCATCGCCAGCCAGGGGGACATCTCGGGCATCGAGGGCATCCCTGACCATATCAAGGCCATCTACAAGACCTCGTTCACGACCTCGCCGCACGCCTTCATCGAGGTGGCCGCCCGCGCTCAGAAATGGATCGACCAGGCTATCTCTCGAAACATGTACCTGGAGACCCGCGACGTCGACGAGACTATGAAGATCTACACTTCGGCATGGGAGAAGGGGGTAAAGACGACCTACTATCTCCACATGAAGCCGCGCCATACGGCCGAGCAGTCGACCGTCCGCGTGAACAAGGCCGAGGCCATGGGCAAGAAGGGCTTCGCGGCCGTGGCATCGGCGCTTTCCGAGAAGAAGGTTGCTTTCGAGGCGCCTCTGCAGAAGGCCCTCGACATCATCGAGCCGGCGCCGCTCCGCGCCCCTGACGTCGCCCCGATCATGGCTGCCGCCGCCAAGGCTGAGCCGAAGCCTGCGGTCTCGTGGAATATCCCAAAGGCCGCTCCAGCTCCTTTCGCCGCGCCAAAGCAGGTGTCCTTTGCGGCTGAGCAGGCGCCCGCAGTCGCTCAGGCGGCGCCTGTCGAAGCGGTCGCCGAAGAGAAAAAAGAGAAGAAGGCCGGCTATCAGTCGCTCTCTGACCTGGCGCCGTCCTTCAAGGTCGTCAACGGCCGCAGGGTATTCGCCCCTTCCGACCCTTCGGAGGAGAACTTGTGCGATTCGTGCCAATAAGTAAACTGAGGGCACAGAATTTTCAATTATCAATTTTCAATTTCCAACACCAGCATGGCACTCATCGGCAAAGCATCTCCCGAAGACGTTAACCTCCATCCGCTCCGCTATAAATGGGCGTATGACCTGTATAACCAGGCGGTCAGGAACACCTGGTTCCCGCACGAGATCGCCCTCAAGGAAGACCTCGACGACTGGGCAAAGATGACCGAGGACGAGAGGCACGCCGTCAAATTCCTCATGGCTTTCTTTAACCCGGCCGAGCTCATCGTCAACCGCTCGATCGCCCTGGGCATCTATCCATATCTCAAATCTCCCGAGTGCCACCTCTACCTGGCCAAGCAGATGTGGGAGGAGGCGAACCACTGCGTGGCTTTTGAATACGTCCTCGAGACCTTCCCGTTCGACCGCGAGAAGATATATCAGACCCATTTGGAAGTGCCGTCCATGCAGGCCAAGGAAGCCTACATCCTGAAATACATGAAGAGGATGATGGACGACAAGCTCGACATCGAGACGGCGGACGGCAAAAAGGACTTCATCAGGAACTTGGTCGCCACCAACATCGTCATGGAGGGCATCTGGTTCTATTCGGGCTTCATGGTGGCCCTGTCCTTCCGTCAGAGGAACCAGCTCCGCAACTTCGGCTCGATGATCAACTGGGTCATCCGCGACGAGTCGCTCCACCTGAAGTTCGGCATGAACCTGGTCCATAATATCCTGGAGGAGAACGCCGAGCTCCTGACCGAGGAGTTCGCTACCGAGATCCGCGACATCATCGTCGAGGGCGTGAATCTGGAGGTCAACTACAACAAGGACCTCTTCCCGAACGGCATCCTGGGCCTGAACGCCGATTACGTGAACCAGTACGTCATGTATGTCTGCGACCGCCGCCTGGAGGAGCTCGGCCTGCCGAAGTATTACAACGCCACCAATCCGGCCAAATGGATGGCCACCTCGACCGACGTCTTCGAGCTCGTGAACTTCTTCGAGGCCCAGAACACGAACTACGAAGTGGATTCGGGAAGCAAGAAGCACTAGTTAGGTAAAGAAAAATCCCGCGTTTGGCGCGGGATTTTCCATGCTGCTGTACCTATAAGCCGAATTCTGTCCGCGGGCAGCCTTTTCAGGGGCGCCCGCTGGACGGCCATTTATCTGGGACCGATGTCGCCACCGGCCTCGAGCGGTTCTCCCGGCTTGCGCCGGGCACGACCTTGCACATAGGTAAGAATTTTGCCGTTTCACCCCTGGCCGAAGCCAGGACTCGTCTCTGTTCTCATCTCTAGGATTTCTCCCGGCGGGCGTTACCCGCTACCGTGCTGCATGCCTTACGGCATGCATGTGTTCGGACTTTCCTCCCGGCCCCTTGCGGGGCGAGCGGCCGTCCGGTACAGGCCTATAAGTTATACACTTTTTTTCTCAAAAGGCCAGCTTCCCGCTATGGCGGCGCTTGCTATATAATAGACCGGCGTTAGGGCGGCGTCGCCCGATTATCAGCCAGCAGCCTTTATACGATCATATGAGACTCGACAAGATATCCTTCGTCGTCCTGCAGGTAGTGCTCTTCTTCGCTCCGGTATTCTTTATCCCCTCGCTTTCCGTGCCATTCCAGACCGGCAAATCGTCGGTCATCCTCTATGGCATCGTCCTGGCGCTGGCGCTCTGGCTGGTAGCCCGGCTGAAAGACGGCGTCTTTTCTATCCCAAAGACATGGCTCTATGCCGCGGCCGGCATCCTTGCGGTCGTATATGCCGTTGCCGCCCTCGTATCGGGAAATCATGGCGCATCGCTCTCCGGCCAGGGCTTCGAGCTGGGCACGCTGGCCTTCTTCTTGCCGTCGCTGGTCTTGTTCCTCTTGGTTCCGCTCGTCACCCGCTCCGAGAAAGAAGTGTTCTATTCGTACACCACGCTCATCGCCTCGTTCCTGGTCGTCGGTCTCTTTCATCTGGCGCGCTTCGTCGGCGGCCCGGGCGTGCTTTCGTTCGGCATCTTTACGGCACCTACGGCGAATCTTTTGGGTAATTGGAACGACGTGGCGATCTTCTTCGGCCTGGCATCTGTGTTCTCGTTCGTGACCCTCGAGAAGGCGACTCTCAGCCGCCTCTTTAAAGTCCTGGTCTATGCAGTATATGTCATCGCCCTGGCTATGCTGGTGGTGGTCAATTTCATGCCGGTATGGATCTCCTTGGCGGCTCTAGCCCTGGTCTTCTTCATCTATGAGCTGTCGTTCGGCAAGAGGCAATCGGCCGCGGCGAATCTCGGCGCCCGCGTCCCGTACCACGCTCTCGTGGTCTTGGTGATCTCGGTGATTTTCATCTTCTTTGGCGCCCGCGTCTCGGGCATCATCGCTAATTCTCTGGGCACCTCGCAGGTGGAGGTCAGGCCGTCGTGGACGGCTACCCTCGAGGTTGCCAAGTCTGTCGTCAAGACCGACCCGGTATTCGGCGTCGGACCTAACAGGTTCGCCTCGCAGTGGGTCAGCCACAAGCCGGCCGGCATCAATGGCACGCTTTTCTGGAATACGGATTTCAACTACGGCATCGGCCTGGTGCCGAGCATGGCCGTCACCGCGGGCATCTTGGGCTTCTTGGCCATGGCATTCTTCGTCGGCCTCTTCCTTTGGACGGCCATCAAGGCGCTTTTGCGAGAGAGCGCATCGCCTTTCTCGCGCTATCTGGTGCTCTCGTCGCTTTTCTCGAGCGTCTTCCTCTGGATCTTTTCTATCGTCTATGTGCCTTCGGCGGCCATCTGGATCCTCACCATGGCGGTCTCGGGCCTCTTTATCGCGTCGCTGCGCGAGGACAAGGCTCTCGGCGTCGCGTCCGCGACCGTGCTCAACAAGCCTGCCGCGAGCTTCGTATCGGTGCTCGTGACCGTATTGGCCTTGATCGGCGCCATCTCGTTCGCGTATTTCGTCACGGTCAAGCTCGCGGCTAACGTCTACTTCCAAAAGGGCGTGGCGGTCATCAACGGCAAGGGCGACCTGGACGCGGGGGAGAAGAACATCTCGAATGCCGTCGCCCTCTCGCCGTCGGACACCTATCAGCAGGCTTTGGCAGAGCTGAACCTGGTCCGCTTGAACAATCTCTTTAACGACAAGACCATCAGCCAGTCTGACGCCCAAGCCAAGTTCCAGACCCTCCTGGGCGGCGCCATCACCGCGGCTCAGGCGGCTGTGGCTCTGAACCCGACGAATTACCAGAACCAGATGGAGCTGGGGCGGGTGTTCGAAGCGGTCGTGCCGCTGAACATCGAGGGAGCCTACGAGAACGCCAAGAAAGCCTATCAGGCGGCCCTGGCGCTCAATCCCGAGAATCCCCAGATCTACTTGATCATGGCTCGCTTGGAGGTCGCCCACAAAGATACCAAGGCCGCCAAGGACTACATAGCTCAGGCCTTGCAGAAGAAGAGCGATTATGCGGACGCCATCTTCCTCCTCTCGCAGATCCAGATATCCGAGAATGACGTCGATAACGCCATCCAGTCTGTCTCGGCGGTAGCCACGCTCTCGCCGCAGGATCCCGGCATCTTCTTCCAGCTGGGTATCCTCCTCTACAGCAAGAAGGACTACGCTAATGCTCAGTTGGCCTTTGAGCGAGCGGTATCGCTCAACCCGCAGTATGCCAACGCCAAGTATTTCTTGGGCCTCGCATATTACCTGACGGGCGCCGCGGACAAGTCGCTCCAGCAGTTCAAAGACCTGCTCGCTACCAATCCTGATAACGCGGACGTCAAAGCCGCTATCGCCAGCCTCGAGGCGGGCAAATCTCCGGTCCCAGCCCCTGCTGCGCCGGTAAAGGCTTCGACCTTGCCGGTCAAGCAATAATGGTAAAGAGGGTCCTATCGTTCGTAGGTCGGGAGATAAGCGGCCTGCACGAGGCTGCCTATCTCCTTGCTCTGTCGTCGATAGCGTCGCTCGCCTTTGCCCTGGTCCGCGACCGTCTCCTGGCGCATACCCTGGGCGCCGGCTCGTCGCTGGATGTCTACTATGCGGCCTTCCGCGTGCCTGACTTTATCTTTGTGGCCGTGGCCTCGCTCGTCTCGACGTCGATCCTGGTACCCTTCCTCATCGAGAGCAAGGAAAAAGGGGCAGGGGAGCTGAAAGCCTCGATCCAGAGCCTCTTTTTGGCTTTTGGGCTCCTTATCCTGGCCGTCTGCGGCGCGGCATACTTCCTGATGCCCTGGCTGGACGCACGGCTCTTTCCCGTGCTCTTTGCCCGCGGCTTGGGCGATACCCTTGTGGGGACTTCGCGCATCCTCCTCCTCTCGCCGGTCCTTCTGGGTGTGGCCTCGTTCTTTGCCTCGATCACCCAGATCCAGAACCGCTTCCTGGTCTACGCCCTCTCGTATCCGCTCTATAACGTCGGCATCATCGCGGGCGTGCTCTTCTTCCTGCCGCGCTGGGGCGTCGCCGGATTGGCCTTTGGCGTCATCCTGGGCGCTCTGCTCCTGTCGTTGGCGCAGATACCGCTCGTCATTAAGGACGGCCTTTTCCCGCGCCCGGTCCTGCGCCTGGAGTGGTCGCGGATCAGGCGAGTAGCCAGGCTCTCGGTGCCTCGCACCCTGACCCTCTCGTCCCAGCAGATCACCAACCTGGGCCTGGTCTCGTTCGCCTCCTTCCTGGGGGCGGGATCGATCTCTATCTTCAACCTGGCCCTGAACCTACAGTCCGTGCCGCTCTCTATCATCGGGGCCAGCTATTCCTCGGCGGCCTTTCCGGTATTGGCCCGCATGATCGCCCAGCGGGATAGGGAGGGGTTCCTGGCCCGCATGATCGCGGCGGGCAAGCATGTCATCTTTTGGTCCATGCCGATCGCCGCGCTCTTCATCGTCCTGCGCGCCCAGATCGTGCGCGTGGTGCTTGGCACCGGCCAATTCAGCTGGTCTGACACGCGTTTGACCGCCGCGGCCCTAGCGCTCTTCGTCCTCTCGTCGTTCGGCCAGTCGCTCATGCTCCTCTTCGTCCGCTCGTTCTACGCCGAGGGCAAGACTGCCAAGCCCCTTCTCATCAACCTGGTCTCGACGGCCGCAACGGTGCTCTTTGGCTTCGGTTTGATAAAGCTGTACCATTCGGCGCCTGAGTTCGCCGACTTCGTCCAGGCCCTCCTCAAGACCAGCGGTTCGGCGGACTCTTCGGTGCTCATGCTGCCGCTTGCCTTTACCCTGGGCGCTCTCCTCAACCTCTGGCTCCATTGGCGCTCCTTTGCCCGCGAGTTCCCGACGTTCAGCCGGCCCGTGCTGGCGACCGCCTGGCAGTCGCTCTCGGCCTCCGTCATCGGGGGATATGCGGCCTACCTCTCGCTCCGCTGGTTCGCTCCGATGTTCGGCCTGTCCACCCTCATGGGCGTCTTTCTCCAGGGCCTCTGCGCCGGCCTGGTCGGTATCGCCGTGATCGTCCTTGTCTTGAAAGCGTTGAAATCGCCGGAATTGACCGATATCCACGAAGCATTGAAAGCCAAGGTCTGGGGCGTGGAGAAGGGGAGCCTCGATAAGCTGCCGTCCTAGCTATTGCGCCATTTTGGCAAGACTAAACCCGCATGAATGCGTGCTTGGGGTTTCGCCGCTTTTGTGGTATTTTGGCCGAACATATGGATATCTCTCGAATCAGGAATTTCAGCATCATCGCTCATATCGACCACGGCAAGTCCACGCTTGCCGACCGTTTGCTTGAGATCACGGGCACTATCGAGAAGCGCAAGATGCAGGAGCAGGTCCTGGACTCCATGGAGCTTGAGCGCGAGCGCGGCATCACCATCAAGATGCAGCCGGTGCGCATGAGATACACGGTGCCCGCCGGCCAGCCGAACGCCGGCGAGGAATACGTCATGAACCTGATCGATACCCCGGGACACATCGACTTCTCCTACGAGGTCTCGCGCGCCCTGAAAGCCGTCGAGGGCTCTATCCTCCTCGTCGACGCCACCCAGGGCGTCCAGGCCCAGACCCTGACGACCCTGAACATGGCCCGCGAATCCGGCCTGGTCATCGTGCCGGTGGTCTCGAAGATCGACTCCCCCCTGGCCCGCACCGACGAGGTCAAGGTAGAGATCGCGCAACTGCTGAACATCGACCTGGACAGCATCCTGGGCGTCTCGGGCAAGACGGGCGAGGGCGTGCCGGAGCTCCTCTCCGAGCTGGTCCGCCGCGTGCCGGCGCCGCGCACCGCCGTCGATAGCGCGCATGCGAGCGGCGAGTTCCGCGCCCTGGTCTTCGACTTCCAATACTCCAACCACCGCGGCGTGACCGTCTACGCCCGCGTCATGGACGGCTCGGTCAAGAAAGGGGATACGCTCCTCTTCCGCGTGGCGGGCGAGACCTTTATCGCCAACGAGGTCGGCATCTTCTCGCCCGACGAGACGCCGCGCGACTCGCTCTCGGCCGGCGAGATCGGCTACATCGTCACCGGCGTCAAGGAGCCGGGCATCGCCTCGGTGGGAGACACCATCGCCTTGCCGCGCACGACTCTGGAATCCCTGCCCGGATACATGAAGCCTTCGCCGGTGGTCTGGGCTTCCATATATCCCGAGAGCCAGGACGACCTGACCATGCTCCGCCAGGCCCTGGGCAGGCTGTCGCTCTCGGACTCAGCCTTTACCTATGAAGAGGAGTCATCGGGCACCCTGGGACGCGGCTTCCGCTGCGGCTTCCTGGGCATGCTCCACCTGGAGATCATCACCGAGCGCCTACGCCGCGAGTTCAGCCTGAACCTGGTCGTGACGACGCCATCCATCACCTACGAGGTGACCTTCAAGAACGGCAAGAAGACCGTGGTCTATTCGCCACCCCTCTTTCCGGACGAGGGCGACATCGCGGCCGTCGAGGAGCCGTGGGTCGAGCTCAAGATCATCACCCCGAACGACTACATCGGCGCCCTGACCCAGGTCATCTTTGACCACGAAGGCCAGGCCGACCATATGGACACCTGGGGGCCTCAGAACGCGAACAGGACGGTCATCACCGTCAATATGCCTCTGCGCGAGCTGATGAGGAACTTCTTTGACACCGTGAAATCGGCGACCTCGGGCTATGCGTCGATCTCGTACGCTCAAAAGGGCATGAAGCCGGCGGACGTCGAGCGCCTGGACATCCTCATCGGCGAGGAAGTCGTGCCCGCCTTTACCCGCATCGTGGCCCGCGGCAAGGCCTACGAAGAGGCCGAGAAGGCCGTCATAAAGCTGGAGGAGATCCTGCCCAAGCAGATGTTCGTGACGAAGATCCAGGGCAAGGCCGGCGGCCGTATCCTGGCCTCGCGCACCAAGGCCGCCCTCAAGAAGACCGTCACTGCCCATCTGTCAGGAGGAGACATCAGCCGCAAAAAGAAGCTTTGGAACATCCAGAAGGAGGGCAAGAAGCGCATGATGGAGAGGGGCCAGGGCGATATCAATATCCCTCAGGAAGTCTTCGTCAAGATGATGAGGATGGGCGAATAGCCGCGGCTGAGTCCGCTGCCGCAACATTTCGCGCGCCGCCTGCGTTCTATAGGTGACCCCTTAACCTATACAACCACATGGCGAGCATATACAAGGCATACGACATCCGCGGCATATTCCCCGCAGAGGTCAACACGCGGTCGATCGCTCGCATCGGCCGGCAGTGCGCCCACATCTTCGACTCCGGCAAGATCGTCATCAGCCAGGACGGTAGGCGCGGCGGCGCCGAGATCCGCAAGGCCTTCTGCGAGGGCCTCCTGCGCGAAGGCGGCCTGATCGGCAAGGATTTCGACCTCGTCCAGGTCGATATCTCGACGACGCCCATGTTCTATTTCCTGGTCAATCACTACAAAGCCGAGGGCGGAGCTATGATGACGGCCTCGCACAACCCGCGCGAATATAACGGCGTCAAAGCGGTCGGAAAGGGCGCCGAACCGATCTCTGGCACCGAGATCGAGGCCATCGAGGTACAAGAAGAAGCCTAAGCTGATACAGCCATGGAGCACGTAGAGGCCTATACCGACTTCCTGATGAGCAAAGCGGCCCCGCAGAGGCCGCTCAAGGTCGTGGCCGACTGCTCGAATGGCCCAGCTTCGATCGTGGCGGCTAGCTTGGCGCGCAAGCTGGCCGTCGGCAGCCGCGTCGGGCAGCCGGTCGTCCTTGTGCCGATGAACGACGCCATCGACCCTGACTTTCCCGCCCACGGACCCGATCCTTCAGACCCGCGAGCGATGACGGCTATCGGCGCCAAAGTCGTCGCTGAAAGGGCGGACTTCGGCGTAGTCTTTGACGGCGACGGAGATAGGGCCGTGTTCGTCGACGAGAACGGCCTGCCGATCCCTTCATACGCCGTTGCGGGCTTTCTGGCCGAGCATCTGCCGGGCCCGCACGTGGCCGACACACTGGTCTACCAGGCCCTGGCGCACATCGACCCCTTTTTCCGCACGGCCCTGACCTGTTCGCGCGTCGGCAGGTATTATCTGAACAAGGCTTTGCGCGAGAACGCCGCCGCCGTGGGCGCGGAATTCTCGGGTCATTACTATTTCCGGGATTTCTTTGGCGCGGATTCGGCCGAATACGCCCTCATGGCCATGATCGACCTGATATCACGCCGGCCAGAGCCTGTGTCCGCTCTCTTTTCGCGCTATGCCTGCCATTCAGTCGTATCGATCAAGGCGGAATTCGACAAGGAGCTGGGCGCAGCCATTGCCGCCGTCAAAGAGAGGCTCTCGCGCCTGGAAAAGCCGGTCGAAGCGACCTACGGTGACGGCCTGACCCTCGATTTCGGGGATGCCTGGGTCAATCTGCGCCCTTCGAACACCGAACCGATCCTGCGGATAACTGCAGGGGCCAAAGACCCTATCCTGGCGGAAGGGCTGGCTCGGGAATATGCGGCGCTCCTGGCCTAGAGAGTCGTGCGGACGGCGCTTGGCTAGCGAAAGAGGGAAGGCATGGACATGAGTACCATGGAGGCGGCGATGACGACCACGACGATTCCCCAGACGATATTCAGCTTCTTGCGGTGATTCGGGTTTATGAGCATACTATAATCATATCATGAGAGAATTCCAGGAACGCCGCCGCATGAGGAAGCTCCTCCATTCGCGCTACGCTTTGGCGGCTTTGGCGGTCGTGCTCGTCCTTGTCGCCCGCGGCGTCTGGGGAGTGGCCGAGAAATACGAAAAGAGCAAGGATCTGGCACTGCGCATGCGTAGCGAGGCGGCCGCCCTGCAGGCCCGCGAGGACGCGCTCGATGCGTCCATACAGTCCCTGAGCACCCCAGAGGGCAGGGAAAAGGAGATCCGCGACCGCTTCGGCCTGGTCAAGCCGGGCGAGAAGATGGTCGTCCTGGTGGGGGCGGAAAAGGCGCCCGCCGCGGCGCCTGCCCAGCCGCAGGGCTTTTGGGCGCGGCTTTTCGGCCCGTCAGATTCCACGCGAGATTAGTTTAGTGGTAGAACTGGTGCTTCCCAAGCATCCGGCGCGAGTTCGATTCTCGCATCTCGCACAATAGACTTGTCTTAGTCGTGTATATAAGCCCACGGCTCCATTCGTGATATCATAAGCGTCATGAAAAAGAGCATTATTGTCGTCGTGGTCCTGCTGATCTTGGCCGCCGTTATGGTGTCGGCGAATTGGAATTCGAAGAAGAAAGACGCACCCGTCGTCTTTTTGGAAACTATGAAAAAAGAGCTCAAGCTGAGCGGCGAGATCGTTCCAAGGACTGGAAAACATAGCACTGCCTACTTAGGCGGACGTATCGGCGAGAAATCGTATGCAATTGATACGGGTCAGATATTTGACCTTAACTATGATTATAAAGTTGGTTCAGTTTCTGAGATCGGCCCTTATCTTTTGCGCTCATTGGGTAATAGATATGATACAGGCGCGGATGCTGCCGAGGCGTATGTCGGCGATACCTTGGTGTGCTGGGATCAAGGCGAGCAGTCTGGTTCAGGCAATTTCTATGTATGGTGCGCGACAGTGGTGAAAAAGACCCTTCAGGAGGAAACTTGGAAATAAATCAGGTATACTTACGCAGCAACTCATACAAGCATATGAAAAAAGTAGAGATATATTCGACCCCTGTCTGTACGTATTGCGCCGCCGCAAAGGATTTCTTCAAGAAGAACAACATCGCCTACACGGAATATAATGTGGCTGCCGACCAGGCCAAGAGGGCAGAGATGCTCGAGAAGAGCGGTCAGATGGGCGTGCCGGTCATCGACGTCGCGGGCGACATCGTCGTCGGCTTCGATGAAAAGGTCCTCAGGCAGCTTTTGGCTATAAAATAGTACGAATCATCCAAAGCAGTCTTTATCAAAAGACCAGATATTGAATATAGTACTGTTGCGGCAAACAGGTCATTCTTTGTATGAGATAAAAGAAAAGACCGGCTATTCGTCTTCTACTATTTTTAAATATATACAAGACATCGAAGCCCTACCAGAATACAAAGAGATCTTAGATCTTAAAAGGGGATGGGGTACCGAAAGGGCAAAAAAGAGATGGCTCGGTGCTAAATCTCAAGCTGAAAGCATGATCGGTAAGCTTTCAGATAGAGATAGGCTTCTTATCATGGCAGGTCTCTATTGGGGTGAAGGAACTAAGAAGGCTTTCGACTTTATCAATGGGGATCCTGACCTCGTCCAGTCATATCTCCATGGCCTCTATGTCATTGGAGTGAAGAAAAAGGATATTAAGCTCAACTTCAGGATATTCTCTGATATGGACAGGAATAAGATAGCTAGATTTTGGAGCGATTATCTAGGATTGGAGATGAGCCAGGTCGGTTGGTTCGAAATCGTTCAATCGACAGGTAAGAGAAAACTGACTCATGGGATGTGTCGGGTGCATGTCGCAAAGGGAGGGTCGTATTTCAAACTCATCATGAGTATGATAGATTTCATAAAGTCGGAAAATTCCAAAGGCCCTCGTAGTTCAATGGATAGAATAGCACACTCCTAACGTGTTGATCCAGGTCCGATTCCTGGCGAGGGCACCTGTAAAAGCGGCGGAAATCTGTATTAGGCGGGGAAAGATTCTAGCGTATACTAAGCCTAATCACTTGGCCTCATTGAGATTCTTTTTGGAGGTTTATTAGGCATATAACTACAAACGTTGTGTCAAAAATCGCGCGCGTGAGGCTTGTGGGCATACGATATGAGGGTGAATCGATCGGAGACGATATCCGCATCGAGATCAACCATCGGGAAGGCGTTTTTTCGCTCAATAAGCAGATAAAGCACGGAACGGAAGCAAAGGTAGACGCAGAAGTCTGCGCTCTGGCGGTAGAGCGGTCGGATGCGCTTATTCTCGATATCAAAGTGGTCGAGCGGGATATTATATTCCAGGATGTCGGTAGCGGTTCTTTGGAAGTGAAAGCTGGCTCGCTCGAGGAATCGGAGCGGATCGAGACGTGCAAAATCGAGGTCCGAGAATCGCGCGGCGCTCTTTCGGGAGGCGCTTTGGCAAGATTCACCTTGTCATTTGCCGTATCTGCGTCGTTGCCGATCCGATATATCCCTCTTATCCATGATGGCTGGTTTAAATGCTATGTAGGATCAACAAAGGAGCAGATCAGCGTAGTCGCATATACAAAAGTCCGGCTGGATGCTCTGAAAAAAGGACGACAATACATAGTCCCCTTGGAAGGGCCTTATATCGGCCAATTGCTTTCGAATACCGCCGATAGGGATGCGTCATCGGCCTTGCTTGTACAGGATCCTCAAGCAGGCTCTGTCCAAGCCGTCTACTCGATTTCAAAGAAAAAGCTCACAGTCGATCAAAAGACATACGAGACGACGGACGATGCGAGGTCGCCTTGGGTAAAAGGCATATACGATATCGAAATACCGGATCACCCTCATAGAAGCGGACATATCTACGGATACAATTCCGATTACTCCATCGTCTGGTTCCGTATTGGCCATCAGGGCGACAGATATGTGCATACAGGCAAGCATTCTCTCGGCTGCATCACTATGACCGAAACGGGAAACTGGGATGCGCTCTGCAAGCTAATGTTGGCGGGGCGAAAAGGGGACGGTAGAAGCGTGGGCACGCTTACGGTAACTGATTAAAGCGCATGATAAGAAAAATTCTCTTATATTGCGCGCTCGCGTGCGTCTTCATCCTTGCTATATACCCTTGGGTGGGCGGACAGTTTTGTGCGTCGTATAGGGGTGTCTCGATCGTTCGGACCCTTCTTTCCGATCCTGATCCCGCGCGATACGCCGGCTATGCCCAGAACATAGACCCAAAGGCGCTCGGTGCGGCATTTATGCGCGCACCAGAACCTTTTGCCGTCTCTGTCCGGAATCGCGATATCCCTTTCCTTGCATACTACAAAGTCCGCTTTATGAATTCGGGAGATTCGTATAGTTTTCTAGCTCGCTTTTCTTGTGTATCCAGGGAAGATTTTTCAATCCTTGCGATCGATCGATTGCCTGATTAGGGGGTGTTTTCATCCTGCACGGCTTTGGGTATACTTGGTCCATGACTCCTGAAGAACGCCGCGCATTGATGGAGACCCGCGAGCTCGTCGAAGAGAACGCCCGGATCCTGCGCGGCATCCAGAGATCCCAGCGAGCTAGCATGATTTTTCGGCTGCTCTACTGGCTCGTGATCATCGGCATCTCTGTCGGCGCGTTCTGGTTTATTCAGCCTTACATAAACTCCCTCAAGGACTCGGTGGGCAGCATCGAGAGCCTTTATAACTAGGCCTCAAGGATTACTTGCTAACAAGAAACAAAAAAGTTAAAGTAATTTCGCGCTTGGATAGCTCAGTTGGTAGAGCACTTCCCTGAAGAGGAAGGGGTCCCCAGTTCGAGCCTGGGTCCAAGCACCAAAACAGCAAAGCTCCTTTTGAAGGGAACGGAAATTTCGATGGACGAAATTTCCTCGTTTCGGCGCCGTCGCGCCTCCAAAGTCCCTTCAAAAGGAGCTTTGCTGTTTCTAGACTGATTTAACGCGCAATTTGTTCTGCTTCGACTTGTCCACCTTTGGCAGCTTGATGGTCAGGAGCCCGTGGCGCTCGATGGCCTCGGCCTCTTCGACCTCGATCTCCTCGGGGAGCATGACGGTGCGGGAGAACGATCCCCAGTAGAGCTCTTTGTGGAAATAGTCGTGGTCGCGGATCTCGGCCGTCTCCTCGCGCTTGCCTTTGACCGTCACCATGTCGCGGGTGATGTTGATGTCCAGGTCCTCGGGGCGCACGCCGGCCACCATGGTCTTGATGACGATCTCGTCGGGCGTCTGGAAGACGTCGACGGTCAGCTGGCCCTCTTCCTCTGACTCCTCCATGATGCCGCGCGGCTCCGCTTCGAGCTCGGCCTCGGCTTCGCCCTGCTCGTCGAGCTTGACGGTGCCGGTCAGTCGTTCAAAGAAGGATTTTTTTGATGGTTGCATGTTATGTTTGTTTCTTCAGCTTTTCAAGGAGAAGGAGCACTCCGATGACGGCGGCCCAGACGCATCCAAAGACGAGAAAAGTCCGGCTTCCGTTATCGTATAGTATAAACGCGTTAAAGACCGCGTGCAACGCGACGGCGATGCCCAGGCCCAGGAAGCGCCAGAGGTCTTGGGCCACGGGGCTCTGCTTGAACTCGCGGCCGATGCAGTAGCCCAGGACGGCCGACGATACTACGTGCAAAAGGCTCGCACCGATGAAGCGCATGTTGCCGGTGGCCAGTCCGTCCAGGCCATGGCCGTCCAAAAGAGGCCCTAGGATGAAGATAGTGTTCTCGAGAGCGGCAAAGCCCAGGGCCACGGTTATGAGGTACTCGGGCGCGTCGATCGGCTCGTCATAGTCGCGGGTCCGCAGGGCAAAGAACCAGGCCATGACCAGCTTGGCGCTTTCCTCGATGAAGGCCCAGGCCACGAGCGTCGCCGTGCCCATGCCGAAGTGGCCCACCGCCCATCTCTCCAGGGGATAGACCAGGGGGACGGCAGCCATGCCCGCCCAAAAGGTCAAAAGGATGCGCTTGCGGGGCTCGGGGTGGAGCTTGTCCTCCTGGATCCAGAACCACAGCCAGAAGAGCGCGGGCAGGATGCCGCCCAGCGAGGCGTAGATCAAGGCGTAAAGAGGGCTGGGGAGTGTTAGCTCGGCCATGTTTCCACGATAAGGGGGCGTTTGTTCGGCACCGGCATATCGGCCCAGATCTCCTCGGTGACGAAGGGCGCGAACGGATGCAGGGCTTTGAGCAGGCCCGTGAGGACGCGGAGGAGGAGCTGCTTGCGCGACTTTTTGTCGGCCTCCGAGCCCTTGGCCATGATCTCCTTAGACTCTTCCAGGATGATGTCGGCGAACTCGTGCCAGCCGTAGGCGTAGAGCTTCTCGGCCACCAGGTAGTACTTGCATTCGTCCATCTCCTTTGTCACTTCGGCAAGCAGGGCCTGGAATTCGTCCATGAGCTTTTTATCGTCGGCGGAAAAGGCCGAGAAGGTTGGGTCGAGGCTCTCTTTCTCGGAAACGGTGAGGATGAAGCGGGCGATGTTCCAGAGCTTGTTGGCGAAATTCTTGTAGGCGCGGATCTTGTCCTCGGACATCTTGGTATCCGAGCCGGGGCCGACACCGACGATAACCGACATGCGCAGGGCGTCGGTGCCGTATTTGGCGCACATCTCCAGAGGATCGATGGCGCCTTTCGACTTGGACATCTTCGAGCCGTCGGCATTCCTCATCAGACCGTGCAGATAGACGGTCTTGAAGGGAGCCACGCCCAAAAGGTACGTGGACATCAGGATCATGCGGGCCACCCAGAAGGGCAGGATGTCGTAGCCGGTCTCCAGGATGCTCGTCGGATGGTAGGTAGCCAGGTCGGAAGTCTGTTCCGGCCAGCCCAGGGTAGAGAAGGTCCAGAGGCCCGAGGAGAACCAGGTGTCGAGGGTGTCCTCGTCCTGCTTCCAGCCGTCTCCGGCGGGCGCTGTCACGCCTACGTATACCTCGGGCGCCTTGTCGTCGCCCTTGTACCAGACAGGGACGCGGTGCCCGTACCAGATCTGGCGCGAGATGCACCAGTCGTGCAGGTTGGTTATCCAGTGGGTGTAGATGCGCTCGAAGTGCTCTGGCAGCATCGCGACCCTCTTGTCCGTGATGACGGCGAGCATCAGGTCCTTGAACGATCTGTCGCCGCGCGAGGCGACCTTCTTGTTCACGTCGATGAACCACTGCAGCTTTGGCAGGGGCTCGACGACGCCGCCGGTGCGCTCGGCGGTGGCCAGGTTCTGGGGGATGGTCTCGGTTTTTTCGAGCAAGCCTTGCGCGGTCAGCCATTCGACCACGGCGGCGCGCGCCTCCGCCACTTTTTTATCCTTCAAAAGAGGCGAGTCGACCGACATCTTGGCATATTCGTTGATGACGGGCACGATCGGCAAGTTATGGCGCTGGGCGATGTCCCAGTCGACATGGCTATGGGCGGGCGTCACGCCGACGGCGCCCGTGCCAAAGGCTGGGTCGACCGCCTCGTCGCCGACGACCTTGACCTTTATCTGCGTTCCGGCGAAATCGACGGCGTACTCCTTGCCGATGTACTGCTTGTAGCGGGCGTCATCGGGATGGACGGCCACGCCGGTGTCGCCGACCTTGGTCTCGGGACGAGTGGTGGCGATAGAGATAGGGAAGTCCTTTGAATATTTAAACGTATAGAGCTGGCCCTGGCCCTCGGTATAGACGATCTCGTCGTCCGAGATGGTCGTCTGGCCCTTTGGGTCCCAATTGACGATGCGATAGCCGCGGTAGATCAGGCCGTCGTCGTACATCTGCTTGAAGGCCGTGCGCACGGCCAGATTCCTCTTTTCGTCCAGGGTAAAGGCCTCGCGCGACCAATCGACCGAGGCCCCCAGCTTCTTGACCTGGTTGACGATGGTGTCGTGGCTGTCCTGAGCGAACTTCTCGATGCGCTTGAGGAGCTCCTCGCGGCCCAGGTCCTGGCGGCGCTTGCCCTCTTCCTTGTAGATGATGCCTTCGACCTTTGACTGGGTGGCGATGGCGGCGTGGTCGGTTCCCGGCAGCCAGAGCGTGCGGAAGCCGCGCATGCGATGATAGCGCGTCATGATGTCCTCCAGGGTCGTGGCCAGGGCGTGGCCCATGTGGAGGGTGCCGGTGACGTTCGGCGGCGGCTGGACGATAGAGAAGACCGGCGCGTCGGCCTTGGTCATACCCTTTTCCACGCAGGTCTCGGGCTTGAAGAAGCCGTCAGAGACCCACTTTTCGTAGACCTTTGGCTCTACCTCGGCAGGGCTGTAGGGCTTGAGGAATTTGGCCGGGATATCGGGCGGTATGTAGGCTGGTTTTGGGTCCATAGTATGAAAATCATAGCAAAATAAGCCCTGATTTGAAAGAAATTTGAGGAAAACTTTATGAAAGATTGAGCTCGCGATTGCTATCATCGGGCGCATGTCGGACAAGAGAGAAATATGCATAGAGCGGTCAGCAAAAGGACTGTATGCTTCGCTAGGAAAGGTGTTTTGCCCTGCTTTGGGCTCTCTGGTGTATTTTACGCATGATGGGTGGAATCACCTCTTGAGAAAAGGCAGAAAACGAAGGACGGTGTCGGATCGTATAAGGAGATTGCGCCTGCTCGCCTACGTCAAAGACGTCATTCAGAGCGAAAGATCGGTTATTGGTTCTCTCGACGCTGATTTTCGAGGGACGGGAGCGCATTCTGGTCAGTCATAGGGATTGTAGATGGTATCAAGATAAAAGTGGTGGTCAGGAAAGAGCGCTCGACGGCCGAAAAGCACTTTTTCAGCATATTCGACTACTAAAAAATCCCGCGGAGCGGGGTTCTTTAGCATGTCTGCCATCAGCTGAATGCCGATAGAGCCGAAGCTCGCAGACATGGGGTAAGTATATTCTTTTGAAGCGCGAAATCAAGCGCGCGGGCCGATAGGCAGGTTGCCAACGGCTCTCAGCGGCGCCTCGGCGCTCTGGGCCTTTGCCCGGTTGAAATAGCCGGCCAGGGCGATCATGAAGCCGTTGTCGGTGGCATGGTCGGTCTGGGGCAGGAATATGCCGATAGAGCACTCCGCGGCCAGGGCTTCGAGGGCTGCGCGGATATGACTGTTGGCGATGACTCCGCCGCCTACGACGATCGACTGCACGGCGAATCGTTCTATGGCGGCGCGCATCTTCGCCACGACTACCTCGGTCACGGCGTCCTCCGCCTCGCGGCAGATGCCGGCGCGGATGTCGTCGACGAGCGGCCGCTTCTCCGACTCGAGCTTTTTTAAAAGATAGAGCACGGCGGTTTTCAGGCCGGAAAAGGAGAAATCCAGGTCCTTGCTATCGATCATGGGCCGGGGCAGGGGCTCGGGGCTCTGCAGGCCCTTGGCCCGGGCCTCTGCCGCGAGCTTGGATACTTTTGGCCCGCCCGGGTACTGCAGGCCGAGCATGCGCGCGACCTTGTCGAAGCATTCGCCGATGGCGTCGTCGCGCGTCTCGCCGACGACCTTGTATGAGCCGACCTTTTCGGCAAGGACGATCTGGGTGTGGCCGCCCGAGATCAAAAGCGACAGGGCGGGGAAGCTTGCTCCCGCGCCGTCATAGACGCCCGGCGCCGTTAGGTCAGGCTTGATGAGCCCGGCGACGATATGTCCCTCCATGTGGTTGCAGGGTACCAGGGGCACGTCCCAGGCTGCGGCCAGGGCCCGGGCAAAGGCCACGCCAACCCACAGGGCCGGCTCCAGGCCGGGGCCATAGGTCACGGCGATGAAATCCGCGTCGGGCCGGGGCAGGGCCGGAATGGCCTCTTCGAAGCGCGCGCGAAGCTCGGGCTCGCGGGCGAAGATCTCGTCAAAGAGGACCTTCTTTTTCGCCAGGACGGCGCCACCCAATGCTTCGCCCTTGATCGACGCCTCTGCAAAGACCTTCTCTAGCACGGGCACTAGATTAGCCTGGTGCTCTCGCTTGGCCAGCATGGGAAAGACGCCGCCGTGGGGCGCGTGCATGTCGATCTGGGAATGGACGGCGTTGCCGAGGATGGTCACCCTGCGCGTGGCGCCGTCCACCGATATGAGGCTTGCCGCCGTCTCGTCGCACGACGTCTCGATGCCGAGGACGCGTATGCCGCCAGTGGTTGTCATGTGGTGCGCGGTATAGGACTTGAACCTATGACCCTCTCAACGTCAATGAGATGCTCTACCAACTGAGCTAACCGCGCATGTATGCATTACTTTACACGAACGGCGCCCTTTTTCAAGCCTATTTCTGGGTGCCGGGCACAGGCCCGTCTTTTGGCTGGTCGAGCCGGGCGGCGAGCCTCTTGATGACGAAGTAGACGACAGCGGCCAGGATGATGAAATTTATGAGGAGCGAGATGAATTTGCCGTAGCCGATTGTCGAGCCGTGGATGGTCACGGCCAGCTTTGAGAGGTCGGTGAAGCGGCTAAAGGCTAATCCGATGATGGGGTTGATGACGTCGTTGACCAGCGAGCCGACCAGGTCTGACGTGGCCTTGCCCAGGATGAAGCCTGTGGCGAAGCCCGCCACGCCCTGGGTCCTGATGAAGTGTATGAATCCTCTCATGATGGTTATCTGATGACCGTTATCTGAGCCTCGGCGCTCCGGGTCGTATAGCTCGATGAGTCATACGAATTGACCGCCGTGAAAGTATGCGGACCGGTATAGGAGCCGCTCGGCACGGTAAAGACCAGGGCCCTGCCGTCGGGCGAGACAAAGAGGGGAGCGATCTGGCCATAGCCGTAGAAGTCGATGAGCGTCGACTGGGTGAAGCCGCTGCCATAGAGGACCACAGACGCATTGGGGGCCGCCCTGCCGGACTGCGGCAGGATGTTCGCGATGGTCAGGGGCGGGGCTGCGACGGTGAAGGCTCCCGAGAGCCTGTCGCTCGACTGAGGGCCCTGGCCGGCATCCTCTGCGCGCACGCGATAGACGCCGGGCGGCGCCTTGACGGTCGAACCGTTGGAATAGAGGTCGCCCACGGTCCAGTCATAGGACGTTGCCCGCGTGCCCGAGACGAGGAAGCCCATCCTGGTGCTCGAAGCGTCCTCCAGGATGACGTTATAGATCGTCCCGGCCGGCCCGGTCCATCTGATGGTGGCCGTCGAGCCCAGAGCGAGCGATTCTCCGGCCGCGGGCGAAAGGGCGGTGATCAGGGCGCCCTGGCCGACGTTCGCGGCAGGCGTCTGGGCCTGAGTCGACTGGCTATTCGCCTGGTCAGGTGCGGACGAGCACGAACGTATCTGGATGGCCAGGCGGGTTATAGGGCCGACCGTTCCCGTAGCGCTGATGCCGTTCGCCGACTGGAAGGCCTTTACCGCCGCCAGGGTGGCAGGGCCAAAGACGCCGTTGGGCGCGACGGCCAGATAGCTCGTGGAGGAGAGGAAGTTCTGCAGTGCCAACACTTGGCCGCTCGGGTTGGCCGACCCGCGCGCCAAGTCTGATGAGAGGGCCGTACAGGAGGCGTGGGCCGCGGCGGGGTCCAGTCCCTGGGCCAGGGCCGCCGCTGCGATCAGAGCGAAAGCTATTCTTTTCATGCGCCTAGTATAGCGCAGGCTGGCTCAGGACATGAAGTCCCTTTTCCCTAAGCTCTCCTTCGCTCACGGGGTAGGCGACCGGGGCGAAATTGACGAAGACCTTCTCTTCGCCCAGGGCCTGGCCGCCTCGGCGCGCCTGCCGGTGGATCTCGTTATAGCGGAAGAAGCGGCCGCCGCGATTGACGAAGCAGTGGTTCCTTTCGGTCACGTGGTACTTCCGTTCGGCCGGCGCGTCGGAGAGGAGCTGGCCTTTCAGGAAGGCGTCCGTCAGCCAGAGCTTGAGCTGGAGCGGACGCGGCGAGGCGTTGCGCACCTGCAGGTCCAGGTAATTGCTGAAGACCGTGGCGCCGCTGCCAAAGGGCAGGGTCCTGCCCGAATCCGGGAACGCGTCGACCGAATGGTGGTGCCTCTCGACGATCTCTATGTCGGCATGCAGGAATATCCACATCAGGAAGTTAGAGAGCTGGCAGAGGCCGCCGCCGACGCCGCGCGAGACCTTGCCGTTCGAGAGGAGCATGCCTTCGACGTAGCCCTTCCGTTTGCTTACGCCTCCCACAGCCCGCCAGAACGAGAACGTCTGGCCGGGAGGGATGACCAGGCCGTTCAGGCGCTCGAGGGCGATCCGGAGGTTGGTCACCTTGTTCCGCTGCAGGCTCATGTCGCTGTCGCCGAGCTTGCGGAAGAGGGGGCTCGAGTGGCGGGCCACCACGCAAGGGAGATACGGCCGGCGCTCCAGGCGGGGCAGCGACAGCTCGTTTTTGATCGCGCGCACAGTCCGCTTGAATGCCACTGCCGGCGGGACGAGCGCGGGGAACCTGCTCGAGAGGGCCCTTCTCTTGGGTCTCTCGTATTCCCGGATCTTTGCGCTGACGGCGCGGTAGGGCATCTGCGTCCTTTGCCTAGGCCAGGTATGCGAACCAGCACAGATAGGCTCCGCCAACGAGCGTCAGCAGGCCTGCCACAGGGATGAGGCCCTTGCCGGCCCAATAGTCGCCCGACCTGTCGACGAGCTTTGGCGCGACGACGAAGGCGATGCCTTTGGCCAGGAGCGCCCATCCCAGGAAGCTGACGAGGCCCTGGGGAAACGAGGACCAGGAGTCATGGACGAGTATCTGGACGATGCCGGCGGCCATGGCGACGATGCCAAAGAGCAGCGCCGCCAAGGCGTCCTTCTCCAAGTCGCGGTAGACCTTTGCGTAATAGCTGCGGCTGGCAAAGATCCCGATCCCCACCGCCAGGATGATCGGTCCCCAGACCCGAGCGAGAAAGATTGTCGTATCCATAGTGTTATGCGCGATGCGCGTTAGGCTGACGGGTAATGATGAGATTGTATACCTTTTCGCCCGACGCCCAAGGGGATAACGCAGAAGCCTAAATCACTGGGGTGATTCCAAGCTATTGAACCATTACGGTTACATTGACTTTTGCAATACATAATGTTACTTTCTGCATTAGTTCTTCAAATATTTAAGGACTTATACATGGCCCCTGCTTCGCGACCGCGTCGCGAGGCGAGGGCCATGCATAAGCCGCATACCCTGAACACAGGCCAAGTAATCGCGTTCCCCAAATTCTCGGGAGTCCGCTGTTTGATGATGCCCTACATCCAAGGAGATCCTTCGTCGGTCCCGGACATCTACAGCGTCTACGGCGAGGTGATCAAGAGCGTCTTCCTCAAGAAAGGCGATCTCGGTTTCCTCACGATCGACGAGTCCCTTGCCGTCCAAGGCAGGCCCCATCGCGGGGCGCGCGCCCAGCACGCGCGAGCGCTCCACACGGAAGCCGGGAAGCATCCCGTTCTCGGCGGCTTCCAGTGGGGATGGGGTAGCAAGAAGCGCGTTACCCTCGATCGTGACGTTCGTATCCTGCTCGCCAACAACCTGGATGACAGCTGTGCCGTCTGGGATGCCGAGCACGAGAACACGTCCTTCGACGGAGACATCGGTCACGCGGCCGACCAGTATCCGTATGACGACGCTGTCATCATGAAGGCGGGCGAAGTGCACGAGATCGGGATCCTGACTCCCCACGAGAGCCTCCCGGTCGCGCGCGACTTCCAGCGCCAGTTTCTTCGGATCGTGTCATCGGGTGTCCATGGGCGCGAAGAGTATTTCACCCAGAATCCCCTCGTGCCCTGGAACTAGATCGTTCTTGCCAGCTTTCATACTCCGTCTCATGACGGAGTATTTTTTATACAAGCGACAGATCTATCTCTAACTGCGGAGAGGGGGAGATTCGGTCACGGGTTCCGGCCTGCTGGCCGGTCCCGCGACCCCGGCTCGGCGCCGTCGCGCCTGCGCCTTTCTCATCTCCCTTCCTCTAGCCGCAAAAACAAAAAAGCCGAGCCGAAGCTCGCTTTTTTGTTTTTGCGGGCCAGTTGGGTTAAGTACCCGTGAGGCCAAGCCCCGTAAGGGCATAATAGCATCTTTCGGCAGGCGGAAATGAGGTACGTGGGTCGGGGCTACTTACTTTGTAATCGTAAAAGTCATTATGTTCGAGCTTGTGCTATAAGGTCTTGCGTAGACCTTATATACACCTGGTGTAAGAGCGACATAATCGCAAACGGAAGAGTTTCCTGAATAACGACCGTAAACTGTTTGACCAGGCTGACATGGCTCCTTGACGGTTACGTTTATGAGATTTCCCCCAGTTTTTGGATATTTTGCATCGTCATAAAGAGTAACTTTCTTGCCATCGGAACGCTCAAATATAACCGCCAAATCACCTTCAAAGCCATTTAAGTTTTTACCCTCAATGTTGATTGCCGTACCAACTGGACCGGAAGCGGGCACAACCGAGTATATCGCTGGGTCATTCGGAGACGCGTTCGATATAGTGGAGGATGAAGTGAATTTGAAGCTGTGAATAATCTTTTGGAAATCTGCAGTTGCACGTGACATTGAGCCAGTTGAATTGAATACGATTGTATACAAAATCCCATCATGCATAAGCAGAGTAGAAGACCAGAAGAAAGTCTTGCCATCCTGACTGCCCTGGAAAGAAACTATGACAGCTTTCTCTCCGCCAACCGTAGTGAATTCGCTGTTAATTGTGGAACCAGGATTGCTTTTTGCTAGCATTGCTTTCTCCGCATCTATGCTCTGCTGGTCCAAAGTTGTAACACCAGTAAAAATAGACCCGCTTCCTGGATAAACAGCAACCAATCCATCACCAGTGACCGTCTGCGCACCACCTCTTGGCCCCGCTTGCCATCCACTCGGCAGTGAGAATGTATATAGTGGATCTATGACTTTGTTCTGGTCCGAAACCTGATCAGAGTTTATTGATGTACTCTCCAGAGCAGAATTACTCTTTTCACCCTTTCGCTGTGCAAGATAATATGCACCACCGACAACAATTAAAATCGCCACGATCGTCACTAGCAATTGGAGGGCAAATCCTCCTTGTGTTTTTTTCATACTGCAATTATAGCCCCTATTCGATTTCCTGTGGAGACAGATACTGGGTCGCTCCGATACTTAATTCTCTTGGCGGAGAGGGGGAGATTCGGTCACGGGTTCCGGCCTGCTGGCCGGCCCCGCGACCCCGGCTCGGCGCCGTCGCGCCTCCGCCCTTCTCATCTCCCTTCCTCTAGCCGCAGAAAACAAAAAAGCCGAGCCGAAGCTCGCTTTTTTGTTTTTGCGCATGTCTTTAACGCGGCTCGAACCTTCTTTCAAAGACACTCGTCGCCGTGAAAACCCGCCGAGCCGCGCGTTGGAGTTCATTTTAGCACGTCTCGCACCCCTCTCCGCCGTTGGAGGGGTGCCGTCCCAAAATCCCG
>DASTLR010000015.1:0-17867 GCA_035714745.1 Minisyncoccota bacterium | reverse complement strand
GAAAAGGACACCAACGGCGACGGCGTGTTCGGCCAGGACACCAATGCGCCGGCTCAGACGACGTCATGGTCGCAGCCTGGCACGTATACTTTCCACAGCAATGAGCCGGCCACATATACGGGCACCTATACGCTGCGCCTGCGCGTGAACGGCGCGATCATGGATACCAAGAGCGTCATCGTGGCGGCGAACTGCGCCAACGTCGCTCTGGGCAGCTTCAGCATCAATGCAACGAGCGGCTCGACGAGCGAGAACGGCTCGACGGCGACTTTTGCGGTAGTCCTGAACTCGGCGCCGCTCGCCGACGTCACGCTGGGCGTCGTCAGCTCGGATACCACTGAAGGAACGGTCGGCGCTTCTTCGCTGACGTTCACTCCTTCTAACTGGAACGTGCCGCAGAACATCGTCGTCACGGGCGTCGACGACAGCATCGCCGACGGCAATATTTCGTATACGGTCACGGTCGGCCCTTCGTCGAGCGTCGACATCAACTGGAACGGCATACCTGCCCAGGTCGTCTCGCTCGTGAACTTCGACAACGAGTCGGCTCCGGCGACGGGCGGAACGAGCTCGGGCGGCAACGGCGGCTCGAGCGGCGGCTCTTCTGGCGGGGGAGGCGGCACCTACAACGGGCCGTGCTTCGGCTATAACTGCCCTGCCGGCTCGACCGTGTCCACAGGCTCTTCCTCGACTGTGCCGAACGACGTCTGGATCTATATCGATTCCCAGAACCAGGGCGGTGACCAGCCTCCTGCCGTTTCGGGCCCTACGCGCCCTGCGCTGGTCTGCCCTTCGGTCAATTTCATAACCCGCTTCCTCAGGATGGGCGCCGACAACGACCCGAACGAGGTGCGCAAGCTCCAATATTTCCTGAATACCTATGAGGGCGCCGGCCTGACGGTCAGCGGCGACTTCGACGCGGCCACGGAATCGGCGGTAAAGGCCTTCCAGGTCAAATACACGGCCGACGTCCTGGCGCCATGGGGCGTCAGCGAGCCGACAGGCATCGTCTATATAACGACGTCCGAGAAGATCAACCGCATATACTGCGGCGACCATCCTGACTATGCCGGCAACGAGTCCGTAAAGGACATCCTTGATGGCAGTGTCCTTGACAAGCCGCAGCCTGACAATTCGGGCCAGTTCGATGGCGCTATAGGTCAGGCGACGAGCACGTCGAGCAATATAGCGGGCGTATTCGGGGCCTTTACAGGCCGCATATTCGACGCTTTGCGGACCATACCGCTGTACCAGCTGCTCATCCTGCTGCTCCTGATCCTGGGCCTCGTCTTCACTCTCCAAGGGACATTCAAAAAGGACATCAAATCCTACGAGGCTTACGCTGCCTTCATGAGGGGCCTGGCCGTTCTTTCTGTGGCCAGTGTCCTTGATGTCCTTAATACGCTGTCCTTTATGCTCAACCCGTCGTGGCTTGATAAAAAGACAGGATTGACCTTGAACTGGGTCCTGGGACTGGACGCCGTGAACGCCCTGGTCTTCGTCGTGGTCGCGATGGCGGCTCTCTTCGCCATCTACGGCAGGCTGGTCAAGGATGGCCAGGACAAGAGCGGAGCGGTCAAGCCATAGGGCTCTGGTATACTTCGTACATACACATATGAAACAATATCTCTCGTGGGTCGTGTTCGCCGTTATCCTGGCCGCCATCATCGGCGGCATGGCGTGGTATGCGTCGGGACCGGGACAGTACGACACTTTCGCCACCTGCATCAAGGATAGCGGCGCCACGTTCTGGGGCGCCTGGTGGTGCCCCCACTGCAAGGAGCAGAAGGCTCTCTTCGGCAAGTCGGCTGCGCTCCTGCCGTATCACGAATGCTCTGATCCCGGAGGCCAGAACCAGTTGGGCGATTGCGCGGCGAACAAGATCGAGAGCTATCCGACCTGGGATTTCAAGAGCCGCACCGGCGCGGCCACGACGACCCGAAAGACGGGCGCCCTGACCCTGGCGGAGCTCGCCTCCTTTACCGGTTGCCCGCTCGCTAAAGACTCACGCTAATGCAGGCTCTCGCAGAGAACATGAACCTGGTCTGGAGCGTCCTCTCGGTCGTGGCGCAGTTGCTGGCCCTCTTCCTGATCGCCGCCCTCTTCTCTCCAGCCGTCCGCTCGAGCGCCATCGTGAAATTCCTTCGCGAGCGCGCCCTGCTCCTCGGCTTCGTCGTCTCGCTCCTGGCCACGGCGGGCAGCCTGATCTATTCCGACGTCATCGGCTTTGCGCCGTGCAAGCTGTGCTGGTTCCAGCGCATCTTCATGTACCCGCAGGTCGTCCTCATGGGCATCGCCCTGTGGAGAAAGGACCTCTCGATGAGGCTCTATGGGCTGGTCCTGTCGGCCATCGGCGCGGCCATCGCCCTCTATCACTATCTGGGCCAGAACGGGGTGGCCAGCCTGCCGTGCAGCGCGGTGGGCTATTCGGTGTCGTGCGCCGAGAAGTACGTCATGGAGTTCGGCTATATCACCATCCCGGTGATGGCGCTCTCGGCCTTCGTCCTCATGGCCCTGGCCCATGCCGTCTCGCTCCGGGCGGATAGGGAAGCGCACGGGCAATAGCTTGTCATCATAGCGCACCATAACCATGTCGCATACTATCTCGTTCGTCGTGGCGGTCGGGCTCCTGGTGCCGGGCGTATTCATGGCCTGTGTGCCCATGCTGCCGGCGCTCTCGTATATGTTTGTAGTGGCTCTGGCGTACGCGCTCTATGACCGCTTCGTCACCCTGACCGGGACGCAGCTCCTGATCCTCCTCTGCGTCACCGCGGCGTCGGTCGTCGTCGACCACACGGCGGGGCTCCTGGGGGCCAAATACGGCGGCGCCCACACCAAGTCGATCCTGTGGGGCATGCTCGGAGCCTTCCTCGGTCTCTTCCTCCTGCCGGCCTTTGGCAGCTTCATCGGCCTCTTTGCCGGCGTATTAGTAGCGGAGCTCTATTACAAGAAGCGCCGCCAAGCAGCCCTGAAAGCCGCCAGCGGGGCCCTGATCGGCAGCGCCGTCGGCGTAGCCGTCAACATCGCCCTCTCCGTCGTATTTCTGGTAGCCTTCGTGTTCTTTTCGTTATCTTAATGTCTTCTTAGTCTCTCCTTCTATGTCCAACCAAACTAAATTCATCATCTTTCTCGTCATAGCGGCTATCGTCGTTTATGGCTTCTTCGCCTTTGATATCCCGTACCGAAACACCGATATCGACGAGGTCCCTTCGACGGTCCCTTCGACGACGTCGACATCGTCTGCCATGGCGCCGCGGGTCAGCGTCGATTCGCTCACCTCGGGCGCGGCCATTGCCTCGCCGGTGTCGCTCTCGGGTAAAGCTGTCGGCCCGTGGTACTTCGAGGCTTCGTTCCCGATCCAGATCGTCGACATCGCGGGCAAGGTATTGGGCCAAGGGCACGCCGAAGCCCAGGGCGACTGGATGGTCGAAGGCCTGGTGCCGTGGAAAGCGACCGTGGCCTTTACCCGCGGCACATCGACCCAGGGCTTCATCCGCCTGGAGAAGGACAATCCCTCGGGCGACCCGGCTCGCGACGAGCACGTGGACGTGCCTGTGGCCTTTCAAAAATAGTGATATCCTAAGAGCGTAGCCATAACCAGACCACTATGTCGACGTCATTCATCCATGCGGACATATTCTTCTTCGTCTCGACCGTCACCCTGGTGGTATTCATGATCGGCATCGTCATCGCCTTCGTCTACGCTATCGGCATCCTGCGCAACGTCCGGGACATCACCGACCGGGCCAAGGCCGAGTGGCAGGAAATCGTCGCCGATTCGCGCAAGCTGCGCGGCGCCCTGCGAGACGAGGGCATGAAATGGAAACATGTCATGGACCTCATTCGTACTTTCTTTGCGGCTGCTAACACTAAAAAGATACGACATGGCAAAAAATAACTCATCCAAGGCCGGGGCGATTGTCGCGGGCATCGCCAGCATAACGGCGGCGGCCATCGGCGGGTACTATCTCTACGGCCATAAGGACGCGGCCAAGAACCGCGCCAAGGTCAAGGGCTGGATGCTCAAGGCCAAGGGCGAAGTTCTCGAAGAGCTCGAAAAAGTCCAGGACGTCGGCGAGTCGGCCTACATGACGGCGGTGGACGCTGTGGCCAAGAAGTATCGGGAGCTCAAGAACGTCGAGCCCGAGGAGCTGGCGGCCTTTATAGAAGAGATGAAGGGGCACTGGCAGGGTATACGGAAGACGATGACGAAGAGGACGAAGAATGCTAAGAGCAAAAAGAGCACAAAGAACACCAGAGGGGAAAAGACGGCTGAATAATCTGCTACTATAGAGGCATGAAAACCTCTTGGGGCGGCGTAGCGAGCTGGTATGACAAGGTCGTGAACGACGGCGACTCGTATCAGTCGCAGGTCATCCTGCCGAACGTCATGCGCCTGATGGCCCCGAAAAAGGGCGACAGGATCCTGGACCTGGCCTGCGGCCAGGGCTTCTTTTCACATGCCATGGCCTCGGCGGGCGCCCATGTGACCGGCGTCGACGTCGCTCCCGAGCTCATCGACATCGCCCGCACCCACGCCATGCACAACCAGGAGTTCTACGTGCTCTCGGCGGACAACCTGCGCCCCTTCAAAGACAAGTCCTTTGATTCGGCGGTCTGCGTCCTGGCCATCCAGAATATCGAGAAGATGGGCCACGCCTTCAAGGAAGCCTCCCGCGTCCTCCGCGACAAGAGCCGCTTCGTCGTCGTCCTCAACCACCCAGCCTTCCGCATTCCGGGCAAGACCGCCTGGGGCTTTGACGAGCGGGCAGGGGTCCAGTATCGCCGCGTGGACGAATATGTCTCGGAATCCCGGGCGGCCATCGACATGCATCCCGGCCATTTCGGCGGCCACGCCCGGGCCGAGGTGACCTATTCCTTCCATCGGCCGCTCCAAGCCTATTCCAAATCGCTCGCCAATGCCGGCTTCGCCATCCTGCGCATCGAGGAGTGGATGTCTCACAAGGAGAGCGAGAAAGGCCCCCGCAAGCAGGCCGAAGACAAGGCCCGCCGCGAGATCCCGATGTTCATGTGCCTGGAGTGCGTGAAATTGTAGTCAAAGGATATAGGCAAGAAAAAGCGGCACCGTGAGGTGCCGCTTGAAACGTTGCGTCGTCGAGCTAGAGCGTGAACGACAGGCCCATGCCGATCGCCAGCTCAGATTTTCGTCCGTCGCGCACGCCGGTCAAGGGGACTTTGCAGTTCGCCTTGATCAGGGTGATCGACAGGTTGTCTTTGATCCGCCAGGAGATATTGGCGCTGGCGCCGAATATCCATGCTGGATCGAAGCCGAATCCTCCGTCATCGCGCGCCACGAGCGGCGCGAACGTGAGCGTCATCTTTTCGCCGACGGGCGTCCAGGCCGACAGCTCTGCCGTCGTCATGGTGCCGCCCATCAAGCGCCGGACGTTCGTCGAGAAGTAGTGGTCATGGCTCAATCGCCCCGTGACATTCCTCCCGAGCGATCTCGATATCGCTATGTTGGTATAGACGACATCGGCCGGCGTCGATTTGAACAGGTCGACGACATCCCAGTAGCCGAGGGTGGCGTGCAGGCCGTAGGCGTCCGATTGGCCGAACCGGGAATTCCAGCGAAGGTTCCAATCGATCTCGTCGCCCCAGTTCGAGGAGAGCTTCGAGTCGTCCAGGCCGATGGAGTGAAAGACCTCCCACTCCAGGCCTTTCGCGACCTTCCCCGAGTAGACCGTCTGGAGGACGGGGTCCTTGTGGAAGATGGCGGCGTTTGGCGAGAGATACTTGTTCCAGACGCCTGTGCTGATCGATGTCTCCGCGCTGCAGACGCAGGCGATGACGATGAAGGTTAGCGTTGCGAGGCGTTTTTTCATAGCTGTAGGGTTGATGGTTGAGAAAGGGGACGAGGATTCGTCTTCCTTTATCAACCACCAACGCTACTTGCGTCGAGGTGCTTACCCTGTTGCAATTATAACTCTAATGATAAGTCTTGTCAATACCTCTAGAATGGCTTGAAATAGTCATATAACAGGCATATAGGAAAGCGATTCAGGACAACATAAAACTCCGACTTTGGAAATAGACGGTCATATGTTGGCAGATTCGGACAAGGGCCAAGTAGAGGCCCATTTGAAGCAAAAGGCCTTGCTATGATAGAGAAAAAGTTATTAAATTTTCTTTATAATTATTTTATCTCCGGCCTGCTATACTTTTGGCATGCGAACCATGACCAAAACATATTCGATCCCGAATCTCGACAGGCTGATGGCGCCGGACGCGCCTCCGGGCGAGCGCCAATATGTCTACAAGCTGCGCGACCTTCCCGAGGCCGACAAGCCGCGGGAAAAGATGCTCTCCCAGGGTCCGGGCGTGCTCTCGATCGCCGAGCTGGTGGCCGTCATCCTCAATACCGGCACGGTCAAGGAGGACGTGCTCTCTATGTCCTCGCGCCTCATCCGCGAATATGGCGAAAAGAGCTTTTCCTCGCTCGACGACGCCAGGAGGGTCTCTCTGGAGCTCGACATCCCGCTCGTCAAAGCCTGCCAGATCGTGGCTTCGTCCGAGCTGGGCCGCAGGTTCTATAAAAAGACCGGCGGCAGGAACGTCTCGATCAGGAACGCAAAGGACGTCTCGGCCTATGTCCGCGACATGCACGAGCTGACCAAGGAGCACCTGCGCGGCATCTATCTGAATAACCACCATCGCGTCGTCCATGACGAGGTCCTCTCCATGGGCACCCTCGACGCGAACCTGATCCATCCGCGCGAGGTCTTTAAGCCGGCCGTGGAATACGGGGCCTCTGCTGTCATCCTGGTCCATAACCACCCGTCAGGCGTAGTCACGCCTTCGGTCTCTGACATTGACATCACCAAGCAGCTCGTCGACGCGGGTCGGATCATGGGCGTCTCCCTCATCGACCACGTCATTGTAGGAGGAGGCAAGTACGCCAGCGTGCCTGTGTCATATGAATAGCCAATAAAAAACATGAGAACGCAATCGAGAACATACAGCATCCAGAGGGGTATGAGACTAATGCTCCGCGACCTGCCGCCAGGCATAGAGCCGCCTCCTCAGGTCGCCTATTTTACCCTGGTCATGAAGCTCTTCCAGCAGGCTTTGGTCAAATTGAACGGCCCTGAGGAATTGACCGACGAGACGCGGGCCAAGCTCCGCGGCTACCTTGAGCGCGTCTTCGAGGCAAAGGACGCCGTCACTGGCGCCGAACCGAAGGGCGGCATATACAATACGAAAGATTAGGAGGGGCTAGCCTGTGCGTCCGGCAGCTTAGCGGGCCTCGCGCATCGTCAGGCTGTAGCGCAGGCCGTAGAGCATGAAAAGGCCAAGGAAAATGAACAGGCCCTTCATATCGAAGACGGTAAAGAGGAGCGTGGCGACGACCGGCCCGACGACATAGGCCGTGGGACGGGCCATACGCGAAAAGCTGATGACGTTCGAATTCGTGGCGTCGACTTTCTTGAAGAAATACGTATCGGCCATGACCTCCACCATGGCGGCGCCGACGCGCGTCATAAAGAGGATGGCGGCCCAGATATAGATATTGTGGTCCGTGACGTAGCCGATAAGGCCAGTAGATGCTCCCATGATGACGAATCCGACCGAGAGGATGGTCTTTTCGCCCACCTTGTCCGCCACCCAGCCGAGCGGCCCTTCCAGGAGGACGAAGGGGGCCAGCATAGCGGTGAATATCACGCCGATGGTCGGCCAGTCAAAGCCCGCCACGGTATGCAGATAGAGCGGCGTATAGATGATCATCCAGGCGTAAAAGAACTGCAGGAGGAACTGGATGAAGAGGATGCTCTTGATGTCCCGCTCCACCCACGCGGCGGCAAAGCTCTTCCAGAACGAGAGCTTTTCAAAGACCGGGTCTTTGACCTCGCGCAGGCTAAAGAAGACCATGAGGACCACCGGCACGAGCAGGATGCCCGAGACGGCGTACATGTTGCCGTAGATGTTATCGCCCAGGATCCATGAGGCGAGCAGGGGAGAGACCAGCCAGGCGCTGTTCACGACCGTGAGGAAGGCGCCGCGGATCCTGCCGGTCTGCCGGTCGCTCGAGAACTCCTCCAGGAATATGTCCAGGGCGAAGTTGATGAGGGCGATCGAGACGAAGTTTAGGATGAAGGACGAGATGATGACCAGGGCGCTCTGCCCGGTGGCCAGGCCCGCGAGCGACACCAGCTCCAAAAAGAGCAGGCAGACGGTCGTCTTGAAGTTTCCGAAGCGGCGCAGCATGCCTGACATCTCGATAAAGGCGGCTATGGCCAGGATCGAGCTGGCGGTATAGACGATACCGACCAGCTTGTCCCCGGCGAATTTGGCCAAGAAGGTCGAGTTGACGTAGGTCGGAATGGCGGAGCTCAGGTTGAAGACGAAGCCGATGATATACATCGCGTAGCGCTTGCCGGCCAGGCGTTTTTCTTCGGGCATGGGCTAGATTATAGCAGAAAAAAGCCGCATCCCCGAAAGGGAACGCGGCGTGCTGACGGGGGCTCAGGAGCCCTGCGAACGGACGATCTCGGCTTTTAGCCGGTCGCGCTCTTTCTCGAGCTTTTTCCGCCGGCTCTCCTCGCTGATATAGTCCCTGAGCCTGAATTCGATCATGCGGAGCTCCTCCAGGAGCTTGGCTGCTGGCGGCGTATCGGGTGTGTTCATGGTGAAAAGCTGCTTTAGGCACACACTACGCCTCTCTCTGATATTGTCAATAAAAAAGCCAGAGGGACGAACCTCTGGCACTCTGCTCAAGTGCTTGCGGCAACGAGCCGCTGGCTATGTTCCCGTCGCTCCTCCGCTTCTTTGATCGTGTCGGTGGCCCACATCCATATGAGCGAGAGAATGAAGAGGGCTATAGCGCCCGGGATAAGCCATAGGATGCCCAGGAAGACGCTGATGGAGATCATCCATTTCAAGCTCTCAGGTGAGCCAATGATGGTCACCCAGCCGGTGGGGCGGTATGTCGCTGATACGACGCTGCCGACGGAAACGTCATACGGCACATATGTCCAAAACGTGACCGAGCCTTGATGCACATAGTAATAGGCCCTGTCGGAATCGGCATAGACCAGGATTCTCTTGTCGCCGAAAGCCTTCTGGAATACATCCGCGCTTCTGATCTCGTAGTGGCTCGCGCCGGAGTATAGCCGGTCGTGCTCTTCTTTTTGATCGATCACGGTCGCGTGGGGAGGATTCCAGACCTTGGCCGCCGTCGCGAGCGACCGATTGTCGAACCAATCTACCAGGAACGAATGCCCGAAGCCGAAACAGAACACAGCCACCATAAAGATAGCCGGGAATACTTTTTCAATTAATTCGAAGTGCTTTTTCACGGGATGAGTCTCTGAATTTACAATACATAAGCTATTATATTGTGTCAAGGTGGCCTTGGTACAAAAAAGACCCGCTTTGGGCGGGCCCTTTCTTGCTTCTCTTTTCTTCCTTCTAACTTCCAAATTCCAGATTCTAGCTTCCTTTTTTAGATCGTCAGCAGCACCGGTATGACCACGGGCCTCTTGGCGGTCTCATTGAAGAGGTGTCGCGAGACGGCGTCGGTGACGTTGGCTTTGATGATCTCGACGTTGATCGGGTTCATGCCGCGGGCGCTGTCCTCGATGGAGTTCTTGATGATCGCGCGGGCGTCGCGCAGGAGGTCCTGGGACTCTCGCAGGTAGACGAAGCCGCGCGAGATGATGTCCGGCGACTTGCGCAGGCGGCCGGTCTGGGCGTCGAGGACGGCCACGATGGTGAACATGCCGTCCTGGGCCAGCGACTGGCGGTCGCGGAGGACCACCTCCTGGGCGTCTCCCACGGCGAAGCCGTCGACGAGGACTAGGTTGGCCGGCGCCTTCTCCTTGAGGACGCGGATCTTTTGGCCCTGGTCGTAGATCTCGATGACCGAGCCGTTATCCGGCACGACGACGTTCTCGCGCGGCGTGCCCAGGCTGAACGACAGCTCGGCGTGCTGGCGGAGGAAGTAATGATAGCCGTGGAGCGGCACGAAGAAGCGGTACTTGATCTGCTCGTGGATCCACTTCAGCTCGTCGCGGTTGCCGTGGCCCGAGGCGTGGATGTCCGAGTCCAGGTAGGTGATGACGCGGGCCTCGGTGCGGTAGAGGTTGTCCTTGAGCTTGATGACGGCGTTGTAGTTCGTCGGGATGATCGACGACGAGAGGAGGATGGTGTCGGTCTTGCGCAGCTTCAGGTGCTTGTGCTGGTTGGTGGCCATGCGCATGAGGGCGGCGAACTCCTCGCCCTGGGCGCCGGTCACGAGCATGACGATCCTGTCCGGCGGATACTTCTCGACGTCCTCGACAGGGATGATGTTCTTGATGTCGGCGAGCTTCAGGTGCTTGATGATCTCGACGTTGGTCTTCATCGAGCGGCCCTCGACGACCACTTTCTTGTTGTATTTCTCGGCGGCCTTGATGATGGCGATGATGCGCTCGACCTGCGAGGCAAAGGTGCCGATGACCAGGCGGCCGGTCACGGTCTTGATGAACTTGTCGATATTCTCGATGACCACCGATTCGGAGAGCGAGAAGCCGGCCTTCTCGATGGAGGTCGAATCCATGGTCAGCAAGAGCACGTTGCGGTCCTTGAACTGCCTGTACTGCTCGACCTCTTCCTCGGTCGGCACGCCCTTGATGTTATCGACGCGCACGTCCTCGATGAAGACGATGTCGCCGTACGGCGTGTCGATGATCAGGCCCATGGAGTCAGGGATGGTGTGGGAGATAGGGAAGGTCCTGACCTTGATCTTGCCGGCCATGATGGTCTCGTTGCCGGTGATGACCTTCATGTCGAGCGGCTTGAGGTGGGGGAACTCCTCCTGGCGCTTCTGGATCATGATGGCGCCGAACTGGCGGGTATAGAGGGGCGGATAGCCGATGCGGTCGATGACGTAGGGGATGCCGCCGATGTGGTCCAGGTGGCCGTGGGTGATGAAGAGGGCGCGAATGCGGTCCTTGCGCTCCTCCAGGTACTTGGTGTTCGGCAAGATGTAGTCGATGCCCGGGGTGGCTTCTTCCTTGAACTGGAAGCCCGCGTCGATGACGATGATGTCGTCGCCGATCTCGATGGCGGTCATGTTCTTGCCGATCTCCTCCACGCCGCCCAGGGGGATGATGCGGATATTGCCCGGAGCGATAGGGGGGATAGGGGCCAGGGCTGCTCGCTCGGCTCGCGGCTGGCCGCCGTCATTCACTTCGCCTGGAGCGCCGTCGCTCGAGCCGACGCCGTACGATTCGCGCGGCGCATGGGCGCCCTGGGGCATGCGCGAGCCGTGCGGAGCACGGCCCATGCCGCCCATTCCGCGGCCGCCGCCAAAGCCGCGGGACGGACGCTGGCCATGCCCTCCTCGTCCGCCGCGGCCTCGTCCGCCGCGATTGCCGCGTCCGCCAAAGAAGCCGCGACCCTGAGGTCTCGCTCCCGTCGCTCCCTGCGCTCCTGTCTTGTGTTCTGGTATCTGTTCCATATGTTTTTTCTTAAATCTGGTGTTCTTTAGTGTTCTTCCGTGCTCTTCTTAGTCTTGTGCCCGTATCTCTTCTCCTTTCTTCGCGAATATCTGCCACACGTGATCCGTATCGACGTACCATCTCTCGACGCCCAGGAACCGGTCGGATGAGGTGGTGATGGCTCCCAGCCGGACGCCATGGAGCTTGGGCGGCACCGCGTATATGAAATCAGGGCTCCACAGGAAGATGGCCGGCGTATCCGCCATGATCTCGGCCTTGAGCTTGGCGTACTCGGCCGCCACCGCCGCGCTCGAGGTGGCTTGGCGCATCCGTTCCAGGGCTTTGTCGGCTCTCTGGTTGGTATAGAGCGAGACGTTCAGGCCGGGGTCGTTCCTTTGTGACGAATGCCAGTATGGATAGAGGTCCGAGTTCTTGCCCGTGACCAGGCCAAAGAGCAGGGCGTCGTATTTGCGCGGCCTGATGACGCTCTGGTTCAGGTCCGAAGGCTCAAAGACGCGCACGTCCACCTGGGCGCCAAAGGCCTTCCAATCCTCCTCCACTTTCTTGGCGGCCTGGACGAGCTCGGGGATATTGGCCGTCGAGAGCGAGAGGGACAGGGTGGTGGTGGCGGCGCCCTTGGCCTTGCCCTTCAGCTCATAGACGCCGGTCGAGGCGTTCTTCTTCCAGCCGGCCTTGGCCAGCAGGGAGGCGGCGTCAGCCAGGTTCTCGGCCATGATGGCGGTCGTGGAGGCTCCCGGCGCGCGGGTGACGGGAGGAAGCGGCCCATCGGCGACCGTGCCGTAGTCCGAGACGACCGCGGCGATGAGCGCCTGCTTGTCGATGGACAGGTCCAGGGCCTTGCGCACCTCTTTGTGGGCCAGGATCTCGTTCTGGCTCTGGTTAAAGAAGACGCCAAAGACGCGCGTCAGGGGGGCTGTGAGCATCGCCTCGCGCGAGAGGGCCTGAGCCGAAGCCGGCGAGATGCCGGCGGCGCTCTCGATGGCGCCCGAGGCCAGGGCGGCCAGCTGGGCTTTTTCGCTGGCATAGGTCTTTATGGCGAGCGAGGCGATGTACGGCTCGCCCGGGGCGTATTCGGGGTTGGCCTTCAGATTGAACTGGGTCGGGATGCCGTCCGACGAGCGCGCGACCGAGGCGATGACGTACGGTCCTGAGCCCACGGCCGAGGTATTGAGCGACGAGAACGGCATCTGGTCCGAGGTCAGGTTCTGCCAGAGATGCGCCGGCAGGATGCCGAGCGAGAGGTTGGCCATAAAGGGCGCGTACGGCTGCTTGAGCTTGAACGTCACGGCGCGGGTGCCGGTCTTTTCCACGGTCACGCCTTCCCAGTTGACGCGGCGCGGGCTCTTGAGCGAGGGGTCTTGGGCCTTTTCTACGGTGAACTTGACGTCATCGGCGGTCACCGGGGCGCCATCGTGGAAGCGGGCGTCCTCGCGGATGACGAAGGAATATGAAAGGCCGTCGGGCGAAACGGCGTAGCTCTGGGCCAGGTCGGGGACCAGGGCGCCGTCAGGCTGGGCCTTGAGCAGGCCTGAATAGACCAGCTGAGTTAGGTCGCGGTCCGCGTCCGATACGGCCAACAGGGGATTGACGAAGCGCGGCGTGCCGACGATGCCCTCGACCAGAGAGCCGCCGTGGCGCGGCACGTTGACCGAAAAGGTGTCGCTGATCTTTCCCAAAAGCGACAAGGTGCCCCCGGCGAAGACGATCAGGCAGACTAGGAAGAGGGTCTTTTCGGTGATAGAGAACGACGAAGCTATGCCGTCCAGCTTGTGTATGCCTTTCGCCCGGCGCTCTTTGACGAGCGAGCGGAGAAAGCGTGATGTTGGTTCCATAATGAAGAGAGCCGATGGCTAACTGCTAATCTGATGGCGATACGGAATGAGTATGGGCGGTCGAGCGAAAGCCCGAACGCCTAGCGAGCGAGAAGCAGGACGAAAGAGGTGACGGCGAATGCGATGCCGAGCGCGATCGTCGCGACGAAGAGGCCCTTCTCGAGGCCGCGTCGCGTATGGAATGCAGAACTCATAGTGTCAGAGCCGCCGAGCGCGCCTCCGTTCTGGGCCCCCGTCTGCTGCAACAGCACGCAGAGGATGAGGAGCGCAGATATGATTATCTGGGCGTACGGTAGAACGCTAGAAATACTCATGGGGGAGATACTATCATGGGAAGCCGATACAGACAAGCCTGCGCGCTTGCCCCCTGGCGGCTATCCATAAAAATACCCTCTCCGTAGGCGGTCTGGAGAGGGTTGGCGGCTGTCATTCGACGGGCGGCTCGCGCGCCACGATGCCGGGATATCGTTTCCGGAATTCCCACATTGGGAGCCGCTGGATGGGGACTATGCCGGCGAAGCAAAGCTCGCGCACCTTTTCCGCGACCCTTTCGGCTATCCGATGAAAGGGCTCAGTATCGTCGTATCGCTCGATGCAGGCGAAGTTGCCTTCGACCGCCACTTCGAACACCCCGTATATATTGAGGATCGTCTGGACCATGTAGGGCATGGGGCCGGCCTGAAGGTGCCCCGCGTCGTAGACGCGGCGTTCGATGCCTTTGAAGACTTCGGAATCGAAGTATATATAGACGGACGATCCGTCCGGAGATTCGAAAGCGTATTTCATGTAGAGAGGGCTGGGTTGAAGGACAGGATTTGAGAGCAGAGTACAATTATTGACATTCCGTGTCAAGTTTGTTATACAGTATCCAGTAAACCCCGCACAGGTAACCCCGAACAGCGTTCTGCGCACCTCGAATATGCCCAGCTCATATGTAGCCTTCATCGCTTTGTTCCTGGTCTGGCTCCACGCCCTCTATTTCCACAAGAGGCAAGTCGATGAGATAGAAAGCCGGCTCATATCGGACGTGGAGCTGAGACAGTTCCTCCGCCAAGCAAAGAAGGTCTTGGCGCTCAGCACCATCGTTCTGCTCGCAGCCCTTATCCCCCCGTTCGTTTGGGATATGGGATGGTGGCTTGTCGGCTATCTCCTCATCGTGTGTGTCTCGAACAGGATCCTCATTCAAAGAGAGGAACACATCGCCTATCGTGCCTTGTTCCGGGAGATGGCGAGCGATTGAACTTTCGGTCACTAGCCCCGCGCATGGCTGCGCGGGGCTTTTTCATGGTATAATGTGCGCCTGGCATTTATGCACGAGCATCCACACAAGGGGCACGCCGGCAACCCGGTCCTGACCTTCCTCGACCGCTTTCTGGACGTCCCCGAGGCAAAGGTCACCTATCTGACGCGCGCCACGCCGATCGACCGCTTCCTCCAGCGCACCTTTCTCCGGCTTTTCCCTGCGTCGGTCACGCCGAACGCCATCACTAAGTTCCGCCTGCTCTCCATCCCGTTCATCGCCATCCTCTTGGGGCTCGATTTCTATGTCGCTGGTACCGCCCTCTTCCTGCTGGCGGCCTTTTCAGACGCCCTGGACGGCGCCCTGGCCAGGACCAAGCGCCATATCACCACCTGGGGCACGCTCTATGATCCGATCGCCGACAAGCTCCTGATCGGCACGGTCTCGGTCATCGCCGTCTCGAAATACATCGGCTTCTATATGGCCCTGGCCATCATCGTCATCGAGATCCTGCTGGTCGCTTCCGCCTATCACCGCTATCGGGGCAGGGTCGTGCCGGCAAAGATCATGGGCAAGACCAAGATGATCCTCCAGTGCGTGGGCATCATCGCCCTGCTCCTCTATATCGTCATCGGCGCGCCGGTCCTGCTCTCGGCCGCCACCTATCTCCTGTACGGGGCGCTCCTGTTCGCCCTTTTGTCGCTTTTCGTCTTCCGCTCGATTTAGGGGAGGCGTTATTGGTATACTAGAGGCTATATGAAACAATCAACAATCATCATCATCGCGGTCATAGTCCTTGTCCTGGCGTATTTCGGCTTTACCTATAACCATCTGGTCACGGCTCGCACCGCCGCGGACGCCCAGTGGGCCCAGGTAGAGGCCCAGTATCAGAGGCGCTTCGACCTCATCCCTAACCTGGTCAACGCCGTCAAAGGCTCGATGAAGCAGGAGCAGGCAGTATTCGGCGCCATCGCCGACGCGCGCACGCACTATGCCAACGCCAAGGGCGTCGACGACAAGGCCCAGGCGGCGAGCGAGGTGGAATCGTCCTTTGCCCGTCTGCTGGTGGTCATGGAGAACTATCCGGCCCTCAAGTCTTCCGAGAACGTCATGGCCCTACAATCCCAGATCGAGGGCACCGAGAACCGCATCTCGGTCGAGCGCGGCAGGTTCAACGAGGCGGTCGGCTCGTACAACCTGGCGGTCAGCCGCTTCCCGAGCGCCCTGGTAGCCTCGACGTTCGGCTTCCAGCCCCGCGCCTACTTCAAGGCTGCCGCCGGCACCGAGGTGGCCCCTACGGTCAATCTCTAATATGAGGAAGGCGGCCTTTTGCTTGTTCGTCTTGGCCTTGCTCGTTCCGAGCTTGGCCTTTGCCTATGCCAGTCCCGGCAAGCCGGCAGGGTACGTGAACGACTTCGCGGGCATCCTGACGGCCCAGCAGAGGTCTGCCCTGGAGAGCCGCATCGCCGAATACGCCCGCCCGGCCGGAGCGCAGATCGCCGTGGCGACGGTAAAGAGCTTGGAGGGCGAGACCGTCGAAAGCTATGCCGAGAAGCTCTTCAGGGAGTGGGGGATCGGCGACAGGGTCAAGGACAACGGCCTCCTCCTGCTGGTCGCGCCGAACGAGCGAGAGGTGCGCATCGAGGTCGGCTACGGCCTGGAGCCCTCGGTCACCGACGCCGCCTCGTCCGTCATCGTCAGGAACGCGATCATGCCGGCCTTCAAGGAGGGCGACTACTATGGCGGCATCGACCAGGCTTTGACCGCGCTGATGGGCCTCATCGATCGCGATCCCGAGACGGTCAAAGCTGTTCAGTACCAGGCGGACGCCGCCGCGCGCGATAGAAGCCTTTCGAAGCTCTTCCCGTTGGCGTTCTTCGCCCTCGCCGTCGTCCTGAACTTGCTGGGCGTCATGGCCCGGTCCCGGTCCTGGTGGCTGGGAGGCGTCCTGGGGCTCGTGCTCGGCTTCATATTCGCCGGCCTGGTCGGGGCGCTGGTCTGCCTGGCCATCGGCCTGGCGGTCGATTTCTTCCTCTCTAGGTTCGGCTCGAACTGGTTCAAAGGCCCCCGCGGCCCATGGACCATCGGCGGGGGAGGCTGGGGCAGCGACTCGAGCGGCGGTTCCTCTGGAAGCTCTTCGGACGGCTTCGGGGGTTTCGGCGGCGGCTCCTCGGGCGGCGGCGGCGCGAGTGGCAGGTGGTAGATGGTAGAATAGGGCGTGCCAACTATCAGCTCGCTCAGATTTCCTGGAAAAAGCCATCGAAAGACGGTGTTGATTCCTGAACCCTCGGCCCTGCTTGCCGAGTTTTTTGGCATCATGATCGGCGATGGAGGTATCAATAATCCTTGGCAAGCGAATATCACTCTCAATTCGGAAGCGGACGCGCAGTATGTGGGATTCGTATCGAATCTGTGCGAGACTCTTTTTCGGGTCGCGCCTCGTATCATGAAAAGAAAAGAGACGAAAGCAATCGTCGCTTCGCTTGCAAGCACCACAGCGGTCGATTTCCTTGTTGATAAGAGCTTGGCTAGAGGAAATAAGCTTGAAACGGGACTTTTGATGCCTGATTGGATATTCTCACAAAAAGAATATCGCATCGCGTGCATACGCGGACTAATGGATACGGACGGAGGCCTCTATATCCATAATCATATAGTCGCAGGGAAGCGATATTCGAATATCGTATTGTGTTTCTCGAGCGCATCGCCTATGCTCATCAAGCGGGTCGCTCTTACGTTTGTGGAATTCGGTATAATGCCTCATATTAATAAGACAGGCAAAAACCTGTATTTGCACAGTAGAAAAGCGATAGCGAAGTATCTGGAGATATTCGGCACGTCTAATGCGCGGATATCTTCGGTATACGAAAGATGGAGAGATGCCGGAGTGGTCTAACGGACAGTCCTGGAAAGACTGCGTGTCAGAAATGGCACCGGGGGTTCGAATCCCCCTCTCTCCGCCCTGGTAAGGTTTTAAGTAAAACAAAACCCACGTCTTCGTGACGTGGGTTTGAAAGTGCTGTAGCGAGCCGACTTACAACTCGGACGGGATACTGCCGTCTATTTGAAGCGAACTCCTAGCGACTGGGTCTTGCGATCCCATCCCTTCCAATCGAAAGGGTGGAGATTCATGTAGCGACCGTAGCCACAGAACCACCAGCTAATATATTGCATCGATGGAACGACCACGGTGCCGTCGATTTCGACCCTGGATCCGAGCATGACGATATTCTTGTCATCCCATTGATCCTTGGTGTCTTTCGCTGCATAGGCGAGTCCGGCACCAAGTGTCCCAGGAGCGTAGTTCGCCGCAGACATCTTCCTGACCATATC
>DASTLR010000014.1:0-100689 GCA_035714745.1 Minisyncoccota bacterium | reverse complement strand
TAGGTGTTGTAGGGCGAAGACATCTTGAAATCGTCCGGCGCCAGCTGGTCGCCGGATTTCTTGCCGGTGGCATAGACGAGAGAGGCGTCGACCTGCAGGGGCATGCCCTCGGCCAGGCGCTTCCAGAGGATGCCGGCGATGGTCTGGCGCGTCGCTTCCGTCCTGCCCTCTTCCTCCAGGATCGAAGCCATCCTGATGACGTCCTGGATCGGCTTGCCAAAGACGGCCAAATCGCCGCGCAGGGCCTCGATGCGGTCCTTGTACGTCTGGAGCATAGTGTCCATGACCTGGCGGGACGTGACGCTAGGCAGAAACAGATAGGTGTCCGGAAAGAGATATCCCTCGTACGGCGCCGCCAGACGGACGAACTCGGCCCGGTCGAAATGGGCCAGCCTCTTGTCCTTGGCGACGAGGTCGGCTATCTCGCGAACGCTCAGGCCCTCGGGTATGGTCACGCGGATGCCCTTCAGTCCGTCGATGCCCTTGGTCAGCCGCCAGGCCACCGTGGCGGCGCTGACGCGCTCCTGGAAGTAGTAATCCCCCGCTTTCAGCCCTTTGCTGCCGCCAAAGAGCACGGCCACGGCCTTGAAGCCGAACTCCGAGCGGATATAGCCGGCGGACCTCAGCCGGTCGGCGGCGCCCGAGAGGCCCTGGCCTGCGGGCACGGAGAAGACGGAATCGGAGGGAAAAGCAGGAGAAGCGGAGACGAAGCGGAGATACAAGAGCACGGAGATCACAAAGAGCACCAAGAACGCCAGAAGAAGGCGCCAAGAAGAGGGGCGGCGGGAAGGCGGCGGGACAGGCGGCAGATAGAGCTCGGGGGCGGGCTCGGGTATGTATTTGAGCGATCCTGAATCCATTTATAGAGGGAGATTCGACGGGGCGTCGCCGCGCTTGGACGGGATGCGCTTGAGGGTCGGGGTCCTGACGGCGCTGCCCGGGAAGTGATAGAGGGTGGCCAGCTCCTCGGTGTTGAGGATGGTCCACTTTTTAGCATGAGGATAATGGAAGTAGCCGCGGTCGCAGTACGCCCTGAAGTGCTCGATCTTCCTGTGAAGGAGCTTCTTGCCGCTCCAGTCCTGGAACTTGTAGTCGAAGGACATGCCCTCGGCAGGCTTGAAGCCGTTCAGGGTCGGCGAGTTGAACTGCTTGAAGGAACCCGTCAATCCCCCGCCGTTGCCCTTGTCGAAGACGTCCTTTGGCGCGACGTAGACGATGCGGATGCCCGCGTCGAAGGGCAGCTTGGTCAGGCTGCGCTCGATGGCAGAGATCTTGTCCTTTTGGCCCTGGGTCAGCTTGCCGGCGTTCAGGTCCTTCTCATCCTCCTTTTTGGCCTTCTCGTTCTCCTCGAGGACCTCCTTGACGAGCTCCTTGGCCTTTTCCTTCCACTTGTCGGGATACTTGTCCTTGCCCAGCTTCCATGGCAGGCCGGCGATCGGCTTCTTCTCTTCGATATGGGCGCGGACGATGATCTGGACCCAAGCCTGGTGGCCCTTCTTCAGGCTGCCCATGAATTCGATGAGAGGCGCCATCGGGTCGATCTTGAACTCTTCCTTTGGATCCTTGTCGAGGCCGTAGTCGACATAGGTCTTTATCGGCAAGGGGTCGGGAGCGGCGGCCTCGAACCTGCAGCCGGCCAGGTCGTACTTCTCGGGGTCAAAGAAGACGTCCTCGGTGTAGTCCTTGACCTCGTGGACCTCGACGCCCGGGTATTGGGCGTAGATGTTCGTCTCGACCACCAGGCGCTGGCTTTTGAAGGTCCAGATATAGAAGTGGATCTCGCCGTCGATCGAGACCAGCTCCAGCGAGAACCACGGGCGGGTCTTGCCCTCCCAGTAGCGGTCCTTGGGCGTGCCCTCGCCGCCGGTCTGGAAGAGGCCGGTCAGGACCATCTCCATGGCGAAGGGCGACTTCATGGTCTCGGCGGGCAGCTTGATCTCGAGGAGGACCTTGGCCTCCTTTTCGATCCAGGCGGTGCGGACGTAGCGCACCCAGATGCCCCAGGCGAATTCCGTGATGACGATCGGGATCCAGACGACGGCGAAGAAGACGAGCCAGCGCACGCTCTCCGGAAGGGCGACGTAGAGAATGAAGCTCAAAAGGTCGGTGAGGATTGTCACGAGGTTAATTATATAGCCTTGCCGCAGAAATGGAAAACGCCTCTTCCTTGGGAAAAGGCGCTTTCCGTGGACCCGACGGGGATCGAACCCGCGGTACGGGGTGACGGGCCTCATACCCTGAACCATCAGCGGGCCCTTAGCTTGCGGTCGTCAACCCGCAGCTAGAGAAAGGATACAAAATGAGAGATAAAATCCTTATCAATTTTTGATAAAATCTGTTGTTCAAAAATAGAAAGCCGCTGCTGTAAAGAAGAAGCGGCTTTCCTTGGCCTGAGGCCCGTCACCCCACACGTATATGCTAGCAGACCCTTCCGGGACGTCAATTTAGTTGTTCTGATATAAAAAGCCCGCCTATGCGGCGGACTGGAATAAAACTCACGGCCGCTTCGGGGAGCGGCCTGTGCGGGGTTTGCGTTTTCCCCGATCGGAGAAGCCGATGCCGACCGACACATTGCCTTCGTCTTCTTCGATCTTGACGAGGCAGAGGTTCTCTAGCTTTCCCATCTTGCGCAGCAGTTTGCCGTTTTCAACGCCGACTGGAAAGCTCAGGCTGAGCAAGAGAAGGTCTGAGTCGCCCTTCCCCGGAGCTTTCGAGAGCACGAAGCTGCCTGTCGTTTGGAATCGTTGCATGGTAGAGGATGTCCTAAGTGCACATTATCACTGTCGCTCGCCCTGTCAAGAAAAAATCCCGCGTCGAGCGGGACTTTTCCTATCCAACGATCGAGTACCTGCCGTCCTTGTCCTTCTTGAAATATTTAGGGTTCTGGAGGTTGACCAGGATGGTGTTCTCCTTGACGTAGCGCTCCTTCATGACCTTCTCGATGACTTCTTTCTTGGTCAGAGGGCCGTTCTTCTCGATGATCTTCTTGATGACGTCCTTTACCACGCCCGACATGTAGCCCCACTCTGAGAGAGCGTAGAGGCCGCGGCCGACCAGGACGAAGCGAGGGTCCTTGATGAGCTCGTTGTGGGTGGTGGCGACGTGGGCCTTCTTGTCGAACATCTTCTCGATCTGCTTGGCCACCTCGCGGAAGTGGATCGGCGAGCCATGCTTCCTGATGACCAGGAAGGCGTAGTCGCGCATGCCCTTGGCCTTGATGTTCGGAGAGTGGGCGACGCCCCATTCGCCGAGAGGGTTCTTGCCGACCTTCTTGGAGAGCGAGAGCCAGCGCTTGAGGATCTCGTTGTTCCTGTACTGGTCGTTCAGCCCTTCGATGTGGTTGAGGAAGGTGTCGATCATCTCGGACTCGGGGATGATGTCGTCGTCCTTGAGGTTCTTGTAGAGCTTTTTGAGGGCGTCCTCGACCTTCTTGGAGGTGGCCTCGTCGACATGCCAGCGATGCTTGAAATGGTCGTCCTCCTTCTGCCACTTGAAAGCGCGGCCCAGGACGAGGAGGAAGTAGATGTGGTTCTGGATAGAAGGGTCCTTTGAGACCGAGTCCAGGAGGTCCTCCTCGGCGATGATGCCCCCCATCTCGCCCATCATACCCTCGAGCTCCTTGAAGGCTGCCGCCTGAGCCTCGTATTCCTTGGATTTCTGGATGTTCGAGATGGCGTAGTTCTCGATCTGGCGCACGCGCTCGCGGGTGATGCCGTAGGTCTTGCCGATGGCCTCCAGGGTCATCTTCTCGGGATCCTTGCCGAGGCCGTAGCGCTTGACGATGACTTCCTGGGCGCGGTCAGGCAGGCTCTTGAGGAGCGCTTTCACTACCTGCTTCGGCTTGAGGGTGAGGGTGGTCATAGATACTGATTGCTTTTAATAATACTGTCGGCTGATAAAAATCGTTAAAACCAAATTATCATTGGTTATGCTTAAAGTCAAGCTTATGGCAATGTCAATAGGTTGTCAAGAGAAGGAACGGAACGGATAGCGCCCTCGAGGGCACGGAGATTCCCTGCTGGAGATTTATTGCCTTGCCACGATCGAGACCAGCTTGCCGGGGACGACGATGACCTTTGTCGGCTTCTTGTCCCCTACCCACTTCTTGACTTCGTCGAGAGCCAGGGCCGTCGCCTCGAGCGACGCCTTGTCGGCGTCCAGCGGCGCCTCGAAGCTGGCGCGGACCTTGCCGTTGACCTGGACGACGATCTTTGCGCTGCCGCCCGAAAGCTTGCCTTCGTCCGCTACCGGCCAGGCCGAAACGTGGATTGATCCTTTGTTGCCGAGCGAGGCCCACAGCTCCTCGGCCACGTGCGGCGCGAAAGGGGCGACGAGCTTGAGGAGCGTCTCGTATGCGGCGCGAGGGACGGCTTCGGCCCTTTCCAGCTCGTTCGAGAGAATCATCAGAGAGCTGACCGCCGTATTATGGCGCAGGGCGGCGATGCCCTCACTGACCTTCTTGATGGTCTTGTTCAGCAGGATCTCCGCTTCCGGAGCCAGTTTTGCGTCTTTGGAGACTGCCCCAGCCAGCCTCCAGACGCGCTCGACGAAGCGGCGAGAGCCGACGATGCTCGAAGTAGACCAGGCGATAGCCTGATCAAAGGGGCCCATGAACATCTCGTAGACGCGCAACGTGTCGGCGCCATAGGTATTGACGATTTCGTCAGGATTCACGACGTTGCCGAAGCGCTTAGACATCTTGCGTCCGTCCTCGCCCATGATCAGGCCGACGGACTGCAGCCTCTTGAAAGGCTCCAGGGTCGAGACCACGCCGATGTCATAAAGGAACTTGTGCCAGAAGCGCGCATAGATCAGATGGCGCGTCGCATGCTCGGCGCCGCCCACGTAGAAGTCGACCTCGTTCCAATACCTCTCTTTTGCCGCGTCGACGAGGGCCTTGTCGTTATGAGGGTCCATGTAGCGCAGGTAATACCATGACGAGCCGGCCCACTGGGGCATGGTATTCGTCTCTCGCTTCAATATCTTTGCATCTTTACCCTTGCCTACTTTTACGTTCACCCATTTATCGATGGCCGCCAGCGGAGATTCGCCCGTACCCGTCGGTTCGTACGATTTCACCTTCGGCAATTCCACAGGTAGATCTTTGTCGCTAACAGGAAGCGGCACAGTGACCATCTCCAATTCCCAGCCCGCAATGCCATTCTTGTCTGCTTTCTCGGCATAGGCCGGGGCAAGGTCAGCATATCCGCTCCTCAATTCGTCGAGCGAAGCATATGGCTTGCTGAATGTTATGCCGTGAATCGACCTGTCTGCCCATAATTCGGCGATGTTCTTCCAAGAACGGATGCTTTTTACTTTAAAAATCTTCTTTTCACCGGTCGTTTTGTTCGCCCCGGAGATGAAATCTCCCGGCTGTACGCTGCCGAAAAAGCGCTCCGGCTCATCTGGATTAAGGACGCGCGTCTCTATCTTCTTCGCGCCATTGATGATCGCCTCCCAAATAGCGTCTTTATAGAAGTTAATCTCGAGCTTGGGGGTCACCGCGCGGACGACATCAGCATAATCGGAGGAATGAACGATCGGGAACGGCTCGCCCCAGTAACGCTGGCGCGAAAAGACCCAATCCTTCAGCTTGTACTTCACCACCCACTTGCCGCCGACTGAGTCGGTGATCTTTCTCATGGCATCTACAGAATCCATGCCATCGAACGCGCCTGAACGCGAAAGGATGCCTGGCTCGACGTGCACATAGTCGTCGCCATCGAGGATATTCAAGACGAAGCTGCCCTCAAAGACGGTGAAAAAATCCTTGAGCTCTTCCTTTTTCTTCCACACAACTTCATGGACGGCCGACTCATTTTCATCGACGGGCGCGCGCTCGTCGTCCATAAGGTCGAAGAAGACGAACTTGAAGTGAGCGTGCCTATTCTGCTTCTTTACACGGTGATAGAAATAAGTGTTGATGGCGAGATCAGAGGTCCTGACATGTTTTAGATTCTTGTAGCCGGTCTCTTCCCGGACTTCCCTCTTGGCGCCCTCGACCAAATCTTCCCCTGGCTCAATGCCGCCGGTAAAGAGGCCGTTCATACGAAAACCCTTCCAGCTATTGCAGAGATAGGTGCCGTTCTTTGGATTCCTGACGATGGCGCATACGGCTTCTCGCCTGATAAAAGGAAGACCAGGCTTTGCCGCCCCGTCCCCCATGGTGCCGATGAATTTGGGCTCGACGACCCGCCTGATCGGCAAATTGAACTTTTTAGCGAAAGCAAAATCCCGCTCATCATGCGCAGGCACTGCCATGACGGCGCCGGTCCCGTATTCGGCAAGGACATAGTCGGCGACATAAACGGGCACTTTTTCGCCATTGGCCGGATTCGTGGCCGTCACGCCCTCAAGCCTGACGCCGGTCTTGTCCTTTTTCGCGTCGGTGCGCTCGATCTGGGTCATGACGCGGGCGTGCGCGACGTACTTCACGACTTCGGCGTGGTTCTTGAGATTCTCTTTGTGCTTCAAGAGCTCCGTGACAAGCCCATGCTCAGGAGCGAGCACGACGTAGGTCACGCCAAAGAGCGTATCCGGACGAGTAGTAAAGACGGTCACGCTCTTCTTGTCCCTGAAGCAGGCAGCAGAGATGTCAAAGGAGAGCTCAGCGCCTTCCGAGCGTCCGATCCAATTCCTCTGAGACTCCTTGATCGACTCCGGCCAATCGAGCTTGTCCAGATCGGCGAGCAGACGGTCAGCATAGTCGGTGATGCGCAAGACCCACTGCCTCATCGGCTTCTTCTCTACAGGCGTGCCGCAGCGCTCGCACTTGCCGTCCTCGACGTCCTCATTCGCCAGACCAGTCTTGCATGACGGGCACCAATTGATCGGCTCAAAGGACTCATAAGCCAGTCCCTTCTCCAGGAGCTTCAAAAATATCCACTGGGTCCATGTATAGAACTTGGGGTCGGTAGTGTTGACTTCGCGCGACCAGTCGTAGTCGAAGCCCAGGATCTCCAATTGCTTTTTATAACGGGCGACGTTCTTGGCTACCGAATCCATGGGATTCGTCTTGGTCTTGATAGCGTAGTTCTCGGCGGGCAGGCCAAAGGCGTCGAAACCCATCGGATGGAGCACGTTAAAGCCCTGCATCCTCTTCATACGGGAGACGACGTCCGTGGCGATATAGCCCTTTGGATGGCCGACGTGGAGCCCTTCGCCCGAAGGGTACGGGAACATGTCGAGGATGTAGAACTTGGGCTTCGGATTCTTGGATTTTGCCGGATCCTGAGTCTTGTATATCTCCTTCTTCTCCCACTCCTTCTGCCACTTCTTCTCTATTTCTGAGTGATTGTACTCTTTCATTCGATGTTAATAGGCTCTGGTCGCGGGCACGGAAGCGGATCCGCGGACAGGATAGAAGTCCTTGTCGATCGTCCTGTCAAAGCACGTCGGGCCCGCGCCATGATTCCAGTCCTTGCTGAACGCATAGCCGACAGAGGCGTCTCGCGCGGCGGGCGACGGCAGCTGGAAATCGGCGCAGAGCTGGAAAGAGGCCTCTCTCTGCGTCAGCCGATACTCATAGCCTTTGCCGGTCTGCGGGTCAACGGGAACAGTAAAGCCCGATACAGGGTCGCTCAGATCGGACAGGGCCATCGGCATCATGCCCTTTTGCTGCCAATAGTAGACGACCTGATTCTCTATATTGCCGAGGTCGATCTGGCGCCTCTCGTCGAAGCGCAGGGCGCGCGCCCTCATCGGCGAGCCCGCCACGACGAATCCGGCGACCAGGGAACCAAAGACCAGGACGCAGGCCAGGGCCACGATGAGCCCCGTCCTGCGCGGCGAATCAGGGGCAAAGGACTTTCGCAGGTCGTACCAGTAATAGCTGAAGACCGCTCCCGAGACGACCAGGACCGAAAGGACCTTCCAGACGAAGCGCGAGGTGATCTCGCCGCCCAGGAAGGTGTTGACGAGGACGATCAGGTCGACGATGACGGCCACGGCCGTGACGAAGATGGTCAGATAGGTCAGCCATTTGCGCACCCAGAGGTCTTTTTTCTCGGGATTGGCGCGGACATAGCGGTCGATGTACGAAGCCGCGACCAGGTAGAGCGGAAAGACGATCAGGAGCGAGGCAACGGCCGCGCGCACGCCGGCGGTGTATGGGTCGCCGCCGTAGTAATAGTAGGAGTTGAGGGCGTCGGGCAGCGCCTTGTTGATCATGGCGAACAAAAGGCTGATGAGCGATACAGCGCTCACATAGAGGGCTCCGAACGAGAACAGGTACAAGAAGAAGTCCTTGGCCGTCGTCTTTGGCGTGGTGTTGGTTTCCATGGCTATAAGAGTAGCTCAAACGGCCCCAAATGAAAATCCCCTGCCGCGTGCGCGGCAGGGGATCTTCGGATGGGCTTGCGCCCCTGGGTTACATCGCCGCTGGAGCCATCTTTGACTCGCATGCCTTGCACTCCTTCTTGTGGGTGAAGAGGAGGACGAGGCCGGAGAGGCCTACGAGGATGTAGACCAGCCTCTCGAGCCACGAGACGCTGCCGAAGATCGCCGTGACGAGGTTCCACTGGAAGATGCCTACGAGGCCCCAGTTGATGGCGCCGACGACGACGAGGATAAACGCGATGACGTGTACTGCTTTCATGTTCTGAAAAGTTACCTAATAAATAAAGTTCGTGCTGCGACTTTACCCATCAATTATATCAACCTGGCAAGAGGACGCAATGGCCCAGAGGCAGGAGTTATGCACAGGCTCTAGACCATGAATTCGATGACGTCGCCGTCTTTGACGACGTATTCCTTGCCCTCCGTCCTGACCCAGCCTTTCTCGCGGGCGGCGGCGTACGAGCCAGCCTCCAGGAGCTTGTTCCATTCGATGACCTGGGCGCGGACGAACTTGTCCTTGAAGTCGTTGTGGATGGCGGTGCCGGCGAGCGGAGCGGTCCAGCCGCGCTTGATGGTCCAGCCGCGGGTCTCGTCCACGCCGGTGGTGAAGTAGGTGATGAGGCCCAGAATCTCGTAGCTCTTCCTGATGAGGAGGTCGATGCCGTTGTCCAGGCCGCCCATGCCCTCTCGCATCTCCTTTTTCTCGGCGTCGCTCATGTCTTTCAGGTCGTGCTCGATGCCCGCGTCGACGATGACGTAGTCGGCGCCGCTCTTCTTGATGAAATCGATGAGCCTGGTAAAGCGCTCGTCCGGCTTTCCGTCCTTTGGCTCGTCCAGGTTCCTGCCGCCGGTCTTCTTGTTCAAGACATAGAGGATCTTTTTCGAGGTGAGCAGGTGGAGCTGGCGGAGGAACGGCGCCTCGAACTCGTCCGGGACGACGGTGGAGGCCAGCTGGCCGGCCTGGAGGGCGGGCTTGAGGCGCTCCAGGAGCTTCATCTCGATAATCGCCTCCTTCTTGCCGCCTTTGACGTCCTTGCCCAGGTTGGTCATGCGCTTCGTCACGGTCTCGAGGTCGGCGGTGACCAGCTCCATGTTGATGATCTCTACGTCGAAGAGCGGGTCGACCTTGTTGGCCACATGGATGATGTCGTCATCCTCGAAGATGCGCACGACCTCGGCGATGGCGTCGGTCTCGCGGATGTTCGAGAGGAATTTGTTGCCCAGGCCCTCGCCCGCGCTCGCTCCTTTGACCAGGCCGGCGATGTCCACGAATTCGACGGCGGCCGGGATGGTCTTGAGGGATTTCGAGAAGGCGGCCAGGGCGTAGAGGCGCTCGTCAGGCACGGCGACCACGCCGACCGACGGGTCGATGGTGGCGAAAGGATAGTTCGCCACCAGGACGCTCTTCTTGGTCAAGGCGTTGAAAAGGGTCGATTTGCCGACGTTCGGGAGGCCGACGATGCCGATGGAGAGTGACATAGGCCATCACCATACCATTTTAGGGCGTATTTTCAAAGACTGCCGTTCGTTGACAGGGACCGTGCGGTGCTAGCTATATAAAGTCGGCAGCTCCTTCGCCATGCTCATTCCTCCGACCTTTCGAGCATCGCGTAGGCGGCTTTTATATGCTTAGCGCTTTTTCCTCTAATCTGTCGACCTATTTAGAAAGCTCGATGTGGTCCTTCCATGATGCCTTGTCGAGAGCCAGGCCGTCCATGCGCAGCGAGAGCTCGTCGAAGCGACGATCTAACTTCTCATCAAGCTTTTTTATCTTGAAGTCAAGATCCGTACGTAAAGCCTCTTCCAAACGCCGGAAGCCGTTCATCGTCATCTCTGCCAATCTTTCGAGAGTCATCTTTGCCATTATTTCCCCTTCCTGCCGAGCTTCTCGACGCGGGCGAGCAGCTCTTTCGCTCGCTCAGGCTTCAAGCCGCGCATGCCCGAGAACCAGGTCTTGCGCACAGGGGCAAAGCCGGAAAAGCGCAGGACGCCGCGGACCCAGTTGTTGATGTTGCCGCCGAAGAGGATCCAGAGGAGGAACGGATGCGTGTCGGACGTGGTTATGACCCGGGCGCTCCTGCCGCGCAGGAGGCGGTACCAGCCGGGGATCCTGCCCTTCCTGAAGCGGAAGCCGAAGCCGGGCATCCAGACGCGGTCGACCAAACCCTTCATCAGGGCCGGCATGTCCGACCACCAGACGGGAAAGACCGAGACGAAATGCTCACACCACCTGACGTCCTCCTGGAACTTTGACAGGTCGGGCTCATAGGGCTGGATGACCTTGTAGCCCTTGTGGAGGATGGGGTCGAACTTCATCTCGCCGATGCGGGTCAGGCGCACTTCGTGGCCGGCCGACTGGGCGCCGTGGGCGTACGCGTCCGCCAAGGCCGACGACAGCGAGTCGCCGTCAGGATTGCCGACGAATATGAATATCTTCTTGGTCTGGGCCATGTGCTATTTGCCGATCATCCTTCCGATGTCGTCGCGGTACTTGCCCATCAGCTCCATCATCACGGCCTGCTGGTCACGGCCCGCGTCGACGCCCTCCTTCATCTCCTTGGCCAGGTTCTCGAAGAACGCCGGGTTCTTCTCCACCATGTCGATGAGCATGTCCTGCTGATCCTGAGGGATGTCCTTTAGCTGGGCCTTCATGGCCTGCTTCATCAAGAATTTCTTCAGCATATCGTTGTCGGTTGTTAGTCGTCGGTTGTAAGTCGTGGGTTAGTCTAGCAGGAACGGCCTGTCTTTTCCATAGATTTCCAGCGGCACCTTGCCCCAGCAGGCCACGACGTGGTCGGCATAGCTCCAGAGAGCCTCGATCTCCTGGCGGCCGACGAAGGAGCGCCTCTCGCCGCGCAGGGCGGCCAGGATGACGTTGCCGTAGGCGTCGCGGCGGCGGGGTATCGCGTACCGCTCGACCGACCCGTCCCGAGCGGTCAAGGCCACCTCTTGCTCGGGCTGGACGGAGAAGCGCATGCCCTGCGGCAAGCCGGATATATCCTGGAAGAAGACCTCGATAAAGGCTTCCGAAGCGCCCATCTTCTTGCCCGCCTCCAGGACGAGCGGCACGCCCTTCAGTTTGCCCGAAGCGAAGGTAGCCACCACCTCGAAGGCGGTCTCGGTCGTCGAGCCCGGCCGCACGCCCTTTTCGGCATGATATCCCTGGTACTGGCCCCGCCGGGAGAGCTCGCAGGTCTTTGCCGGCGGCTCCAGGTGTCGGAGGGCCAGGGCGCGGTCGGACTGCCAGTCGCCGGTATAGTCGGCGGCTATCGCGGCGAGCATCTCGAGCATATGGTTCTGCCCCACGTCGCGAAAGGCGCCCACGCCGTCGTACGAAGCGCCCCGTCCTTCGACGCCTCTCTCCTCGTACATCCTGACCTTGATCTCTTTGACGCTTTCGGACGTCATGAGCCTGCCCCAATGCGCGGTGCCTTCGTGAACATCCATGACGGCCCTGACGGTTTCCTTGCCCAGATAGTGGTCGACGCGGTAGATCTGGCCTTCGTCGAGGAACGAGGCGAGGAAGCGGTCCAGCTCGCAGGCGCTCTGATAATCGGTGCCGAACGGCTTCTCGACCATGACCCTGCCGCCGCCCGAGCCCCGGCGCAGCAGCCCGGCGTCCCTCAGGCCCTTGATAGCAGGTCCATGGAGCGCCGGAGCGAGAGATGAATAGAAGACGGCGTCGCCAGGACCGATAGCCGCAGCTAGCTCCTTGAAGCCTTTTCCCGCCTCGATATCGACGAAAGCGTACGAGACGCGGCTCAGGAATGCCCCTGACGACACCTTCGACGATTCCCGCAGGAACGTGGCGAAAGCCGCATCGTCCCAATCTCGCCTGCCGATGGCCACGATGCGCGGCTCCGCTCCCAGGGCGCCTTCCAGAAAGAGGCCCTCCAGGGCGGGAAAGATCTTTTGCGCGGCCAAGTCTCCCGTCGCCCCAAAGAGTGCGAACGTCAGGGCTGTCCCGGTGCCTTTCGCTTCTTTCCTCATGACTCAGGAAGTATAGCAGACCAGGCCAAAGAAAAGCCTCGACGACGAGTCGGGGCTGATAGGGGCCAAAGCGCGAGAGCGCCGCTAATCGAACCAGGAGGCGATCCGTAGGGCCAGGCGCTTGAAGGGCTCAAGGATACCCTTTCGATAGAGGTCATCCTCGTCCTTCCACTGGTAGCTCTGCTTCCAGGTCGCGCCGCCGTGGTAGGTTCCGATGGCCCGGGTCAGGTTCGGATCGTCCTTGTCCACCCTCCAGCGGGCGCCCGCCTCGGAATACACGGTGCCCAGGCCCGGTATCTCGATGCCGTTCTTGAGCTTTTTCAGCTCGGAAGCGCGCAACGAGAAATCGATGAAGGGCGAGGAATCGACCCTGCTCTCGAAGTCCTGGACGGGAACGACGGCCTCGACGCGCGCGTCGCTGTGCCGGACGGCGAATCGGCTCTGCATGCTCCGCTCGGTCGAATACGAGACTTCGGGGATCGACCGCGCCGGGACGGAGAACATGAGCTTGGATTTGTCATACGACGCCCAGGGTTCGAGCTTGCGCATGATCCCTTGGTCTGCCGCCAACAGCGCTTGCACCGCAAGCGCGAGGAACGCTGACAGATATGTGAGGTTCTTCATAGCCTGAAAGTCTGCTGTGAGTATACCGAAAAACCTGACAAATGAAACCGCGCGCCATATTACGGGCGCGCGTGTGTTTGACTGTCTGTACTCCAGAAGCTTTGCCGAGGCAAAGCCCGTTAATCGGCGGGCGGAGCCAGCCAATCGTGGGGATAGCGCGCGAGGCGCTTTCCCGTGTAGGTCGCGATCTTCGGGCCGCGTGGCGCTGCGTGTGCAGGGGCCAACGGCTCGAAGGGTTTGACTAACGGCTCGTCGTCCGAGAGCGCGCAGACGCTCTCGATCGTCGGGACGTCCCGGGGAGGATGGTCTTCCCAGGAAATTCTAAAAAGAACGTGCGGCCTCATGCTGAGCGCCGCGATAAGCACGAGGCTCAACATAAGGGTATTGAAGGGGTTTCGATGCCGTTCATCACATTACGCCTGGCATCGTTTTTTGTAAAGCCCCGGTGTGGACAAGCTAGCGGGCCTCGCCCAGGAACGGAATGGCGAGCTTCCTGCCCTCCCCGCGCTCCTCGGGCACCAGGGCGCGCGAGCTCGTGGCTATGTGGACGACGCTCTTGCCGTATTTCCTGTTCAGCCGGTCGACAGCCGAAAAGACCGCTGAGCCTTCCCTCTTCTCCTCTGTCTGGCCAAAGAGGTCGTACTGGCGGGCTAGGGCCGGCATCAGCCCCAAGAGCGTCACGCCGGTGGCCCGATAGAGAGCCTGCGGGTCAAAGATAGAGTCGTAGATGGCTCGGGCCTGCTCGATGGCCTCGAACGGGCTGTCGGTCGGCATGACGAAGCGGCAGGAGCCGCTCGCGTACGAGAAATCGCGGGTCTTGAGATAGACAGAGAGCTCGCAGGCCGCCAAGCCCAGCTCGCGAGCCTTGCGACAGGCGTTCTCGACGTTCTTGGAGAGCTGGGAAAAGACATAGGACCTGTCGCGCGAGGCTGGGACGAAGGTCCGCGTCTTCATGATCGATTTCTGGGCCTCAGGGAGGCCTCCGTTGACGCCATGGACCGAGACTCCGCGCAGCTCATGCCACATCTCGGCCACGGGCTTTGAAAAATGCTCCTCGACCCAGGCCAAGGGCTTCTGGGCCAGCTCATAGGCGGTCTTAACGCCCTTTTTTCGCAGGGCAAAAGCCGTGGCCGAGCCGATGCCCCAGACCTTGTCCACCGGCGTGGAAGCCAGGATGGCAGGGATCTCTCCGGGCGCCAAGATGGTCAGGCCGTCAGGCTTGTTCCTTTTCGAAGCGGTCTTGGCCAGGACCTTGGTCGGGCCCAGGCCGAGCGAGACCGAGATTCCCAGCTCCCTGCGGATGGCTGATTTGATCTCCTGGAGAGTCTGGCGGCCTGGGTCGCCAGGAAATTCGGCGAAGCACTCGTCGATGGAGTATTCCTCGACGACGTCCGTATAGCGGCGGACGATGTTCATCATGCGCCGAGAAAAGACCGCGTAGGCCTCGTAGTCGGACGAGACCACGGCCACCTGCGGAAACTCCCGCCGAATCTGGAAGACAGGCATGGCCCGGGTGATGCCCAGAGCCTTGGCCTCGTACGACAAAGCTGAAGCGATGCCCCGCTCCTGCCCCGTGACCACCGGCCGGCCGCGCAGGGACGGGTCCTTGGCCATCTCGACCGAGACGAAGAAGGCGTCGCCGTCCAGATGCATGATGTAGGGCATGAAGAAAGAATTTAGAAGTTAGAATTTGGAATCTAGGAATCAGAGCCTGCGGATGACGGCGATGACGACGGCTTCGACGCGGACATCGCCAAGGTCGGACCGCTGCAGGTCGCGCATGTATCTCGCACAAAAAGCACCGTCGATGACGGCGACGACGATGTCGTGCGGCTGCGGCTCGCGAGACCTGTCGACCACCAGCAGGTCGCCGTCGGCGATCGCCGCTTCCCGCATGCCGTTCCCGCGCATCCGCAGCATGAACGTCGCTTCCCGATTCTTCACCAGATACTCGTCGAGCGACATGCCCTCCAGAGCGCCCTCCTCCTCTTCCGTTCGAAATCCCATGGGATAAGTATATGGTGAACTGGAGTTCACTACAAGAGGCATCCCCCGCCAAACGATTGTGGACCCACGGAGAATCGAACTCCGACCTCGTCCATGCCATGGACGCGTTCTACCACTGAACTATGGGCCCTTTCTTTTATCTTATCCTATCTCCTCCCTCCCCCTCTGCCAGTCCTTCCTGAAGACCTGCTCCGCGATTCCGTAGATGGCATAAGTGATGAAGAAAGCCGCGAACACGTCGATAGAATAATGCAAATGCCCCATGAGCGCAACCGTGCCGAAGGTCGCCGAGAGAACGATGAAGGCCCGCCTCATGAATCTATCGTCCCAAAAGATCAAAGCGATGAGGAACGGCAGGCCGGTGTGCCCGGAGAAGAAGAGGTCGCCGCCGAACATGAAATAGCTGGCGAATTTCACCGGGTCTATCACGACCTGGCTAGAAAAGGGCGCCAGATGCGTCAGGCTGATGAAGATCGAGCGGATGACGACGAAGAGGGCGATCGATTTCAGGGCGAACGGGATGCGGCGCGGGCGGCTCAGACAGGCCAGGACGATGCAGGCCAGGATGACGAAGGAGCCCCAGATAAAGATGCCGTCGACGTCGAAGAGCGGGATATTGTCCAGGATGAGGTCGGTGACGGGGTTGCTGGCCTTGGCCGTGGCATAGGTGCCGGCGAAATAGTTGATGAAAAGGCTGGCGATGAGCATGACCCATGACCAGATGAAAGCTTTCCTATAATCCCGATCCCTGAATTGTGAGAACATGCGCAAGTGCGTTACTGGCGAGAGGTTTTTCCGCCTGTATAGAGTACCTTAAAAAAATGAAAAAGGTAGAGGACGCTGATCCTGAGCGTGCCTTCGGCCTTGAAGCGGCGGGCCGAGGTGTTCTGGCGGAGCTTGGGGTCGAAGACCACGCGGCCGTGACGAGAGACGCGCTTGGCGGTGTCGGTGTCCTCTCCGTAGAAGGCCAGGGCCACGTTGTAGCCGCCGGCCTTGCGCAGGGCTTCGGCCCGGATGAAGCTATTGCCGCCGATGAGCACCGCCCCGACGCCCAGGGCCTGTGCTGCGAGATTAGCCGCTCGATAGACGTGCTTCTGCGCCGCATACGAGAAGGCGCGAAAGACGGCGTCGCCGTCATGGTAATAGTACGGGCCCGCGGCGGCAACGACCCGGGAATCCGCGAAGTGCGCGGCGCCGCGGGCCAGCCACCCCGCGTCAGGCAAGCAATCCGCGTCCATGTTGACGATGACCTCGCCCGTAGCCTCCAGACGGCCGCGCTCGCGCGCGTGGAGCAGGCCCTTGCGGTCCTCCCGGACGACCCTCACCCGCCCGCCCCGCGGCGAGGATAGCGCATGAGCGAGAGCGACTTCCGTCGTCCGGTCAGACGAGGCGTTATCGACGACGATGACCTCGTAGTCGGGATACTCCTGGGCCAGAGCGGCGGCCAGAGTAGCGGGCAACGACTCTTCTTCGTTATGCGCGGGAATGACGATGGATATCTTTGGCTGCACGAGGCTCTGGTAAATCCCCTCCCAGCGCTCGGCTATGGCTTCCTGGGAGAAGCGCCCGACATAGGCGCGCGCTTTCTCTCCCATGGCTGCGCGCTCCGCCGGCGAGAGAGCGGCGATCTCCTGCAAAGCCCCAGCCACGGCCCGATGGTCCCCGTCGAGCACCTTCCTGCCCCGACCGTCCTGGATATGGATGCCCACCGCTCCGGCATCGACGCCGACAGAGGGCAGGCCCGCGGCAAAGGCCTGCATCAGGGCCAGGCACTGCGTCTCGATCGGGCACATGACGATGAAGGCGTCGGCCGCTTTGTACCACAGGGACAGCGCGGCGTGGTCGAGGAAGCCGGTCCAGACGACCTTGTCGCCGATGCCCAGATCCGCGGCCAGGGCGCGCGTCTCGCCTTCCGTCGGCCCGTTCCCTGCGATGACGAAGCGAGCCTCCGGACGCCCCGCGGCGAACTCGCTGAAGCCGCGCAGAGCGGCATCCAGGCGCTTCTCGGCGGCGATGCGGCCCGCGTAGAGCGTTACGGGTCCTTGGGCCGGCAAGCCGAAGCGCTCCCTGAGCGCCAAACGTTCGCCCGGCGCGGGAGGGACGAAGACCGCGAGCGAGAGCGGATTCGGCACCACCTCTGCCGAGCGCGCAAAGCCATGCTCCCTCATCTCGACCAGAAGCTTGTCCGCCACCGCCGAGACGAAGGCGCAGCGGTTGTAATACCAGGAGAAGTACCTTTGCACGAGGCGCTCGAACCAGCGCGCCCTGACGGGACCGTAGATCCTGATGAATTCGCGGATGTGGGTGTGGTTCGTGCCCACCAGAGGGATGCCGCAGGACCGCGAGACCCAGAGAGCCTCCAACCCCGTGCCGAAAGGCGTCTGGCTATGGATGACGTCAGGCTTGAAGCGGCGGACGAAGCCTTTGCTCCTTCCCAAAGGGACGACGTTCCTGGCCTGGCCTGACGCGGAACCGGCGAACGGCAGGGACGGCAGGCGGAACACCTCGAAGCCCTCTGCCTCCAGGGGCTCGCCAGCCTCCCTGCCCACCGAACGGTAGTTTGCCTCGGAATATCGAGGGGCCGCAAAGCCCACCGTGTGCCCTCGGGCCTTGAGGCCTCGGGCCGCCGCGATGATCGAGTCCGAGACGCCGCTCGTCTCGGGATAGAAGTTGTCCGAATAAAAGAGTATCCTCATGCTTGTGCTATTCCTCCGCTTCGCTCAAGACGGCCTTCAGCGCCTTCTTGTAGATCCAATACGACCCTATGATCAAGGCCGCCGCCAGTATCCACCCGACGATATCGTAATACTGGAAAAAAGTCACATACAGGTCGCCGAACCAATAGCCCAAGACCATAAAGAAGAGGTATTTCGGCACCGCCAAGACGAGCGAGATCCAGACCAGCGTCCAAAGCGACATGCGCAGGGCTCCGGCGGCGATCAGCACGGGACCGGGAATGGCCGGGGCGAGCTTGGCGATGACTAGGGACTTGATCTTGTGCCTGTGAAAAGCGCGGTCGAAGCGGCCCAGCTTGTCATGGTCGAGACCGAACCTGTGGCCGTGCCGGTCGATCAAGGCCGAGCGCGACGCCCAGCCCAAGCCATAGTAGATGAAATCCCCGACCAGGTCACCCGCTACAGACAAAAGGAAGATGGCCGGCAGGGTAAAATATCCTAGATGGACGGCAAAGGCCGCCGCCGAGGTGACGACCGGCCCCTCGACGACCATAATAACAAAGAGGGCGAAGTATGAGAGGTGGGCGATGATGACCGGATCCATATTGATAGTTTACGGCTTTTACGCTATATTGTCTCGGTCTCCGCACGACCGCCAATGCGGCGCATGACGGGCCCTTAGCTCATCTGGTAGAGCACCTCATTTGCAATGAGGGGGTGGCAGGTTCGAGTCCTGTAGGGTCCACAATTCGATGGTATAATCGATTCATGGAAAAGCCGCTCGCCGTCCGCTCCCACGAGCAGATGAAAGACGTCCTCATGGATCCGTCAGCAGACGGACCGGCCGCGCATTACTACATGATCCGTGGCGGCAGCTCCAAGGGCAACGTCACGGTCTGGGAACCGGGCACGGTCGGCGGCGAATATGTAAAGTCCTACGGGCATTATCACGTCGGCCGTCTCGACGAGACCTACAGGATCCTGGCCGGCGAGGGCTACATCCTCATGCAGGTCAGGAAGACCGGCGCCGACGGCTCTCCTATCGACGCCGAGATAGGTTCTTTCAAAGCCGTCAGGGTCAAGGCCGGCGACTCGGTCTTCATCCCTTCTGGCGCGGGGCACCTGGCCGTGAATACCGGCAGAACATGGCTCGTCACCGAGGACGACAGCCCGGTCGATTTTTCCGAGAAGGACCCCGCGGGCTCCCCCGGCCATGCGGACTACCGGCCGTTCAAAAGCCTCCGCGGCGCGGCCTATTACGTCATTGAAAAGGACGGCAAGCCTGAATTCGTCAGGAATCCGAGATATGCGGACGTGCCGCCGCTAGAACATCAGGTCTGAACCCGGTTTCGGCCGAGAGCTTCCGTTCCTCTCCATCTCCTCTTCCAGCTCGCGTATCCTGTCCTTGATCATCGACGCGCGATGGTATTCCTCTGCCTGCGCCGCCGAGCGCATCTGCTCCCGCAGGTTCTTGATCATATCTTCGAACTCTTCGGCCGTGACGAAGAGCTTCTCTTTCTCCTCGAGCCGCTCTCTGACCTCTTCGTTCTCGGACCTAGAGAGCTCGTCGACCACTCCCGTCCGCTGCCATTCAAAGCCCGTGTAGAGTATGTCCTTGTAGAGCTCGTCGGCCTTTGCCAGCTCGTCCGGCGACGCGCTTTCGCAGGCGCGGATGGTCTCTTTCAAGTCGTATGCGCCTCTCTCGATCATCTCCAGGCTCCACCACGGCCGCGCCGACGACCACCAATACTGATCGGAATGGAGCGACGAATCGAGCAAAGAGCGGGGCTTCTGCCCGCCATCCCTATTGACCAGGCTGATCGCGAGGTCGGTCAGCTCCCACTGGTACCTCTGAATGGCGTTATTCGGATTGTTCCAGCGCAGGAAAGGCTCTCCGATGGTGAAATCGCGCGGCACCGACGCCCACGTCGACTGGCGCGGCTCGATAGCCTCTACGGGAAAGCCGAGCTCGAGCGCGTCGCCCACCGCGATCGGCTCGATCTTGTCGTCCGAGAGCAGGTCGAAGAGCAGCTTCTCGAGGCCCGGGCGATGGTGGCCGAACGTCTCGCCGTCCATTCCGGTGACGGTGAACTCCTTCTTGCCAAAGCGGGGCTCAAGGAAGCGCATGATAGCCGGCATCGTGGAGAGCTGGGAGGCAGAGAGTATCTTGAACGAGAAATTCCTCTCTCGGAAGAACGCGTAAAATCCCTTGAGTCCCTGGATCTCGTATATCCTGTCGCGCGCCGGCTTTCTATCGGCGGGAAACGCCATCTCGTCGATGACGATCCATCGATATCCCATCCTCTGCGCGACAGCGGCGACTTTCTTTGAATAGGCCATTTCGGGAGAGAAAAAGCCGCCTTTCTTCCATTTCGTCCCGAAACACCTATTCAACCCCTCTTCGTTCAACCTGATCTGCCGCTCTATCTCTGCTTCGGGAAGGAGCGGCAGGAACGCGTGGTATTTGGCGCTGCCGGTCAGCTCGACCTGGCCTGCCTCGACCAGGGCGCGGATGCTATCGATGACGTCGCCTGCCCCGTTCTGCTCCAGGAGCTCGCAGAGCACGCTGTTGATATTGAGGGTGACCCGCGCGCGCGGTATGTTCCTAAGCCCTGCGAACAGCTTTCTGTAGCATTCGTCTGCGATCCTCCTCACCCAGATAGGCTTCTGGGTCGGCGGCTGGTATACGTGTAGGAAATTCGCCCATTTCATATCGGTTGTAGGTGGTTATCTGTCGCCCTTATTCGGATTCCTTCTCGAGCTCCCTCTGGCGGAGCGAGAGGGCCCGCTCGAATACCTCCAGGTACTTTTCGGCGGACGTGTCCCAGGAGAAGTCGCTTTCCATGGCCCTCCTGGATATCTTGGCCCACTCTTTCTTGTCCTTGAAGTTCTCGTAGGCCCTGATAAGGGCGATCATGAGGGACGAGGAGTCGTATTTCTCGAAGGTGAAGCCCGTGCCCGAGTCATCCTCGGCGTCGTAATCCTGGACGCTGTCGGCCAGGCCGCCCGTCCTGCGGGCGATCGGCACGGCGCCCATCCTCATAGCCTCCATCTGGACCAGGCCGCACGGCTCGAACTGCGAAGGCACCAGCACGGCGTCGGCTCCGGCAAAGATCAGATGCGGCAGGATCGCGTCAAAGGACAGATGCGCCGCCACCCTGCCCGGGTATTTCGTCTCCAGGCCGTGGAAGAAGCCCATGACCTCCGCGTCTCCGCTGCCGACCACTGCGAGCTGGATCGGCAGCTCGCGCATCAGGGTCTCAAAGATCGGATAGAGGAGCTCGAAGCCCTTCTGCTTGGTCAGCCGGGAGGCGATGCCGATCAGGAACGAGCCCTTGTCCTTCTCCAGGCCAAAGCGCTCCTGGAGGACGGCCTTGTTCTTGGCCCGGACTGAAAGGGAGTCCTTGTCGTATTTATGGACTATGTAGGGATCGCGCTTGGGGTCCCAGACGGCATAGTCGATGCCGTTCAGGATGCCGGTCAGGACGTTCCTCCTCTCGCGCAGCAAGGTATCGAGCAGCTCTCCGTAGTCAGGGGTGAGGATCTCTTTCGCGTAGGTCGGCGAGACCGTCGTGACCATGTCGGCGTGGATGATGCCGCGCCTCATGCAGTTGATCTTTGCCAGGCGCGGGTCCTCGAAGGCGGGCACCGGCGACCGGCCGTCGTCATAGTCCATCTCCTGGATGAAGCGGTGGTCGAACATGCCCTGGTAATACAGGTTGTGGATGGCATAGACCGTGGCGATGCCATTGACCTGCGGATTGCTCTTGTACTCGGTCTTTAGGTAGTTGACGAGCAAGGCCGCCTGCCAGTCGCAGGCGACGATGACGTCGGGCACCCAGTCCTTCGACAGCCTAAAGAACTCTATGGCGCCGCGGCACAGCAGGGCCCAGCGCACGGCGTCGTCGGCGTAGCCGTAGACATTGCTCCTCTGCTCGTAGTATTCCTGGTTCTCCAGGAAATAGGTGGTCACCGGCTCTTTCGGCCCTTTCGGCTCGAAGATCTTCACGTTGCAGACCAGGTGGGTCGGGCCGGCGGAATTGCCCGTGGGGACGTTCAGGCCCTTGTGGGCCAGGGAGAGCCCGTACTTCTCCTCTATAGAGAGGTATTTAGGGATCATCACCCGAGCGTCGCAGCCCCTGTCCCGCAGGGCGCGAGGCAGGGAGTCCATGACTGAGGCCAGGCCGCCTACCTTGACGAACGGGGCGGCTTCGGCCCCGACGAACAGTATCCTACGGGGCGACTTGGCGAATTGTAGAAGCTTCATCTGTCGGAGTATACAGCTTTTCGAGGTATATATCCAGCATGCGCTGGACGGTAAAGCCGGCGCCCACGATACGCCGGATAGCCGCGGCCCTGGCCTCCCAGCGCGCCGAGCCGAACTCGGCGGCGGCGGCGCGCAGATATCGATAGAGCTCGCGCTCTATGTTCCGCTCAGACATGAGCCAGCCCGCCTCGGCGAGGCCTTTTGCCTCCGCCACCCAGCCGTCAACGGCAGACAGGACTAAAGCTCCGTTCAGCCCCGCCTTCATGCCGCTCGTGCCGCAGGCCTCAAAGCCGGGGATCGGCGTATTGAGCCAGACGTCCGCTCCCTGGACGAGCTTCTTAGCGGCGGATATCGAATAATCGGGTATGTAAGCGATCCTGCCCCGAAAGCGCGGGTCCTGGGCAAGCCGGCGTATCCGCGCCAAGGCCTGCACGCCGACCTCGTCGTCCTGGTAGGCTTTGCCGGCGAATATGAACTGCATCGGGCGCTCGGGGTCGCTGACCAGGGCCAAGAGAGCCTCGGCATCGCCCAAGAGCAGACCCGGCCTCTTGTACGCGACGAACCTTCTGGCCCAGACGACGGTCATGATGCCGGGATCGAGCCGGGACCCGGCCGCCTGGTTGGCGAAGCGGACCAGCTCGGCCCGGAGCGCTGCCTTGTCCTGCGACGGAGCGGCCCAGCGCAGAGGGTCGACGCCGTTGACGATAGAAAAGAGCGGGCTGTGGGGATATCGTACCTTTTCGGCGGCCACATGGGCCTGGCTCACGCCCGTCGACCGGCCCGCCGCGCCCAACAGGAAGCGCGTCGTCGAAAAGATATCCTTGTCGCGCGAGAGCGCCCCTCGAGAAAAGACTCCGTCGACCGACCCGCCGCAGCCGCGGATGTACGCGCCCAGATATCTCTCGAAATCCGCCCGAGAGAGATAGGTCCCCGCGCCGGGAAGGATGGTGTGCTTGGTGGCGACGATCGAGCCGCGCGGCGCGGACGCCTCGAGCTCGGCGGCCAGGGCGCCGAAGCCCGTATGGCCCTCGTTGAAATGATACGCGTCGGGGACGATGCCGAGGCGCCCGAGCAGGCGCACGCCGCCGACGCCGAGCACCAGCTCCTGGACGATCCGCGGCTCCTGCTCTCTCTGATAGAGGAAATCGGCCGCCTTCCTGTCCTGCGGAGCGTTCTCGGGGAGGGCCGTATCAAAAAGGTATGCCTCGCTCGAGCCGAAGGATTTCCTCCACGCGCACGCGCGCACGACGCGCCCCGCTATAGGGACCTCGACGGTGACGGTCTTGGCATAGCCGCGCTGCGCCAGCTGCAGGGCGTAGTCGACGTCGCCTTTGTTCTCGGAAGACTTCATACCCCGCCTGTTGATCAAGCCGAGGGCCGTCAGGCTGATGTCCGAGCGGGTCCCTGCGGCACGGACGATATCGCCCGCCAGGATGCCCAGGCCGCCCGCAAAGATCGGTAGATCGTCTTCCAATCCATATTCCATGCAAAAGTAAGCCACTTTGCGCGGCCGCGCGCGGCCGGAAGAATCCCCTGCTTCATTCAAAAGCCGCCCGATGATCGCCGCGGTCTCAGACGGACCGCTCGTCGGCAGGACGCGGACCCCCCTATCGAGCGCCGGCTCGTCGTTGCCGCCCGGGCAGAGAGCGTCCCCGACGAAGATCGCATCGGCCGGAGCGAGCGAGAGCCGCTTGAGCAGCTCGGCTATGCCGTATGCTTTATCGACGCCGGCGTCAGAGACGTTGACCGTCGTCGAACCGGCGATGCCTATCTCCGCATCAGGCAGGAGCGCGCGCAGAGCCTTGACGAGCGGGATCCTTTTCTCCCGAGCAGGGTCCCAGGCGTACTTTTCCTCAAGAGACGAGCCCTTGCCGAGGCCGTGATAGGCGACCAGGCCTCCGCGGTCCTCGACGTACGCCCCGGCGCCCCCGAATGCCGGCGCCACCCTTTCCAAGGCATCGAGGATCCGGCGCTTCTTGTCCCCAGGGATCGGACGGGCATATACGGTCTTCCAAGAACCGTCCTCGAAAGCCCTTAGCTCGGCCCCCTCGGTGGGCACGAGATAGAGGTTCTCTCGGCGCGTATGCGACAGCCGCGAGACGACCTGCGATTCGATGTCCGCCGCCGAGCCGCCCGATATCAGGGCCACCGGCACGGCATCTATCAGCCGCGACAACAGGCCAGCCAGCTCCTCCGAGATCGGCGCGCGGCTCTCGGTCAAGGTGTTGTCTATATCAAAGAAAGCCGCTTTCATGAGCGCGCCAAGGTTATGACGTGATCCAAAAATTCAGGCAATGAAGAGCCGACCGCAGCCACCGATTTCGGCAGGAGCGACTCCGAGGTCAGGCCAGGCAGCGTGTTCGCTTCCAGAAAGAAGACGCCGCGCCTTGGATGGACGATGAAATCGCTGCGTGAATAATGGCGCAGCCCCAGCTCGCGGTGAATGGCGCGAGCGGCTTCCAGCAAGGCTTTCTTGGTGGCTTCGTCGAAGTTTCCGGGGCAGATCTCCTGGCTCTTGCCCTCGTACTTGGCCTGATAGTCGAAGAACGGCGACTCCTTGCGCGGGATGATCTCTACCGGCGGGAGCGCGTAGCTCTCCTCCCCCCGGAAGCCGTCGACGACGGCCACGGTCGCCTCCCTGCCCTCGACCAGCTCCTCGACGATGACCGCGTCGGAATGCTTGAGGGCTTCGTCGAGCGCCGTCTGCAAGTTAAAGAAATCTCTCACTACCGTCACCCCGACCGAGGAGCCCGCGGCGGCAGGCTTGACGATGGAGGGATGAGGGATCAGGCGGAAGATCTCGTGCGCGCCCTTCTCTTTAATCTCGTCGCGGGTGAATATGCGATGCGCGGCCATCTTTATCTTGTCCTTGAGACCCTTGAGCGCCCCTTTCGCCAGGTGCTTGTTCATAGCCACAGCCGACGGGAACGAAGCCGATCCCGTGTACGGGATGCCCAGGTGCTCGAGGATGCGCTGGACCTTGCCGTCCTCGCCGAACTGGCCATGGAGGGCGAGAAAGGCCACGTCGACGTGCTTGAGGGCATCGGCTGGCTTCTTTTCGATGCCGTGCACGTGCCAGACTCCCTCCCGCGAGATAAAGACGTCGATGCCCTCGTATTTCGACGGCAGATGCTTGAGCACGGCCTCGCCGGACTTGAGGGAGACCTCGTATTCCGAGGACGGCCCGCCGCGCAGGACGGCTACGCGGATCTTGTGCGCGAATGACATAGGATAAGTATAGCAAAGAAAGAGGGAGCACCGAGAACACAGCGATCACCAGAGTGCTTACAGCTTTCCTCTCCTTGGATTTCGCATTCGGCGCAATTTGCGGTGATATGCCAGGGCGAAGCGGTGGGCCTCGCTGTTGGCGAGGAGGATGGCTTTCTTGTGCCGTGCCACGATCTCGGGATTTCCCAGGATGTCCGCGGGCTTGTGACGCTCGTCCTTGACCACCGAGACCACAGGCATGACGGCGCCCTGCTCGGCGACGACCTTCTCCGCCAGATTCAGCTGGCCCTGGCCGCCGTCGATGACCATTAGGTCGGGCAGGCGCCACTCAGGATGGCGCAGGCGGCGCTCGATGATCTCGCGGAGCGACCGGACGTCGTTGTTGCCGATCTCGGGAGAGAGCTTGAATTTGCGGTACTCGCCCTTGGCCAGCTCGCCGTCGCAGACCACCGTCATGACGCCGGCCGATTCCTTGCCCGACATGTGGGCGGTGTCATAGGCCTCGATGCGGAAGCCCTCTTCGGACCCAGGCGCAGCGGCGCCGTCCGCGCCCGCGTTCGCGCCGCCCGCCGTCCGCGCGAAGTTCTCGACGTCCTCCTTTATGAGGGCGATGTCCTGGATATGGTCCAGGGCAAAGAGCTTGCGCTTGGTCGCCTCGGCCTTCTCGAACTCCCGGGCCCGGGCATACTCGTTCATCTCCTTCTCCAGCCTGCGGCAGAGGGCTTTCTTGCGGCCGCTGAAAAAGAGGATGATGTGCTCGATGTTCTTTTTGTATTCCAGGCGCGCCTCCTCGCTGGCCGTATCGGGAGAGAGACCGATCTGACGGTAAAAGGTGCTGGTGTACTTGGTCGACGAGGCGCGGTCGATGAAGGGAAACATCCTGCGGATGATCTTGAGGGCCTCGCGCAGGGCCGAGCCCGAGGTAAAGGGCCCGAACGCCGCGCGGACCTTCAAGAGCTTCTTTTGCCGCTCGACCTCGAGCGTCCGGCCGCGGATGGTCAGGACCAAGGGAAAGCGGTCGCGGGTGACGACCACGTAGTTCCAGCTCTTGCCGTCCTTTTCTTTGACATTGTAATCGGGCCAATGCTTCTTGATGAGGTTGGCCTCGGCGATCATGGCCTCCAGGACCGAATCGGTCTCCAGCCATTCGATGGTATCGGCTTTAAAGACCATATCCACCATGCGCGGCCCTCGGGTCGAGATGAGGTCGGCGGAGAAATACGAGCGCACGCGGTCGCGCAGGGAGGTGGCCTTGCCGATGTAGAGGATGGTCGCGCCCTGCTTCCAGAAATAGACGCCGGGAGCGTCGGGCATATTCAGCTGTTCGAAGGCTTCGATGGTCATAGGAAATCGGCCAGATTGTGATTATACCACAAAATATGATATATTAAAAGCGGTTTCCTCCTCTAATCTCCCCTGTTCTTCTTATGAAGCCATCGCCGCCCGATTATTTTCACTATACGGATTACAAGATCTACAAGCGCAAGGTCAGAGTCGTCCTTATGGCCGTCTTTACCCTTGTGGCCGTGCCAGGCGCCATCTATGCCCGCTCGCTCCGCGACCCGGCCAAGGAGCGCGTGGTCTACGCCGTCCTGGCGCTCATCATGCTGGGGCTCTTCATCCTATATATCCAGCTCCGGAACAGCGCCCGCGGGCGCATCCAAAGAGACTAGGCCCGCGGTCTAGCCTTTGCTAAAGCGAGCCATGCTCGCTTTTTTGCTACTGCATCGAGAGGCCATGGCCGTTCTGGCCAAAGATCGGCGCCCGGACAAACTTGGCGAGGGTCTCGAGGATCTTCGCTATCTGCTGGTAGCGCTGGACGAAGGCCAGGGCCTCGGCCGTCGAGACGCGCACCGAGGAATCGAGCGAGGCCGCCTGTGCCACCGGAGCTGACGGTTCGAAAGCTGCCTCGCCTCGCTCCGCGCCGGTCACGCCGCTTGCCGCAGCCGCCACGGCAGCCAGGTTCGCCTGCCTGCGGACGATCGACGATCCGACAGGGCGAAACGCCGAGACGGTCGCCACGGCACGGACAGGCTCGGGAGCGGGCTCTGCCGAGACGACGACGCCCTGGAGCGTGCCGGCTATGCCGCTAGCGTCGATCATGCCCGCCGAGCCGTTGTATGCCTGGCCGCTCAAAAAGGCCGCGCCCATGACATGACCCTCATTGTAGGTGTGATCGGTGAACGTGGCGTCGCCCCCGACCGTGCCGCCCGAGCCGTTATAGGAGGTATCCGTAAACATGCCGCTGCCCGCTACACCTCCCTCGTTATAGGTATGGCCGGTGAATGACGCGTCGCCCCCGACCGTGCCTCCCGAGCCGTTATAGGAGACATCGTCAAAGGTGGCACTACCGCCTACGATGCCCTGGTTGTACGTCTCACCGCTAAAGGCCGCGTCGCCCGTGACCGCGCCGTTCGATCCGTTATATGAATACTGGCCAAAGATGGCATTGCCGATGATGTTACCCTGATTGTACGAATGGCCGTTAAAGATCGCGTCGCCGATGACGCCGTAGAGCTCGGCGCCCGAGCCTCCGGAATACTGGCCGACGATGATCTGGGCGAGCGAGAGCGGCGATCCCAGGAGCTGGGCCAGGACGCCCGAGCCGTCGATATAGACCAGGTCGCCGTTCGAAGGCAGGGACGGAGCCAGGGTCACATGGCCCGGATCCTGCCACCAGTTGCCCAGGGTCTCCCAGTGGCTGTCGCCGCTACCGGCGTTGTTGTCATAGTAGAGCGTGGCCGCATAGGCATGGGTAGCCTCGAAATAGAGCAAGGCGGCGGCGAGCAACGTTACCAGCATCAGGCGCGTGATGGCACTTTTCATATGTACCTTTATTACTTACTGCGGCGCTTGAATGTTTCAACGCCAGACAAGCCGCTTGCGCTCGGACGACTTATTGGGTAGGGTTTCGAAAGAAACCTTGTAACCCATGAACCTCGACCACGATTACCTCCGCGTCAAGACCTCTCCCGAGGACCTCTGGAAACTGCTCCGGCCGGAGATCCGCCAGGCCATCGAAAAGAAGGCCGGGATCGCCTACGGCCAGCTGCGCTTCCGGAGAGCCGGCATCAAATGCTTGATGGTCATCATGCTCGCCGGGCTCGCGTCGGCCGCGTTGCTCACCGGCTCCGACGGCAAGCTCACCCCCGCCCTACTGGTCCTGATCCTCCTGTCGTGCACTGCCCTTCTTTTCGTCTCCATCGTCAAGGGACTGTCCGGCAGGGCCGAAGATGTCTTCCAGGATAGACTAGGGACCACTACAGGGGTCGTCCGGTCGATCTGCGAGAGCGGCATCCGGACGTGGCAGGACGCCCCGCACGAGATCAAAGAGATCTGTTCCCGGTGCCTGCGCCACTACGGCGAAGAAGTCAACGAATCCAGGCTCAGGGCAAAAGTGATGGGGATCGAAGACATCGTCCGCCCCGGAGAAGAACCCTCTTACATGGATCTCTTCTTCGCCCACAGGTCGCTTTTCTGCCGCGATCTCGTGGATCAAGAAAACCCCGATTGGTATCTCTCCCGAAGCCCGACATAGTGTCGGGCTTTTTTATCTATCTCTTCTTCACAATCTTCTTCAAGTACTTCCCCGTGTGGCTCTTCTCGTTCATAGCCACGTCCTCCGGCGTGCCTTTAGCCACGATATGCCCGCCGCCCATGCCGCCCTCGGGGCCCATGTCGATCAGATAGTCGGCGCACTTGATGAGGTCCAGGTTGTGCTCGATGACGATGACGGTGTTGCCGTGGTCGACGAGCTTCTGGAGGATCTCCACGAGCTTGCGCACGTCTTCGTAGTGGAGGCCGACGGTCGGCTCGTCTAGGAGATAGACCGTGCGGTGGGTGTCGGGGCGGTAGAGCTCCGATGATATCTTGATGCGCTGGGCTTCGCCGCCCGAAAGCGTGGTGGCCGACTGGCCCAGCTCCAGGTAATCCAGGCCAACGTCCGAAAGCGTGCGCAAGCGGTCATAGACGGCAGGGATATCCTCGAAGAACTTCAAGCCCTCCTCCACCGTCATCTGGAGGACTTCGTAGACGTTCTTGCCCTTGTATTTGACCTCCAGGGTCTCCTTTTGGAAGCGCTTGCCCTGGCAGACCTCGCACGGCACGTAGACGGTCGGCAGGAAGTGCATCTCGACGGCGATCTCGCCGTTTCCCTGGCAGGCCTCGCAGCGGCCGCCTTTGACGTTAAAGGAGAAGCGGTTCGATTTCCAGCCACGGGCGCGGGCCTCGGCGGTCTCGGCGAAAAGCTCGCGCACGAAGGTCCAGGCGCCGGTATAGGTCATCGGGTTCGAGCGCGGCGTCCTGCCGATAGGCGACTGGTCGATGAGGATGGTGCGCGAAACGTATTCCGTGCCGCTAAAGGAAGCGCAGTTAAAGGTCTCGTTGGTACGATGGCGCTTCTCCAGGCGGGCTTGGAGGTTCTTGTGGATGATCTCGTAGAGGAAGGAGGATTTGCCCGAACCCGAGACGCCGGTGATGCAGACGAGCTTGCCCAGGGGGATCTCGGCGTTCAGGTTCTTGATATTGAAGATATTGCCGCCCTTGATGACGATCTTGCCCTTGTCCTGGGCGCGACGGGCATCGGGCAGGTCGACCTGCATCTCGCCGCGCAGGTACGAGAGGGTGAGCGAGTTCGAAAGGTTCGTCTTGGCCGTGAGGAGCGGCTCTAGATAGTCGGCGACCACTACCCTGCCGCCATGGACGCCGGCGCCCGGGCCGATGTCGACGATGTAGTCGGAAGCGAATATGGTGTCCTCGTCGTGCTCGACGACCAGGATGGTGTTGCCCAGGTCGCGCAGGTTAAGGAGGGTCTTGATCAGACGGTCGTTGTCGCGCTGGTGGAGGCCGATGGTCGGCTCGTCAAGGACATAGAGGGCCCCTACCAGGCCCGAGCCCAGCTGGGAGGCCAGGCGGATGCGCTGGGCCTCGCCGCCCGAGAGCGTATGGGCGCGGCGGTCCAGGGTCAGGTAGTCGATGCCCACGTCGAGCATGAACTTGATGCGCGATTCGATCTCGCGCAGGACGGCCTTGGCGATGCTGCGCTCCTTTTCCGAGAGCTCCAGGCCGTTGAAGAATTCGGACGCCTTCTCGATGGACATGGTCGTCACGCCGACGATCGACTGCCCGCCGATGAGGACGTGCAGGGCCTCCTCGCGCAATCGCGCGCCCTTGCAGGTCTCGCAGGGCTCGTCGCCAAAGATGTATTTGGTGCCCAGGCCGTTGCAGGCCGGGCAGGCTCCATAGGGCGAGTTGAAGGAGAAGAGGCGCGGCTCGACCTCGGGATAGGCATAGCCGTCGTACGGGCACATGAATTTGACCGACATCAGTTTCTCGCCGGCCGGCGATTCGATCTTGAGCAGGCCGCCCGACTCGTGGATGGCGCGTTCGACCGCCTCCGAGAGGCGCTCGCGAACGGCCTTGATGTCCTTTTTGAACTCGCTGACGTAGAACTCGTCGATGAGGATGTCGATGTCGTGCTTCTTGTTCTTCTCCAGCTCGACGCGCTCGCGGAGCTTCTTGACCTGGCCGTCGATCTTGGCGATCTCGTAGCCCTTGCCCAGGTAGTCGTAGAGCATCTGGTAGTACTCCCCCTTCCTGCCGACGACTACAGGCGCGTAGATGCGCACCTTGGCCTTGTCGATGGCCACGCCCATGATCTTTGTCCCATGGTCCTCTGTTCTGATATGCGTCACGCCGTCGATGATGGTCTCCAGGATCTCCTCGTTCGAGAGGCGCTTGATCTCGCGGCCGCAGACCAGGCAGTGCGGATGGCCCACGCGGGCAAAGAGCACGCGTAGGTAGTCGTAGATCTCGGTGATGGTGGCCACCGTCGAGCGCGGGTTGTTCGAGCGCGATTTTTGGTCGATGGAGATGGCCGGCGAGAGGCCGGCGATCTCGTCCACGTCCGGCTTCTGCATCTGGCGGAGGAACTGGCGGGCGTAGGACGAGAGCGACTCCACGTAGCGGCGCTGGCCCTCGGCAAATATCGTGTCAAAGGCCAGGGACGACTTGCCCGAGCCCGAGAGGCCGGTAAAGACCACCATCTTGTTGCGCGGCATCTCGACCGTGATGTTCTTCAGGTTATGAGTGCGCGCGCCCTTGACCACGAGTTTTTCAGCGCCTGGGTTGAAGTCGGCTTTTGCAGGCGCTTTTGCGCTGTGAGATGCAGATGAAGTAGTGGTTTTCTTGGTCATATACGGCACGACGCCCGAGCATGGGGGCTAGGGGTCGGTATGAGGGAGTTTAACATATTGAAGTATTGTTTGGCGAACCTATGGAACATAAAAGTAATAATTTTAGTGGTCTTTGCAGGACCTTGATGATATTCTTTAATGAATATGGCTGAGGGTTTCGTCTTCAAAGCCTCGGGTGCAATAAATAAAGTAAGTGTTAAAAGCGCTGTTAATGCTGCTCTTTGGCTTTGTGGTTTGATATCTGTGCCAAGTTTTGGAGCGGCTATTTTTTGCATTGAACTTTGGTTAAAAATAGTTTTTCTGGCAATTGGGCTTATCCCGGTTATTTTATCTATAGTTGCTTACTTGTACTTTATGCTTACAAAGCCTGAGTACTTAAGATCTGAAGAGTTTCAGATTAAAAAACATTTCATTGATGCTTTGGGCGATAAAGACCATACCTTAGACAAAAACGCCGAACTACTTGCAGGTATCGCCAATCCACTTCTTTTAAATACTCCCGAAAACCCTCATGAATAAATTTTATATACTAACATTCGATACAAATAGAACAGACTACAACTATGTAATTCTCCATAGTAATCTAGTCGGTTTATACCCAAACGTAGTCAAAGATTGGTGGCATTATCTACATTCCACATACATTTTAGTTTCACCATTGGATGTGATAAGTCTATACAACCAAATCATAAAATGTTCAGGTGATCTCCATTTTCTCCTGGTGGAAATAAATCCAAAGACATACTATGGATGGCTTCCTATGGATGCTTGGAAATGGCTTAACAAATATCAATAAGATATTTAAGCATTAGCAAATTTTCTTTGAATAAGAGACCTCAAAACAGGTTTTGTGGTCTCGATTATTCTATTAAAATCACTTCGCGGAAAAGTATATCTGTTATCTGTTGCGTGAATTTTGTTTCTAATATGCGTAATTATAGTTCTTTTAAATTTCGGATTCCTTTTATCTTCAACTAGTTTAATTTCCGGAAAAATTTTTTTAATTAAATTGTCTGTTTTTTCATTAAACTCCGCAGATAAAACCTCAATTAGTCTATAGCACATTAAAAATTTAAAGGCCCTATTAGCTTCATTTGTTATTTCACTATACGCCTCAAGTAACTGTTGATTTCTCTCTGTTAAATTGTAAGGGAATATTGCCGTAAATCTCTTGTCGCTTTTTATAGCGGAGCAGAGAACTTTAATTCCCCTAGGATTCCCCTTAACAATTCTATTTAAAGATAACGATATGTCATACCTCCAGGCTAAAATTTGAATAAGTTGCTCAACTATATCTGTTAGACAGATGATATAAATCTTGTCGTCAATAGAGAGTGATTCTGGTAGTGAAAAAAGTATATAACTTGTTTTTGGTTTAATTACTATTTCAATAGTATTTGAAAGAACTCCTACGTTTAAGTATTTCAGCTCACGATGTTTGTCACACTCATTTGTATTCAGATATGCAGTCCATAAAAGCTTTCTAGTGCTTTTCATATATAAACTACTTACCGCTATCTTGATCAATTTGATTTTGAATCCACTCATCTCCTGCCTCATCGCTATAAAGATCAAAGCGGGCTGCGTCGCTTTCAAGAAGTTCCTTTACTAAATTTAGAGCAAACTGAGCATCTTCTTTTGAAGCAGGGTTTAAAGAGTGTGCAGCCTTATTTCTAAGACCTCTTAAATCTTCAATCAGTGGAATATATTTTTTATCAATTACTTTATTTTTGATTACTAAATCCATAAGTTCTCTCATGCCTGAGTTCTTGGTTGTTAGGCCCTTGTCTTCAAATATCCTTTCCTTCAAAAACTGTTCGAGTGTTTTATAGACCTCAATTACGGTTTCTGTATAAAACTTGTTTTCAAAAAGCTTTAATGCTCTTTGTAGATACAAACTTCTAACTGTCTCAAAAGACTTAACAATTGTTCGCTTTGTCTCCTTTGTTAACTTGTATGCATTGAAAATACTAAATACTACTAGGACTAATCCCAAAATCACATCCAAATTCTTAGCGAATTGAGCGTGACTTTCTGCAAAATCAATTACTTCTTTTGAACCAAATATCCATGCAACCAAAACTAATATTGGAGACAGAATTGCTAAAGAAAAGAAGAAGTTTCCTAGAGGAATTATCCAACGAAGTATGAAAAAATTTTGATACTTACCCAAACTATATCGTAAATAATCGAGCGCATATAAATAGACAGAAATCGAAAGTAAGATTGCAAAGAAAATCATTATCCCCAGTAGTGAAAAATTACTACCAAAGATAATCAGACTTATTTTCGAGAGTTCTTCCTTAAAAGCACTAAAAGCTAAGAAAGCGGCCAGTAAGCCAACAACGAAGATTGCTTTTTCTTTAATATCTTTGTCGTTCATATAATAGTAAATAAATTCTTTACTCTTTCTCCTTCCCACTCAACTTCCTTCCCTTCTCTTCTTTCTTCGGCTTCTTTCCCTCTTCTACCTTCTCGAGCTTCTCGTAGAGCTCCTCTATCTCGTCGCGCAGCAGTGCCGCGCTTTCGAAATCCAGGATCTTCACCGCCTCGTTCATCTCGGCCTCCTTCTTCTTGATCAAGCCCTTTGGATCTTTGGCGAAGAGCTCCTCGTCGATCTTCATCTGCTCCTTGACGGCCTTCTGGTGCTCGGACTGGAGCTGGTCGGCGATCGACTTGATTGCCTTGATGATGGTCTGCGGCGTGATACCGTGCTTTCTGTTATAGGCCTCCTGGAGGGCGCGGCGGCGGGCGGTCTCGCGCACGGCGCGCTCGATGGAGCCGGTGACCTGGTCGGCGTAGACGATGACGCGGCCCTCGGCGTTTCGGGCGGCGCGGCCGATGATCTGGATGAGGGACGTCTCGGAGCGCAGGAAGCCCTCCTTGTCGGCGTCCAGGATGCCGATGAGGGCGACCTCGGGCAGGTCCAGGCCCTCTCGCAGGAGGTTGACGCCCACCAGCACGTCGAATTTCCCGCGGCGGAACTCGGTGAGGATCTCGATGCGGTCGATGGTCTTTATGTCGCTGTGGAGGTATTCGGCCTTGACCCGACGCTCCTTTAGATAGTCGACGAGGTCCTCTGCCATCTTTTTGGTCAGAGTGGTGAGGATGACGCGAAAGCCCTTGGCGATGACCTTCTCCGCCTCTTCGATGGAGTCGAAGATCTGGCCCTTGTATGCCCCCTTCTCCGTCACCGGCTTGATGTCGACGATAGGGTCCAGGAGCCCGGTCGGCCTGATGACCTGCTCGGCGATGACGGCAGAATGCTCGCGCTCGAAATCGCCCGGCGTGGCCGAGGTGTAGACCGCGGGCCCGACGCGCTCCTCGAACTCCTCGAAGCGGAGCGGGCGGTTGTCCTTTGCCGAGGGCAGGCGGAAGCCATGCTCGACCAGGGTGTCCTTGCGGCTCTGGTCGCCGGCGAACATGCCGCGGAGCTGCGGTATGGTGACGTGCGACTCGTCGATGACGGTCAGGAAATCAGGCGTGCCGTCGGCCTTGTGCGGGAAATACGAAAGCAGGCTGTCAGGCGGCTCGCCCGGCAGCTTGCCGCTGAAGTGGCGCGAGTAGTTCTCGATGCCGTTGCAGTAGCCGACCTCGCGGATCATGGCCAGGTCGTAGGCGGTGCGGCGCTTCAGGCGCTCTGCCTCCAGGTTCTTGCCGGATTTCTTCAGCTCCTCGAGGCGCTGGTCCAGCTCGGCCTTGATGGACTGGAAGGCCCGCTCGACCTGGTCCTTGTCGGTGATGAAGTGCTTGGCCGGGAAGAGGTAGAAGACGTCCAGCTCGCGGACGATGCGGCGGGTCACGGCGTCGATGAGGTCGATATGCGAGACGGAGTCGCCCTCGAAGGCGATGCGGTAGACGGCCTTCTCGTTCACCGGCATGACCTCGATCATATTCCCCACGGCGCGGAACTGGCCCGGGGCCAGGTCGGCGTTGGTGCGCTCGAAATGGATGCCGACCATGCGGCGGATCATCTCGGCCCGGTCGGCCTTGGCGCCCTTGGCCACCTTCATGTTGACCTTCTCGTAGTTCTCGGGCGAGCCCAGGCCGTAGATGCACGAGACCGAGGCCACGATGATGACGTCCTTGCGCGTCAGCAGGGCCTGGGTCGAGGCGTGGCGCAGGCGCTCGATCTCCTCGTTGATCATGGCCTCCTTCTCGATATAGGTGTCGGTCACCGGCATATAGGCCTCGGGCTGGTAGAAGTCGTAGTACGAGACGAAGTAGTGCACGGCGTTATGCGGGAAGAACTCGCGGTACTCCTGGGCCAGCTGGGCGGCCAGGGTCTTGTTGTGGGCGATGACCAGGGTGGGCTTGCCGATCTCCTGGATGACGTTCGCGGCGGCGTAGGTCTTGCCCGAGCCGGTCACGCCGAGGAGGGTCTGGTGGCGCGCGCCTTTCCGGACGCTCTCGACGAGCGCCTTGATGGCCTGGGGCTGGTCCCCGGCCGGCTGATATTTGGTCTCGAGCTTGAATGGGCTCTTTGATAGGCTTGCCATGGGCACAATCATAGCACATTTGACAATATATATAAATATGGTAGTGTTCAGTCCAGATTCAGTCAAACCCGCACCCTCAAACACACATACGCATATGCTACCCCAACCGACCAAACATGCTAGCGCCAAAGCGAGCTCGCTCGCCGTTACCTGCAAGGACACGCCGACTCATCCTGTGGTGAAAGCCGTGAAGACGATGCTGTCGCGCGGCGGCTTCGGCGGAGAATACAATGTCTTCATCCAAAGCCAAGTCCATTCGGGAGGCGGCCAAGCGCCCATGGTCAGGATCATCAACTTCACAGTGTCCGGCGTCCTGGTCGACGTTCGACACTCGACGAGCAACGACTCCCACTTCAAGTGCTTCCTGACGTCAGCAGGCCCGGAGGGGCTCCGCCCGCAAAGGCTGTATGACGAGCTCATCGCCGCCTTCCCGACCGGCACCTGCCTGCTCGACGAGGAAGGGTCAAAGGTGACTCCGTTCCCGACCAAGAGCGCCGGCGCCAATGCCCCTCAGCCGGACCAAGAAGCGGAGGCCTCGCGCTCCTACTTCCTGGAATGGACGTCCGACAGGACGCTCATGGCCTCGACCCTCGAGGCCTTCAAGATCGAGAAAGGCGGCGACTGGATGAGCAGGGATGAAGCGCGCGACGTCTGCCGCAAGCTCGAGCCAAAGGCAAACAATCGCAGCATCGGCCAGTTCCTCCGCAGCCTTACGATGCACGGAATGCTGGACTTCGACGGCGAGAGCGATCGCTACCGCCTAAAGCCGTCTGCCCCGCAGATCGCCCACCAAGCGGCTCAGCCTCCCGTGCAGCCGGCCCCAGCGGTTCCAGCGTCGCTCGCGGCGCCGACGGGCAGCGCTTCCTTGGACATCCCGTCGGCAGAAGCGATCCGGGAACGGATGCTGACCCTGGCCAACAAGATCGCCGCGCGCGACAGCTTGGTCGAAAAAGGACGCGCCTTGCAGACCGAAGAAGCCGAGATCGACCTCCAGATCACTACCCTGAAAGGCCAGATCGACGCGCTCTTGGAACGCAAGCGCCAGGTCAAGGCTGAGATGACCGACATCAACGCGCTCTGCGGCAATACCGAGGACCACGCCAAGGCGGTCGCTCAGCTGAAAATGCTGCGGGACATGTTCCCTGTCACGGTCACCGGCTAAGCCGTAGTGTCCTAGTTCAAGCCTCCCTCCCAAGGGAGGCTTTTTTATGCGCCATACATCTCCTTGCTGATCTCTTTCAAACGAGCGATCGCGTTCGGGTCTTCTATCTTCCTGAAGCGCGGCACCGGACCGTTGCCCAGGTCGACGTCGCCCATGAACATGTCATAGGGACGCGAGCAGAAATCGGCGCCGTCGAGGAATCTATTCACATAGAGCGGCCGATAGATCACCGTATATGTGCGGTCTTCCGTATGGAGGGCAGTCCCCATGACTTCATAGGAATAATTGCAGACATCCTTGCCATCGTCATGCTTGTAATGATAATAGAAACCTTTTTCCGGAACGTTCTTAATTGGCATGCTCCAAGTATATCCCATGCAAGAAAAAGCCCCGCGGTACGTTACATACCGGCGGGGCGCGCGGATTCTACGGCGATGACCAGCCGCCGTAGCAATCCAGATAGCTATACCGCTCCTGGGATCTGAAGAGCACCGGGAAGTGCCGTATCAAGTAATCCCTCTGCCCTTCATGCGACTTCTTCCAGGCGCGGGCGCGGGCCAGTTTGCGGCGTTTGAATTCCGCAGGGCTGACCCAGCCGGCTGGATTGGTCGAGAAGGCGCTGCCGTCCTCGCGAGGCGCTCTCTCGAGGCCTCCCTTGTCGTAGATGACGAGTTCGGCTTCACCTGAATCCCCTTTCAGGAATCCGTGGCGGCCGAACTCGGGCTTTTCGATGGCTTCCGTGCATGTCTTGTCGCGGTATACGGTAGGCATATCGGGCATATCTAGGTTTCAGTCGTTGGCATGACGGACGCTTCCGCAACGGAAGCGATCCGGAAAGTCGTTAGCCGTTGAAAGAACTGTTCCGTTTAGAAAACCGAGCCTTCGTTCGAGGGCTCGGTTCTGCTTTCGTGCGGAGAAGAGTAGGGATTATCGCACCAAATCACAACTGAGCCTTTGAACCGTAGTCCAGAGGACGCGCTTGATGTGATTAAACTTGGTGCAATACATCGACATGCCCATATCATACAAAAAAGCCTTGGGTTTGCCAAGGCTGGGTTCTCCACACGTCAGGCGACGGCGGAGCAATCATGCGGCTGCTTGAATTCCTCTTTCCTCTTTCTGATCAGGCCTTCATACCTTCTCAGGTCGATAGTCGGGGAATGGAATACCTGGCTCTCCTCGTCAAAGATAAGGGTAATGTCGCGATTCTCTCGAAAGATATATGCCTGACGGCCATGCCCCGCGAATCTCACCTCTTCCGAATAGTGCTGATTGGTATAGACAGGCTCGCATGTGAGCTGTCCTGCATAAAATACCCAAAATCTGTCCATGAGTCCTGTGTGTTGAATGGTATGTTCAGTTCGATAAAGGGGTATGCCTGGATAGTACGAACCCACGACGGCCCATGTTCTCCGCTTTTCACGAAGCAAAAAGGGCCCGAACGGATCGGACCCTTGAAAACGGAAACGAAGATGGCATGGGGGCCAAGTCTATAGGTAGTGAATATATGTGCCGGGACCCTCCCGCCTTACGTAAATTGGACCAACATCGTGTAAGGTGGGCATATATCCATGGACTAGCGTCCGAACCTGCTCCGCCGAATGGCGGAACGAAGACTTGTGCAACACACCGGTCTGCCGACCAGGCTGCTCAGGCGAGCGGCGAGGGAGGGCGAGGACCAATCACTGGCGGGCGGGGCCCGATCGTGAGCGGCGACCTTCTTCCACTTTCGTTTGTGTGCGTTTTCATTAGGCTGTTGCTTGTTACTGTTTATGTGACAAGTTTCAGCTGGAAATTGAAGGAGCTACTAACGCTCTGGGCATATTCTACTCGTTTCTGATAAAAAAGTAAAGCTTGGACTAGCTGAACAAGCCCTCTTTCGGGGATATCACGGGGATAACCAGTGGATAGATGTGGTTAACTTCGGTAGGTTTTCAGAAAGCTCGATTTATAGTGCTCGAACGTGCCCTGCAGGATGGCTTCGCGCATGCCTTTGACCAGATTGACAATGAAAAATAGGTTGTGGATGGAGCAGAGCATCGGCCCGAGCATCTCGCGAGCCTTGTACAGATGAGATACGTATGCCCTGGTGTAGTTCTTGCAGGCGTAGCAGGCGCAGCCCTCGTCGATGGGCTTGAGGTCGTCCTGGAATTGGGCGTTGCCGATGTGGATCTTGCCCCGCTTGGTATAAACGGTGCCGTGCCTGCCCAAACGGGTCGGAGCGACGCAGTCAAAGGTGTCGCAGCCGTTCTCCACGCCCAGGAATAGGTCCTCTGGCTCCCCTATTCCCAATAGGTGGCGCGGCTTGTCCTCGGGCAGGATCTCGTTCACCCAGCGCACGGCGGTGTGCAAATCGTTCTTGTCAAAAGAGCCGCCAATGCCAAAGCCGTCGAAGTCCATGGCGCCGATGGTGCGGGCGCTCTCCTTGCGCAGCTCCTCGTAGCGGCCGCCCTGGACGATGCCGAAGAGCGCCTGGCTCTCCGATATCTCCTTTGAGCGATGGTAGTCAAGCGAGCGCTTGCTCCAGCGATGGGTGCGGTCCAGGGCCTCGCGCTGATACGAGCGGGATTCCGCCGGCGAGGTGCACTCGTCGAAAGCGAATATGATGTCCGCGCCGATGTTGTGCTGCATCTCGATCGAGCGCTCGGGGGTGATGTAGTGGATAGAGCCGTCCAGGGGCGATTTAAAGGCCGCGCCGTCGTAGTCGATCTCGACGAGGCGCGGCTTGGTCTCCTCCTCGTCGCGCTCTTTGATCAGAGGCACGTTCGGCAGGTCTTTCAGGACTTTCGAGACGCTCGAGCCGTAGCCCGCGCCCAGGGAAAAGACCTGAAAGCCGCCCGAATCCGTCATCGTCGGGCCATGCCAGTTCATGATCTTTTGCAAGCCGCCCATGTCGCGGACCTTCTTGTCCCCGGGCTGCATGTAGAGGTGATAGGTGTTGGCGAGCACCGCCTGGACGCCCGCGCCCTGGAGCATCTCGACGGTCAGGCCGCGCACGGCAGCTTTCGTTCCCACGGCGATAAAGGCCGGCGTCTGGATCGGCCCATGGGCGGTCTCTATGACCCCCGCCCGCGCCATGCCCGGACCCCTCTTTTCAATCGTAAAGCGAATCGGTTTCCTCATCTGACGAATATAGCATACGTTGACAAAATTGGAAAAATGATTAGTTTGAGGAGGAAACGTTCTTATGAATAGACCCGCGAAACGCATCCCCGTGCACCTGAACACCGCCGAAGAGATCCTATCGATCAACCTTCGCTTTAAGCCTTCGGCCGAGGCTCTCGCCCTTGCGTCGAATATCTCGAGCAGGGCGATACTCGACGTAAGACTCAAACCCGATTACGACCAAGCTGTTTTTCAGCTCCTTATCCCTCTGAAGGGAAGGGCGTCTGGTATGGCCTTCGTCGGTTTCCCCAAGACCACTTACCTTTCGATCCTCTCAAAGGTCCTCGGCGAGATGAGCCTTGGCGGCGCCGATAATTTTCGGTTCGTAGTCGAGCGCGCGAAAAAAGAAAAGGTCGATTTCTGGACCGCTCAGCAATTGCTGATCATGGAAGACCTTTCTATTCTCGTCTCGCTGACATGCACAGCTGCGCGGGATCCGAAAAAACTGTGCTTCAAGCTGACGATTGGTCCTCACTCCGAGACGGTCACGATGAGCAAAGCCCAGTTCGACGAATCAGCCATGTAGAAACGCACAAAACCGCCCGCGCCCTCCCGACGCCCGGCGGTTTTTTTCTTTTCACTACTCCCTCCTCATCTTGGCCTCTTTGACTATCTGGATGACCTCGTCGTCGCTGTCGATGACGTGAAAGACCTTCTCGTCTCCAGGGCTGATGGTCTTGTACTGGTCGCGGAGGTCGGCGACGAAGGCCGATACCTTGCCCCAATATTCTTTGCCCACGCAGACGATCGGCACCTTGGGGATCTTGCGCGTTTGCACCAGGGTGACGATCTCGAAGAACTCGTCTAGCGTGCCGAAGCCGCCCGGAAAGAATATGTACGCCTCGGCTGAGAACGACAGGGCCACTTTGCGGATGAAGAAATAATAGAACCTGATATGGGCGGTCAGGTATTCGTTCATCTTCTGCTCGTGGGGCAAGAGGATATTCATACCGACCGATTTGCCTCCCGCCTCGTACGCTCCCCTGTTCGCCGCCTCCATGATGCCCGGACCGCCGCCGGTGACGACGGCATAGCCAGTCTCCTCGACGATGCGCTTTGCCAGAGCCCTGCAGCGGATATAGTTCGGGTCAGTCTCGCCAAAGCGCGACGAGCCAAAGAACGAGATCGAGCGTGGATAGCTCTTGAGGAACTTGAAGGTGTGCCTGAACTCGCTTTGAATGGTGGCCAGGCGCCTACGGGCACCGTCCTTCATCTCCCTGTATGAGACCTCGCGGTCGGTCAATCGGTTGTCAGTCGCCGCCGGCTTCTTCCTCCAGATGTTGCTGATCATGATTGGTGCGCGGGATTAAGTGACTTATGGGGCCATTGTACTATAATGGAAGGACGTTAGCATAGGCTTCGTTTAACAGGCGGTAACACTTTCATGAACACTATGAGCAAGCAAGAAAAGGTCGCGGTCGGCATCGCCCTGGTCGCCGCAGCCATATTATTCTTTGGCGGACAGATCTGGGACGCCTTCGTCGGCCCGGCATCGCCCCTGGGCTCGCGGGCCGCGGGCGTCAGCGCCACATCGAGCGCACAGACCGTAGCGATGACGAACATCTCCGCGGTAAAGGGCCTGGAGGTCTACGACGAACAGGTCGGCAGCGGCGCGGCCGCCAAAGCAGGACAGACCGTCACCGCGCATTACATCGGCTACCTGACCGACGGGACGAAATTCGACAGCTCGATAGACCGGGGCCAGCCCTTCTCCTTCAAGCTCGGCGCCGGCGACGTCATCCGCGGCTGGGACATGGGCATACAGGGCATGAAGGTCGGCGGCATCCGACGCCTGGTCATCGCTCCCGAGCTGGCCTACGGCGCCCAGGCCATCGGCCCTATCCCGGCGAATTCGACGCTGATATTCGAGGTGCAGCTGCTGGGGGTCAAATAGGAGACGCAGAGCGCAAAGACTGCGAAGAACACCGGGCTCGAGCCCCGGTGTTCTTTTACGATAGCTGAAAATTGACAAAACGTCCAAAAAGCGTAATTTGAAGGCAGGTCCCTAAAACAACATGATCATCACACCTGGCTTCATACTCGAGGTCCTTGTCACGGCCCTCTTTCTCCTGCTCGCGGCGCACTTCTGGATTTCTGGGCAGAACGGGTCTCGGCGCCACGAGGCGATATGTGCCGCGGCCGTCGCCCTGATCGCCGGCCTGGCGGTCGAAGCAGAGGGCGTCGCCCACGCGATGCTCGTCGCGGGATATATCGCCTGTTTCCTGTTCCTGGTCGTCGACTCGCTGTTCGAGGGCGCCGTCTCGCAGGCATGCGTTCGGCACGGCACGAAAGTCATGCGCCTCATCGGCGCGGGCATGGTCGCGACCTCGCTCGCAATGGCCTTTGTCGCGTTCAAGGCGGGCCTCCATGACGCCGCGCTGCAAAGGATAACATTCGTCGTCGGATGCGCGGGAATACCCTTTCTGGTATACCCCTTCGCAAAGAGCAAGAACGGCGCGGGCGAGAAAAGCCCCGCTACTCCGCAAGGTCCCTCTATCATCGCCAGCGAGCGCTGAAACGGCGCCGACCCACGCAAAGCCGCGGTACCCCACGTACCGCGACTTTTTCATGCCCTTAGTCTTAAGGCTTTATATTCTTAGTCTTGGACCTCCTCCCCTAATAGTTCTTCAGCTGGTTTATCCTCTCGTGCTGGCGAATCTTCTCGTGGGCCTTGGCTTCGATCTGACGGATGCGCTCGCGGGTGACGCCGAACTCGCGGCCCACCTCCTCAAGCGTGTGGGTAATGCCGTCGTTCAGGCCATGGCGCATCTCCAGGATCTTGCGCTCCTTTGGCGAGAGGTCTCCCAGGATGTTCTTGACCTGGTCGGCCAGGATGCGGCGCGAGGACTCCTGGTCGGGCGAGAGGATCTTGTCGTCCGAGAGGAAATCCCCCAGGGTCGACTTGCCGTCATCGCCGTCGTCGCCTACGGGCGATTCCAGGGACACGGTATCCTGGTCGATCTTCTCGATCTGATAGACCTTCTCTACCTCCAAACCCATCTCGGTCGCGATCTCGTCGGGCAGGGGGTCGCGGCCCAGGTCCTGCGAGAGCCTGCGGACGACCTGCTTGTACTTGGCGATGGTCTCGACCATGTGGACCGGCACGCGGATGGTGCGAGACTGGTCGGCCAAGGCGCGGGTGATAGCCTGGCGGATCCACCAGGTGGCGTAGGTCGAGAACTTGTAGCCCTTGGTCCAGTCGAACTTGTCGACGGCCTTGAAGAGGCCCAGGTTGCCCTCCTGGATGAGGTCGAGGAGGGTCAGGTCGGCGCTGCGGCCGACGTATTTCTTGGCGATCGAGACCACCAGACGGAGATTTGCCTTGGCCAGGAGGCCCTTGGCCTCCTCGTCGCCGGACTCGATGCGCTTAGCCAGCTCCTTTTCCATGGCGGCCGAGACCAACGGATACTGGCCGATCTCCTTCAAGTACATCTGGATAGAGTCGTACGAGGACTCGGACGAGCGGCCGAAGGTATATTTCTTGCCCGCGTCCTTCTGCTGAGGCTCCAGGTCGAGCATGCCACCCGACTCCAGGACGTCGACGCCCGCGGCCGAGAGCTTCTTGTAGAGGTCGTCCAGGAACATGATGTCGTCCTCGATGGTCGGGAATTCCTTGAGGATCTCGTCGTAGGTGATGAAGCCGCGCTCCTTGCCCTTTACCACCAGGCGGTCAGCCTTGCGCAGGGACTCGCGGGCTTTTTCCTTGGCCTTTTGGGCCTTTGGGCCGAGCTTTGCCTTGGCCTTCTTTGGCGCCTTGTTCGGCGCCTTCTTTGAGGCCTTTATTCCGGGCTTTTTCTGCTTGTGTGCCATATGGTTTCGCGTGCTTTGGATTATATCAAACTTTGCATCTTCTCCGCCTCCCTCTTTATCTCGTGGATCCTCTTTGACAGGGCGTTGATCTCTGCCATAACCTGGGCCGTGGAGGCGTTCGCCTTTTCCGCTTTGTGGAGCTCGGACATGGCCGACGCCAGCCTGGCCTTGGCGTATTCCTCTTCCAGCCCGAGGATAAGGACCTTCCACTCCTTTGCCGCATCCAGACCGTCTCCGTAGGTGATCTCGGCCTCCAAGGTCAGCTCGCCGATATCGTCCGCCGAGAGCGCTTCGAACGCCCTGGACCGCTCTTCCCCGACGACTTTCTTCAGTTCCTCCCTCTTCCCCTCGTCTCCCTTGAAATAGTCGGCCGAATAGAGCAGTCCCAACACCTTCCTCTCGATCGACTCCAGCCTATCCACCTTCCTCTTCTCTGGTATTCTCTGTGTCCCCTGTGATCCCTGTGTCTCCGATGTTCCTTGTGCCCCCTGTATCTTCTGCACCCTCACATATTCCTGCAGGTCCCTCCAGAGCGCGTCCTCGCTGATCGCCAGGCGGTCGGCCACCTTCTTTATGGCCTGGAAGCGCGGCGTGTCGTCAGGGATAGCCCGCAAGTACGGGAAGATGTCTTGCTTGACCTGCTTGGCAACATCGGCGGGCTTGGCCTTCGAATCCACCAGAGCGTCCACCAGATACTCGACGAAGTCCTTCTTTGACTCCAGGGCCTTGGCCCAGTCCTTTGGGTCGGCCTTGATGATGTCGGCAGGGTCCTTGCCGCCCTTGATGTCGACGATCTTGACGTTCATGCCGAGCGAGATGGCCGGGACGATGCGCCTGACCGCCTTTTGGCCCGCTGAGTCCGAGTCGAAGGCCAGGACGATATTGTCCGAGAGCCTTGTGAGGAGGCCGAAGGCCGAGTCCATGCCGGCGTCCTCGGTGAAGGCCGTGCCGGAGGCGGCCACCGTGTTGGTATAGCCCGCCTGGTGCGACATGACCAGGTCCATCTGCCCTTCCACCAGGATCGAGTAGTCGCGCTTCCTGATATCGCTCTTGGCCTTGTCCAGGCCGTAGAGGGCCTTGGACTTGCTAAAGAGCACGGTCTCGGGGCTGTTCAGGTATTTGGGCGGATTGGCATCCTCGTCCAATGTGCGGCCGGTAAAGGCGATGATCCTTCCCGAGGTGTCGCCGATCGGGAACGTCACCCGACCGCGGAAGGCGTCGTAGTACGGGTCGTTGCCGGGTCCGCCCGGCTTGTCTGTCCTTTTTATGAGACCGACAGCGGCCACGTCCTCGTCGCGGTAGCCCTTGGCCTTCAAGTGATTGCGCAGAGCGCGCCATTCGGCCGGGGCGAAGCCTATGCGGAACTCGTCGACGGTCTTTGCCGTGAGGCCGCGACCCAGGACGTATTCCATGGCCCGAGCATCCGCCCTAAGCGCCTCCTCGTAGAACTGCGCTGCCCTCTCCATGATGTCGAAGAGGAGCTCGCGGCGGGTGTCTTTGCCGGCATTCGAGCGGTCGAGCTTGACCCCTGCCCTGTCGGCCAGGACCTTGAGGGCGCCCATGAAGTCGAGGCCCTCGAACTTCTCGACGAAGGTGAAGATGTCGCCCTTTGCCTGGCAGCCGAAGCAGTAGAAGGAGGCGCGCTCGGGAGACACGTAGAAAGACGGCGTCTTCTCGTTGTGGAAGGGGCAGCGCGCCTTGTAGTTGGCTCCCGACTTGTCGAGCTTGATATAGGAGCCTACGACCGTCGCGATGTCCAGTTTCTCTTTGATCTCCTGAACATGGGTAGACATCGAGTAGATTCTACAACTCCGATCCCGCGCTGTCCTTCAGGCTCGCGGTGACCTCGTCGATCATGGCCTTCTTCTTGCTGCCCGCGTAGCCGGTGCCTGCCGGGATCAGCCGTCCGATGATGACGTTCTCCTTGAGGCCGGTCAGCTTGTCCTCGGTGCCGCGGATGGCCGCCGAGATGAAGATCCTGGTGGTGTGCTGGAAGGATGCGGCCGAGAGGAACGACTGGCGCGAGAGCGATACCTCGGTGATGCCCATGACCGCCGATTCGCCTACCGCCGGAGCCTTGCCCTCTGCCTTTACGCGGGAATTCTCGATCTCCAGGTCGTAGGCGTCGGTGACGTCGTCGATGGAGAACCGGGTCTCGCCCGCGTCGACGATGCGGCGTCGGGAGAACATCTGCTTGACGATGATCTCGATGTGCTTTCGGGACACGGTCTCTCCCTGGAGCTCGTAGATCTTGCCGATCTCGCGGATGATGTAGTCCATGGCCTGCTCCTTGCCGGCCAGCTCGAAGACCTCGTCGATGTCGGCCGAGCCGTCAGTGAGGAATTGGCCCTTCGTCACCTTGTCGCCCATCTTGACCAGGGCCATGCGGCGGGACGAGAAGGTATATTCGATCTCGGCGGCGCCCTTCTTGGCCTTGCCCTTGTCCTCCAGGTCAGGGATGACGGCGATGACCTTCTCCTTGCCCAGGTCCTTGACCGACGAGACGGTGCCCGAGACCGTGGCGATGACCGCCGGGTTCTTTGGCCTGCGCTTTTCGAAGACTTCCTCGACGCGCGGCAGGCCGGCGGTGATGTCTCCTCCGACCGAGGCGGTGCCTCCGGCGTGGAAGGTACGCATGGTCAGCTGGGTTCCGGGCTCGCCGATGGCCTGAGCGGCCACCGTTCCTACCGCCTCGCCGATGTCGATGAGGTGGTTCTTGCCCAGGTCGATGCCGTAGCACTGCTGGCAGACGCCATGCAGGGTCTTGCAGGCGAGCGGCGAGCGGACCCTGATCTCCGTGGCGCCAGAGCCCTCGATGAGGTTGGCGTCCTGCTTGGAGAGCAAGTGGCCCTTCTTGAAGAGGACCTTGCCGTCGGCGCCGGCGATGTCAGCGGCCAAGACGCGGCCGCGGATGTTCTTGGCGATCGAGACCTCGATGCCCGAGGCGCTCTCCTTCCTGATGACGATGGAATCCTTTGTGCCGCAGTCCTCCTCGGTGACCATGACGTCCTGGGCCACGTCGAAGAGTCGGCGGGTCAGATATCCGGCGCGAGCGGTGTTCAGGGCCGTGTCGGTCAGACCCTTGCGGGCGCCGTGGGTGGTGATGAAGTACTCGATCGGGGTGAGGCCGTCCTTCATGCCCGAGATGATCGGGAACTCGATGGTCTCTCCGGCCGTGTTGGTGATCAGTCCCTTCATGCCGGCCATCTGGGTGATGTGGCCGATGGAGCCTCGGGCTCCGGACTTGACCATGTCCAGGACGTTCATCTCGAGGCCCTCAGGGACGAGCTTCTCGACGTCGGATTTAGCCTTGTGCCAGATCTCGACGTTCTTGCGCAGGCGCTCGTCGTCCGAGAGCAGGCCGTCGTTGAACTGCTCGGTGACCATGTCTGACTCCTGCTTGGCCTTGGCGATGACGGCGTCCTTGCCCTTTGGCGTGCGCACGTCGTCCAGTCCCCAGGTGATGCCCGAGTAGGTGGTGTACTTGAAGCCGAACTTCTTGATCCTGTCGAGGATGGCGGGGACCTGGTCTACGCCGTACTTGACCAAGAGGTCGTCCATGACGGCGGACATGGCCTTGCGGTCCATCTCCTTGTTGATGAACGGATAGCCCTCGGGCAGGACCTCGTTAAAGAGGATGCGCCCGATGGTCGTCTCGAAGACGCCGCCCTTGTACTCGGCATACTTCGGATTCTTGGCAGGGTCGGGAGCGAGGACCTTGATGGCCACGCGCTTGGATACCTGGCCGAAGTCAGAGGCGAGCACCGCGGCGTTCGGGGATTCGAAGATCTTGCCCTCGCCCTTCTCGTTCACGCCGTCTTCCTTGACGAGCTTGGTCATCCAATAGACGCCCAGGATGATGTCGAGCATCTTGTTGGTGAGCGTCGGGTCGCCCGAGCCAGGCTTGAGGATGTTCTTGTCCGAGGCCATGATCTCCTTTGCCTCTTTCTGGGCTTCTGGAGAGAGTGGCACGTGGACGGCCATCTGGTCTCCGTCGAAGTCTGCGTTGAAGGCCGAGCAGACCAGTGGGTGGACCTGGATAGCGTTACCCTCGATAAGGATAGGTCGGAAGGCCTGGATGCCGAGGCGGTGGAGCGTAGGGGCTCGGTTCAGGAGCACGTACTTGCCGTCGATGACCTCTTCGAGGATGGCCCAGACCTCGGGGATGCCGTCTTCGATCAGTCGAGAGGCGCCGCGGATGTTATAGGCCAGCTCGCGCCTGAGGAGCTCGTGGATGACGAACGGCTTGAAGAGCTCGAGGGCCATGTGCTTCGGCAGTCCGCACTGGTCAAGGGCGAGCTCGGGGCCGACGACGATCACGGATCGTCCCGAGTAGTCGACGCGCTTGCCCAGGAGGTTGCCGCGCAGGAGTCCCCTCTTGCCCTTGAGGTTGTCGGCCAGGGACTTGAGCGCGCGCTTCGAGGCGAGCGAGCCGGCGGCAGTCGTGGAGTTGCCGTGTCGGATAGAGTTGTCGATGAGGGCGTCGACGGCCTCCTGGAGGATGCGCTTCTCGTTTCGCAGGATGACGTCAGGCGCCATGATCTCCTTGAGCTTCATCAGGCGATTGTTTCGGTTGATGACGCGTCGGTACAGGTCGTTGACGTCCGAGGTGGCATAGCGGCCGCCGTCCAATGGAACCATCGGTCGGAGGGCCGGCGGGATGACCGGGATGCGGGTCAGGAACATCCACTCGGGGCGGATCTGCGACTTGATCATCGAGCGAATGACCGAGAGCCTGCGATTCATCTTGTCCTTCTCAAGGGAATTGGCCTTCTGGAGGTCGGCGGCGACGCGGGCCTCGAGCTTTTTCAGGTCGATGGCCTTACAGATATTATAGATAGCCTCGGCTCCGATGCCCGCCTCGAAGAGGGTCGAGTACTTCATCGAGTACTTGCCATATTCGATCTCGTCGAGGACCGTACCCTCCTGGATGCCGTCGATCTCCTTCTTGGCAGCCGTATACATGGATTTCAGGGCCTCCTTGGTCTTCTCGTCGGTGGCGCCCTTCACCTTTGCCTTGTACTCGGATTCCAGGTCGCGCATGATCTCGGCGCGAGCGGCTTCGTTCACCGAGGTGACGATGTAGCCGGCGAAGTAGATGACCTTCTCCAGGTCGGCGGTGGTCATGCCGAGGATGAGGCCCAGGCGCGACGGCATGGAGCGAAGGAACCAGATGTGCGAGACCGGCGAGGCCAGCTCGATGTGGCCCATGCGCTCGCGGCGGACGATCGATCGGGTGATCTCGACCCCGCACTTCTCGCAGACGATTCCCTTGTAGCGGATGCCGCGGTACTTTCCGCAGTAGCATTCGTAGTCCTTGTCCGGGCCGAAGATCTTCTCGTCGAAGAGGCCGTTCTTCTCGGATCGCTGGGTTCGGTAGTTGATGGTCTCAGGCTTGGTGACCTCTCCGAACGACCATTCCTTGATGCGCTCAGGCGAGGCGACGCGCAGGGCGACCGCGTCGAAGTCGATGACGTCCGAGGCCTTGTTTCGTGGTGTGTATGCCATGGTAATTGAAGTTAGAATGTAGAAGTTAGAATCAAGAATCTACTTGGCCTTCTTGATATCCTTGCCCTCTTTCCTCAGTTCGACGTCGAGCGCGAGGCCCCTGAGGCTGTTAAGCAGCACGTTGAAGGAAGCAGGGATGTTCGGCGGCTGGAGCCTCTCGCCCTTGACGATAGAGTCGAAGGCTGCCGAGCGGCCGGTGATGTCGTCGGACTTGATGGTCAGGATCTCGCGCAAGGTGTGAGCCACTCCGTGTCCGAGGAGGGCCCAGACTTCCATCTCTCCGAAGCGCTGTCCTCCGCCCTGGGCCTTGCCTCCGAGAGGCTGCTGGGTGATGAGCGAGTACGGACCGATCGAGCGCATGTGGATCTTGTCCTCGACCATGTGGTGGAGCTTCAGGATGTACATGTAGCCGATGGAGATGTCCTGCTGGAACTTGTCCCCGGTACGACCGTCATAGAGAGGCACCTTGCCGTTCTCGGGAAGGCCCGCCTTGACGAGCTCCTCCTTGATCTCGGCCGAGGTGGCGCCGGCGAACGGCGGCACGATGGCCTGGTAGTTCAGGGTGTGAGCGGCCATGCCCAGGTGGAGCTCGAGGATCTGGCCGAGGTTCATGCGCGATGGGACGCCGAGAGGGGTGAGGATGACGTCCACAGGGGTGCCGTCCGCCATGTATGGCATATCCTCCTCCGGCAGGATGCGCGAGATGACTCCCTTGTTGCCGTGGCGGCCAGCAAGCTTGTCGCCCACCGAGACCGTGCGGAGCTGCGCCACCTCGACGTGGATGCGCTTGATGATGCCGGACTCGAGCTTGTCGCCCTTCTCGCGGCTAAAGACCTTGACCGAGATGACGCGGCCGCGCTTGCCGCCTTCCATGCGCTTCGAGGTGTCCTTCACGTCGCGAGCTTTCTCGCCGAAGATCGAGCGGAGAAGGCGCTCCTCAGGCGTGAGCTGGGTCTCGCCCTTCGGAGTGATCTTGCCCACCAGGATGTCGCCCGAGCGGACCTCGGCGCCGATGCGGATGATGCCGTCCTCGTCCAGGTTCCTGAGCTTGCCCTCGCCGACGTTAGGGATGTCGTGGGTGGTGACCTCCGGGCCGAGCTTGGTGTCGCGGACGTTCACGACGAACTCCTCGATATGGATAGAGGTGAATTTGGAGTTCTTGACGACGCGCTCGCTGATGATGATGGCGTCCTCGTAGTTGGCGCCCGACCACGACATGAAGGCTACGAGCATGTTCTGGCCGAGGGCGATCTGACCGCCGTCGGACGATGAGGCGTCGACGAGGACCTGGCCCTTCTTGACCTTTTCGCCCAGGCTGACGACTGGTCGCTGGTGGTATGCGGTAAAGCCGTTCGTCCTCTCGAAGGCGACCAGCTTGTACGTCGTCTCCTTGCCCTTTGCGTTCTTGAAGACGACCTTGTTGGCGTCTACGGCGCTGATCGTACCGTCCTCCGGGGCCAAAACGATGCGGCCGGTGTACTCAGCCGCCTTTGCTTCGATGCCGGTGGCGACGAGCGGGGCTTCGGGGATGATGCACGGCGTGGCCTGCTTCTGCATGTTCGAACCCATGAGCGCTCGGTTAGCGTCGTCGTGGTTCAGGAACGGGATCATGTTCGTGGCGATCGAGAAAGCCTGGTTCGTCGAGACGTCGATGAAGTCGACCTCGGTCGGCTTGCAGAGCGACGGCGAGCCGTTAAAGCGGACCTCGACGACCTCTTCGGTGATGGTCCCCGACTTGTCGTAGGCAGTGGCCGCGTGGGCGATGCGGTGCGACTCCTCCTCCAGGGCGTTCAGATAGACGATCTCCTTGGTGACCTTGCCGTTCTTAACCTTTGCGTACGGCGTCTCGATCATGCCGAAATCGTTGAGACGGGCGTACGTAGAGAGACGGAGGATGAGTCCGATGTTCGGACCTTCAGGGGTGTGGATCGGGCAGAGTCGTCCGTAGTGCGATGGGTGCACGTCGCGGACCTCGAAGCCAGCCCTTTCACGAGTAAGACCGCCCGGGCCGAGGGCCGAGAGCGTTCGTAGATGCTCGAGCTCGGTCAGGATATTCTCCTGCTGCATGAACTGCGAGAGCTGGTTGGTGGTGAAGAATTCCTTGAGGCGGGCCTGGAGCGGTCGCGGCGAGACGAAGGTCAAGGGTTGGGTGGTGTCAGGCTCGATGGTGGACATCCTGTCCTGGATGTTCCTCTTCATCTGCGAGAGGCCGACGCGGAGCTTCTGCTGCATGAGCTCGCCCACGTAGCGCACGCGGCGCGATCCCAGGTGGTCGATGTCGTCCTCGACGGCGTCCAGCTTGTTGTTCAGATGGATGATGTTGCCGATGATGGTAGCGAGGTCAGTCGCGTCGATGGTCTTGCGCTCCAGAGCCTTGTCGTCCATCGGCTTCCCAAAGCGCTTGTTGAAGCGGAATCGCCCGACGTCCGAGAGGTCGTAGCGGTCCTTGTGGAAGAGGCCGGAGATGAACTCCTTGGCGTTGTCCGCCGTGGCCAGGTCGCCGTCGCGGAGGCGCTTGTGGATCTCGATGTATGCGTCAGAGACGGTCTTAGCCGTGTCCTTGGCCAGGGATGCCGCCACGACCTTCTGGGCAACCTCGTCGCCCTTGAAGTACGAGAGGATCTTCTCGTCGGTGTCGGCGCCGAGCACGCGCAGGAGGGCCGTGACCATGAACTTTCGCTTGCGGTCGATGCGGGCGTAGAGGGTGCCGTCGGTGTCGGTCTCGATCTCGAGCCAGACGCCGCGGGCTGGGATGACCTTGGCGCCGAATACGGTCTTGCCCTTGATCTCGTCAGAGGTGAAGAAGACGCCGAACGAGCGCGCGAGCTGGGGGACGATGACGCGCTCGATGCCGTTGATGATGAACGTGCCGTGGGACGTCATCAGCGGGAAGTCGGCCAGGAAGATCTCCTGCTCCTTCTCCGAATTGAACATCTTGTTCTTGAGCTTGATGCGGACCTTGAGGGGAGCCTCGAAGGAGAGCTTATTCTCCTTCGCATAATGCTCGTCGTATTTCGGCTCGGCGAGCTCGAAGCCCGTGAACGAGAGCTCGAACTTCTTGTCCGAATAGTCCTTGATCGGCGAGAACTCCTGGAAGATCTGGGCCAGGCCCTTCTCCACGAGCCACTTGAACGAATCCGTCTGCGCTTGGACGAGATCCGGGATATCCGCGAGCGCCTCCTTGAAGCGCCCGAAGTACTTCTGCTGCCTAGTTATCATGTTCAGTAGGTTTATAAGACCGACGTTATTAAAAGACCGCCGCGGCGAGGGGCTTTTCCGCCTAATTTGACAAAAACCGCATACAGACGCCTAAAACGCAAAAAGGCCTCCATGGACGGAGAGGCTTTCGGGTTTTGGCCGCTGTTACGAGATCTTTGGCAAGAGAAGGATGAAAATCCCCTTAATTTACTTCGTGTTTCCCCAATAACACAATCTTGCTCGAAGTGGAGATAAGTGTACTCGGATATGGGGATAAGTCAAGAAAAAGCCTCGATCGCTTAACTACAATCGAGGCGGTGAAGCAGTTGCTGATTTACTACTGAAGCAGCGACTTATTCCATTTCTGGGCGAGCGCGCGACGTTCTCCTTCAGAAGGCCGTTTACCTCCAAGCTCGCGAGAACCAGGATGCACACCTTTGATGTCAGTTTCCGTGCCACAGATCGGGCAGCAGAACGTGGTGAACTCTTCCACTTCGCCGCAGGCGCAGTTCTGCGTCTTGTAGAGATCAGAATAAGTGACCTGCAGCTTCGCGCCGCATCCTTTCAGCTGGCTTCCAGAACCGGTGCAGGTGACGCGCCGAGACCAGGTCTGGCGAATAGATTTAACGGGTTTAAAGCCCCTTTCGATGACCTTCATGTTACCTCCAATTTTTTACGTATCCGAGTGCAGTAAAACATATCAAATTTATTTGTCAATATTTTCGAATCTTTTCTGCTCATTCTTCTCAAATTCAAATAAACGCCTATTATGTACACTGTGTACCAGAAAGCCCTCGCCCACTTCAAAAAGAACGACCCGAAGCTGCATACCCTGGCGGAGGGCATCGTCATTCCCGATATCGTAGCCGCAGGAGACATGTTCCGCGACATAGTCTGGACCATCATCGGCCAACAGCTCTCGGGCAAGGCTGCGGACACGATATTCGAGCGCTTTGCGGCGCTTTTTCCCGACAGCAAGGTCGTGCCAGAGCATATTTCGAAGCTTGCCGACGCTGATCTGCGCTCATGCGGACTTTCGGGAGCCAAGACGCGCGCCATTCGCGACCTCGCGAGCAAAGTCCTCTCGGGCGAGCTCGACCTGGCCCGGCTCCCCTCCCTGCCCGACGTCGACGTCATCATCGAGCTGACCAGGGTCAAGGGCATCGGCCCCTGGACTGCCGAGATGATCCTGATGTTCTCCTTGGGCCGCACAGACGTGTTCTCCATGGGCGATCTAGTCCTGAAAAAAGAGATCATGAGCCTCTATGGCTGGAAGAAGCTGCCGAGCCAGAAAAAGATCGATACGGTGCTCGCCGCCTGGTCGCCCTACCGGACCTACGCCGCCAAGATATTATGGAAGGTCGCCGACGCGAAGAAGAACAGGATTCCCAGAAAGCGATAAAAGTTGTTGAATTTTCTTTATGAAAATTTTATCGCCCGTTTTATATGCTTGCGCAAGCTCCCTTTCTTTTTATCGGGAGTATAATTCCTATCGACCATGCAAGACATGCAAGAATTCGTCACAAAAGAATACCTCTCAGCCGAGCTTGGCAGCTTTGCCGCTATGGTCAAGCGCGGCTTTGACGACGTCATCGAACGGATCGACACGATCTTTGAGCGAAAAGAGTTCCTCGAATTCAAACAGGCGACAGAGCTTTCGCTGTACGAGCTGAAATCTGATATGGGCGACGTCAAGGGGCGCCTGACGAGCGTCGAGAATCGCCTAGACAGGGTCGAAGACAGGCTTTCGGGCATAGAGGATATCCTCGGACCGACGATCTCGCGGGTCGATGACCACGAGGATCGTATATCGGGCCTGGAAATGGGCGCGGCCTAAGCGCCTGAACGCCTAGGCCTTCTGCAGAGCCGTCGAGAGCCTGACGCTGTCGACGACGCCCTTGAGGGTCAAGAGCAAGAAAAGCGTTCCCGCAACCAGCGCACTTTTGACCACGACATCCGCGTGCGCGAAAGCCCGAGCGTAGAAGCCCGCTATGGCCGGGATATCGACGAGGCTCGGCATATTGGCGATGACGTTGGAGACCGATACGGTGCTGCCCACCACGGCGCAGGCCACGACGAGGAAGATTGCAGGAACCGCCAGCCTTCGGAGCAGGAAGATCGTCCTCACTTTCGCCATCACCCTATCCATGATCAGTGTCATATACGTATAGAAGCTATCAGGCTAATAATCTTTCGACATCTCTTTGAGCTCGGCGCGGGCCCGGTGCATCCTGGTCTTTATGGCGCCCTCGGTCACTCCCTCGATCCGCGCTATCTCCTTGTAATCCTTGCCTTCGCTGACATACAACCGCAGGATGCGGGCAAAGGTTTCGGGCAGGCGCGAGAACATCGATTCCAGATAGTCGCGGTCCAGGCGCTGGTCCCTTTCGCCGCCGTCGTCCGTGGGCAGCACGGCCTCGAGGTCATCGTCCAGGGCCGAAAAGAACTCGCGCTCCCGCTTGAGCTTCTTGTACCACTGGAAGCAGACGTTCATGAGCACGCGATAGGCCCACGACGAAAAGCGGGCGCCTTCGACCGGGCGGAAGCTTCGGCCATAGAGATAGATCTTTACGAACGTATCCTGGACGATATCGCGCGCAGCTTCGTCGTTCCTGACTATCGAGCGGGCCTTGCGCAGAAAGGCATCCTCGTAGCGCTCTACCAAGAGCTCGAAGAGATAGGGATACTTGAAAGAAGCCGCCAGGACGTCTTCGTCCCGCTTCTCTCTGAATTCGGCCTTGTGAGCGTGGGGATTCATTGAGGCCATTATATAAGCTTGTCGAGCTATTACAATGCGGCAACGCAAAGAAAGGTGACAGCTGAAACTAAACCGCCTCATGATCGATTCTAGGGACCAGAAGCACTATGAAAGAAATAATCGACATGCTCTGCGAAAGGGCTGTGGGGCGCGCGAGTAAGGTCGCCCCGCTTTCAGGAGGGATAGTAAATCAGACATATGAGATCGAGACGGAAAAGGGACGGTATCTCCTACAAAAGGTGGCTCCCGGTCTTGGCGGGATAACCGATGGGGATTACCTGCGGCTGGAAGACCATCTAAGGAAAAGCGGCGTCAAGATACCCCGGCTATTCGACTGTTGGGAGAGCCAGGGTCATGGATGGAGGGTCATGGAGTTTATAGACCATATAGAAATGGACGTTGCGAACGACTTCAATTCGATCGTCGCCGCAAAGCACCTCGGCAGGACCCATAGCTCTCTCAGGCTTTGTCCCTTGAAGCCTTCGGCGACCATACCCGGCTTTCACGACTCTGCCGCGATATTCGGAAAGCTCGAACAGCTGGCGGCATCATCCTATGCCGTCGATATCAATCGGCTCGCGGAGAATATACTCCGAGGACGAGCGTCCGCGCGCCTCTGCCAGGCTGAAGGCCAGCTCATACACGGAGACCCGAAATGGAAGAATTTCCTCTTCGGCATTTCAGACAGCGATTCCTGCCTGGTTTGGCTCATCGATTGGGACACGCTCATGGTCGGCAATCCCCTTGTCGACCTAGCCGATATGGTCCGCAGCTTCTGCAATGATGGCTCTGGCTTCAATATGCGCAGGTTCCATCGCATCTGCCAAGGCTACTGCGCGGCGGCGGGAGCGAGTTTTACCGAAGACGATATCCTGTCTGCGACAAAGCTGATCACGCTTGAGCTGGCGGCCAGGTTCGCAATCGATTGGTTCGAAGAGCGCTATTTCAGCTGGGATCCGCTCAGATACGGCAGCCGCAAGGACTCCAGCTTGGCCTCGGCGCGGAAGTATGTCTCTTATTACCTGACCATGCCAGACACATGCGGGTAAACTCGAGCCCGATCCATGATCGGGCTTTTTTATCTCGGCAGACTGAACTTCCCTTGCCTTATCGAATCTTTAAGCGAACCGGAGAGTAGAGAATTATTCGCTAACATTTCCAGGACCGCCTCCCTTTCTGGCATAGGCGGCATCGACAGCTTCGAATGGAGCATAGTCACCGGCACCAGGCGATACTCGACGTCCCTGGCCCCGACGACCAGGCGGAGCGTCAGGCCCTGGCGCGTGGCGAGGGAGAAATCCTGATCAAATATGAAATTGCCGAGCGAGTAGAAGATGGGCTTACCCCGATAGATCTCGATCGGCTCGATGACGTGGGGGTGGGCGCCGATGACCGCGTCGGCTCCGGCGTCGATAAAGGCATGGGCTCTCTCCTGCTGCCCAGGCGTGAAGCCTTTCTCGTATTCCACGCCCCAGTGCGGATAGACGATGATAAAATCTGCTAACCCTCGCAGCGAGGCGATACGCTCGACGATGGGCTTCACGCTGGGGCTGTAGAATTCGTGATAGCCGACAAAGGCCACGTTCAGGCCTTCGACGTCGCGGATGATAGAGAGGTTCTCGTCGTTCGAAGGCGAGCCGAACGAAGCGATGCCCGCCTGGCCCAGATAGCGCCGCGTGGAAGCAAAGCCGCTGGCCCCAAAGTCGTACGCATGGTTATTGGCGAGCGAGACAGTATCGAATCCCAGCGCCCGGAGCTCGGGAGCCAGGCGCGGGTCAAAGGTGAAATGGAGAATCGTGTGGTCGACGACCGATATCGACGGCGTATCTGTAAAGCCGCCCTCCAGATTGCCGACGACGGCCTGGGCCCCGGAAAAGATCTCGCGTATGCCGTCAAAGACGTAGCCGAAGCCCTGCCTGTCTATGACCGTCCTCACGGTGCGGTCGAGCATGATATCCCCCATCGCCACGATGGTCGCGGGATGGTCGACGATTCCCAAGCCAGGCTCGAGGCGAAGGGCCACGCCCAGGACCGCCAGGGCCCCCAGAACGACGCACGCCCCCGCCGCTATCTGTTTGATCGCCATTCGTCTATCAATCTATGATTGCCCGAGAGAAGGACCTTTGGCACGCGGTATTTCTTCTTCTTGTACTCGACGACTTCGGGACGAGTATAGGAATCAGGGCTGGCGATGCGCTCCTCTTCGCGGGAATCGAAATTGCCGAGCACGCCCTCTACCTGGCGCGAGATCGAATCCATCATGACCATAGCCGGCAGCTCGCCGCCCGTCAGGACGTACGGGCCCACGGAGACGTCTTCCATCCTGAACATCTTCTTTACGCGGGCGTCGATGCCCTCGTAGCGGCCGCAGACAAAGATGATATGGTCGTACTTTTTGGCGGCGGCTTTGGCATAGGCGGTATCGAACTGCGTGCCTGCCGGGCTAAAGAAGACGATCTTTACCAAGGCTTTCGGCTTTCGGCTTCCAGCTTTCAGGCCTTTCAATGCTTTCTCGATGGCTTTAGCTACCGGCAGGGCCTGAATGACCATGCCCGGTCCGCCGCCGTACGGCTTCTGGTCGACGCGGGCCCATTTGTCCGTAGCGAAATCGCGCGGGTTGTAGAACTTCACCCGGATCTTCTTGTCCTCGATGGCGCGCTTCAATATCGACTCCCCCAGATATGAATCAAAGGCGCCCGGGAATAGCGTGACGACGTGGAAGGTCATAGGCCTACACTACCTCAAAGTCCAGAAAAAGTGGAGCGTGGTCGGACACCACGTCCGGCAAGACCTTGAATTCCTTCACTTTGATGCCAGGCGAGACGAAGACGTAAGCGATCGTATCATTCAATTGAAAATCGGGCATAAGATTGCCGCCGACCTTTACCCATTCCTCCTCTTTTTTCAAATTATAGACTTCTTGGAAGAGCCAGGCGTCTATTCCCGGATAGCGCTTGAAGAAATCAGAGAAACCTTGCTTTATTCTGCCGCCCCAGGTATTAAGAGTGATAAGTTTCATAAAGAAAGTATATCAAAAACAAAACCGCCCCTTCAGGCGGCTCTTCCTAGTCTTATGACTTTATGTTCTTAGTCTTAAGACCTCCTTTTCTTCGTCCCCTAGAGATTCAGGTCCGCCATCGCCTCGTCTACGGTCTTCGAGGCCTTGGCGGCGACGGCTGGAGCGCCGGCCGGCTCGGAGATCTTGAGATTGACTCGCGAGTTATTCTTCATGCCGACGATGCGAAGGAGGGTTCGGATGGCCTTGGCGGTATTGCCCTCGCGGCCGATGATCTTGCCCATGTCGGCTGGATTGACATCGAGGGTGAGGAGAACGCCCATCTCGTCCACCGTTCGATTGATCTTTACGTCGTTCGGATTCTCGACCAGCGATTTTACCAGGAAGTCGAGGAATTTCGCGTCAGCTTCTATCATGTGTATTGTGTTACTGAAAATAAACGAGCAAAAAGCTCTCACCGTATATAGTACCACCCTGTCAAGAAAAGAAAACCGCCCCTGTGGGCAAGTTTTCCGGCTTTTTTCGGCGCTCTGGGCCGCGATTAGGCCTTTGGAGCCTCTGCCGCAGGGGCTGCTGGAGCCTCGGTTGGGGCCGCTGCTGCCGCTTTTGCTGCCTCGGCCGCCTTGGCATCGACGATAGGCTTCTTCTTTGGCAGGGCGTTGACCTTCTTGCCAGGGATGACCTTCTTGTCGATGAGCCAGTTGTGGACGGTGTCCGAGAGCTTCGCTCCGTGGGACATCCAGTGCTTTACGCGGTCGGCCTTGATCTCCTTGACGTTATGGACGGCGTCATAGGTGCCGAGGACCTCCAGAAAGCGGCCCGATTTGGTCGAGTTCTTTGAATCGGTCAGTACTACGCGGAACGTCGGAACATTCACTCGGCCGACGCGCTGAAGTCGAATCTTTAACATAGGTCGTTATACTAGCCAAAAGGCCGGAAAATGTCAATTTCTGCGCTTTCTGCTATAGTAAGGCACATCATTATGAAACCATCTGGCAAGCCTTCGGCAAAAGGAAAAGAGCGCGTCTTTACCGGCATCATCAACGTCAACGCAAAGGGCATCGGCTTCATCGAGGACCCTCAGAACAAGGAAGCAGAAGACCTGGAGATACCCCAGGAGAGCCTCCGCACCGCCCTGCACAAGGACACGGTCGAAGTGCGCGTCCTCGGCGGCAAGAGCCGCTTCGGCCGCACCCTCGGCGAGGTGGTCCGGATCGAGAAGCGCGCCAAGATGCGCTACACCGGCGTCCTTGAATCCGCCGGCAAGAACTTCGCCCTGGTGCCCGACGACAAGCGCCTCTACAAGGACGTCCTGGTCAAGGCCGCTGACGCCCTGGGCGGCAAGGCTGGCGACAAGGTCTACGTCGAGATCACGGAATGGGACGAAAAGGTCGGCTACCCTGTCGGCCGCGTCCTGGAGGTCATCGGCCGCCATGGCGAGCACAACGCCGAGATGCGGGCCATCGTCCTGGAGCGCGGGCTGGCCTACGACTTCCCTCACGAGGTCGTGCGCGAGGCCGAAGAGATCGGCAAAAAAGAAAAGGCTATCAGCGGCGAGGAGCGCGCCAAAAGAAGTGCGGAGCGCCGCGACTTTTCGAGCACCCCGACCTTCACCATCGATCCGGTCGACGCCAAGGACTTCGACGACGCCATCTCCATGAAGTTCCTGCCGAACGGCCTGTATGAGGTCGGCGTCCATATCGCCGACGTCTCCCACTACGTCCGCGAGGGCACGGCCCTGGACCGCGAGGCCCGCGAGCGCGGCATGTCGATTTACCTGGTCGACCGCACCATCCCTATGCTCCCCGAGATCCTCTCGAACGACCTCTGCTCCCTGAACCCGCGCGAGGAGAAGCTCACCTTCTCGTCGGTCTTCGTCATGAACGACAAGGGCGAGGTGCTCGAGCGCTGGTTCGGCAAGACCATCATCAATTCCTGGAAGCGCTTCACTTACGAGGGCGCCCAGGACGTCCTCGAGGGCAAGTCGACTGAATACGCCAAGGAGCTCCTCAAGCTGAACGAGATCGCCAAAAAGCTCAAGGAGAAAAAGGAGGCCGCCGGAGCCATCGACTTCGAGACCGACGAGGTCAAATTCGAGCTCGACGCCGAGGGCCGCCCTATCCGCGTCTACAAGAAGACCCGCAAGGACGCCCACAAGCTGGTCGAGGAGTTCATGCTCCTCTCGAACCGCGAGGTCGCCCTCCACATGTGGAAGGCCAACGAGAAATCCGACGGCGCCTTCCTCTACCGCATCCACGACTCGCCCCTCATGGAGAAGGTCGACAACCTGGCCATCCTGGTCAAGGCCCTGGGCTACCACCTGCCGATCGGCAAGAAGGGCGTGGCCGTAAAGGACCTCAAGCACCTCTTCAAGCAGATCGAGGGCACCACCGAGGAGTCGCTCATCAAGACCGCCGCCATCCGCTCTATGGCCAAGGCCGTCTATTCCACCCAGAACATCGGCCACTATGGCCTGGCATTCGAATACTACACTCACTTCACCTCGCCGATCCGCCGCTACGCCGACCTTATCGTCCATCGCCTGCTCTACAGGAACCTGACCGGGGGCAAGATCGCCCGCGGCGAGACGTCCAGATACGAGAAGATCGCCGTCGACAATTCGGAAAAGGAGATCCGCGCCGCCGAGGCCGAGCGCGCCTCCATCAAATACAAGCAGGTGGAATACATGTCCACCCGCGTCGGCCAGGTCTTTGACGGCACCATCACCGGCGTGACCGAATGGGGCATCTACGTCGAGGACAAGGAGACCAAGTGCGAGGGCATGGTCAAGCTGAAGGACATGAGCGACGACCATTACGACTTCTTCGAGAAGTCCTACGCCGTCGTCGGCGAGCGCACCGGCAAGAAGTACGCCCTCGGCGACACCGTCCGCTTCAAGGTCATGGGCGCCGACATGGAGAAGCGCACCCTCGACTACGCCCTGGCATAAACGGCGCGAGACTCCGTCACAATAAAAAGCCGGCCCATGGGGTCGGCTGTAGCGCTGCCGCGCATCGCGGATCAGGCGGTGGCCAGCTCAGGCTTCCGCTCCGCCATCGATCTCGTGATCTCCGCCCTGCCAAAGAGGCTGAAGGTCATCCACATCTCCCGGCGGCATTGGTCATGCTTCTCGTCGGTAAAGAGCGGTGCAAGGCCCAGGAGCCTTCTGTCTTCCGGACCCAGACGGGAAAGCATCTCGCAGGCGCGCTCTCTTCCCAACAAGGCTTCGAGCGGGTCCATCTCTCCCGCCAGGAGCGGATTAAGCTTGATCGGCTGCAGTCCCGCGCCGTTCCGCAGAGCATGCTGGAAACCTTCGCTCACCGCGCTGAACATCGCCTCCAGATGGTCCTGGGGAACGCCCGGATGAGGCTTCAGGCAGACGCTGCGGATCCTGGCTAGGGTATTCTCGCTGAGATTTTTCATGGGATGTAATCGAGGAACTGGGGTTGAAGTTCGGTGCCGCCCGTCACGATACCACACCTTTTCCCAAGAAAAAAGCCGCGGAGGTGCGTCCGCGGCTCGAGCTTCCGTCAGGCGCGCCGACGAGGGCGCTGGGAGCGGATACTGTCCAGGATATCGTTCAGCTGCGCGGCCATAGCCCTCTTTTGTTCCTCCGTCTTCACCGAGGAATAGGCCTCTTCCAAGAGCTCGGCGGTGTCGGTCGACATCGCGCTGATGGAAGCGCCCGTCCTGGTGCAGAGGAGATTGTAGAAGACATTGGCGGGGTGGCTGCCCAAATGGACCCGGTCTCCAGGGAGGATCCGGGACTGCCATCCTTTGAAGGCATGGCTCAGGCGCCTGACCAGCTTCATGGTGAGGGCGCGGACCTGGGCGATATCGTTGCGGGGGCGGAGAGCCACCCGCGTGGGAAGGAGCGCGGTATTCATTCTCCTATATTATAGCACACTATCGATTATTTTGCAACCGCCAGGGCCTCGTTAAAGGCGATGGAGAGGAGCTTGGAGTAACCCTCCCTGCCCATGGTCACGCCGTAGATGACGCCGGCGCGGGACATGGTCTCGCGGTTGTGGGTGATGACGATGAGCTGGGAATGCCTGGAAAGGCTCTCGACCATGTCGCCGTATTTCTTGGAATTGGCTTCGTCCAGCGCGGCATCGGTCTCGTCCAAGATGATGAACGGCGGCGGATTGACCTGCGAGATGGCGAAGAGAAGGGCGATCGAGGTCAGGGCGCGCTCGCCGCCGGAGAGCATCTCCAGGCCTTTGATCTTTTTGCGCGGCAGGCTGACGGCGATGTCCACGCCCAGCTCGGTCTCCTCTTCCTCGGGCTCGTCCGATGCCTCGATGCCCAGCTCGGCCAATTCCTCGGCCGAAGGGCCCTTCTTGCGCTTCTTCTCCTTGACGACCGAGAGCGACGACTCGCCGCCGCCGAACATCAGGGCGAAGAACTCCTTGAACTGCTTGTTTATTTTAGAAATGCCGTCGGTGAAGAGCGTGTCGAGCTTGGCCTCGAGCTCGGCGATGAGCGTCGTGAGCGACTCGGCGGACTTCTCCAGGTCGACCAGCTCGCGGGCCAGGAACTCGTCGCGCTCGGCGGTCTCTTTGTATTCCTTCATGACGTCGCCCGGCGAGACGGCGCCCGAATCCTCCAAGCGGACCTTGATCCTGTCGATCTGGCGGCGGCGCTCCTCCTGGAGATGGCGCTCCTCGGGGGCGTACGCGGCGGCGTCAGACTCGTAGAGATAGACGTCGCGGCCGATCAGCTGGGCGCCCTCCTCGGTCTCGCGCTTGAAGTCGGCCCGCTCCAGGCGCAATTTGTCCTCGCGCACGCGGATGACCGAGAGCTTGCCGCGGATCTCGTTCTCCTCGGCCATGATGCGGAACATGGCCTTTTCGGCGTCGCGGGAGCTGTCCTTCTCCTTCTCGATCTCGCGCTGGAGGGCGCCGTACTGCGCCGAGAGCTCCGCCAGCTCCTTGGCCCTCTCCTGCGCCTCGCCCTCGTTCCTTTCTTTTCTTTGTCTGAGGATCTCGAGCTCTTTCTCCAGCTCCTGCGCCTTGTTCTCGGCCCGGGTGTTGCGATTCGATTCCAGGAAGCTCTTGAACATGGCCCGGATCTTTGGGACGGAAGAGAGGTCGTCGAGCAGAGCGCTCACGGTCTCGATGAGAGACTTGACCTTTGCGTATTCGACGGTAGCCACGTCGGTCGAGGCGTTCGCCCTCTCGCGGGCAAGCATCTTTTCGAGCGAGGCGACCTCGCCCTCGATGCGGCCGGCGGTGCGATTCAGGTCGTCCTGGGCCTGGCGCGCGGCTTTCAAGCGGGCCTCCAGGGACATCAGCTCGCTCGATTTGGCGTCCTTGTGGCGCGAGGCCTCCAGGACCTTTTTCGCTTCGGTCAGCTCTCGCTCTAGGCGCTCCAGGTCGCGCTTGGGCGCGGCGCTCTCGGCGGCCAGGGCCTTTTCGGAAGCGTCCAGGTAGAGCGACTCGCGGCGCAGGTATTCGCGATAGAGATTCTTGAGCTCCTCGCGCAGGGCGACGGTCTTCTCGACCTTCTCTACCTGCTTCTTCAGGAATTTCAGGTGCGGGGCGATCTCCTTGCGCAGGGACTCGACCTTCTCCATGTTCTCCCGGGTCTTCTCGAGCTTGCGCTGGCTCTCTTCCCTCTTGTACTGGTAGATCTTGAGGCCCAGGGCGTCCTCGATCATCTCGCGGCGCTCGCGGACGTTGGCGTTCAGGATGCGGTCCGCCTCGCCCTGCGAGATGATGTGGTGGCCCGAGGCGCCGATGTGCGCGCCGGCCAGGAGCTCGACCACGTCCTTGAGCCTGACCTGGGTGCCGTTGATGAAATATTCCGAGAGCGAGTCGCGATGGATGACGCGCTCGATAGCCACCTCGTCGAAGTCGATGTTCAGGAGGCGGCCCTGGCCGCCATGAGGCTGGTTGTCGAAGACCAGCCGGACCGAGGCGCGGTTGCCGCGGGCCTGGGCTTCGGCGCCGTTAAAGATCAGGTCCTCGGTGCGCTTGCCGCGCATCGAGCGGATGGACTGCTCGCCCAGGACGAAGCGGAAGGCCTCGGCCACGTTCGACTTGCCCGAGCCGTTCGGGCCGACGATGGCGGTCACCTGCGCCTTGAATTCCAGGGCGCTCTTTTTGGCGAAGGATTTGAAGCCGGCGAGCTCGAGGGATTTCAGATACATAGGGAAAAGGCCCTATAAATATAGCATGAAAAAGCCGCGATATTATCGCGGCGACGAACGGTCATACGGGCTCTTCGACGATATGCTTCCCCAGCTCTGCTTCCATAAAGCTGATCTCGACTTCTCGATGCAGACCGATGGTGACCTCTAGCTCCCCCAGGCAAGCGCCACCCTTCTCCGAGAACCTGCAGGCAAGGAAGATCGGGCTATGAGTCGTGGCCACATTAAGCGACGACGAGAGGCGGTGAGCGCTGCGCATCGCTTCGCAGAAAAGATCGCTCTTTTCCCGAAAGAGAAGTATCGAATAGCGCGGGATAGGGTGCTCCCTCTCCATGCCTCCAAGGAAGTAGTCCTGGATGGATCGCACAAGGGTATTTCGATCTACCACTGCGAGCTCTACAAGTTTTTGGTGTATAGCCATAGCCAGACGGATCGAGGGGGCTAGCTCGGACGCTGTCCGGGAAGTATGTCTATGGATGAGCAACGATGTCTTTTTTAACATAATTTATCCTTTCGGAAGGGCTTACTACGGCCCGGTTCGATACAGAAGCGAAATGCCTCTGTTTTCTCGATATACACTACCCTTTACTTCCCAAAAGACAAGCTATAGAGTGGTGCGGGACCTTCTATGAACCTTCGACTCAAACTGAAATGGCTGGCGGTCAACGTGGCATCGGCCCTGCTGACGGTATCCCTGGTCGTCCTGGTGACGGCCCTGGCCTATCCCCGGATACACGACTATGTCCCTATCGGCCCGCCTCCAAAAGGCGCGGCCCATCTGTCCATGATCTTTGGCTCGATCGCAAGCTCCTTCGTCCTCTGGTTCTTCTTTTTCTGCCGCGGCGCCCGCTGGAAAGCCGAGATCGACGCCTGCCAGCAACGATAAAAGCTGCCCGATGGGCAGCCTCTCCGAATCCCGCTTTCGCGGGATTTTTTGTTGCCTCTATTCTGCCGCCGCCCACCCTTTCGCCTCCAGCGCCCGGAGGGCAGCGTTCTGCTCGGCCTCTTGCTTGGACTTGCCCTCGCCGGTGGCGACCTGCTCGCGGCCGATCATCACTGCCACGGTGAACGACTTGTCGTGGTCCGGCCCGGACTCTTTGACCAGCTTGTACGAAGGCGTGGTGCCGGTCTTCTCCTGGGCCCGCTCTTGGAACTGGCTCTTGGCGTCGACCAGGTTGCCGCGGGCGATCATCTTGTCCGCAAAGACGAAGATGTTCTTCTCGATGAAAGCTTTGGCCGCGTCGTATCCCTGGTCCAGATAGATAGCGCCGACCACCGCCTCGAAGGTATTGGCCAGGATGAACTGGCGGGCCCGGCCGGTGTCCTTTGCCTCGCCCTTGGACAGGAGGAGGAAGTCGTTCATCGAGAGGTTCGAGGCGACCTCGGCCAGGGTCACGGAATTGACCAAGGCCGAGCGATAGGTCGTGAGCACGCCCTCGGGCTTGCTCGGATATTTGAAATAGAGGAAGTTCGTCACGACCAGCTCGAGCACGGCGTCGCCCAGGAACTCCAGGCGCTCGTTATGCTCCAGGCGCGAGCCCTTGTTCTCGTTGATATACGAGCGGTGCGTGAAAGCCTGGCGCAAGAGGGCCTTATCCCGAAAGGCCAGGCCTGCTTTCGTCTCGAATGCCGCGAAATTCGCTTCCATTAGGGGATCATCTTAATCGCTTTGGCGATGATCGGCAACATGTCGTCGTAGAAGTTCAAGTCGCCGATCTCGTCTGCCTTGAACCACTGGGCCTTGTCCAGGCCGCCGGTCTCCTTGAGCTTGAGGGGCTTGTACGGCGCCTCGGCCAGGAAATACGTCACCTGCTTGCGGAGCTTGCCCTTTTCCGGATGGGTAGCCACGTATTCGTTGGAAGCGACTTCCTCTATGATCTTGATATCGGCGCCGATCTCTTCCTTTACCTTCCTGACGGTGCCCTGCCGTACGTCCTCGCCCTCTTCCAGGCTGCCCTTGGAGAGCGTCCAACGGCCAAAGACGTCGTGGACCAGGCCGACGTATACCTGTCCGTCCTTGCCGCCGTCGCGGGCGAAGACCACCGCGCCGCCCAATTTGACGATCGGCATCTTTTCAAAGGGAATGTTGAACTTGTCGTCCTTCTTCTTTGAGACGGCGTCCTTGCCCGGCTCGCCGAGCTCCTTGTACACCGAGCCCAGCACGCCGTTGACGAATTTGCCGGAATTCTCGCCGCCGAACGATTTGGCCAGCTCGATGGCTTCGTTGATAGCCACTTTCGCCGGCACTTCCTCGCGGTCGGCGAAAAGGAGCTCGTACAGGCCCATGCGCAGGACGTTCCTGTCGACGATAGAGATCTTGTCCAGGGGCCAGTCAGGCGCGGCCTTGGTGATGATGGTGTCGATCTCGGGGAGCTTCTTGACCACGCCCTTGCCCAGGCCCTCCATAAAGGCGGTGTCGGCCGCGGAATTGCTGCCTGGAGCGAACTCCTCGGCGTCGCGGGCGATGGCATGGACGAGGGTCTTTGGGTCTTTGTCGCGAACGTCCCACTCGAAGAGAGCTTGGAGTACGACGGAGCGCGCGAGGTGCCTGTTGGCCATGATAATGTACGAAGGTTATATCTACTGTTACGCTCGTAATGGTACAAAGGTTTGGGCGCTTGCGCAAGTCAAAAGCCCGCTGAAGCGGGCTTCCATGGTCTGCTCGTTGTATTGAGACTATCGCGCCGTCTGGGCCTCCTTCATCTTCTTGGCCTTCTTTGCGGCCTTCTTCTCCATGTCGATGGCCACCAGGTTCTTGTATTTGCCGGTGACGGCCGAGGCTCGGTGGCGCAGGTGGATAGCGCCGGTATTCGTATCGACGGTCAGGGCAGGATTCTTGAGCGCGTGATGAGAGCGCCTGTTTCCCGTATGAGACCGCGTGGAACGCATTCGTACTACCATAGTTCCGACACTATAGCAGAACCCCTAAAAAAGGCAAGAAAAGGAAGAAAAGCATCCTTTTAGAAGGCAAAAACCGCGCCTTTCGGTGCGGTTTTTGCCCTCGTCAACGCTTAAAGTATATTCCTTTGGCGAGACGAGTCAAGACGCTGGCATGGACCGGACGGGAGTCGAACCCGCAAGATCAAGTTGACGAGACCTGACCTCTGACCATCAGCCGGCCCGTTACGGAGATCGTCATTCTCCGCCAGAAGCATCATAAACAACCAGTGATAAAATCTTCATCAATTTCCGATGAATTTTTCTTAAATTTCCTCATTCGCACATAGAAAATCATTTCTGTACATGCTTGCCTTTTTCTTGGATTAATGAAGTATATGGACAGAGAAAGGAACCTACCATGCAAATCAAAATCAAAGTCGTAAGCCACGAGGGTCAGCTTTGGTTCGAGCTTGATGACCTCAAGTTCGACGCCTTGGACGCATTCTTGGAACTATACGGAATGAACGTGCACGTGATCCGTGACGGAGTGATCATCGCCAAAGGATTAGTTTCGGATGCTCGGGGCGAGCCAGTTTTTAAGGATTACAGCACAAGAAACACCCCAAAACTGAGAGGTTCACCGCTTCTCCCAGAGGAATTCTGCCATGGCGACCAACTGGCACTTGATGTTCCCGACAAGTTTAACTTCGTGAACCACCTTATCGAATCTTGCAGATTTCAAGATGCGCTCATCGCTTCAATGCCGATAGGTCAAAAGATGGACCTCATTGAGGCAAAAAGCAAAATTACCGCCGAACTGGAGAAAACGTCATCAGACGTTCCTCCCCGCATTCTCCGGTTCAGACGCGGTAAATAGTTTTCTTTTTGCTCAACTTACCCGCCACACCTCCAAGGTGAGGCGGTTTTTTATTGAGCCCCACCTATTCTCATTAAAGAATCCTCGTCAAAAAGCTCTTGCGGTGGATGGGCGTCGCGCCGTGCGTGCGGATGGCCAAGCAGTGTGCGGCGGTGCCATAGCCTTTGTGAGCGTCGAAGCCGTATTCGGGATAGAGCGCGGCCTGCTCTTCCATATGGCGGTCGCGCATGACTTTGGCCACGATGGAAGCGGCCGAGATGATCGGCACCTTCTCGTCGCCCTTGATGATGGTCTCCTGCAGGGGAAATCGCTTGGGGGCGCGCAGAGAGCCATCCAAGAAGATCTGGGTGGTCTCGGCAGGCAGCCGGAGGGCGTCCAGGCATTCATGGATGGCCCGCTCGATAGCGTGAGAGATGCCCATAGCGTCGATGTCCGCCGCGGTCACGGAAAAATAAGCGAGATCGAGCTTGCCCGCCGCTTTCAGCTCCGAGATTCGATGGAACCACTCCTCCCTCTTCTGCGGCGAGAGCTTCTTGGAGTCTTTGATCCCGGCGAAATGGCCCATATCGAAGCCGTGCCTGACCGCACAGGCGCAGAGCGTCACCGGACCGGCCAACGGCCCGCGCCCGACCTCGTCTATGCCGACGATATGGGTTATGCGTATCACTATCTAAGTATACGAAATAAAAAGCCCCGCAGGGTGCGGGACCAGATACATCAGGCTGCAAGAGGCCTTTCTTTGACGACCTTGAACCACGAGAGAGGAAAAAGCATCGGATGTTCCGCTGCATGCTGGATACGCTGGTAGGTTGCCGCCTCCACCAGCTCCAACTTCCAGATCTCGTCTGAAGGACTGAACCAGACGCGGCGGACGAAATATGCCGTATCTGTCTTAGGATGCTTACCTTCGACGATATGGGCACACCTATCAGCCATCACCCGGTCGCCCGCATTGATATGAGACGGGACCTCGATTTTTTGGAGCCGTGCCAAGACGATGCCTGTGAGATACGCCACATTTGACGTCACCTGCCGTAACCTGATCTTGTTAGCTGGAGAACCTGCCACAAGAACGCCTTGGTTGAAGACTGCCTCGGTTAGTTCCTTGAGCAAACGTTCATCGCTCAATTCGTATTCGTTATTCATAAGGTTTTCTGTCCTCAACACTACATGTCACATCTCCAAAGTCAACGAGCAAAGCCGTCCTTTTTGTTCTAGAATAAGGCCACCATGGCCCGCTTCATCCACTTGCATACCCACAGCCATTACTCCCTCCTGGCCGCCCTGCCAAAGGTAGATGCGCTGGTGAAGGCAGCCAAGGATGACGGAGCCGCCGCCCTGGCCCTGACCGACAACGGCAATCTCTACGGCGCCATCGAGTTCTACAAAGAATGCAAGAAGGCGGGCATCAAGCCCATCATCGGCGTCGACTTCTATATGGCAGCCCGCGGCCGCGCGGACAAGCAGTCTGGTATCGACTCGCGCCGCACCCGCCTGATCCTCCTGGCCAAGGACCTGGAAGGCTACAAGAACCTCGTCCAGCTGGTCACCAGATCCTACCTGGAGGGCTTCTACTACAAGCCCCGCATCGATCGCGAGCTCTTGGAGCTCCACAAAGACGGCTTGATCGCCATCTCCTCGGCCTTTAGCGGGGACCTGACCCTGGCCCTGCAGGGCAACGACATCGCCAAGGCTTGCGAGATCGCCCAGTACTACAAGGGCGTCTTTGGCGGCGACTACTACCTGGAGATCACGCACCACCCGGATATCGACGGCCACGACACCCTCATGGCCCGCACCAAGGAGGTATCGAAGAAGACGGGCATCCCCCTGGTCGCCGGGGCCAACGTCTACTACCTAAGGCCCGAGGACAAGCCCGCCCAGCAGACCCTGATGCTGGTCAACTCGTCGGGCGACGACCGCATCTCGGACGACGACGTGGCCGACTTCTCGTTCATATCCGACGCCACGGCCCAGCAGTACTTCCGCGACACGCCCGAGGCCATCGCCAACACAGAAAAGATCGCCGCCGAATGCAACCTCGAGCTTAAATTAGGCACCTGGGTCTTCCCCGACTTCAAATTGCCCGAGGGCGAGACGCCGGACGCCGCCCTGCGCAAGGTCGTCTTCGAAGGCTTCAAGAGGCGCGGCGTGCCCGACACGCCCGAGACCGTGGCCCGCGCCGAATACGAGCTCAAGGTCATCCGGGACAAGGGCTACGCGCCCTACTTCCTGGTGGTGGCCGACCTGCTGAAATTCGCCCGCGAGAACTTCATCCTCTCGAACATCAGGGGATCGGTCTCGGGCTCCCTGGTGACCTACCTCTCGGGCATCACCAACATCAACCCGCTGGTCTACGAGATCCCCTTCGAGCGCTTCCTGAATCCTGACCGCCCTTCCGCTCCCGACATCGACATGGACTTCGCCGATAACCGCCGCGACGAGGTCATCGACTACGCCCGCCGCAAGTACGGCGCCGACAAGGTGGCCCAGGTAGGCACCTTTGGCACCATGGCGGCCAAGGGCTCGGTGCGCGACGTCACCCGCGCCCTGGGCTATCCGGTGGACATGGGCAACAAGCTCTCGGCCCTCATCCCTATGGGCTCCCAGGGCTTCCCCATGACCATCGACAAGGCCCTGGAGGACGTGCCCGAGCTCCGCGAGCTCTATCAAAAGGACCCAGACGCCAAGCGCATCATCGACCTGGCCAAAAAGATCGAGGGCTGCGCCCGCCAGATGGGCGTGCATGCCGCCGGCGTGGTCATCGCCCCGACGACCCTGACCGACTTCACCCCGCTCCAGTACGACACCAAGGGCGACAACAAGATCATCTCGCAGTACGACATGTATTCGATCGAGGAGGCCGGCCTCCTGAAGTTCGACTTCCTGGGACTGAAGAACCTCTCGATCATCGCCGACACCCTCAAGCTCATCAAGCGCAATTATGGCGTGACCATCGACCTGGACAGTATGCCTGTCGACGACAAGAAGACCTTCGAGATGCTGGCCCGCGGCGAGACGTCCGACCTCTTCCAATTGAACGGCGACGGCATGACCAAGTTCCTCAAGGACCTCAAGCCCTCGACCATCCACGACATCAACGCCATGGTGGCCCTGTACCGCCCGGGCCCGATCCAATTCATCCCCCAGTACATCGAGCGCAAGCACAACCCCTCGCTCATCACCTACCTCGACCCGGCCTTGGAGCCGATATTGAAGAAGACCTACGGCATCCTGGTCTATCAGGACGACCTGCTGATGATGGCCAACAAGATCGCCGGATACACCTGGGGCGAGGTGGACAAGTTCCGCAAGGCCGTCGGCAAGAAGATCCCCGAGGAGATGGCCGCCCAAAAGGAGAAGTTCATCAAGGGCGCCGTCGAGCACTCGAAATGGCCGGAAAAGAAGGCCAAGGAGCTCTGGACCTGGATCGAGCCGTTCGCGGCCTACGGCTTCAACAAGGCCCATTCCGTCTCGTACGGCCGCGTGGCCTACCAGACCGCCTACCTGAAAGCCAACTATCCTGTCGAATACATGGCCTCGATCCTGACGCACGAGCTGGGCGAGGTCGAGAAGGTCGCCGAATCGGTGGCCGAGTGCAAGCGCATGGGCATCGACGTCCTGCCGCCGTCGGTGAACGAGAGCTCCGAGATATTTACAGCCATAAAGGCAGACAAAGAGCACGGAGAACACAAAGGACACGAAAGACACCAGAGGGATAGGATCAGGTTTGGACTAGGGTCCATAAAGAACTTCGGCGAGGGCATCGCCCACGCCATCATCGAGGAGCGCAAGAAGGGCGGCAAGTTCAAGTCGCTCTCCGACTTCCTCTCGCGCGTCAAGGACAAGAACCTCAACAAGAAATCCCTGGAATCGCTCATCAAGGCCGGGGCCCTGGACGAGTTCGCCGACAGGACCGCCCTCTATGGCAACCTGGACCGCCTCTTGGAGTACAACAAGGAGAAAGCCAAGGCCGGCGACAGCCAGAGCTCCCTCTTTGGAGGCCACGACGCCTTTGCCAGCCACGACGACGTCAGGCTCGAGCCGGTGGCGCCCGTTTCGACGCACGAGAGGCTGCTCTGGGAGAAGGAGCTGCTCGGCCTGTACATCTCTGGCCACCCTCTCGACAAATACAAGGCTATCCTCGAGAAGCGCCCGCTCCACATCGCCAGCGTCAAAGCCAAGGCCCAAAAGGAATTCGAGGCGACGCAGAAGGTCAAAGAGGAGATGGTCGTGCTGGGCTCCATCATCGAGGAGGTGCGCGTCATCATGACGAAGAAGAACGAGCCGATGGCATTTATCCGCGTGGCCGACCTGACAGGCGCCATGGAGGCCGTTGTCTTCCCAAAGACCTACGCCCGCTACAAGCCCCTCATCGTACCCGAGAAATGCGTGGCCCTAAAGGCAAAGGTGAGCGAGCGCAACGGCGAGATCTCGCTCATGGCCGAGAACTTCATAGCCCTTTCCTAAAACGGGCTCCTGCCCTATACTCTGAACGAAAGCTCATCTGCGCCGACTGACTGCCTCAAGGCGCCCTCGAGGCAGAGCGGCGAAGCCAATCCGGCCCTGCCGGGAACCCTGGCTCAGCTCGGGAACGAGAGGACGACGAACGCTGGCTTTGGCAACCAAGAAGACGCGCCATCGCAGCGATCCGCTCTCCTCTAACACCAGAGCCCAAGGCTGGTCTGTCGAATGAACGGCCAACCAGCGGAAATGCGAGAAAGGCGTGAAGCCGAGGCTCGCTAGCCCCGTCGCATAACGGTATGCGTTCGGGGCTTTGCTTTGCATGGCTAAGCCAGCCTGGCCTCGAGGCGCGTCAGTCGCTTATCTATTGCCAGCCGTTCGAACTGTATCGACAGATCACCGTCTCGTTCTCGCGAATATTGGTCGACCAGATCGATCTTGCGGTCCAACATGGCAAAGCCATCCATCATCTTTCGATCGAGCTGCTCGAAACGCTCGTCTATTTTTGCCATGGCAGGCTCAAAAATGCTCTTGAACATGCCGACGGTCAGTATCTGATTCTCTTCTGAGTTCTTCATATCGTCATAAGTATATGCTTTTAAATATATCCGCCATCTAGACGGTAGCAAAAAGGTGATGAAGAAATGATAAAGAAAATTCAATAACTTTTTTGAGGTCATGTACATCCCTCCTTGACCCGCTACGATGAAAAAGGCTATGATTCTCCTATCAGAGATTGCTTTGGCTACCAACCAAAGGCTCCGCGACGGCGCAAGCTATGGCCGCCCTAATCTGAACCAAAAGAGACAAAAGCCAGGTGGAACCGCGACAGCCGCAGGCTGCACGCCCTAGCAAATGCATGAAGCGCAAGCCTCGTGCCGTTGCTCGGGCGCTTTTTCTTAGTCTTACGCCTTTATAATCTTAGTCTTTATCTTCATGTCCTCCTCCCTCCCCGAGATCCGTCATTCGTTCGCCCACCTCCTCGCCGCAGCCGTAGGCGAGCTATACCCTAGCGCGAAAAACACTATCGGCCCCGCCATCGACAACGGCTTCTACTATGACTTCGAGTTCGCCGAGGGCCAGGCGCCGTCGGAAAAGGAATTCAAGGACATCGAAAAGAGGATGCGCAAGCTCTTGCCTTCGTGGAAGGGCTTCGAAAAGATGGCTGTGGCCCCGGATGAGGCTCGCGCGCAGTTCGCCGGCAATCCGTACAAGCTCGAGCTCATCGACGAGATCGTAAAAAAGGGCGAGGAGGTTACCCTCTACAAGTCGGGCACGTTCGTCGACCTCTGCCGCGGCGGCCACGCCGACCCGGCGGATATGAATGCCGATGCCTTCAAGCTGGAGCGCATCGCCGGAGCCTACTGGCGCGGCGACGAAAAGAACAAGATGCTGACCCGCATCTACGGCCTGGCCTTCGCTTCAAAGGACGGGCTAGAGGCATACCAGAAGCAGCAGGAAGAGGCCAAGAAGCGCGACCACAAGGTCCTGGGCCCCGCCCTCGACCTCTTTACCTTCTCGGACCTGGTCGGCGCCGGCCTGCCCCTCTGGACCCCGCGCGGCACCGTCGTCAGGAACCTCCTGGACCAGTTCGTCTGGTCCCTGCGCTCCATGCGCGGCTACGAGCGCGTCGAGATCCCCCATATCACCAAGAAGGACCTCTACGTGACGAGCGGCCACTGGGAGAAATACCAGGACGACCTCTTCAAGATCAAGACCCGCGAGGGCCACGAGTTCGCCATGAAGCCGATGAACTGCCCTCACCACACCCAGATCTTCGCCCGCAAGAGGTTCTCGTACAAGGAGCTGCCCCAGCGATACGCCAACACCACCACCTGCTACCGAGACGAGCAGTCCGGCGAACTCTCGGGCTTGTCCCGCGTCCGCGCCTTCGCCCAGGACGACGCCCATGTCTTCTGCCGCATGCAGGACGTCAAGAGCGAGTTCCTCAAGATATGGGACATCATCCATGAGTTCTACCCGGTCTTCGGCTTCGATTTGAAGGTCCGCTTCTCGCGCCGCGACCCGGCCCATCCCGAGAAATACCTTGGCGACAAGGCCCTCTGGGACAAGGCCGAGGGCTTCCTCCGCGAGATCCTCGAGGAGAAGAAAGCCCAGCCTATCGACGGCCCCGGAGAAGCGGCCTTCTATGGCCCAAAGCTGGACTTCATGGCCAAGGATTCCTTGGGACGAGAGTGGCAAGTGGCCACCATCCAGCTCGATATGAACATGCCCGAGCGCTTCGACCTGGTCTGCATCAACGAAAAGGGCGAGAAAGAGCGCATCGTCATGATCCACGCCGCCATCATGGGCTCCATCGAGCGCTTCCTCTCGCTCGCCATCGAGCACTTCGCCGGCGCCTTCCCTCTCTGGCTCTCGCCGGTCCAGGTCAAGGTCGTGTCGGTGCGGGAGAACCACGCCGATCGCGCCCGCGAGGTCGGCGTCCTCCTGGAGAAGGCCGGCCTGCGCGTCGACGTCGACGCCTCTGACGCCGGCTTCGGCAAGAAGGTCCGCGAGGCCAAGGACCTCAAGATCCCCTACACCGTCATCATCGGCGACAAGGACATCGAGGCCGGCGTAGTCACCCTGGAATCCCGCGACAAGGGCAAGGTCGGCGAGCTCGCCGCCGAAGCGGTGGCGGAAATGCTCGCGAAGGAAGACAGAGAGAAGAAATAAAAAGCCCCAAGCGCTGTCGCTTGGGGCACTCTCACTCAGGCTCGCCGTTGTGGTGCGGCGGAGGATGAGGGATGGTGGTGCTGGTCTTTCGCTTGCCGTCCAGCCGGTCGACTCGCTTAAAGGCGGGTCCGAGTATCGACATCGCCGTCAGATAGATGTCAGGAGGGACCGGACCGGTGAGGACCAGGACGTCTCGCTTGGAGCGAGGGACGCTCTTGAGGATCTCGACCATATTGGCCGCGACGATCACGAGCGTGCTATCCAAAGGAGTATCGAGCCTGAACTTTCCCGGCTCATACTCCGTGATCTGACACCCCTTGTAGAGGTCTTTGTTGTCGAATCCCAGGTTGAGCTGGTGCATGTTGAAGCTTTCTGGATGCTGAAGAACAAATCAAGGGGTCTCTTGCGAGAGCCCCTTGGTTATAACGAGGCCGAAGCCTCGGCAGTGCGAGCGATATCAGATATCGCTCTTGGCCTCGACGACTTCGCTGAGCGCGGCGATGAGAGCTTTGGGATCGCTCTCCTGCTTGCGCTCGACGAGTTCGACCGAGCCATCGGAGAAAATGATGTAGGACATCGTTTTTTCCTGTTGCCCCAAGTTTCTACTGGGTGGGGCCCATAGGGACGCTATGGAGTCTTCCAGCTGACCATTGTGTAGGCCGTCAGCGCCGAGGAAATCAAAGTGCTGCTTTTCATTCCTCTGCCGTATATTATAGCAAAACTATTAGCTTTGTCAAGTATATTTTGAGTCCTAAAATACCGCCCCATTGAGCGGTATTCTGGTGTTCTCTTGTGTTCTTCGTAGCCTTTCGTGCCCCTAGACGTCTATCGTCGCCTTGTGGGCGTTCGACTGGATGAAGCTCTTGCGGCTTGGCACGTCGGTGCCCATGAGCATGTCGAAGACCTTGTCGGCCTCCTGGGCGTCGGCGATGGAGACCTGCTTGAGCAGCCGTCGGGCCGGATCCATGGTCGTCTCCCAGAGCTCGTCGGCGTTCATCTCTCCCAGACCCTTGTAGCGCTGGACGTGGATCTTCTGTCCCTTCCCCGCCTTTCTGGTGTTCTCCGTGTCTTCCGCGCTCTCTGTACTCTCCGTGTTCTCCGTGCCTTCCGTCTCTTCCTCCGTCTCCAGCGGTATCTCCTCCTTGCCCAGGACCTTGGCCTTCTCCTCTTCGGAATAGAAATAGAGGACCTCCTTGCCGCGCTTGACCTTGTAGAGCGGCGGCTGGGCGATATAGATATAGCCGCCCTCGATGACCGGCTTGAAGTAGCGGTACAAGAGGGTCAGGATGAGCGTCCTGATGTGGGCGCCGTCGACGTCGGCATCGGTGGCGATGATGATCTTGTGGTAGCGGAGCTTGCTGATGTCGAAGGTCTCCCCTATGGCCGTGCCCATGGCGATGACCAGGTTCTTGATCTGCTCGGAGCCGAGCATGCGGTCCAGGCGGGCGCGCTCGATGTTCAGGATCTTGCCGCGCAGGGGCAGGATGGCCTGGGTCTTTCGATTACGGCCCATCTTGGCCGTGCCTCCTGCAGAGTCTCCCTCCACGATGAAGATCTCGGATTCGGAAGCGTCGGACGACTCGCAGTCGGCGAGCTTGCCCGGCAGGGTCATGCCCTCGAGGGCGCCCTTGCGCAGGATAGAGTCCTTGGCTGCCTTGGCGGCCTTGCGAGCCTTCATGGCAAGGGTCGCCTTGGCGATCATAGCCTTGGCGTCGTCGGGATTCTCTTCCAAGAAGAGCTGGAAGGCCTCGCCAAAGACCGTGGCGGTAGCCGACTGGGCCTCCATCGAACCGAGCTTGGCCTTGGTCTGGCCCTCGAACTGGATCTCGCGGAGCTTGACCGAGACGACGGCGGTGAGGCCCTCCAGGACGTCGTCGCCGGTAAAGCTGTCGTCCTCCTTGCCGCCGTTCTTGCGGGCGTAGGCGTTGAGCGTGCGGGTCAGGGCCGTCTTGAAGCCGGTGATATGCGTCCCGCCCTCGGAGTTATAGATGTTGTTGGCGAATGGCAGGATGCGCGAGGAGATGTCGTCGACGTACTGGAGGGCGATCTCGACGGATTCGACGCCTTCGGCCTTCTTCTCTACATAGAAGATGTTCTTGTGGACAGGCTTCTGCAGGGAGTTGGTGAATTTGACGAGCGAGAGGAGGCCGCCTTCGAAATAGAAGGTCTGCGACGGCAGGTCCAGGCCCATCTCGCGGAGATATGCGACGTCGTCGGTGTCTATCGAGCCCTGGTAGCCGCGGGCGTCGATGATAGAGATGCGCAGGCCCTTTACCAGGTATGCCTGTTGGCGCATGTAGGCGACCACGCGGTTGAAGTCGAAGGTCTGCTGGCCAAAGATCAGGGTGTCAGGGGTAAAAGTGGTGATGGTGCCGTGCAGCTTGGACGAGGCGACTTTTTTGACGGCCGCCTTTTCTTTCCCTGCGAGTACTCCTGCATGTACTTGCCGCCGTCGCGATGGACCTCGACCTTGCAGTATGACGAGAGGGCGTTCACTACGGACGCGCCCACGCCGTGGAGGCCGCCAGAGACCTTGTAGCCAGAATCCTCGCCGCCGAACTTGCCTCCGGCGTGGAGGACGGTCATGACGATCTCCAGGGCCGAGACCTTGGTCTTTGGGTGGACGTCGACGGGGATGCCGCGGCCGTTGTCGACGACGCGGACGGTCTCGCCGGGCAAAAAGGCGATCTCGATGTCGTTCGCGTGGCCGCCCATGGCCTCGTCGCGCGAGTTGTCGAAGATCTCGTTGATGAGGTGGTGGAAGCCGTCAGGGCCGGTGGTGCCGATGTACATGCCCGGGCGCTTGCGCACCGGCTCAAGGCCCTCCAGGACCTGGATCGATTCGGCGCCGTACTTCTGGGCCTTCGAGGCCTCCTTCTTCGCGTCTTTTTTGGTGGTTTCTTCCTTGGCCATAAATAAAAAATAGTGCTTTTACAAGCTCAGATTCACCCCATCAGTATAGCAAAGCGCTGCCGCTTCCACAACAGTAAAAAACGCTGTTCTACGGCTATTTAGAGCCGGATTTTAGGCAAAGCGCTGCTCCAAGCGAGTCGTTCGCTTAGAAACCGCCAGAACGTCGCTTATATCCGCCTTTGAGACCGACACTTCGTCTATCTTTGCCGTAAGGTTTGTTTCTACTCTGTCGATCCGAGCGTTTAGCCCTTCTTCTACGAGGTCGATCTTGCGGTCGAGCAACGTGAATCCATCCATCATCTTTTCATCCAGAGCGATGAACCGCTGGTCGATCTTTGCCATAGCAGGCTGAAAAACGTCCTGGATAAAGGCCTTGAAGACGCCGACGGTCAGCATTTCGTTGTCTAAAGTAGTATTCATCGGTTAGATAAGTATATGCTTCTAAAATCATTTGCCATCTAGACAAATCTAACAAACCGATGATAAAGGATAGATAAAGAAAATTTAATAACTTTCAAAGAAAGCTGTCTAGAAATCGTCCTCCGAGCCGCTAGCGCACTTCCCAACCCTTGCCTTTGGCCGCCTCGTAGACCTTGGCCATAAAAGCGTTAGCCTCGTCGTCGGAGAGGGTCTTTTCGAACGACTGAAAGACCATGCGGAAGGCGTAGGAGACCCTGCCCTCCTTTTCGAAGCGGTCGAACTGGTCGGGGCCTTTTACCAGGAGCTTGCCGGCGGCGTCTCGGGCTGCGGCAGCGATAGCCGAGCTCACGGCGCTGTCAGCGGTGCCCGACGGCACGAAGAGGGCGATGTCGCGGGCTATGAACGGATACGGCGAGAAAGGCTTGTATCGCTGGTCGCGAGGCAAGCGCACGAACGACAGGTCCGCGAGGGCGCCCTGGGCCGGCAGATTAGCGACGACCGCGTCGAAATCGACCTCGGCCACGACGCCAAAGGCCCCCGTCTCGATGCGGACCTCGAACGCGGCGCCGAGCCCTGCCTTGAGAGCCTCGAGCGACTCCCGCAGGAGCGACTCAGACGTCACGCCCTTCTTCTTTTTGATCTGGCAGACGCCCAGGCAGAGCGAAGCCCTCTCGCCCTGTGCCGGGAAGACCTTGCCGATCTCGAAGGCGCGGACGGTCTCGAGCCCGAGGAGTTCGGCGTTCCGAGCGTTCATCGCGAGCGACTCCTTGAGCTTTGGAGCGATGGCCTCGCGCAGGGCAGACTTGTCGCTCGCCAGAGGATAGGAGACCTCGAACGAGCCCTTGGGTACCAGGGTGTAGAGCAGGGTCTCCGAGAAGCCCAGGCCGACCAGGATGTTCTTGGCCTTTTCGGACCAATAGAAAGCCTTGTCGATCGGCGTCGGCGGCACGTCGGGAGTCTGGCGCGCTTCCAGGCGGTCGTAGCCATGGATGCGGCCGATCTCGTCCGCCAGGTCCTCGGCGATGGCCAGGTCCTGCCTGACGTAGGGCGGCGTGACGAAGAGCCTGCCGTCGCACAGGACGACCTCGCACCAGAGGCGGCGGAAGATGGCCACCATCTCTTCGGCTGGCAGGCTGAGCCCGGTGACGGCGTTTATCTGCGCCGGATCGGCCTCGATGGTCCATTTCTGGGCTGGCGATGGGTAGATATCGGTGATAGGCCCAGCCTTGCCGCCCGACATCTCTAGGATTAGGGCGGTGACCTCTTCCAGGCACTGATTGGCGATATGCGGCGAGAGGTCGTTCTCGAAGCGCTTGGATGAATCGTTCCTGATATTCAGTCGAGTAGCGGTGCGGCGCACGGCCGTCGGATCGAAATTTGCCGATTCTATGATCAGGTTCCTGGTCGACTCGGTGACTTCGGCGCGCTTACCGCCCTTTACGCCGGCGATGACGAGCGGTCCTTCCTCGTCGGCGATGAGGAGGTCGCCCTCGCGGAGCTCGACCTCGCGGCCGTCCAAGAGCGTCATCCGCTCCCCCGCCCGGGCCCGGCGCACGACGATGGAGCCGCGGACCTTGTCCGCGTCAAAGGCATGGAGAGGCTGCTGCTTGTCGAACATGACGTAGTTTCCCGCGTCGACGACGCTGTTGATCGAGCGCGCGCCGATGGCTTCGAGCCGGCGGCGCAGCCAGGCAGGCGCAGAGCCGACGGTCACTCCCTCGATCCTGCGGGCCATGTAGCGGCGGCAGAGCTTCTCGTCGCGCACCTCGACCGCCTGAGCAGGGACCGAGGCGTCGATGGCAACGCGAGCCGGCGGCTTGAGCACCAGGTCTTTTTTGAGGATGGCGCCCGCCTCGACGGCCACGCCCAGATGCGAGAGGGCATAATGGTTCCTGTCAGCCAGGGTCTTGAGGTCCAGAACGGTGTCCTCGCCGACCTTTTCCACGCCTTCGACCTCGGCGAAATGGGCGTTAAAGAGCTCGGCGAGCTTTTCCGGACGCGGCAAAGGGCCGCCGATGAGCGGCTTTTTGAAATAAGAGGAGAGCCAGTCGTAGGAGATCTTCATGGCTAGAATTGGTTGATCAGGCGAAGGTCGCCCGAATAGAGATGCCTGATGTCGTCGATGCCGTAGCGCATAAGGACCAGGCGGTCGACGCCGAAGCCGAAGGCGAAGCCCTTCCAGGTCTGCGGATCAAGGCCGGCGGCGGCGATGACCTTTGGATGGACGATGCCGGCGCCCACGACCTCCAACCAGCGGTCCTTGTACCAGACGTCGACCTCGACGCCCGGCTCGACGAAGCCGAAGTAGCTGGCGCGCATGCGTATCTTGGCGCTGGGGCCCAGGAATTCGCGGAAGAAGCGCTCCAACGTGCCCTTGAGCTCGGCCATAGAGACCGCCTTGTTCACATAGAGGCCCTCGAACTGGAAGAACTGCGCCTCATGGGTCGCGTCGGTAGCCTCGTTGCGGTAGACCTTGCCCGGGACGACGATCTTGAAGGGGCGCGGGCCGGCAGGGCTCTTGGCCAACGACTCCAGGAATCTGACCTGGACCGACGAGGTATGGGTGCGCAGGACCTTTTTAGCCTCTCCAGGCTTTGTCTTGATCCAGAACGTATCCTGCATGTCGCGGGCGGGATGGTCCGGCGGCACGTTCAAGGCGTCGAAATTATGGAACTCGTCCTCGAGCTCCGGCCCCTGGGCCACGGAGAAGCCCATGCCATCGAATATCGAGCACATCTCTCGGATAATGGAGGTGACGGGATGAAGGTGGCCTTTCATGGGATACAGTATAGCAAAAACTTGAGCCACCCCCCGGACTCGAACCGGGAATCTTTCGCTTACAAAGCGATTGCTTCGCCAATTAAGCTAGGGTGGCTTCTACGCTATAGTACCAGTTCCGGCGGCGGTTGTGGGCGCGGCAGGCGCCGACGGCGCAGGAGCGCCCTTGTCTTCCTTGATCTGCTTCAGATAGAACGAGGCCGCCCCGCCCTTGGAGAGGTCCTCGGTCTTTCGCGAGGCGCGCTCGACCAGCCGGGAAAAGGCCTTGTGGGCGGCGTGAGAGGCCTCCATGAGGAAGCGCACGGCGTGGACGAAGACGAAGTTCGCCAGGAGCACGGCATTATGGAGGGTGATGTACGAGAAGAATCGGCCCGTCTTATGGTGCAGATTGCTGAGGATCGGGTCGGCCTTGGCGCGGACCTCGCGGACACGCGTCTCGATGCCTCGAGAGAGCTCCAGGTGCTTGTGCGCGAGCAGGGCCGCCATGACTATTCCCGACACCGCCATGAGCGTGAGCTCGAATATCATAAAGGTTTAATTGCCGAAGCGGACGAAGCGGACGAGCTCGATCTTTTCGCCGAACTTCTGGACGGCCTGGGAAATGAGGCCGGCGATGGTGAGCTCCGGATTCTTGATGAAGGGCTGCTCCTGGAGGACGCGCTCGGAGAAATAGGAGGCCAGCTTGCCCTCGAGGATCTTGGCCTTCATCTCGGCTGGCTTGCCCTCGACCTCGGCGGCGAATACCGACTCGGCGACCGTGCGGGCCTCGGCGGTGATGTCATCCCTCTTGTTGAACTCGGGCTTGGAGGCGGCGATATGCATGGCGATGTCGCGGGCGAGCTCCTTGAACTCGGGGTTCTTTGCCACGAAATCGGTCTCGCAGGCCAGCTCGACCATCACGCCGACGGTGCCGGTCGAATGGATGTATGCCTGGATGGCTACGGCGTTCAGGGTCCTGTCGCCCTTCTTTGCGGCAGCGTCGGCGCCCTTCTTCTTGAGGATGACTATGGCCTTGTCCTTGTCGCCGCCCGCCTCTTCGAGGGCCTTCTTGCACTGCATGACGGACACGCCCGTGGCCTCGCGCAACTCCTTGATCAGATCGGTTGTAACCATACTAGTTAAATTAAATCGAAACAGCTAGGGGTACATTGTACCACATTCCCGAACGGAAAGGAGGCCTTATTTCGCCTCTGCTTTGGCCGCTGCGGCCTTTGCGTCCGAGTATGCTCGGGCGAGCTCGTCGAGGAAGAACGCGGTCGAAGAAGCCGAGGAATCGTTGGCTGGGATAGGATAGTCGACGAGGGAGAGGTCGCAATCGGTCGAAGCGATAGCCACGACAGGCACGCCCGTCTGTCGAGCCTCTTCGACGACGATATGCTCCTTTTTCGGGTCGACGACGATGACGACGCCCGGCTTGTCCTTCATGGATACGATACCGCCGAACATGGTCTCGAGCTTGGCGATCTCGCGGTCGATGAGGAGGCGCTCTTTCTTGGTGTATTTGCCGAGCTCGCCCTTCTCCTTCTCCTTTTGGCGGTTCTCGAACTTCTCGACGCGCTTCCTGATCTGGGTGAAGTTGGTCAGGGTGCCGCCGATCCATCGTCCGGCTACCATAGGCTGGCCAGCCTGGAGGGCTGCCGCGCGGACCGCTGGGATAGACTCGCTCTTGCCTCCGACGAAGAGGGCCTGCTTGCCCGCCGCCGCCACGGAAGCCACGAAAGCCCTTGCCTTCTCGAGGGCTTCATGCGTCTTTTCGAGGTCCAGGATCTCGATCTCGTTCTTTACGCCGAATACGTACGGCTTGGTCGAAGGGTGACGGCGCGCCTTGGCGAGGCCGAAATGGGCCCCTGCCTTGAACATCGCCTGTACCATAGAATCCTTGTTTTTTGCGGTTGGCATTAGTATTGCTGCGTTTTTATACGTTCCGAAAGCTTATCAAATAAGGCTCAAAAAGGCAAGAATGCCCTTATTATTCGGTTATTTCCGGATGCTCGGCCAGATAGAGGTCGCGGACGTAAATGCCAAGCGTCTGGGCTGTGTTCGGGAGATTCCTGGCAGGGTTATTATAGAAATAAGCCTTAAGGAATTTCATATAGTCCTTTTCGTAGAGAGCGTAGATACTCATTAGCTCCGAGGATCGTGGCGAATCCAATAGCCGTAATCACATCCATGACCATACGAAAAGCATAACAAAAGCCCGCCAGAGCGGGCTATTCACATTTTGATTTTTTCTTTATCTATCTTTTTCGGTATGGCGTCCTTCGTGTTCTTTGCGATCTCCGTGTTCTTAGTCTTCATCTTCCCCTCCCCCTTCCGCCACCTCGCCCTTCCAATTTGCCAGGGTGTCGATGATATCGCCGACCTTCTCGCCCGAGAGGATGGTCTCGATGTGGTGCCAGCTCTCGCGGATGCGGTGGTCGGTGATGCGGTCCTGAGGGAAGTTGTAGGTGCGGATCTTCTCGGAGCGGTTGCCGGTTCCGAGCTGGCCTTTCTTGTTGGCGGCGAATTTGGCGGCTTCTTCTTCATCCTTCCTCTGCTGGAGCATGGCGGTGAGCATCATTTCGGCCTTCTCGCGGTTCTTGAGCTGGCTGCGCTCGGCGGTCACCCGCACGGCCAGGCCGGTGGGCTTGTGGAAGAGGCGCACAGCCGTCTCCACCTTGTTGACGTTCTGGCCGCCCTTGCCGCCCGCTCGCGAGAATTCGAGCTCGATGTCCGCCGGATTGAGGGTGACCGACGTTTTCTTGCGGATCGGCAGGATGGCCATGGAAACGGTCGAAGTATGGACGCGGCCCATCTTCTCGGTCTCGGGCACGCGCTGGACGCGGTGCACGCCGGTCTCGTAGCGGAGCTTCTTGTATACGTCCTTGCCGTGGATCTCCATGGAGACCTCCTTGTAGCCGCCGACGTCGGCGCGCGACTCGTCGAGCATGGTCACCTGCCAGCCCTGGGCGCGGGCATAGTTGCGATACATAGTGGCCAGCTCCTCGGCGAAGAGCGCCGCCTCGTCCCCGCCGGCGCCCGCGCGGATCTCCATGATGAGCTCGTTCGGGAATTCCTCTTCCTCCTTTTCGGCCGCTTCGATGGCCTCTACCTGCCTCTCGATATCCTGCTTCTGCATCTCGATCGACTCCAGGTCGGCCTTGCCCATATCGGCCATAGAGGCGTCCGACGCCATGAGCGCCTTCAAATCAGCCTCGTCCTTGACGAGCTTCTCGTACATCTCCGCAAGATACGACGTCTTGTGGTTCTTTTTGTATTTGGCGATATCCATGGAATAGCTTTCAGCTTACAGGAAGACGGCTTTCAGTATATAGCAAAAAAGACAGTTTCCGCTCCTGAAAGCCGGAAGCTGTCTTCCTGGAAGCTACGCCTTCTTCTTGGCCTGTCGAGCCTTGAACTTCTCTACGCGACCGGCGGTGTCGATGACGGTCTCGTTGCCCGTATAGAACGGATGCGAGGCCGAGGAGATCTCGACGTGATAGAGAGGGTACTCCTTGCCGTCCTCCCAGGTGTCCTTCTCCTTGGTAGCGACCACCGAGTCGATCAAAAAGCGGGCCTTCGACGAGTTGTCGAGGAAGATGACCGGGCGGAAGTTCTTTGCATGTATATCCTTTTTCATGAGACAAACACTATATCCCAGGCTGTAAAAAAAGGCAAGGAGCGGCTCGCTATCGCGAGAGCCAGCCAAAACAGAGGCTTTGCCCGGGCGCGTCGGCATACGTCGCCTCCCTATTGGTCAGTAGGATCATTTGCCCAATATAGGGTCGATCATCTCCTCCTGGATCCTGATGGCGCGGTTGGCCACGCTCGCGCCGTAGGCGACGATGTCGCGCTGCTGCTTGGTGGTCGGGTTGGTAGGGCATGACTTGCCGGAATAATACTTGCAGGCGGCGTTCTTTTCGGCGCTGTAGGTCTGGAGGCCGGCGCCCAGGTCGCCAAGGAAGAGCGACGAGGCCGAGATGGCATGCTCGGCGTCGAATGGATTCGACGGGCTGGTGAAGCCGAAAGCCTTCCTGATGCGGTCCTTGGACTCGACATAGGCATATGAGGGCGAAGGATAGCCCGCATAGAGCGCCCAGGTCGACGGGATGAACTGAGCCGGGCCCATGGCGCCGCCATAGCCGTACGAGAGGGCGCACGAGACGCGGGTGTTCTGATAGTCGCGGCCCAGGGCGTCGGCGATCTGCAGGAAGACCGGCACGTCGCGCGTCGGATGCATGACGTTCGAGCGGGCAGCGCCCGAAGCGACGGATACCCCCGCGCCGGTCGACGTGTCGCGCAGATAGCACTGGCCTATGTTCTTGCCGAAGCTGGAATCGGCCGAATCGAAGCTCGATTCCTGGGTGATGATGGCGAGCAGGAAAGCCGGGCGGACGCCGGTGACCCGAGCGGCTCTGGCGGCATAATCGTAGGCGTCGCCGAACGGTATGCCCTCGCCGTCCTGGAATTTGAAGAGGCGGGCCCTGATCTGGGCTACCTTCTGCTTCTGCTCGGTCAAGAGCTTTTGAGCGACCGTGTAGTCGGCGGTCTTTGAGGCGAGCAAGGCGGCCTTCTCCGCTTTTTTACGGTCGATCAGGCGCTTTTCGGCCTCGATGGCGACCTTGGCGTCGGTCTCCTTGTCCTTTCTGTCCTGGAGGCTCTGCTTTTCGGACTCGGTCTCGACCTTGTTCGATCTGACCTCGCTGATTAGGTTCGTCAGCTGCTTGTTCAGAGCGTGGAGCGTGTCCAGTTCGATATAGAAGTCGGAGAAGCTCTTATTCCCCAGGAGCACCGAGACCACTGAGACCGCGTCTTGCTGGTTCACCTTTTGGATAAGGTCGGTCACCGAGTCGACATCCTGGTCGATCTTTGCCTGGAGGCCGTTGATCTTGACCGTCTTGGTGCCGATGTCCTTGGTCAGGGTGGCGATGATGGTGTTCTGGACCTTGATCTTTTGTTGGGCGATAGCGATCTGGCCGTCGATGTCTTTGACCTCCTTCTCGATCGAGTCCTTCTCCCCTTTTATCTTCGCGTTCGATGCCTGGAGAGCGACCAGGTCCTGGCATTCCCTTTGGGCCTGGGCATCCGCCAGGGCGGTCGGCGAGGCGCAGAAATCCGCGATCGGGTCAGTGGCCGCCTCTGCGCCATACGGGGCCGAGAGCGACAGCGTCGCCAGCGTCAGGACTATGAGGGAGAATGCGCGGTACATAGGCGTCTATTATACCGCATCGGCACGAAAAATCGCCCTTGCGAGCGATCGTTCCGTTGTCTTATTTCTTTTCCGCCTTGGCGTCCGCTGGGGCTGCGCCCTCTGCGCCGGCCTCGCCCTCCTTGGCTTCCTTGCCCTTCTTCTCGACTTCGATAGCCGAGAGGTCGACTGGCGCCGCTGGTTCCTCTTCCTCTGCCTTTGGCTCTGCGGCCGAGGCGACGATGTCGTCAGGGCTGATAGCCAGGGTCACGCCCGCAGGGAGCTGGAGGTCGCCTGCCTTGATGGTCGACTTGAAGTCGACCAGGCCCGCGATGTCGACGACGATCTTGTGAGGGAGGTCCTTTGGCAGGGCCTCGATCTCGACGTCGTGGAGTACCTTGATGAGCGAGCCGCCCAGCTCCTTGATGGCCGGAGCCGTGCCGGTGAATTCCAGAGGCACGTCGACTCTGATCTTCTTGCCCTTCTCGAAGACGTAGAAGTCCGCGTGGAGAGGCTTGCCGGTGACCGGATGGAGGTCCATGTCATGGATGAGAGACTCGACCTCGATGCCGTCGCCCTGCAGGACGACCACGGTCGACTCGCCGGCCGACCGATAGGCCTTTATGAAATCGGTCGAGGCGATGGAGATAGGCGTAGAGGCCTCTTTCTTGCCATAAAAGACGGCTGGGATCCTGCCCGCCTTGCGGAGCGCCTCGACGTCCGCCTTTACGTCTCGCTTCTCTACTTTAAGGGTTATTGCCATAGGGTTCCTAGTATATACAAAGTCCGCGGAAAGTAAAGCCTGGACCCGTTAAACCTCGAATATGAACCCGTTCCTGCTCCAAAACCAGAGCGGAGGATGCATATCTATCGGATCTATATCGGTTTCTCCCAAAAGGTCGCGCCATCTCTTAGAGATCTCGTCTTTTGTCAAAGAAAGAGCTTCGTCAGGGCTTATAACGCCAAGCCTCACCGAGCACTGGGTGATGTGCGTATCGGGAGCGATCTCGATATGCTTCCGATTCTTAAGAGTGACGCCGCCGTACGTGCTCATGATGAAAGACCAGTAATTGAATATCTTTGGACCAGAAAGATACGGAAAGCCCTTCTTGTGCGAGACCTGGACCGCCTCTTTCAGATTCAAGAGGTCTGATCGTGTCGAGACAAGGAAAGCTTCGAACGAACCCCAATTTTTATATATGGTCTGCGCTATGGTCCTCCATGTGTTCACATGTTTATTAGGCTGCAGAGCGACCTTGTATTTCATCAACGCGCTACGGACCTGCTCTTCGCTTTTCTTTGAAAGCGCCTCGACGTCGAAGACAAACTTTGTCTGAGGATCGTTATATGTCTTTAAAGCCGCCTCCCAAAGCTTGTAGCTGTCTCTTTGATAGTTAAGGGCCATCGGAAGCGTGAAATATGCCAATCTCGCTTCTTTTTCTTTTTCAGTGAATCCAGGATTCGCGTCTTCCGGCATCCTGGTTTGCCCCAATTTTCCCATAGCGAAAGCCTGGAGAAGGCGGCGGCATCTTTCGATAAGAGGTTTCGACATATCAAAAGTATATCAAATAATGCCTCTAACCCAGGAGCTTCTGCGCGCTTTCAAAGGCTGCGTCGGCGCTTTCAAAGACAGGATATCCATAGCGTTCGGCCTCGACCTTGTAGCGCGGGCGCTCGACCTCGAAGAAAGCCCCGGCCTCGAGCTCCTGAAGCTCGGCGGTCGCTCCCCAGCGCGGGTCTTTTTTATTCCTCGCCAGCGTCTCTTCGAACGAAGAGCCGATCAGGACGATGCCGGGAAAGCCAAGGTCCCTCTGCGCCAGGTGCGGCAATAGGTTCACGCACTCAAAGACGACCAGCCGCTCTTCCCGCTCATATTGTTTGATCTCGTCGAGGATCGCCGGCCAAAGCGCTTCGGACTGGGCGACGAGGTTCTGCCACTGCCCTCCCGGGCTTGTCTTTGTCAGATATTCCTTCTCGTCCCTATCCAGGTAGAAATTCACCCATTTCTTGTACCTTTCATCCGCGGCTAGTCGCTCGCGAAAGCTATCCAAGCTCACCGCCACGCCGCCCAGGCTCTTTGCCAAGCGCTTGGCCAGATACGACTTGCCCGACGTCGGGATTCCCGTGATGAAGAGGCGTTTGCCTGCATGGTTCATGACGTTGAGTATATACGAAAAGCCATCAAAGGGATGCTCTGATGGCCTTTCGACTGTTTTTCTCTCCTTCTTTCGAAGGTGGAGCCCGAGGGCATTGTTACCAACGCCTACATCATATTCCTTTTCTATTCTTTGGCAATATGCGCGATCATATATTCCTTTGTGCCGCCGACTTTCTTGCCAGGGTTAAAGATGTTCTGGGGATCGAAGGCGTCCTTGGCCGCCTGAAAGAGCTCTATGACCCGCGGGCCGAACTGCTTGGCCAGATAGGGCGTGCGGATGATGCCGTCGTTGTGCTCGGCGGTGATGGAGCCGCCGTACGAGAGCACCAGGTCGTAGACCTTGTCCGAGACCTCGTCGATGATGCCGACGTTCGCATGGTCCTTCATGTCCATCAGGGGGATGATATGGAAATTGCCGTTGCCGGCGTGCCCGGCGATGGTGTACATCAGCTTGTAGCTATCCAGGATGGCGCGCATCTTTGGCAGGAAGTCCGGCATGGCCGCGATCGGCACCACCACGTCGTCGATGAAGGGCGCCGTGCGCCGACCGGTGACGTGGCGACGCAAGAGGTTGAAGCTCTCGCGGCGGATGATCCAGTATTTCTCCGAATCGAGGCGGCTCGAAGCCTTGCGAGCCTTGAAGCCGTACTTCCGTATCGCGGCGGCCAGGGCGTCGATGGTGCCGTCGATGGCCTTTTCGTCGTCTCCGCAGAACTCGACGAGGAGGACCAGCTTCGGCATGCCGCCCGTCAAAGCCATCCGCGCCTCGGGCAGGAAGCGCAGAGCCAGGCGCAAGAAATTATGGACCCGCAGGCTCTTGATCATGTCGGGCAGGAATTTCACGGCCAGAGCCATAGTGCTGTCGTCGTACGATTCGAAGCTCTCGGGCTTGAACCGGGCGATGTCGGCCGCGATGTCGCCCAGGCGCTCGATCGACGGCATAAAGACGACGAAGAGCCTCGATATCGGCCTCGTCGGCACCAGGCGGACGGTGACCTCGGTGACGATGCCAAGGGTGCCCTGCGAGCCGACGATCAGTCTATTCAAGTCGAAGGCCTCGCGCTGGGCGTCCCAGACGTTCCAGAGATAGTAGCCTGCGGAATTCTTCGACACCTTCGGCTTGGCGGCGGCGAGCTCGGCCCTGTTCCGCGAGACGAGGTCCCAGACCTTGCGATAGAGCGCTCCCTCGTAGTCCTCCTGCGAGAGCTTGCGCCTGAGGCCCTCCTTGTCCAGCGGCCTGACCTCGTATTCGTTGCCGTCCCCCAGGACTATCTTGAGGCTCTCGATGAAGTCCTCCATCTTGCCGTAATACAGGGACTTCTCGCCCGCCGAATTGTTGCCGACCATGCCGCCCAGGGTGTTCAGGTTCTTTGAGGCGGTATAGCACGGCAGGACCAGGCCGAGCTCGAGCGTCCGAGGCTCGAAATCCCGATAGAACGTGCCCGGCAGGACCGTGGCGCGACCCCCATCGGCGGTCTTCTCGATCGAGACGATGCCCTGCATATGGCGCGAGACGTCCAGGATGACCGAATCGCCCAAGGGTCCGCCCGACATGTCGCTGCCCGCCGAGCGGACGGTGATAGATAGGTCGGGATAGGCCGACTTGTTGATCCGCACGAAATGGACGACGGCCTTGACGTCGTCTGCGTCCTTGGGAAAGAGGACGAGGCGCGGCCTGACTTCCAGGAGCGAGGCGTCGCGGCTCATCTTTGCCAGCGTGGCAGCCGAATCGTCGACGTCGCCGCGAAAGCCGTTCGCCGCCAGATAGTCTTTGAGCGCTTCGATGCTGGTCATGCGCGATTAGGCGATCTTGTTGAAAACCTTCAGCTTCTCCGTCACCACGGCCTGCATGGCCTGGACGGCCGGCTTCATGATCTTGTACGGGGCGACCTCGTCGCGGTTCTCCTCGAGCGAGCGCATCAGGGCCTTCCTATACGCCACACGGATCTCGGTATTGACGTGGATGACGGCCACGCCCGCGTCGATGGCGGCGGTGAAATCCTCGGCCGAGTTGCCCGAGCCGCCATGGAGGACGAGCGGGACCTTGACCGCCTGGGCGATCTCGCGGATGCGCTTGATGTTCAGGGCCGGGTCCTTGCCGCCCGAGAGCATGCCATGGATGTTCCCCACCGCCGGAGCCAGCATGTCGATGCCCGTCAGGTCGACGAACCTCTTTGCCTCCTCGGGCTTGGTCAGGAACTCCTCGCCGATCTGCACGCCGGCCGGGATCTCGGAGAGGACCTTGGAAGACTTGCCGATGAAGCCGAGCTCGCCTTCGACGAGCATGTCCGGATTGACCGAGCGCGCGTACTCGACGCACTTGCGGGTGGCGGCCGCGTTGTCGTCGAAGCTGGCCTCGGTGCCGTCATAGATGACCGAGTCGTAGCGCGCGTCGACGGCTTCTTTGACCTTGTCGTACGAATACGTGTGGTCGGCGTTCAGATAGACCGCCTGACCCTCGCGCTGGAGCGTCTCGACCAGGGCCTTGGCCTGATCGACGCCGATAAAGGAGCGCTCTCCCTCGGAGACGCCGATGATGACCGGGATCTCGCGTCCGGCGCCCTGGCCCAGCTCGCGCGCCGCCCGGACCACCGCCCAGAATCCCTCGACGTTCGATATGTTGAAATGGCCGATCGCCACCTTCCTATCCATCGCCTCGGACACGTGCTCGCGCAGGGTTTTCATACATACAAGTCTATCACAACCCCAAAGCGGCAATAAAAAGCCCGCCTCGATAGGCAGGCTGCAGATCATAATCTGCCGGCGTCTCGCAAAGGGACGCTCCGCAGATGGTCAAGGAGCGGCTGGATCTTTTCGAGCTGATCGTCCAAGCCGTGTGCGCGAGCGATGTCCCGCGCGATCGACAGGTCCTCTTCGGCGACCTGCGACCAGCCTATGCGAAGGCTGCGGCGCGCCCGCGCCTTATAGAAGCGGACGAGCGTCGTCGGCTTTACGGCTGGCGAGAGCAGGCTGGCTTCGTGAAAGGTCTGCCACGCCTCGCGGCCCTTGCCTTGTTCTGCCAGGATCTCGGCCTTGCCCGTCAAGAGCAGCATCTCGGTGTCAGCGCTGGTCCGCTTGAGGAGCGCCAGGTCGATGCGCTCCAGGGCCGCCGAGCGAAAGCCGCAGCGGCGGAGGATCGTCGCTCGGACGTCCAGCTGGTCGGCCGCGATGTTCGACCGGCCGATCCAGCGCTCGAAGCGACCCGAGACCCAAAGTGCCCGGCAGAGCAATGCCGCCGCTCGCGCGTTCCAGGCGACCTTTCGCAGGCCCTTTTCGCTTGCGGCCCGCGCCGCGGCATTGCCCGCGGCGGCGTAATAGGTCGAAGCCAGGGCCATGCCGTCACCAGGGTCACGGTAGGCATCCCGAGCCAACTCGATCGCCCCGCCCCTGCCCCAAAACCCTCCCTTCCATGTCTTGTCGTGGATCTGTTTCCGGATATCTGTGCCATTGATGTTCATGATGTAGCTCTGTCTTGAAAATTACATCTTCCATGAAGTTTGTCAATGAATCGTTTTAGGCAAGAAAAAGGCCCCGGGAATCGCTTCCAAGGGCCCTTGAGATCCTCGCGACCATAGCATCGCCGAGGACTACCATCCGCAGAGGTAGTCCTGGATCCGCTTCTCGAGTCTCTCGAAGAAATCGGAGACTTTGTCGAGAAGTCTACCCGCCCACCTTACTATTGGCTTTATCAATAGAGGGAGTCAAGAGGAATCGCCCGAAAGATGTATCCGAGCGCTTTCCCCTAATCCTCCCTCCAGCACAAGCCCTCAAAGATCGACCCTCTTGTCTAATTATACTACTTTATATGCTTCGAGTCAATAGCATCCAAAGCGCCTCATAGAGCCGTGCTTTGTGCGTCCCTGTTCGCCCCGGCCATGCTACAATAAATGTATGTTCTCGAAACACATCGACTTCCTGGCCATCGGCGACATCGTCGTCGACGCCTTTATCCAGCTCAAGGAAGCCCACCTGACCTGCGACGTCGACCACGCCGACTGCGAGATCTGCATGAAGTTCGGCGACAAGATCCCTTACCAGTCCCTGACCGTCATCCCCGCCGTCGGTAACAGCGCCAACGCGGCGGTGGCGGCGGCCCGGCTCGGCCTCTCGTCATCGCTGGTGGCGGACGTCGGCGGCGACCAGAACGGCAAGGAGTGCCTGGACACCCTGAAAAAGAACGGCGTCGACGGGCGACATGTCTCGCGCCACCGCGGCATGGAGACGAACTACCACTACGTCCTTTGGTACGGCGCCGAGCGAACCATCCTCGTCAAGCATCAGGAATACCCCTACAAGCTGCCGCGCATGAAAGCGCCGGACTGGGTCTACATCAGCTCGCTCGGCGGCAATTCATACGAGTACCACCTGGCCATCATCGAATGGCTCAAGGAGAATCCGCAGGTAAAGGTAGCCTTTCAGCCGGGCACCTTTCAGATGTCCTTGGGCCTGGAAAAGCTTGGCGAGCTCTATCGCCGCTCCGACGTCTTCTTCTGCAACAAGGAAGAGGCCCAGAGGATCCTGGGCTCAAGCGAGACCGATGCAAAAAAGCTCATGGCCATGCTCCGCGGCACGGGGCCGCGGACCGTGGTCGTCACGGACGGCCCGGCGGGAGCCTATGCCGACGACGGCATGAACGCCTATTACATGCCGCCCTACCCCGACCCAAAGCCGGCCTACGAGCGCACCGGCGCCGGCGATGCGTTCTCTTCCACCTTTACCGTTGCCCTGGCCCTAGGAAAGAGCGTCGAGGAAGCCCTGCTCTGGGCGCCCATCAACTCCGCCTCGGTCGTGCAGGATGTCGGCGCGCAGCGCGGCCTCCTCACCCGCGCCGAGCTCGAGGAGTGGCTGGCCAAAGCCCCCGCTGATTACAAGCCAAGGAAGATATAGGATTCTCGAATCTGAGAAGAGGAGTAGAAAATATAGATGAGCAAAGAAAAAGCGCCCTTACGGGCGCGGCTCAATGCATGTAGGGAGAATCCGTGAACGAAAATCCTTTCTTCGCCCCCGTTCTGGCGCCAAGCCTCCTTTGTTCGAGGCACCATTCGTAATGCCTGACAGCGACGTCGACGACGTCTTCCGGAGCCTTGCGCTGCTCTTTCGCGAGAGCCAGGACGGCATCGTTCGTGCTCGGCATCATCTGCCATTCGACCGTATCGTCATGACCAGCGAAGAACAGCTCAAGCTTTTCTGGAGAGCTCGGCTGCTCCATGGTTCTCGCGAGATTAGGAAAGAGGTCCGGAGAAGTCAGTGATCGATACGTCTTCGTAGCAGGATCGATCGCGGCGATGATATACCCGTCTTCAAGCCTCTTATATACCCATTGATATACGACAAACATCGCCTTGTAGAACGCCGTCATGTCAAGATGGCCGATATTCTTTATCATCGCTTTTATTTCCGAATCGAGCCTTTCGGATATCTCAAACGAGACATACACCCGACGGGACCTAGACGCGAAAGCGCGGCTTAACCAAGAGAAGATCTGTTTTTTCATAAAGTGCCTCCTCGCCCGATAGTAACCGGCATACCGGTAGAGTCAAGGCGCTTACTTCCTCAAAGTCTTTTTAAAAGGCGACCAGAGGCGCTTGTCGATGACGCGGAAGATGTACAAGAAGAGGATGCCGAAGATCCAGCCGGCTAGGACCTGGCTCGGGTAATGCACGCCCAGGTAGACGCGCGAGAGGCCGATGAGGAGGATGAGCGCCACCGAGCCCCAGGCGATGATGTGGCTGCGCGGATGGCGGATGGCGATCCAGCCCAGGATGACGACCGACATGAGGGCGTGGGCCGAGGGCAGGCCATAGCCGCCGTCCTTATCGAAAAATATGACCGCCGGGTCGATAGCGTACGGCCGCGGCGCGTGAAAGAGATACTTCAACACATAGGTGGCGCCGAGCGAGAGCACGGCGATGGCCAGGAGCTCGAGGGCGATGCGGTGCTTGCGCATGAGGAAGAGCGCCAGGGCAAAGACGACGATCATGGCCTCGTAGCTCACGCCGTACGAAAGGACCCAGGCCACGCCCTTCCAGGCCGGACCGAGCGACTGGACCCAGTAAAGGATGCTCGAATCCATGTTCGATACGTATGAGAGAGCCGGTTGCAGGTATGCGTTCATAGCGAAGATTAGGCGTTAGAGCGCGCCACCTGCGTGACGCGCTGGATGTCGGCGCGGCGAATGAGCTCTTCCTGGAGAGTCGCCGCTAGATCCTTGTCGATATCCTGGAGGACGGCGCCGCCCTCGCGGACCGGCGTGGATTCGTCGTCCTCGCCCGCGGTCTCGACGACCAGCTTCGAGACGCCGAGGATCTGCTGATAGAGGGTGCGCTCGATGTCGACGTTCTGGATCTGGCGATACGGGATAGCCACTTCGTGGCGACGGAGGACGCCCTGGCGGAGCTTGAAGGCGTCGCCGGAGAGGGCGAACCGCTGGGCGCCAAAGACCAGGCGCGAAGCTACGGCGCACACGAGCGCGGAGACGATGACGATGGCCAGGCAGGCCAGGCTGCCCCACGAGACGTAGGCCTTGTACTCGGGCGGCACGTACGAGCTGCGGCCCAGGAGCGAGAGACCGACGGCGGCGATGAGGAAGGCCGTCGGCACTTCCAGCCATTTCGAGAGGAAGAGCCAGTAGGCCTTGCGGCCAAAGGTCTGGTAGCCGGTCGCTTCGGACAGTGTCGCGTCAGATGGCATAGAACTAGTATACACCAGGCGCGGACTACGGTATGCCGCAGAGCTTCCGAAGAGCCGCCGCGTCCCCCGCGCTCGGGGTCAGGCTGGAGCCCGCGTTCAGGTAATACATGATCGAAGCCGGATCGGCGTCGTGCTCCAGGCCGACGGCGTGGCCGAATTCGTGAGCCAGCAGACGGACGAGGCGAGTCTGGCCGTCGAATTCGTAGACGTCGATGCGCTCCCCCGAGGCGTCGCGGACGTAGTCGCCCTGCTCGAACTCCTTGCCGGCCGTCTGGTTCACCTTGCGCGCGTCGGCGTTGGCGGCAGAGATGAGCGAGTTGTAGCGGTCGACCAGGGCGTTGACCTGGCCAGCCAGAGAGTTGACCGCGGCCATGCGCGACGAGGCCTGGGAGCGCAGGTCTTCGAGGCTCGCTTTTTCGGATTGCAATCGCTCATATTCCGCGGGCGACGGCCGCTTCTCTGCGTTGTAGCGCGAGACGGCATCGTTATAGGCGGCCAGGCGCGACTGAAAGCCCGCAACCAGGGCGCCATAAGCGTCGCGCTCGCTCTCGTAGCGGACGCGCAGGGCCGCGAGCTCGGCTTTGACCGAATCGGCGCTCGCCACCGTCCGGTCGATTGCCGCCGAGAGCGTCTTGCTGGTGTCGGTCGTGGCCTGGCGCGAGTCGTAGACCAGATTCACGGGCAGGCCGCGCGACTCGTCGTAGACGAAGAGCGGCTTGCCGACGACCTTTTGCCAGATAGCCGCAGCCTCGGCGGTGTCGGCGACGAAGGCGGCCCTGCTCAGGCCGAACTTGGCGTCGAACGCGCCGATATGGTAAACGATCGGCGAGTCGCAGGGGCCCTTCGTGAGGATGAAGTAAGAGCCAGCGAACAGCGCCGCGGCGACGCACAGGAGCATAGCGTTCTTGAGGATGCGCATAGATTCCTAGTGTAGCCCTATCTGATAGTCGTGAAGCTTGCGATAGATGCCGTCAGGGCGGCCGATCAGCTCGCTGTGGCTACCGGCCTCGACGATGCGGCCCTTTTGAAAGACGAGGATGAGATCGGCCTTGCGGACGGTCGACAGACGGTGCGCGATGACGAACGTGGTCCGTCCTACCATAAGCTTTTCCAGCGAAGACGTGACGATGCGCTCCGTCTCTGCGTCCAGGGCGCTCGTCGGCTCGTCCAGGATGAGGATGCGGGGGTCGCGGAGCATGGCGCGGGCGATGGCGACCCGCTGTTTCTGGCCGACAGAGAGCTTGATGCCGCGCTCGCCGACCAGCGTGCCGTATCCCTCAGGCAACGTGGCGATGAACTCTTCCATATGCGCCTCTTTGGCGGCGGCGCGGACAGCCTCGTCGCCCGCCTCGAACGAGCCGTAGCGTATATTCGCCATGATCGAATCGTTAAAGAGGGCGACTTCCTGTGGCACGACGGCTATCTGGCGCCGCAATTCCGTGAGGTCCAGGCGGCGAGTATCGATGCCGTCGATCTCTACGGATCCCGCCGTCGGGAAGTAATAGCCCGAGATCAGATGGATCGAAGTGCTTTTGCCCACCCCCGACTCGCCCACCAGGGCGACGACTTGGCCCGGCTGGATGTCCAGATCCAGGCCCGCGAGCACTTCGGGCTGATGGGGACCATAGCGAAAATGCACGCCTTTGAAAACGACTCGGCCTTTGAGCTGTCCTAGATGGACGGCATCCGCCGGATGATACGCCTCGGCCTTCTCGTCAAAGATATCCTGGACCTGCGCCGCCGAGGTGATGCCGTTCTGGATGTTCTGCCAGCTGTAGCCTAAGGTCGCAAACGGGGCAAAGAACATCATGGAATAGCCGTTCAGGGCCACGAGGTCGCCCACGCTGATCGCTCCGGACGATACGGCGCGCACCGACAGGATAAAGATGGCCAGCTGGGTGAAGAATACGACCGTGCGCTGGAAGAATTCGACGCTGCTCCAGGTGTGCTGGACCCTCAGCCAGAGAGACTTGGTGCGCACGAGCAGGGATCTGCGGATCTTGGCTATCTCGTACTCCTCGCCCGCGGCCTGCTTGACGCTCTCGATCTGCTGGACAGAAGCCGCCGCGTCGTCCCAGCTCTGGTTCCAGAGCCGATTCGTCTCGGCGTCGATGCGGGCGATCGGCTTCAGCAAGAAGACCAGCAGCGCCAGATAGAGCAGGACCCCGGCCACCATGACGCCGGCGAGCTTTGGGCTGATGCTGTAGGAAAGAAAGAGGCCGATAGCGATAGAGAGCATCTGAGGGCCGATATTGGTCGCCTGATCGACTATGTCGGAGACTCTCCAGCTCGCAGTAGAGATCTTGTGCATCTCTCCGTTCGTGTGGGCGTTCTTGTGGTATCGCAATGGCAGGCTGAACATGTGGGCGAATCCTTCCGCCTGGATATTCATCCAGACGCCGATGCTCATCTTCCTCTTCATGCGGTCCTTCAGCCAATCGACGTTATTGGCGATCAATTGGGTGACGGCCCAAAGCATAAGGAAAAATGCCCAGGAAGACAGATTCCCCAGCAGCGGAAGGTCCGGCCCAGCGGACACGGTCCCCGACCGAGAGACGCCGATGAGCGCGTCAAAGAACCGCCCCGTGGCGAACGGCACGAAGCCGTTCGCCGCCGCCGAGACGAATCCCAGGAGCACCAGCCAATTGAGCAGCTTCCTGAAAGGCTTGACCTGCAGCCAGATCGCCCGGGCGCCGCGGCCTATATTCGTCTTTTCCTTAGGCTTTTCCAAAGGTTGGGATGGCATGGGAAAAGTGTACCACTTCCGCGAACGAATTAGCTACGCGCGTCTTTCAGTATTTGATTTGCGGCGTACAAACCGGTTATATAGGCGTCTTCCATCAGGCTAAAGTTATAGTCAGAGGCCAAATACAATCCCCTATCGAGCCTTTGCGGTAGCACACGGTCGCCTGGCAGATGCATCGCGGTCTTCCAAAATGCCTTTTCCAAGACGACGGAATCTCCATAATACCTGCTCAGATCGAGATCGCCGGTCTTCGCATAGATAAGGTCGCTCCCGGCCTTTTGTCTCCACAAGAGATACGCGTCATGGCGGTCAGGATGAAGGACCACTCCCTTTTTTCCATCATAATTCTCTTTACGACGGCCTACGACGCTATAAGTATATGTCGATGTGATGCGAGAAGGCTTCGGTAGATCATATGCCCCGACGACATCGAGATACGGGGCGGCGATGACAACATTGCCGGCGAGGAATTGGCTCTTTTCTCCCGATACGAGATAGTTCCCCGCCTGTTGCTTTTTGATAGAGACGACAGTATCCAACACGATACTCGACTCAAATCCATCCGAAATCCTGCTCATAGTCTGGCTTAAGTCGACTATGTATGAGGGCCTGATCATGGTCATGAACAGGAAGAGATAATAGAAGACATTCAATTCGTTCGATGAGGCGAAGATGTTAGTGCCGGCAGTAGGTAAGCCGAAGATATAGTCCAACTCTTCGAATCCATGGCGCTTCAAGAAATCTCTCACGGACATGTGCCAGTACTTGTTCAGCAACGGGTCCTTTTCTATGAGCACGCGGAGCTCTTCGTGCTCGGCATCTTTCCTCAGCCCGCAAAGGCGGCATCTGAATCTCCACAGCAAGCATAGAAAGCGAACGAGCTTTGGGACATACTTGATATTCCTCAGAGAAAAAAGGGTCTTGTAGCTCTTGCCGTCAGAGAAGTAAAAGTCCCGGATGCGGAACGGCTCGATGATATCGACGAACGGCATTAGATTGAAATAATCAGAATTTATGTAGACGCCGCCAAGCCCGACGCGTTGGTCAGCCTTCGATTGCCTGACCCTGCCGCCGATATCTTTCGAAACTATGATGAAATCCTTGCCGGCCTGGTGTAACCTGCGAGCGCACGCCAAGCCAGAGATTCCTGCCCCGATAATGACCGTATCGACAGGAATCGCCGCAGAAACCTTTTCCTTCATAGTATGATTATAGCCGATATGAAAAAACCTATATACAACGCGGTATTAGCGGCCGGATACATCGCCATCCTGGTCTCGGCGGCGAGCTGGGCGAACAGCATCCCTCATTCGCCCCAGGACAACATCTTTATGCCCATGGCCATGCTCTCGCTGTTGACGCTCTCGGTCGCCGTCATGGCCTTCCTCTTCTTCTACCAGCCCGTCATCCTGCTCATCGAGGGCAAGCGTGCCGAGGCCCTTCGGCTCTTCCTCTCCACCGTCGGCATCTTTGCCCTCTTCGTCGCCGCCTTTCTGGCGATATCGGTGGCGCTCATCCCGTAGTGGCGACCTCTCGCTAGTCGGCTTTTTTCTTCAGTATAAATTTCTGGGTCGGGCTCAGCGCCTTGTCCTTCCTGTGGACGCATCCGTACCAGCAGCACGGGCGGCGCATCCCCTCCTTGAGCTCCGAGACGACCCTCCCCACGTGCTCCCTCCTCTTTTCCGGTGTCTTGACGGAGATGGCCCGGCAGATCCACTCGTTGCGGGAAAGCGGCGTGATGTCTTCCCACGCCGTCAGCGCTTTGGCGTCCGAAGCCAAAGCCTTTCGAAGGTCAGCCGGCAGCCGGTGCGCCACTCCTCCTGAAATCTTTTTGCTCATCGGCCGATTATAGCAGAGTCCTAGGATGGGCACGCAGTTTTCGTGGCGGTGTGTCCGAGTTAAGTACCCCGTGGTCGAGGTGTTATAAGGGTATTCTAGCGCTTTTTAGACGGTGAAGTCGATGCCTCCGAGTCGGGGCTGGGGTTTTTCAGAATGAGACAAATGAGACACTGGTACGATCACTCTACGTCTTAAAATACTGATCTAACTACAATTGACAACATATATTAATAAGTGTACAATATATCAAGTATTTAGCTCTTTGAGAAACGAACTCAAATGACTGCGAAACAAGGCTTGTTTCTGAAATCAGCCTTCCTTCGCAGTCATTATGTCAGCTTTGTTTCCGACAAACTTCTCATTCTGAGGAGTCCGGAAACAGGGTCAGCATAGAGATGCGATCAAAACCATGAATCACGATCTCGTTAGTCCCAAGCAAGCTCACTCGGCTGGCGGCTTGGTCTCAGACAAACTCATGAAGTGGCGCGC
>DASTLR010000013.1:0-8910 GCA_035714745.1 Minisyncoccota bacterium | reverse complement strand
ATTGCGCCGCCACTACGGGGCCCGTCTGGATGCCGCCCGCCAGTCCGTCGTCATCGTCACGCCGTATCTTTTCCCGCCGCGCTGGCTGATCGCCCGCCTGCATCAGGCCATGATCCGCGGGGTCAGGGTCGAGGTCATCATGCCCAAATCGACCGACCATCGCATCGTCGACAGCATCAACCGCTCGTACGCGGCCTGCCTGAACGAGCTGGGAGCCAGCTGCTTCTTTACCGAGGGCATGAACCACGCCAAAGCCATGCTCGTCGACCGCGCCGTCGGGGTCATCGGCTCGCAGAACTTCGACAGGCTGTCGTTCGAATGGAACATCGAGGCCGGGGTCTTCTTCGACGATCCCGCCATGGTCCGCGACCTGGCCGCCATCATCGACGCCTGGCGGGCCGAAGCCCTGCCCGCATACCGCACCGGCATCCGCTTCAGGTGGTACGACATCCCCATGGCTTTCTTTTTGCGCCTCTTCGGGCTGGTGCCGGTGGAGTAGAAGCGGGGACGTGCGCGCTACGTAGTTTATTGATAGACTCTCGCCATGAAATCCTTGGTTTCGATGCGTCCACCTAAATCTACGAGCGAGACGGTCTCTCGCGTGATGAGGGCGAATAAGGGCAGAGACACAAAGCCTGAGCTGCTGGTCAGGAAGGCTATCCGCGCCGCCGGCTATCTCGGCTATAGGACTTCATGGAAGCGTGCGCCCGGCAGGCCCGATGTGGCGTTCGTAGGAAAGAAAATCGGAATCATAGTGCACGGCTGCTTCTGGCATGGCTGCCGCAAGTGCACGAAAAGGACGCCTAAGACTAATAGGAAGTATTGGTCTTGGAAGATCGAGACGAATCGCAAGAGGGATTCGCGCGATATGAGGCGCTTGAAGAGCCATGGCTGGAGGGCCTTCGTGATCTGGGAGCACGACATTAGGAAATCTAATATGGACGAGATGCTCCGATGGCTAGCGGCAAAGCGATTGCCGCGGCTAAAGCCTCTTGAGTAGCTCTTCGCCTAGCCCTCTAATCACGCCGACCACCAGGGCGTTGCCCATAAAGAAAGCTCTCTTTGCATCTGACGCGCCCTTGGTATGGTCGTCCTCGAACATATTGAGCCTTTCGAGCTCGACCGGCGTGAGCCTTCGGTAGCGGCCTGATCCAGTCTGGATGATGTGCTTGAACCTTGAGGGCGTCGAGCCTCCTTCTCCGGTGACTATGGTGCGGGACGGCCTATCGAGGGCATCGGGAAAGACCATCGGACCCTCGGAGTATTCATATTCGAAGCCGCTCTTGGTTATTCTCTTTTCTTTTTTCGCGCCCTTCTGTCGTTTCCATTCCGCAAGCGATGATTCGGTAACGAAAAAGCTCTCGTCGACCTCGGAATCTTCTTGGAGGATATCTCGGAGGACCGTCATCCGCCCAGCATAGAAAGGCTCGGCTTTAAAGGTGGTCACCTTTCTGTTCAACATCAATCCAGAGCTATGAAAAGGGCTCGCGGATCCGCCTTTATTGAAGCTTGAAGTGAGCTGAGCCAGGTCGCCCTTCAGCTCGATCTCATTCACCGCTTCGGGTGGTTCTATAGGGAATGCTTTCGCCGTCACGCCTGTTCTCGCGAGCCATTCTTTCTTGCCTGCTTTCTTGAGGGATTCGTATACTTTTGACCCTTTCTTGTATCCTAGTATGTATATACGCCTGCGTCTCTGTGGCATGCCGTAGTCGGCGGCGTTGATAACGCGCCACTCTACCGCGTATCCGAGGTCGGAGAGAGAGGCGAGCATGACTGAAAAGTCGCGCCCCCGCTGGGAGGCGGGCGACTTTAGTAGCCTGTCCACGTTCTCGAGCATGAGATATTCTGGTGCCTTTTTTCCTTTCTCCTTCAATATGCGGTGTATCTCCCACCAGAGGACGCCTTTCTTGCCCTTAAGCCCTGCCGCCTGGCTCAGCGTCCTGGCTACCGAGTAGTCCTGGCAGGGAAAACCGCCCACGAGAAGGTCGTGGTCCTCGATCTCTCTAGTCGGCACTTTCGCTATATCTTCGTTCGAGTGTCCCTTAGGTCCGAAGACTTTCACGTATATCTCGGAGGCGTGCTGTTTTGCCGTAGCGGGCTCCCATTGATTGCTCCATGCGACTTTGAAGGCGAGCTCCGGGTGTTTTGCTGTCTCTAAACCGATTCTAAAACCGCCTACACCGGCAAATAATTCTGCGACTTTGAGCTCTTTTACAACCTTCTTCATGTGAGCTGAATACTAGCACCTGGTCGACAATAGATCAAGATTGATCTATTCTAAATGTGTTATCTAATTTGGTTATGAAATTCCAGACTCACTCTCATAGGCACGGAGATATCATACTTAAAGAGGGCGGTTATTCAAGCCAATATCAAGAGGTCTTAGATGTTATCTCTGGAATATCCGACCAGGATATACTCGAGAAATACGGGAAAGAATATCTTGGGCATATGAGCCTTTCCCATGTGATAAATGACCTGCTCAGAGAGCGATTCGTGGAAAAAGGCTGGACCAAAGAAGCTCCGATATTTCAGGAAGAGGGATTCAAGAGTAAGAAATGGCGATTGGATTTTGCGAAGGGCGATATCTCTATAGAGGTCGGCTTTAATCATGGTGAGGCTATTGCTTGGAATTTGATTAAGCCTGTGCTTGCAAGTGAGAGAAACAACGTCAAAAAGGCGATACAGACTAAAGTGGGGATTGTAATATGCGTGACTAAGGCCTTGAAGTCAGCCGGAGGCTTCGATGGTGCGGTAGGAGAATTTGAAAAAATAAAACGGTATCTGGAACCCCTTAACACAGTGCTTACCGTCCCAATGATGCTAATCGGACTTGAAGCTCCCGAGACATTTATGATGAAAAAGACTAAGGTAAATAATAGGAGTGTTGGTGAGGTGGTTTCGCTCACGATTGATGGATTTACTGCGTCCGCAACTAAAGTGAATTAAAGTTTATCATGCTAAAACGCCTCTGGTTTCCCGGTTTGTGCGCCCTGATCATCGCAGGGCTGGTGTATTGGTTCTTTATCCGCGAGCCGGGGCCGCGGGCGGCGGCCGTCTCGGGGCGTACGGACCAATATTCGACGGCGCAGCAGGGCCTGCAGGGTCCGACCCAGCCCTCGCAAGCAGTGCAGGAGACGGGCGGCGCCGCGGACGACTCTATCAGCTCTAATCAAAACATCATGTACGCGACTCTTCACACCTCTATGGGCGATATCAAGATCCAGTTCGACGAGAAATCCGCCCCGAACACCGTGGCGAACTTCATCAAGCTGGCTAAAGCCGGCTTTTACGACGGCACGAAATTCCATCGCGTCATCAAGGGCTTTATGAACCAGGGCGGCGATCCGTTCACCAAGGACGACTCGCTCATGGCGCGCTGGGGCACGGGCGGTCCGGGCTATACCTTTGACGACGAGATCGGTCCGAACAACCATAACGACCCGGGCACTATTTCAATGGCGAACGCAGGGCCGAACACTAACGGCAGCCAGTTCTTCATCAACGCCGCGCCGAACAATTTCCTGGATTCCAAGCACACGGTCTTTGGCAAGGTCGTAGCCGGCGGCGAGGTGGTCATGGCCATCAACTCGGTCCCTACGGGCGAGGCGGACAGGCCGCTTACGCCGGTGGTCATTCGATCGATAACGCTCGAATAGTGTTATTCCGCATCATCCGTCGCAGGGTCTTGCGCCGGGCCTATCCGCGCCGCTCTCGGGCGGCGTATCTGAAGCATCGCGAGGCTGCCCGCGCCCTGGTCCATCGGCGCTTGCCTGAATTGAACGCGGCATATGGCTTCAAGGTGGGCAAGATCGCCATCAGGAACCAGAAGTCTCGCTGGGGCTCGTGCTCGTCGCGCGGCAATTTGAACTTCAACTACAAGATCGCCCTCTTGCCGCCGCACCTGGCGGACTACCTGATGGTCCACGAGCTCTGCCACCTGGGCGAGTTCAACCATTCGCAGAAGTTCTGGGACCTGGTGGGGAGGACGGTGCCTGACTATGCCCGCCTGCGCGGCGAGCTGAAGCGCTTCAGGGTATCATAGCCCTATGGCCTACTTTCTCTATATGGTTCGCTGTGCGGACGACACGGTCTATACGGGCATCACCACCGACCTGGAGCGCCGGCTGGCCGAACATAACGGCGAGGGCAGGGCAGGCGGAGCGGGTGCCAAATATACCCGCAGCCGACGGCCGGTGACCCTGATCTATTCAAAGAAGTTCAAGGACCGCTCGGGCGCATCGGCAGCAGAGGCCGCCGTGAAGAAGCTCTCGCGCGAGGAAAAGCTGGCGTATATAGGCCTTTCCTGAGTTTTCCACAGCTCACCGCTTGCAGGTGAACTCTAGTTCACCTATACTTACCTCATCAGCTTAACGATCAAAACCAATGAGCAAGTATCGACTCAAGCGAACCATAGAAAAGGAGATCAGGGACCTGAACTGGAGGATCGACATGAAAATCGTCCGGGGCCTTTCGTACAAGAACGAGGCTCGCAGGCACAAGCTCCTGCTTATGCAGATGAATAGGCTTTCCAACAGCGGTTCGGGAATCCTGTCTTCGATATTCGGAAAGCTGGCGGTATAATATCTACATGATAGACACTTACAAAAAGAAGATCATAGCCTTCTACGAACGGCACAAGAGGATGCCGGGGTACAAGGAGCTCATGGATATCACCGGCTTCAAATCAAAGAACGCCGTCTACAAGCTCATCAACAAGCTCGTCGAACTCGGAGTGCTGCAAAAGGACGGACAGGGCAGGATCTCCTTCGTCAGGGCGCAGGACGAGATACCGCTGCTCGGCTTGGTGGAGGCGGGCATACCGACGGTGGCCGAGGAGTCAGTGCTTGATACCATGAATATCAACGCATATCTCGTCGAGAATCGGCAGGATTCGTACCTTCTCGAGGTCAAGGGCGATTCCATGATAGACGAAGGCATCAGGGAGGGCGACCTCGTGGTTGCGGAGAAGCGCTCGAACGCCAAGGAGGGCGAGATCGTCATCGCCGAAGTGGACGGCGGCTGGACGATGAAATACTACCGAAAGAAGAACGGCAAGGTCTACCTGGAGCCGGCGAACAAGGCGTATAAGAACATCTATCCCGAATACGATTTAAAGATCGCGGCGGTTGTTAAAGGCGTGATCAGGAAATACTAGCGTCAGAATCGTAGTATTATAGTCGGTATGAACATCAAACCAACATTTCTTATATTTCCGTTTCTCGTCGTGACGGTCGTTTTTGGCACTATCTATGTGGTCGCCCAGCAGAGCATCCGCTTGGCCGCGAACGACCCGCAGGCGCAGATCGCGGGCGACATGGCCTTGCTCCTGGAGTCGGGTGCCAAGCTTTCTGACATAGAAGCCCAAATATTCGCGCTTCGCAAAGTCGACGTAGCCGCGTCGCTTTCGCCCTTTGTGGGGATCTATGACGAGCAGGGCAGGCCGCTCTCGACGTCCGGCTATTTGGACGGCCAGCAGGTAGCGGTGCCGGGCGGGACTTTGGCGAGCGCCGCAAAGACCGGCCGCGCGGAGATCACCCTTCAACCGCAGAAGGGCGTCCGCATAGCCGCCGCCATGAGGCCTTTTGACCAGAGCGCGTATGGCCAAGGATCGGGTTGGGTCGTCTCGGGCAAGTCGCTCGCTCCTGCCGAGGAACGCATCGGCAAGGTCGGCCTCCTGGTCCTCATCGGCTGGTTGGTCTCGGTCTGCGTATTCGGCGCGGCGGCCGCATTCCTGGCATGGAATTCGAAGAAACAGTAGCCCGGGCATACGACCGTCTGCCCGAGTGGATCCGGGCCCGGATGAAGAACGTGGCTATTACGGTCGAGGACCTGGTGGACACCCAGACGGTCCACGAGATGGAGCTCGAGGACCATATGGGCCTCTTGGGCTTGTACAAGGGCGTGCCGCAGACCGAACGGACGGTCCAGGCGGGCTTTGAATTGCCCGACACCATCGTCCTCTATCGGCTGCCGATCCTGGAAGAGGCCCTTGATACCGGCAAGACCGTCGATGATGTAGTCTACGAGACCCTGTGGCACGAGGTGGCGCACCATTTCGGCCTGGGTGAGGAAGATGTGCACAGGAGGGAGGGCGAGGAATTCGGCGGTTAGCTATACTGTAACTAGTTTACAAGTTTAGCAACTATCCCCATGATCAAGCTCCTCTATGCGTGCGCGGCCACCGGCATCCTCGACACGCTCTATCTGGTCTATCACAAGCTGGCGGGCACCGACGTGGCGTGCCCGATATTTCCTGACGAGTGGTGCCATCGGGTCCAGCACGCTCCTCAGTCCAAGACTTTTGGCATCCCGAATTCGATCGCCGGCCTGTGCATGTATGTCGTTATCGGCATCCTGACGGCCCTCTATGCCGAGGCGGCGGCGCCGTTCTGGCCGCTGCAGGCGGTGGTCGGGTTCGGCTTCCTCTTCTCGCTCTATTTCCTGTATGTGCAGGCATTCGTCCTGCGCGCCTTCTGCACCTGGTGCGTGGTCTCGCTTATCAACTTCGCCGTTATGGCGTACGCGGCCTTCTTGCTCTAGACTGGATATATGAAAAAAGGATACATCGCGAACATCGAGAGGTTGACGGTCCAGAACGAGGATTTTAGACAGGTTGCCTACACGGCGGAGCACAGCCAGCTGGTGCTGATGAGCCTGCGCCCGGGCGAAGAGATCGGCAACGAGGTCCATGGCGTAGACCAGTTCTTTCGCTTCGAGAAAGGGCAGGGCAAGGCCATCCTGAACGACGTCCAGGAGCACGCGGTCTCTGACGGAACGGCCCTGATCGTCCCTGCGGGCACACGCCACAATATCATCAATGTTTCAAAGACGGAGCCGCTCAAGCTCTACACCCTCTATTCTCCGCCGCACCACCGCGACGGGGTCGTCCACGCGACAAAGGCTATCGCCGAGGCCGACGAGACCGACGAGTTTAAAGGCCAGACCACCGAATAATATGGGTTTCCTCTTCGTCATCTCCGCGGAGCTGGTGGGCATCGTCTCGTCTCTCTCCATGGGCGACAGCCTGTCGACTTGGTACGCCTTTTTGGAAAAGCCTGTTTTTTCGCCGCCGAGCTGGGTCTTTGGCCCTGTCTGGACCATTCTTTACGCCCTGATGGGCATCGCCGCCTACATGGTCTGGCGCAAGAGGCATGGCCACAACCGCTCGCACCTGGCCTTGCGCCTGTATTGGGCCCAGCTGATGTTCAACTTCCTGTGGTCGATCGCATTCTTTGGTATGAGGAATCCCGCCCTGGCTCTGGCCGATATCGTCCTTTTGTTGGGCGCCTTGGTCGTCGCGACCGTCTATTTCTTCAAAGTCCGTCGCGCCGCCGGCTGGCTGATGGTGCCCTATATCGCCTGGGTCATGTTTGCCACGGCCCTCAACGCGGCCATCGTCGTCCTTAATTGACGTTGTTCATAAAAAAGCCGCCCATCAAAGAGGGGCGGCTCGAGAGTCTTATTCGCGCTTGAGCGCCGTGACCGGCACCATGAGCTGCGGTTCGAAGCCGGGCACGCGCGGCGTGAGCCGTGCGACGCGGCCGAACTCTCGGGGAGCGATCGTCCACCGCTCGCAGAGGGTCTTACCGAAGAGAAAGACCATGAACCAGATCTTTTCGAGCTTTCCCGACGGAAGGACCTTGAAGGCGATTTCCCTGTCGATGCCGACGGCCGGAACGGAGAATCCGAGCGGGGCAGCATCCCAAAAGATGTGGCCTTGTCGTTCGTGACTATGCTCCGGCGGGATAGTCACCTGATTCTTTTGGAGAGCGGCCAAGAGGCCGGAAGCGAGCGTGTTGGCACGCTCGTTCATCCAGGGCGGCAGCTCGACGCGTCGTGCGAGCTCCTTGCCGTCGAGCGAGAGCTCGTAGTATCCAGGCTTGCGCGCGGAACGATAGGTGACAAGGATGTCGGTCGATGAGGGCAACATCCTGCTTTTGTGCCCTCCGAGGGTATTCATGTCGTTCATGAGGCGTATGTGTTGAGCTGTTTGTCAGCACATTACCTTAATTATTTATATTGTCAAGTACCTTCTAGAGACTTGTCTTTTTCCGCGCTGCATGGCTGCCGGCCACCCATCCCGTCGTCCAGCAGAGCTGGAGGCTGTAGCCGCCTGACGGCCTTTCGATATCAAGGACGTCGCCGACCAGGTAGAGGTTAGAGACGAGGCGCGACTGCATGGTGCGGAAGTCTACTTCCTCTAGCTTGACCCCGCCCGAGGCCACGATGGCCTTTTCCTTGCCCAGAAAGCCGGTCGGGGTCATGCGCATGTCCTTGAGGAGCTTGACCAGGCCGAGGCGCTGCTCGCGCGTCACCAGGTTCACTTCTTTCTCGGCATCGAGCTTGGCCAGCTTGATGACGGTCGGAGCCGTGGCCGGGGCGACGAGGTCTTTCAGGGCGTTCTTGAGCTTCTTGTTCTGGTTGTCTTTGAACGCCGCCAGGACCTTTTGGTCGAGTGCCGCTGGGTCTAGGTCGGGCATGATATCGAGGGAAAGCTCGATGCGGTCGCCGGGCTGGGCGTATTGCAGCGCTTCGCGCACCTCTTTCGAGAAATTGAGGACCAAGGGGCCGCTGATGCCGAAATGGGCAAAGACCATGCGGCCGACGGCAGAGGACGCGCGCTTGCCGTTCTCATAGATCGAGAGCCGAGCGTTCTGATTCGAGACTCCGGACAGGTCGCGCACCCATTTCTCGGCGATCTTGATAGGCACCAGGGCGGCGTCGGGCTCGACGATAGTATGGCCTGCGGCGGCCAGCCAACGGAAGCCCTCGCCGGTCGAGCCGGTCTCGGGCGCGGACGTGCCGCCGGTGGCCATGACGTATGAATCGGCTACTACGGTCTGGGCGCCGACTCCGGAGATGTTCAGGCCGACGATCTGACCATCGCGCACATGGAAGCCCTTGGCC
>DASTLR010000012.1:0-40766 GCA_035714745.1 Minisyncoccota bacterium | reverse complement strand
CGAGTCGATCACCCCGGTCGTGAAGCGGCCAATAGACGAGAAGAGCGAGGTAGTGGTCGCAGCGGAGCCCGTGGCGTTGGTGAACGCCAGGTTCGAGACGGTGCCGTTCGTCGCGGCGAGGTTCGTCGAGAACGAGTTGGTCGAGGTCGAGTTCGTGGTGGTGCCGAAGCCGATATTCGCGCTTCCGATCGTGGCGTTCGCCGAATATAGATTCGTGGACGATGCGGTCGTCGAGAAGCTGTTCGTCGTCGTCGAGTTCGTGGCGGCGAGGTTGGTCGTAGCAAAATTCGTCGTCGTCGAATTCGCGATGACGGCGTTCGAGACGGTCACATTGGTCGCATAGAGATTGGTCGACGTGGCGTTGGTCGTGGTGGAGTTCGTCGCCGTGAAGCCGAAGAACGAGGCGAAGGTCGATGTGAGCGAGTCGATCACCCCGGTCGTGAAGCGGCCAATAGACGAGAAGAACGAGGTAGTGGTCGCAGCGGAGCCCGTGGCGTTGGTGAAGCCCAAGTTCCCCACCGTGCCGTTCGTCGCGGCGAGGTTCGTCGAGAACGAGTTGGTCGAGGTCGAGTTCGTAGTGGTGCCGAAGCCGATATTCGCGCTTCCGATCGTGGCGTTCGAGATGACCACGTTCGATGCCGTGACGTTGTCCGAATAGAGATTGGTCGTCGTGGCGTTGGTCGTGGTGGAGTTCGTGGCCGTGAAGCCGAAGAACGAGGCGAAGGTCGAGGTGAGGGTGTCGATGGTGCCCGAGGTCGCCCGGATCAGCGTGGAAAAGAGATTGGTGGTAGTGGCGTTCGCCGCGCGCAAGTCGACGATAACGACATCCGATGAATAAAGGTTGGTCGTGGTGGCGTCAACCGCGTTTAGCGACTGTATATATGCGTTAGTCGTGGTCGAGTTTGCCAGAGACGCGTTCGTGATAGCCGCATTCAGAGCGACGAGGTTCTCTATATATTGGTTGGTGGTGGTCGAATCGGCAAAGGTCACGCTGCCGAACGTGGCGTTATCCGCATAGAGGTTCGTCGAAGTGGCATTGGTGGTCGTGGAATTCTCGGCTGTGAGCGCGCCGACGCTGACGCTGTCGATCATGGCCGTGACGATGTGGGCGATCGAGGCAAAGAAGTTCGTCGTCGAGGCGTTCGTAGTCGACGAGTTGGCGGCCGCGAAATCCGCGACCGATATATTGCCCGCGCTGAAGCTGCCGGCCACCGCCAGGTTTCCGCCGACGACGCCGTTTCCATATATATGAGCGTTGCCGTCCTCGTCTACGGTGAAATTCTTTGCGGCCACCGTCAGGACAGACGCGCCGTCTCCCAGAGCCACGTCGCCTGTAGCGGAAAAGTCGCCGCCGGTCGACAGGTCGCCGCTCACGCCAAGCGACTCAAAGGCCGCCGAGCGCGCCACCACGCTGCCGCCCGCCTCGATCGAGCCGCGGACGCGGAGGTTCTTGCCCACCGCCGCGTTGCCCGTGGTGATGACCTCGCCGAGCGAGGCGATGCCCGACGACCTGATGTTGGCCGCGTTCAGGACGGTCTCAAAGACCGCAGGGCCAGAGACGGTCAGGCCGCGAGCCAGCTTGGCGTCGCCAAGGACCGACAACCTGCCGTCGACGGACAGGTCCGAGAGCATGTGGGTCGCCCCTTTGACCAAGAGGGTCTTGCCCACTTCGACGGCCCCTTCCAGATATACGTCGTCGGTGGTGACGTTGCCGTTCTTGGTGACGTAGGCCAGGGTGAAGTCGCCCGCAGCCTTGCCGCCGACGAACTCGGCGTTGAGGTTCTTGACCAGCGTCTTTGAGTCGACGACGATCGGCGCCACGCCGTCCTTGGCGAAGGACTGGAACTGGCCGTCTGTCTGGATGTGGCCCATGATCGAGATGTTGCCCTGCTTGTCCAGGAGCAGGATCTCGTTCTCATGGGTGCCCGGCCTAAAGCCCATGACGGTATTCGAATCGTTCCAGACCTTCTTGGCCGCCGCGACGGCCCCATCAAAGAAGCCGAAGACGAACGGCGTCGGGAAGATGGTGAAGAAGAGGATCAGGCCTATTGAGGCATATATCAGAGGCTTGTTGCCAAAGACGATCCTGAACGATCGCGAGACGATGTTCGGCTGGCCAGGGATGACCTTGTAGCCCGAAGGGATGCCCGCGCCCGCGACGGCGGCCTTGCCGTCGGCGATCTTTTCGAGCTTGGCGGCGATCTCCGAGAGAGTGGCGGCGATGACGTCGAGGTTCGCCTGCGGGGCCGGAGCCTGAGCGACCTTTCGGGCGGCGGCGGTGACGGCCGGACGTATCGGAGCGGCTTCGACCGCCGGAGCGTCGTGGATCATGCTCGGCGCGTGGGTCTTTTCAAGGAACGAGGTCAGGGCGTGCATCGCCTTGTGCTCCTGGGGAACTTCGACGACAGGTCGGACAGGCGCGGCGGCGCGCACCGGGGCAGCCTGCTGCGCAGGAGCTACAGTCGGCCTGGCGGGCACCGCGAGCTTTGGAGCCGCAGGCACATGGCCCGAGTTGATCGCTGAAAGGTAGTTCTTGAGGTCTTCGTGGAAAGTCCTGACCCTCTTGGTCTCTGGATGGTCCTCGACGGGCCTCTTGCTGAAGAGGATCATGTCGCCGCGGTCGTGGGCCGAGGCGGATGCCTCAGCGGCCGCCTCAGAGACCGCGGAAGCTATCGACGAGACGTCAGCTGCGACAGGAGCCGCCGCAGGCTCGACCATCTCCTTGAGCGACGAGATATCGCCGTTCTGGATCTGGTTCCTCATCATCTGCCTCTTCATATACTCGTCGAGGATGGCCTTGGTGGTATACCAGGTCTTGCCGACCTTCTTGGCCGAGAGCTTCTTCTTGCGGGCCAAAAGAGAGAGGTATTCGGCCGAGTACGGCACGAGAGCCGAGGCCTCCGCCATGGAGAGCCACTCGTGCTGGGCATCCTGTTCAGGACCTGAACTATGCGTTAACTCGGGGTTCAAAGTAGTGCTGGTTGTATCCGATACGGCATATCGGATACCGAAAAAACTAACAGGGACATTATACGGACGGAGCACTATCCGATACGGAGGTTTTCTGGGGACAAGTGGGTGAGGTCAAAGACTCGAACGAAGAGATCTAAAAAGGTCACCCAGAGCGCTCGGAACACAAAGAAAACGAAGATCACCAGAGGGCAAGTTCCTTCTGGTGACCTTTGTGAGCTCGGTGCTCCTCTTAATCTTTTCTAATCTTCCCTAAACCTTTTTACAATTTTATAAACCTTAATAAACATTTATATCCCCTATTTCCTAAAAACCCTTATATGACAACGTTTTGAAATCAAAGGTGCCGATGACCTGACCCTTGATGCTCCAACGGTCGATTGGTCCCAATTCCCGGGAATCGATGCTGACCGCTCGATTGTCTCCCAGAGCGAAATACTCCCTTGGGTCGATGTTCCTACGGGTCGTTCCGACCTCTGGGGTATTAGGTATCGCAAGATAGCTTTCGTCAAGATTGACGCCTTTTTCCGTCCTGGAATCCCTGATGACGATCCTCTCGCTCTCGATGGAGAACCACTCGCCCGGAAGGCCTATTATCCGCTTCACGACCCTGCCCGGATAGACCCTGGGGATGGCCACGACGATATCCCCCCGCCCAGGCTCCTTGAAGAGGTATGCCAGCTTGTTCACCATGACCAGCTGGCCGTTCTTAATGGTCGGATACATCGAGTCTCCCTGCACGAAAAAGGTCTCGAAGGCGAAGGTGCGGACGAGGGCGACGGCTACAAAGACGACGATGACCGTGGCTGCGAAGTTCCAGCCAGTGAATAGCTTCTTTTTGGCGGGAACGCCGAGCTTGATGTCTGTTGTTTGATCCATAATAGATGAGTATAGGCGGGCGCCGCTGCGGGACCGCCGGCCGCTTGCTTGTATCAATTCCGGCTGGGGTATATTATACAACCAATTCAACGACCATGTCCGAGCGATTCATGACGATAAAAGAGGCGGCGGCGTTCCTCGGGGTCACCCCTCTGACGCTCCGCAACTGGGACAAGAGCGGCAAGCTCCCCGCCACCAGGCACCCGATGTCGAATTACCGCATCTACAAGACCGACGACCTGGAGAAGCTCGTCAAAGACATCGACGCCGGCGCCATCCCGACCAAGGCCAAGGCGAGGAAGGCGGTCAGGAGGAAGCTGATAGTAAAGAGCGTGAAGGAGTAGGAGGGGAGAAGAAAAGACACTGGAGAGTACAAAAGAACACGAAGATCACCCGAGAACACCAGAAGGGATTCCTTTCTGGTGTTCTCTTGTTCTCCCTCGTGCTCTTTGTGATTTCCGTGTCCCCCCAGTGTCCTCCCTGCTTTTCTCTTCCCTTTTTCTCCTTTTCTTTATCTTTCCTTTATCTACCTCTGCTATGCTTTCTCCCAATGAAAGATGCGAATTACAGATTCCTGAATTGGCCGGTCTACCAAGACTCCAAGAAATTGGCTAAGCTTTGCCAATGTATCGCCCGTAAATTGCCGTCTGACCACCGATTTGGTCTTGCCGCTCAGATTATCAGATCGAGCACATCAGTTTCACTCAACATAGCCGAGGGATCCGGCAAACAGACCGATCGAGACCTCAATCGTTATTTAAACATCGCTCGGGGGTCGCTTTTCGAGACGGTATCTTCCCTCGACCTTATTCAAGAGCTTGGATTGTCACCCCGACAGGACTTACTACCCGCACTGATTCTTTGTAGGAAAATATCGGACCAGTTGAGCGGATTCAAGAGAAGACTGAGGGGATGGTAAAAACCACTGAAATCACGAAAGAATACGAGGGATTACAAAAGAACACCAGAGGCGACCCCTCTGGTGTTCTTTTGTTCTCTTTGCTGTTCTTCGTGCTCTTCCGTGCCCTACCTACGCTATCGCGCTCACCTTTACTTTGAAGAACGGCTGCTTATGGCCGTATTTCTTGAAATACTTGCTCTTTTGCTTGTAGTGGACGACGGTGACCTTGTCGTGGCGGCCGATCTCGACGAGCTCTGCGGCTACCGTAGAGCCTGCTACGAATGGCTTGCCTACGACGGTTTCGCCGGCATTATCGACGAGCAGGACCTTGTCGAAGACGATCTTGTCGCCGACTTTGAAGTCGCCGGTCATCTTTTCGACGGCCAGAACGTCGCCGACGCGCACCTTGTACTGCTTACCGCCGGTCATAATGACCGCAAAAGCGCCCTCTGGGAGGCTTTTTTCGGCCTTGTGTGCTGCCTTAGGAACGGCTTTCTCTGCCTTTGGAGCGGCTTCGGGAGCCTTTTTGACCGCCTTCTTCGTGGTTTCTGTAGCCATTTCTTTATAAATAATCTTGAAAATTAAGAGCCCTGGAGAGGGCTTTTGATGGGGTCAGTATCGCATACAGGGCTAAAAAAGGCAATATGAACCGGTACATAGCACCAAGAGACGCGAAAAGGCACCGAAAACAAGAGAAGAACACCAAAGAACACAGGGGAATACGCAGAACACCAGAGGGGTCGCCTCTGGTGTTCTTCGTGTTCTCTTGTGTTCTTTTGTTCTCTCTGGTGTTCTTCGTGTTCTTCCGTTTCTTCTACTCCTCCCCCGGCTTGTCGAGCAAGGTCGGCTCCATGCCCACCGCCGTGCCGGCGATCTTCATGACGTCCTTGTCCACCTTTTTAAGCTCCTTTGACGAGAGATTGTATTGGTTCACCACGGTGGCCAGGTTGTTGCCGAGCTTGTTGTGGTATTCCTCGTAGGCCTTCATATGCTTGCCCAGCTCCCCTACGCGCTGGACGATGTCCTTGGCCGTCTCTTCGATCTGCATGGCCTTGAGCCCCTGGAGCACCGTCTGGAGGTAAGCCAGGAACGACGTCGGCGAGACGATGATGACCTTGTACTTGTTCGCCGCGCGCTGGATCAGGCTATCGGTCTCTTCGGTCACGGCGCCGATCTTGTTCACCAGGAGGTCGTAATAGATGGCCTCGTGCGGGATGAACATAAAGGCGAAATCCATCGTCCCCTCGTCCGGCCTGATGTATTTCGACGTCTCGATGATGCGGTTCTTGAGGTCGTTCACAAAGACCTTCTCCAGCCGGGCCTTGTCGGCCTCGTTCTTTTCCTCGACCACGCGGTTATAGTTCTCCAGAGAGAATTTGGAGTCGACGGGGATGATCTTGTCCTTGACCCTGACGATGGCGTCGACGATCTCGCCGTCCCGAAAGCCGTACTGCATCTGGTACGAGCCGGGCGGCAGGACGTTCTTGAGCAGGGTCTCCAGGTAGTATTCGCCCAGGATGCCGCGCTGCTTGGGATTCTTCAGGATGTCCTGGAGGCTCTGGAGCTGGTCGGCGAAGCTGACCATCTGCTTGCCCGTCTCCTCGACGCGGGTGACTTTCTCGATCATGGCGTTCACGTCCTCCTGGAAATCCTTGATGAGCTTGATCGACTGGGCGTGCTGGCTCTGCATGGACTGGTTCACCGTGCGGTGGGTCTCGCCGAGCTTGCTGTCGACGGTGCGGCGCATGTCGTTCATCTGCTCGAGGAGGAGTTTGAAGGCGGTGTCGTCGGCTTTGGGCGCCTCGGCGGGCTTGCGGTTCAGGAATATATAGAGCGCCACGCCGTTCGCGGCGAGGATGACGAGGGCAAAGGCGATAAGCAGGCCTATGTACATGGGGCTAGTATAGCATTTGCGCAAGGCGTCGCGCGCTTACAGCCCGGCTTTTATGTGATAAAATCAGCCTATGTCACTACACCAAACCATAAAAGCCCATACGAAGGAATCGATGATCGCCAAGGACGAGGCCCGCACCCTAGTCCTGCGCGGCATCCAGGCCGAAGTGCAGAAGGAGCTCCTGAAGAAGACTCCCCCGCCGCCTGCCGGGGCCGAGCCGACCGACGACGATGTGCTCGCCGTCATAAGGCGCCTGGTCAAGCAGCGCAGGGATTCGATCGACCAGTTCGCCAAGGGCGGCCGACCCGAGCTCGCCGAGGCCGAGAGCAAGGAGCTGAAGATCCTCGAGGCCTATCTCCCGGCCTCAATGCCCCGCGACCAGATCCGCGCCGTCGTCCTGGCCAAGAAAGCAGAGCTTGGCGTCGCCGACAAGTCTGGAGCCGGCAAGCTGATCGGCGCCGTCTCGCGCGACCTGAAAGGCAAGGCCGAAGGCTCTGACATCAAGGCCGTCGTCGACGAGGTCCTGGCATAGCGCGGCCATTTTGCGAACCCATCCGCGCGGCCTTATCGCCGCTGGACAAATCCGCCTTTCTATTTCCTGCTATTGACAAAAAGCGGGCTTGGGTGTATAATGGTACTCGAAAGCTTTTTGTTATGGTCAAGCTCATCCAGCCGGCTACGGACCGCAAGGTCATAGACGGGCTCGCTGACGAAGCCCAAAGGCTTGCTCCGAAACTCGTGAGCGATGACCCGCACACGGCCGCGTTCGCGGCCATGACGGCTCATCCCGAGTTCAAGACGCCTGACGGCAGGTCGGTGCCTGTCTACGCCGCCGTAGTGGCGGAGCTGATTCGCAGGAAGAAGGCTTCCTCGGCTCCGACGCTCGACGTCTCCGATTCGCCCAAAGCGAAGAGGAGCGAAGGATCCTTCTCGGCCACCGTGGCCAGATGGATGGAAGAGGATGAAGAGAGGCGGTATAAAGACTACCACTCCCTCCAGCCCCAAGAACAACCTCAACAGATCACTATCGCAGAAGGCCAGCTCGAACTGGATTTCTGACGAAAAGACCGGACAAGCCCAGCGCTTGCCCGGTCTGATTTTTATCGCCAAGAGTCAGGGCCTCACCTTGAATGTATCGACTGCTATGCCCGCGTCCTCGTCGATGGAGTAGGTAAAATCGGCGATGTAGGCGCTGTGGCCGTCCTCGTACTTGACCGTGCCTGCCCCGCCATGGGCCTGCACGTCGGTGACATAGAACGTGCCGCCAAGCGAAGCTTTGACCGGCGATAGTCCGCTTATATTCAGGCGGAGGTAGTCCTCGATGGACATGACGCGACCAGTGGGAGCGCAGGCATCCAGGCCGCAGAGGACTTCCCCATCCCCGCCTCGCCCAACGGCCCGGAAGCACCAGATCCCCGCGGCGACGAGCAAGACCAGGACTACGACGACAGATATCTTCTTCATGTTCTTGATTATATGCGAATTTTTAGGTATTCTCTAGGTCTGTCGGCAGCCGCAGCCACGGCCCTATCGTCTAATGGTCAGGACGGGAGCTTCTCAAGCTCTAAATCGGGGTTCGATTCCCCGTAGGGTCACACGATCAAAAAAACCGCCCTGTCCGGGGGCGGTTCGTGCCTGAAGCGAGTCCTAATGGTTGTGCTGCTCGACGCGCACCACGTGCGGCTTGTCAGGATCCGCGCCTTCGGCGAGAAGGAGTAGCTCGCAATTCCCGAAGTGGAACTTGGTGAGCATATCCTGCCAGGGCAAGCCATAATAGGCCGCATAGAGCATCTTGCCGAAGTCTCCGTGGGTCACAAGGAGGATCGAGCCCGAGGAGCGCGCGGCCCTGATCTGGTCGAGCGCTCGTCGCGCGCGGCGCAAGAGGTCGGGGAAGGTCTCTGCCCCCGCAGGAGAGAGGAAATACGTGATGATATCTGCCTTCACGATATCGGGGGCGCAGAGCTTCTCGATATCGGCGATGGGCTTGCCCGTCATGACCCCGAAATCGCGCTCGATGAGCAGATCCATGGCGACCGGCTTCGGCATGCCCAGCGTCTCGGAGACGATCTCTGCCGTCCTCATGGCGCGCGAGAGCGGCGAGGAATAGACGGCATCGAACGTCAATCCCGCTTCCTTGATGCCGCCCGCGAGCTCTCGCCCCTGCTTCTCGCCGATGGCGGTAAGGGGCAGGTCCCTATGGCCGTTCAGGATGCCGTTGGCGTTGTCTTCGTTCTGGCCATGTCGAGTGATATAGATCTTTAACATATTCGTGGAGCGTATTGCTATTCTTTCTCTAAAATACAATAGCCCAGATATTCAGTCAAGGCAAAGAAAAGCCGCCGAAATTCGGCGGCGGGCGCGATGATCAGGCGAGGAAGCAGACGTCGTCCCTCTTGTCGGGGCTCTTGACCCAGGCGTCGTAGGCCAGGCCGATGAAGAGATCGGCGAGCATGCCGGCGATCATCCGGTCGACGTGTTCCTTAAAGCCAGAGCACACCGAGACGAGGCCTTTCCGCTTCACGCCGCCCCAATACGGGGCGTCGCCGGGAAAGAGCAGATGCGGTTGAATGGCGCTTCCGCCGTCGTTCCTGTCCTGCCAGAGCTGGATGGCCTTGCAACGAGCGATCTCGTCGAACTTGTAGGGCCAGGCGGCCTTGTCGCCGAGGCTCGTCTCGTAGACGACGACAGGCTTCAGCGGGTAATTGGGCCATTCCAGCGGTCCGGCCTCCGACACGACCTGCATGCCAGGCCCGAGGACGACGACATGGCAGTCAGTCCGGCGCTGCGTCGCCGCTTGGAGCGACGTCATATTGCTGACCACTAGGCCGAGTAACTCGTCGCCGGGGGCTTTAATGACACCGGGAGCGAGGAATTTAGGAATAAGCACCTGCGAGGGCATACTGTCCTTTCATAGGTTGAGGGTTTCGCTTCTTGCGTGAATCTAGCATGACGCGTCCATTATGATAAATTGACATCTATATCACGTTGTGTTTATGTAAATTCAGAACCCATCGACCATCCACCGTCCTTTACCATGAATACAGCCAAACCACGCAGTATCGAAGCCCTCGAAAAGCATCTCAAGAAGCTCGCTGACCTTGAGGATAAAGTCTCGGGCCAGCTCCACGGCCACGATGCGGAGACCGACCGCCAGATCGAGGCTATCCAAAGCGCTCGCAAGCGGTCAAAGAAAACGCTTGAAGAAGCCCGGGATGCCATCAAAGCGGCCTGGAACCTGACGGCCGAACTGCACGCGCGAGAAGAAGTGGCCGCAGAGAAAGCCGAACGGGCAGAATTCGCCGCAGCCTGGCCTGTGCCAAAGCTTGAAAAAGGAAACCTGAAGCTGCTCTTGGCCCTGCCCTCATGGAGCGCCTTTCCGCGCATCTCAGATCCCGCGCTCACCGGCCGCCAGCGAAAGGAGATCCGCAAGCTCTACGGGCTCATCCAGATCTGCAAGTGCGAGAACCTGGCCGAATTCGTCGAAAAGTCGCCCGAGGAGATCAAGAAGCTCCGCGGCATCGGCGACAAGGCCTTCTGCCTCGCGGAAAGCCTGCTGAAGCAGCAGGGGCTGCGCTTCGGAATGCGATTCCCCTCGGAGGTCCTTCCCACGCCAGCTTTAAAGGCCGCCCTGCCCTCGATCGAGGATTTCTTGGCCGGCTACGACAAGGAGACGGTGCAAGCCATCTGCACATGCGTCTGGAATAGCGGATGGCCCTACAGTAGCGGCGGCGCAGACGAACTCCGCTTCTGCACGCGAGATTGGCTCAGCAGGAATGGCCTGTCTGCCGATTGGATCACCTCCATCGAGGCCAGGCTAAAGAAGCTCGGTCTCGGCCTCGTTCCTTCGTGACTGAATCGACCGTCGCCGCATCCTCGCCCGATGCGGCTTTTTTATGGAAACTACCTCCTCCCCCACTCGTCCTCCTGCCTGACCAGGACGTCGACTGCGGTGGATGGGTCGGCCAGGAGGAGCTTGGAGGCGCGCTCCATGCGCATGGACTGCGAGCCTTTGACGAGCACCGCGTCGCCGGCGCGGACCAGCTCGCGGATGGCCAGGCCGGCGTCCTCGGAATCGTCAAAGGACATGACGCGCTCGGCGGACATGCCCGCGTCGAGGGCTCCCCTGACCATGTATTTGGCGGCGGGGCCGACGGTGACCAGTGTGTGGAGGCATTCCCCTGCCTGTCGGCCGATCTCGTAATGGGCTTTCTCGGTGGCAGCCCCGAGCTCCTTCATGTCGCCGAGGATGGCGATCTTCTTGCCCTTGAGGGTCAATCGCGCGAGCGAGCGCAGGGCTTCGGCAGCGGCCAGGGGCGATGAATTGTAGGTGTCGTCTATCAGAGCCGACGAATTGGCGCCGCGGAGGATGCTCATGCGGCCGCGCGGCGCCTCGAACGAGGCAAAGGCCGCTTCGGCCAGGGCGGCCACGCCGACGATGCCCAGAGCATGGGCCACCGCGCAGGCCGCGGCGATGGGATAGACCAAGTGGTCGCCCAGCACTCTAGCCAGCCTGATGTCGGCCGTTTCCCCGCCGACCCTGATCGAGGCGCGCTGGCCGGTCGGCAAAGGCAGAGCGGCCTGGTCATAGTCGATCTCTGACGAAGCGATCTGCGCCTCGGCGCCCTTGGCCCTGCCGTAGAGGACGCGCCTGGCGGCGACGGTGCCGATGACGGACATGAACTGCGGATCGTCTCCATTGACCACAATCGTGCCGCCCTGGCGCACGGCCCGGGCCAGGAACATCTTTTCCTGGAGGACCTGGCGCGCGTCAGTAAAGAACTCGACATGCACCGGCGTGTCGGACATGCGGGTCAGCACGGCGACGTCGGGATGGAGCCACTTCGTCACTTTCTCGATGTCGCCGGGATGGTCGGCGCCGACTTCCAAGACCAGCCAGTCAGGAAAGCGGCGCGATACGTATGCGGCCAGAAAGCCCTGCCACAGATTGCGCGCCCAGCCGCCGGCCGAGGTCCAGGCGGTCTCCAGGCCGAGGATGGCCAAGGGCAGGCCGATCTCGCTGTTGTTGCTCTTCTGGCTCTTTCTCACCCGGTCCGAACCATAGGCCTGCGAGAGGATGGCGTCGACGGCGTCCTTGGTAGAGGTCTTGCCCACGTTGCCGGTCACGGCCACGACGCGAGGCTTGTGGCGGCGCAAAGCGGTCTTCGCCTCGACGGTCAGTGCGGCTATCACGATCTTTTTCAGTATGTGTTTCATGCTTTTCTGGCCTCTTATCTGGTGTTCTCTGTGATCTTCGTGTTCTTAGTGTTCTTTGTGCTCCCTGTCCCCTCATCTGTCCGGCGGCACCTCATAATAATTAAGCAAGAACTTCGCCAGGTCAATGAACGGCTGTGTCAGAGTATGCGAGGCGTACTGCGCGCCCTTTGGATAGACGGTAAAGAGAAAGACGATGAAGCGCGGCTTGTAGGCCGGGAAATAGCCAAAGAACGAGTGCAGGTAGCGGTCGGGATAGTAGCCTTTGCCGTCCTCGCGGGCCATCTGGGCGGTGCCGGTCTTTGCGGCGACAGTATAGCGCGGCAGCTTGACCGTGCCGTTCAGGAGGGCCTTGTCCACGACCTCGACGAGCATGCGGGTGATGGTCTCGGACGTCTCGGGCTTGAGCACGCGCTTGACGTCGTCGTAGGCGGGGGTCTTTACGTCGCCCGAGACGTATTCGATGCGCTTGACCAGGTGCGGGTTCGGCAGCACGCCGCCGTTGCCCAGGGCCGAGAGGGCGCGGATAGTCTCGATCGGCGAGATGGCGATGCCCTGGCCGAACGAGGCCGTGACGTGCTCGATGTCGCGCGGGCTCTTGAGGTTGGCGATCAGGCCTCGAGCCTCGCCCGGCATGTCGATGCCCGTCTCGGAGCCCAGGCCGTAGGCCGTCAGGTATTCGGTCACGGCGTCGTTGCCCAGCTTTCTCGCCACGAAGGCCATGCCGACGTTGAGCGACTGATTGAGGACCTCCTGCATCGAGACCACGCCGCGGGCCCGGCCGTCGAAGTTCGATATCTTGGCGCCGTTGACGATCAGCGAGCCGGTATCGTCATAGGTCGTGGAGGGCGTCACGACCGCTTTGTCCAGGCCTGCGGCCATGACGAGCGGCTTGACGATCGATCCCATCTCGTAGACGCCGTCGACCAGCGGATTCTTGAAGACCGAAGGGTCCTTCTCCTTGGCGAAGGAGTTCGGGTCGAAGGTCGGGTTGACCGCCATCGCATAGATCTCCCCCGTCGTCGGGTCCATGACGATGCCTCCGGTCAGGTCCGAGCGCCAGACGCTCATGACCGCGGCCAGCTTGCGCTCCAGCTCGCTCTGCACCGCCGGCTCGATGGTCGTGACGATCGATCCTTTTGCCGCCCTATCGCCCAGAAAGGCGTCGCTGACGTTCGAGAATATCTCCGCGAAGAAATTGACGTACGAATCGGACGGGTCGCGCGAGAGCAGGTCGTCGTAGGACTTCTCCAAGCCGTAGCGACCCGAGAGCGTCACGCCGTCGCTCTGGTAGCCGACGAAGCCCAGGACGTTCGCGGCGGACTTGCCCCCGGGATAATAGCGCCACTGCTCCTTTGCCGCCGTCACTCCCCGGAGGGCCAGCACTTCGACCCTCTGCGCGGTCTTTTCGTCGACGCGCTTGGCGATCTCGGTATAGGTGGTGCTAGCCTCGATCTTGCCCAAGAGGATGCTCTCGTCCAGGGGATTGATAGAGGGCAGGATGCCCGAGAGGGCGTTATAGACGTCCTCGGGGTGCTCGATCTTCTTTGGCTCGAGGGCGATGGTGTAGCCCGCCGCAAGGGTGGCCGCAGAGATCGGCGCGCCGGCCCGCGGAGAGAAATAGATGGTGCCGCGGTCAAAGAGAGCCTGGCTGGAGCTGGTGTACTGGCGGTCGGCCATGGCCCGATACTCGTCCGCCTTGACGATCTGGATGAAATAAAGGCGCGCCGCGATGACGCAGGCGCCCAGGCAGATCAGCAAGCCTACGAACCGTATGCGCGACTGATTCGGCAGGATGCTCAAGAGCGGTTATCTGTTAAAGGTAAGGGCGCTGGACTGCGAGCGAGAGACATAGACGGCGTCGCTCGACGACGGCTGAAAGCCCATGGCCAGGGCCGAATCCAGGGTTATCTCGGACTTGGCGGCCAAGTAGGCGGATTCGAGCCCTGCTACCCTGCCCTGCAGGGCGCCGATGCGGGACTGGGCGTCCTTTGCCGCCACGGTGTTGGCGATGATGCCGTTGACCAGGAAGCCGTACGACAGGATCAGGGCTACGATCAAGCCCAAAAGGCCCCATGCGATCATCGGCCGCTCCAGCTTCTCTACTTTTTCTTGAACGTATTGTGTCATGTTTTTTATCTTCTTAGTCTTAATCCTTCGTCTCTCCCTTCTTTATGAAAATCCGCAGCTTGGCGCTGCGCGAGCGAGGGTTTCGCGCCATCTCCTCGTCGCTCGGCGTTATCGGTCGTTTTGTGAATTGGTCTCCCTTTCCCTGCTTGGCCCACTCCTTCATGGCTATTTTGACGATCCTGTCCTCCAGGCTGTGGAAGGAGATGACCGCCAGCCTGCCGCCCGGATTAAGGATCTCGAAGGCTCGCTCCAGGCCCTGGCGGAGGCTGCCCAGCTCGTCGTTGACCGTGATGCGCAAGGCCTGAAAGGTCCGGGTGGCCGGATGGATCTTGCCCCTCTTGTAGATGCCCGGCACCGCGCTCTCAATCGCTTCCACGAGATCTCTGGTGCTCTCCAGTGGTCTCTGTGATCTCTGTTCTACTATCGCCCTGGCTATTCGTCGCGCGTAGCGTTCCTCTCCATACGCATAGATGACGTTCGCGATGTCCTCCTCGGCCCAGCCGTTGACGACGTCCCGCGCGGTGAACGCTTCCTTGCCTGGATGCTTCTCCATGGTCATGAGCAAGGGCTCGTCGTTCCTAAAGGAGAAGCCTCGGCGCGAAGAATCCAGATGCGGCGACGAGACTCCCAGGTCGAGGACGACCTTGTCGGCCTTCGAGACGAACTTGTCCATGTCGCGGAAATTGCCCCTAAAGAGCTCGAACTTCACGCCCGCGCGGACGAGCCTGGCCTGCGATTCTCTCAACGCGTCCTCGTCGCGATCGATGCCGATGATGCGGATGGTCGGCTCTCGCCGGGCGGCTTCGATAGAGTGGCCGGCCCTGCCCAGGGTCCCGTCCACCACCAAGTCGCCCGCTTTCAGATCCAAGCCGTCTATCGTTTCCTGTAAAAGTACTGACTCGTGCATAGCCTAGATGACGCCGACCTGGCCCAGCTTCTCTGCCAGGGCGCCGGCCTTGCTGTCGACGCCGTTCTTGTAGGCCGTCCAGGCCTTCTCGTTCCAGATCTCTACGCGGTTCTGGATGCCGACGACGGCGACCTTGCCCGAGAGGTCCGCCCACTCGACGAGGCCGTCGGGCACCAGGATGCGGCCGATCGAGTCGATGTCCGCCTCGGCTGCCTGGCCGAACATGAAGCGGCTGAATCCTCGGTTGTCCGCCTGGCCCAGGGACACTTCGGCGAGCCTGGCCGAGATCCTCTCCCACTCCTTTGGCGAGAATACGAAGAGACAGTGGTCGAGCCCTGGGGTGACCACCACTTTCTTCCCCATCTTCTCCCTGAAGCGGACCGGGAGAGAGATGCGGTTCTTGTCGTCTATGGAGTGAGTGTATTGGCCGAGCAGCATCTTCTTCTCTTAGCTCTTATCTTCTATCTCTTCTTCAGCACGAACGCCTTCTTTCGGAGCCTGAGGCCCTTCACCTGGAAGAGAGTGACCGAGGCTCTTCCCTGCGGGGTCGCCACTTCGAACTTCCTTTGGACTATCTTCATGTCCTCGTGGGTTTCTATCGCGGAGAACGCCTTCTAAAATCGTTTTCCACTTTTTCCCACTTGGTTAATAGTATATAACACTTCATACCACTATCATACACGGTTATCCACATTTCCGCACCAGGAAACGAGTCGAAAAAAGCGCAAGGGAACTTGAAACCTCGCAAAAGCGTATGCAGCAGAAGCTCGCCCAGAAACGACCTTTTACAGGGCGACTTTTCTGTTATGTGGGCTTGAAAGAAGAAGGATTTTTATCTGAATTTTATCTCTCCCCTGTATGCTTATCCCGCTGAGGAGTGATGACCTTGGCCATCCCGGCGCCCCGGTGGGGATTTCGTCCCTCATCAAGATGATCTCTCGGGTTCGACTCCTGACGCCGGGATCAGAACAAAAGCCGTCATGCATTACTGCGGGACGGCTTTTGTATATTGACCGATGATATGGAGAGTATATACTTATAGGGACTCTTGATGAGGGGCCGAAACCGCCGCAGGGCGGTTTTTGCCTTTCTGGAAGCGATTCACTTGCCTTATTCGGCAAGCTCGAGGTCTTTGGTAAGCGACTCAACCTTCTCTTTCGGTCCAAAAACCAGCGCTCCCAGACGCTCGATGTCCTTGAAATCCTTCTTGGCTGTCATAGAGGCTACTTTCTTATCGCTCGTTGTCTCGATCATCTCACGGGTGAACTCTTCCACCTCTAGACCCAGCTCATTTGCCTCTTCGATGAGCTTGACCATCTGCTTATTAGTCGAAGCAGTCTTCATCATGATAGCGTGCTGTATGTTGAGATTGATTTTCTTCCCATCCTTGGTTGAGATCGTATCTGCGGTCAAAAGAGACTTACCAACATGGGCTCCGAGCGAGGCAGAAAGGTGCGCTGCGGTATTGAGCCTCTGCCAATCTTCGCGCATAGCCGATTCGTTTATGACGGCGACAGCGATCTTCCTCTGGTTATCTTTGTGTTCTTTGTGATCCCCGTGCTCTTTGTTCCCTTTCGGCCTCATGAGCGGGAATATCTGCGCCTCGCGGGCGGGCTTGTCCATGAGGAAGCTGAAGAGGCGCTCGGAGAGCCCGAAGCCGCAGGTCGGCGGCATGCCGTGCTCCAGAGCCTCGACGAAGTCGGCGTCGTTCATCTGGGCCTCCTCGTCGCCCGCCTCGCGGAGCTTGCCCTGGTCGGCGAACCTGCCGGCCTGGTCGATCGGGTCGTTCAGCTCGCTGAAGCCCTTGCCCATCTCGGAGCCGGCCAGGATGACCTGGAACCTCTGGACGAGCGACCGGTCGTCGGCCTTCCTCTTGGCCAATGGCTCGAGATAGACGGGCACGTTGATCAAGAAGCCGGGTCCGGCGATCTTCTTGCGGCAGTATTTCCAAAGAGTGTCGACGCCGCGGGACATGTTGAAGCCCTTCGCGTCATATTCGACTTTGAGGTCCTGGAGCTTAGCGGTCACGTCCTTGAGCGTGGCCTTGGCGATATCGATTCCGGTGACCTTTTTTATGGTCTCTGAGAAGTCGTATGTCTCCCACCGAGCGCCCAGGTCGATATCAAAGCCCTTGATGGAGAACTTCAGAGTGCCAAAGGTCTTTTCGGCGATGTGCCTGTAGAGCCTCTCCACGATCTTCATGCCGTCGTTATAGTCGGCGTATGCCCAATAGAACTCCATCTGGGTGTAGTCCTGGAGATGCTCGGCGTCCATGCCCTCGTTCCTAAAGATACGGCCGATCTCGAAGACCTTTTGGAAGCCGGCGACCATCAGGCGTTTCAGCCAGAGCTCGGGCGAGATGCGCAAAAAGACGTCCAGGTCCAGGGCGTTGTGGTGGGTGACGAACGGCCGGGCGTCGGCGCCGCCGGCAACGTTCTCCAGGACCGGGGTCTCCACTTCCATAAAGCCCTCCTCGATGAGGAAGGAGCGCATGGACTGCCAGAAGGCCGACCTCTTCTTGACCATGTCCCTGACGGCAGGGTCGGTGATGATGTCCAGATAGCGCTTGCGCAGCTTGATCTCTTCGTCCTGGAGGCCGGCCCATTTCTCGGGCAGGGGCAAGAGCGACTTGGCAGCCATGGCCCACGAGGAGACCAGGACGCTCTCCTCGCCCTTTTGGGTGACGAAGAAGGTGCCGGTGACGCTGATGAAGTCTCCGATGTCGGCGGCGTCGGCAAAGAGCTTGAAGAGCTCGGACGAGAGCGTGTCCTTTTTAAAGACTGCCTGGAGCTTGGCCTTGCCGTCATCGAGGACGACGAAGAGGATGGCGCCCTGGCCACGGATGGCGGCGATGCGGCCGGCGAGCGAGACGGTCTTGCCCTCCTTCGAATATTCGGCGAACGAGGCGCGGGCGTCGAGGAGGCACATGTCGCGCGGCACTTTTGCCGGATACGGGTCCATGCCCGCTTTCCTGAGCAGGTCGAGCTTTGCCAGCCTTGCCGAGCGTATTTCCTCTAATGATGCCAATGCTTTGAAGTTACTCCACCGCCACGATCCTGTAGGTGGCGATGCCTTTCGGCGTGGAGACCGATACGGACTCTCCCTTCCTCTTGCCGACCAGGACCGATCCCAGGGGCGAGAGGTTCGAGATGCGGCCCGAGGCGGTGTCCACCTCGTCGGAGCCGACGATCTTGAACTTCTGCTTGCCGTTGCCGGATTTCTCCACGGTCACGAGCGAGCCCATGGAGACGCTGTCGCCGTGAGCCTCGCGGACGATCTCGGCGGTCTTGAGGGTGCTCTCGATGGTCATGATGCGGTCCTCGATGGTGGCCTGCAGCTCGCGCGCCTCCTGGTATTCGGCGTTCTCGGAGAGGTCGCCGAGCGAGCGGGCATACTCGAGATTGCTCGCCACCTCCTTGCGCTTGACCGTCTTGAGCTCCGCCAGCTCCCTCTCGAGCTCCTTGTATTTCTCCTGAGTCAGGTATTTTGTGTTATCGGTCATTGTCTGCTGCTATCTATGCTATTGGCTGGGTAATGGCCAGTATGATACCACGTTTTTAGGCAAAGCGCATCTCTAGACGATCAATTCTTTTTTCATGCGACGGGATGGCCTTATTGATGCCCTTCAGTTCGTCTTTCACTTCTGCGATATCTTCCCTGACTTCGACGATGTCTACTTTCATTTTGGACATATCTTTCTTCATTTCCGACATATCGTCTTCCAAAGTTCCGAGCCATCGATCCATGACCACGACATGTCCCTCCACTATACCGAGCCGCGCCTCGACGCCCATAAGCCCTTGCTTTACATGTCCCAAGTCCGTTCTTATTTCGTAAAAGGATTGCTCGGTATTTTTTCGAAAGTCTTCATGCCGTTCGTCGACTGAATCAAAGCGCAGGTCCATAGCGTCAAAACCGCACTTGACCATCATCGCCAGCTTCTCTATTTCGGATTCTTTCTTCATGCGAATAGAAATTAATTATACGATCCAAATATAGCGAAACAAGGATAAAGAAAAAATAAATAAAATTTAACAACTTTATTTAAGATATGGCGAGTCGGTCTGGTGCATCCAGTCCAGGAGCTCGCGCATGACGAAAGTTGCTCCGTAGATGTTGGCGCGAGGGCCGTGCTCCATCAGGACGACGAAGGCGTATCTCGGGTCTTCGTACGGAAAGAATCCTGTCACCCACGAGTTGACGAAGGCCTTGGAGACGCCGAGCTCGGCCGTTCCCGTCTTTGCGGCCACCTGGATATAGGGCACGTTCAAGCCGCTGGCCGTGCCGATCTGGGCGCCCAGGCGCATGCCCTCGCGCACGACCTTGAAATCGGCAGGGTCGACGGGTACCGTCTCGCCCACGGCTACGGTGGCGGTCGAGGCCTTGAATATCGTCGGGCGCAGGTACGTGCCGCCGTTCGCGATCGAGCCCAGGCCCTTGAGCATCTGCAGGGGCGTGACCTGGAAGCCGTACTGGCCGATGGAGGTGAAATAGGTGTCGCCGATGCGCCACGGATCTCCCGGGAAGACCTTGTCCTTCCAGGCCGGCGACGGCACGGTGCCGGCCGGTCCCGCGAATATGCCCGTCTCGGCGTTCTTGCCGAAGCCGAAAAGGGCGAAATACTTGTTCAAGCGGTCGATGCCCAGGCCTGGCTGGCCTTCGAAGCCGCCACCGACTTCATAGAAATAGACGTTCGAGGACATGGCGATGGCGTGGCGCATGTCGACATAGCCCTGAGGCTTCCAGTCCATGAAGGTCGACTTGATGTCGGGATAGTACGGGTTCGGGATGCTGATCGAGCCGGTCGAGAGGATCTGCTTCAGAGGGTCGATGGTCTTTTCCTCGAGGGCGGCGATAGCCACGTAGGGCTTGACGATGGAGCCCGGCGTATAGAGGCCCGAGACGAAGCGGTTCAAGAACGGCCTACGCGCGTCCTTGAGGTATGCCGAGATAGTCTCCGCATCCTTGCCGTCAGACATCACGCCGCTGCGATATTCAGGGAAGCTGGTCATGGCGATGACCTCGCCCGTATGGACGTCCATGATGGCGCCCGCCCCGCCGGTGAACCCCACCCTGTCGGCCAGGCCCTGGATGGATTCGTAGAGCTTGGCCTGGATGGCGGCATCGATAGAGAGCTGGAGGTTCTTGCCGTCTACGGCCGGACGGATGATCGATTCGGAAGTCACCTTGCCCAAGGCGTCGGTCTCGACGATCTTGAGCCCGTGCGAGCCCTGGAGGTCGCCGTTCCAGAACTTCTCGATGCCGGCGATGCCCTCGAAGTCCTTCTTGTAATAGTTGCCCTGCTTGTCCTTTGTCGGGTATTTGACGTAGCCCAGGATGTGGCCGAAGCCCCCTTGGTCGATATATTCGCGGACCGAGAAATCAGAGCTCGTGCCCGTATAGGTATTCCAGGCCAGCTTGACGCCGTTCCTGTCGGCGATCGAGCCGCGCACGGCATAGATGGTCGTCTCGCGCGAGGTGTTGTCGCGGGAGAGGGCGCTATACCGGGCGCCGTCCTTGGCCTGGAGGGCCCAGGCCTTGCCCAGCAATATGAGCAGGAGAAGGATAAAGGCGCTCGAAAGCGCCAGGATGGTGGCGATAGAGACCGGCTTCTCCATGCGGCCCTCGAACTGGTGCACGTCGAAGCCGGGCAGGTTCGATGAATCCAGGAATATCTCGTCCGGATCGATCTCGCGGCGGACGACGGATTTTGGCCGACGGAAATTCATTGAAGGCATTTTACCACGCCATCCTCTTGCGCAAAGTCGAAGCGACCAGGAAGACCGCGGCAGCAAAGATGGTGGAAGCATACGGTAAGCCATGCCAGCCCTGGGCCGTGCCGTAGAGCACGTCGGAGATGATGCCGTAGAGCACGGCCTCGTAGAAATTCTCGACCAAGAAGCAGGCCGAGACGACGATCACCGCTCCCGCCCACCAGGGCAGATACAGGAGCGAGAGGATCAGGGCGATATTGAATGCCAGGCGCTTGTGGTTCTGTATCATGGTTCAGCTTCCTTCTAGCGGACGTCCACCTCGACGAAGCGAAGCTGGTTGATGTTGGCCGGCGAGGCAAAGAGCACGGTCATGAGCGAGTCGCTGGAATCCAGCATGACGGCGTCGACCACGCCAAAGACGTGCGAGCGGATATGCGGCAGGCTGACCGCGGCGCCCTTGGCCACTTTGGAAGCGGCGGGCAGGCGCATGCTGAAGTTCCCTCCGCCCTTGCCCGTGGCTTCGGCGGCGATGGTGGTGGTGCCGACGAGTACCTCAGTGACCCGGCCCGGCGTAGAATAGAGGGCCGCCTTTGATTGGCTGCCATAGGCTTCGGCGATCTCGCCGATGAGCACGTCGCCATTGGCGAAGACCTTGTCTCCCGCCTGTACGCCGTCCTTCGCGCCGACGTCCAGGACCAGGGTGTCATAGGGCGAGACCGGCGGCCGCGAGAGGATGACGCCCAGCACCGACTTGCCCTTTGCCGTGCGCCCCAGGGTCTCCTTGAGCCGCTCGTTCTCGCCCTTGAGCGAGTCGATGAGATAGGCGGAGGCGTCGCGCGAGGCGATCTCGTCTCGCAGGCGCCTGTTCTCGACGACCAGGCCGTATTTCGACTGGACGATCTTGCCCATATAGACAAGGAAGCCCACCGAGGAAGACTCCCCGCGCCAGAACAAGGAAGTGACGGGATAGAAAAGAGAGGGATAGAATCGAGGGAACAAAAGATTCACCAAGAACACCAGAGCTAGCACGAAGATCGCCAGAGCGGTTTTCGCCAGGTTGACCTTCGAGCCGCGGTTAGTTCGCCTTAGGTAGGTCATCTTCGTTGGCTATGAGCACGTCCTGATAGAGCTCGACGTCCTCCAGGATGACGCCGGCACCGCGGGCGACAGCAGTGAGCGGATCGTCGGCGATATGGACGGGGATCTTCACATAGTCCTCGATAAGCTTGTCCAGGCCGCGGATCAGCGCTCCCCCGCCCACCAGATAGATGCCGCGGTGCATGATGTCGGCCAGGATCTCGGGCGGGGTGGTCTCGAGGACCTCCTTGACCGAGTCGACCAGGTTGTCGATCGACTGCGAGATGGCCTCGCGGATGTCGGCGTCGGTCAGGACGACCTCGCGCGGCAGGCCGGTGACCAGGTCGCGGCCGCGGATGGCCGCCTCGTGCGGCGTCGTGCCGGGCACGACCACGCCGATGGCGATCTTGACCTCCTCGGCGGTCTTCTCTCCTATCAGGATCTTAAACTCGTTCCGTATATACGAAATGATGTCGCTGTTCAGCTTGTCCCCGGCGATCTTCAGCGACTTCGAGCGCACCACGCCGCCCAGCGAGATGACGGCGATGTCGGTGGTGCCGCCGCCGATGTCGATGACCATGTTGCCGGCCGGGTCATGGATCGGCAGGCGGATGCCGATGGCCGCGGCCATGGGCTGCTCGACGATGTGGACCTCGCGGGCTCCGGCGTTCTTGGTGGCGTCGCGCACGGCCCGAGCCTCGACGTTCGTCACGCCCGAAGGGATGCCGACGATGACGCGCGGGCCAAAGAATTTCTTGGAATCCTTCTGAGCCTTGTTGATGAGGTAGACGATCATCTCCTCGGCCACCTCGAAGTCCGAGATGACCCCGTCGACGAGCGGCCTGACCGCCGTGATATGGGCCGGCGTCCTGCCGAGCATGTCCTTGGCCTGGGTGCCGACGGCCACCACCCGGCCGGTCTTCTGGTTCACCGCCACGACCGAAGGCTCGTTGATGACGATGCCCTGCCCCTTCACGTAGACCAAGGTGTTAGCCGTGCCCAGGTCGATGCCGATGTCGTGCGAGAAGCTCTTGTATATCTTGTCCAGGAAGGAAGCCATGGGAGGAGAGAATTTAGAAGTTAGAATTTGGAATCTAGAAGGCGGTTATTTGAGTCTAGCTATCAATTCCTTTTCTGCAAGCTGCTCGACGGCGCCGGTAGCCCGGACCTTCAGCTCGTGCCTGCCGGCGGCCAGGGTCTTGTCCGAGACGACCACGCGGTATGGCATGCCCATAAGGTCGGCGTCGGCGAACTTCTCGCCCGGCCGGGCGTCGCGGTCGTCATAGAGCGTCTCGATGCCCGCCTTGGTCAGGGTCGCATAGAGGGCATCCGCCGCTTTCCTCGCGGCGTCGCCCTGTTTCGAGTCGACGACGACCAGATGGACCTTGAACGGCGCCACCGCCTCCGGCCATACGATGCCCGCCTCGTCCGAGAGGGTCTCGACGATGGTGCCCATGACGCGGCCGGGGCCGATGCCGTACGAACCCATGATGACAGGCTTCCTCTCGCCCTTCTCGTCGACGTAGGTCAGTTCGAAAGAGTCCGAGAATCGGGTGCCTAGATTGAAGATGTTCCCCACTTCCACCGCTTTCTTCTCGACGAGCTCGCTCCTCTTCACGCCCAGGTCCTTCATGACCTCGTCGTTCAAGACCTCTTTGTTGATGGCGATCTTCTTGCCTTCATGGACATAGACCAGGTCCTCGCCCGCCTCGGTCAGGGTCTGGAATTCGTGGGAATATTTCGAAAAGCTGCCGCCCGAGGCAAAGGTCACCAGCGTTCTGTCGCCCAGGCCGACGCGGCGAAAGACGTTGATATACGCCTGCTTGGCTTTTTCATAAAAGGCTTCATGCTCCTGTTGGTCCTTGGAGAACGAATAGAGGTCCTTCATGAGGAACTCGCGGCCGCGCATGATGCCGGACTTGGCTCGCTCCTCGTTCCTGAATTTTGTCTGGAATTGATAGGCGTAGCGAGGCAGGTCGCGGTACGAATGGATGTAGTCCTTCATCAAGGCCGTCAAAGGCTCCTCATGAGTGAAGCCCAGGCCGGTCTCCGTGCCGTTCTTGAGCTTGGTCTTGAACCAGTTGTCGACGACGGCGTCGGACCAGCGGCCGGTCTTCTCCCAGGTCTGCTTGTCCTGGAGGGCCGTCAGATGGAGCTCCTGCCCGCCGATGGCGTCCATCTCCTCGCGGATGACCTGGACGATCTTGTCGAGGACGCGCAGGCCGAGGGGCAGATAGGCGTAGACGCCCGCCATCTCCTTGTAGACGTAGCCGGCGCGGATGAGGAGCTGGGCGTTCTTGGCGACCTCGTCCTTTGGGGCTTCTTTGCGGGTCTTGGTGAAGAGATGGCTTTGGCGCATGGGTTTGGTGGCGCGGCAGGTTAGGCCGCGGAATTAAGCCCATAATAGCCTATATATGCAGGGTTTGTAAGGGTCTTGACTTATACAATCTATAGTAGTATAATTATATTCAGATAGTGACCTTCCCTACACCTATCTATATCCCTGAAAGTCCCCGCCGGCCGAAACCGGAGAGGATGGCATTGAAGCCCTTGGATACGAACGGGAAAAGGAACCTGAAAAAGTGAACATCAAAAAGCTAGTCCAGCTCGCTCAGAACGACGACATCCTGCTCGCCAAATACAGCCGGCGGTGGGCGACAGGAAATCCGGTCTGCACGGCCCTGTTCGTCTACAAGGCCCGACTGTTCGGATGGCCGCTCGTCGTCTTCTGCGCGGTGCTCTCGATGATCGGAAGCGCACAGAGGATCGACATCCTCGCGTCGATCCCCGCTGGGATGATCATTAGCACACTGATGATCGCTCTCACCGAGCGCCGTCGCTACAAGGATATGATCGCCTTCTGCGAGACCATCACGAGGCTCGAAAAGAAGTCCTGCGCATTCGGCACGTCGGTAGCCTTCGCCGACTGGCAGGACGAACATTCGATCGCTCGCGTAGGCGAAGGACTGCTCAAGATGGAAGCACGGGAGGTGAGCAGGCTTCAGCAGATTAGCTGGCGAAAGTCCGAGGCGGAAGAACGACGGGAACAGCTGGAAAAGAATATCGGCTTGATGTTTAGAATCGCCCCTGTTGCTCAGGAGGTCGGTCACTACTTCAAGTCATAGCCGGCACAGCCGGCCACAAGGCGGCAGATCTCGCGATCTGCCGCTTTTTTATCGCATAAGCGCACCGACAGAAGCATTCTTGACAGCGCAACATTTTGATGTACTATATAGAAAACCGTTCCCATGAGAGAATCACCCTACTGGCTGTGGTATCTGGCCTTCCTGTTCTTCGCCATCGAGACGGTAGTCTGCTTCGAGCGGGCCACTCAGAGCAAGCCGCTCTACAAGAAGGCCGGCTGGTCATTCTGCGGAATGTTGGGCGTCGTCGGCTTTCTGGCGTCGCTCGCTTACTCGCGAAACGCCATCTGACCTTTTCGCGCATCGAACTCCCCTGCCGCGTCCTCACGGACGCGGCTTTTCTTTAGAATAATTTCACGATGTCCTTGTACGTGATAAAGACCATGAAGAGGATCAGCAATCCGAAGCCGATGGCGTTCGCGGTATTGGCCACGCGGGGCGAGATGGGCCTGCGGATGATGGCCTCGATGAGGACGAAGAGCACGCGCCCGCCGTCGAGAGCCGGGAATGGGATGAGGTTGAGGGCCGCCAGGTTAAGCGAGATGAAGGCGGTAAAGGAGAGCAGGTAGACGAAGCCCAGCTTCGAGGCGTCACCCACCAGGCGGGCGATGCCGACGGGCCCCGAGAGCTGCGAGACGTCGGCGCGGCCCAGCAGCGCGTCGTGGACCAGGGTGTAGAGGCCCGAGAATATGCCGGTAAAGAGATGGTAGGTCAGCTTGCCTCCCTCGGCGATAGCGAGGAAGAACGGCAGCTGGGCCTTGCCCACGACATCCATAGAGATGCCGATGGCGTACGATCCCGCCTGGTCAGACTGGACTGGGCTGACGGCGAGATACTTCGTCTCCGTCGCGCGGCTGACTTCAAAAGTGATCGGCTTGCCTCCCGAATTCCTGGTCACGGCTTGGACGGTCGAGGGCGCGGCGATGGTGGTCGTCGCTCCCCCGGCGCGGTAGGCGATGAGCTGGTCGCCGCGCATGAGGCCGGCCTTTTCGGCAGCGGATCTTGGCAGGATGTCGAGGACGATGACGTGGGCGTCGCGGACGTAGCGGCTGTTCTGGTCAGAGACGCCGGTCGTCATGCCCGACATAAAGGCGATGGAAAAGAGCGCCCAGGCAAAAAGGATGTTCATGGCGATGCCCGCCAGGAGGATGATGGCCTGGACGATCTTTGGCTTGCGGACGAAGCTCCTCTCGAGCTCGGCGGTCGGCAGAGGCTCGTCCAGGCCGTCGTCGGGATTCTCGCCGAAGATCTTGACGAAGCCGCCGAACGGGATGGCGTTCAGGGTGTAGACGGTCTCGCCCACGCGCCTGCCCCAGAGGCGCGGCGGAAAGCCCAGGCCGAACTCGTCGACGCGCACGCCGGACTTTTTTGCCGCATAGAAATGGCCGAACTCGTGGACGAGCACGAGCACCGCCAGGATGACGAGGAAAATGAGGATGTACATTTAGCTGAGGATTTCCTTCTCCTTCTTCTGCATGGCCGCCTCGAGCTTCTTGGTCGCCTCGTCGATAGCCTTCTGCGCCTCGGCCTTGAAGCGGAACTTCTCGTCCTCGCCCATGCCCCCTTCCTTCTCTTTCTTGTCGATGTCGGCGTTCACGGCGTCGCGGTGCTTCCTGACCTGGATCTTGGCCTGCTCGAGCTTCTCCTTGGCCGTCTTGACGATGGCGGCGCGGCGCTCGCCGGTCAATTCAGGGAAGGAGACGCGCAGACCCTTGTCGTCGACCGAGACGGAGACCCCCAGGTTGGCCACGGTGATGGATTTCTCGATGGCTTTGACCAAGGACTGGTCCCACGGGGTGATGCGGATGGTGCGGGCGTCCTCGTTGGCCATGGAAGCCACGCCGGAGATCGGCGAATCAGAGCCGTACGCCTCGACGCGCACGCTGTCCAGGATAGAAGGATTGGCGCGGTTGGTGCGGATGGCGCCCAGCTCCTTGGCGAGCCAGGCGTCGGTAGCGGCGAGGTCGGCTTTCAGTTTGGCGAAGTTGTATTGCATATACGGGTTAATATATCACAAAGCGTAAAGGCTTAGAATATAGACCTAATCGAGGCGATTAGGTCGTCACTGATCTTTTTCATCGCCGTTTCTTCCAGATCAAAAAGATAGAGGAATGGGGCGATATCTTCGACTTCAGTCAAAAGGAGTTCCCCTGTTTTCGTCCTTAGAGCATCTATCCTCTGTATGCCATGAGGCAACGCGTTCCACTCCACAAATTTCTCCGCAAAGACAAGGTCGCGCTCCGTGGGCGAATAGGGCAAGACGCTCGACTGTGATAATCGATTCGAAGCAACGATAGCATATGAGAATTTTCCGTCGATAAAGAAGAAGGAAGGCTCCTCAAGAAATTCGACATACGGCTGGATAATGAAATCTTTCAGATCTTCATCTCGAAGATCTTCCTTCTTGAGCTTCTTTGCACCATAGCCGTCCGCGCCTTCCTTTGGCTTTATCCAATAAAACCTGGTTGAAGGAAGAGAGTCAATGTCTTCAAGACTATCAACCGAAGGAATCACTGGAAAACCTTTCCTGGTCAGATCCACTAAATAATCCTTGCCATTGTTATCCCCCTTTCCCGTCAATGAGTTAAATGTGGGAATAGAAAGATTCGACATCTTTTCCTTTAAAGCAGTCCATTCACGGATATATCTATAAGTAGGCCAGATATTCCTTATCACGACGCCGTCGACCGAACCGAGCAGCTCCAGACATTCGAGGGGATGAGAGACCACGACATCAAAACTCTTCCTCAGGAGACCGATTAGATATTCATCCTCCTCGGAATCGCCATTTTTTAGATCAGTAAGGAACAGGACTCTCTTTTTAATATCTTTATCTGCGGAATTCATAGGTGCAAAAGAGCCGCCCGCTCCAATATGAGCTTGAGCGACGACGAGCGGTCCTTGATGTAGCCCAGGAGGGGCAGGATCTCCCGGACGGCCTTGATCTTGCCGCGGGTGTGGAGCTCGGCCATGAGGGCCGCCAGGAAGCCTTCGGCGGCGGCCTTGTCCTTATCCTCGACCATGACAGCGACGTAGGCCAGGCGGTCTTTGTACGGCATCTCGATGAAGGCCCGGGCGGCCGCTTCCCTGTTCTCGGCCGGCGCGGACTCGTGCCTGACCACGACCATGCGCGAGGCGAGCGTGGGCAGGAGCATGCGGCGCGACCTGGCGATGACGAAGAAGTGTGTGCCTGGCGTCGGCTCCTCGAAGACTTTCAGGAGCGAGTTCTGGGCCTCGTTCGTCATGCCGTCGACGGCCAGGATGAAGACCTTCCTATCGCCCATGACCGGCCTGACCGCCTGCATGACCTGCAAGGCGCGGCTCTCGTCGATGCCCAGGGATTCGTGCTCGGCATAATGGACGTCCGGATGTCCGTGGCGCAAGATGCCGAATGCTTCCTTGAGGAACGTCTCCAAAGCCGCCAGCGTCGCGGCGCGGTCGCCTTCTATAAAATAGGCGTGGTGCAGGGAATCCTTGTCGAACATGCTCTGATTATACGTTTTTTCTAATAGTTTGACATTCCCTGATTTAAAGGTAGCCTGGGACCCAGAACCTTCAACAAAGGAATCGCATGCCTGAAGTCCCCAATGACTATGCATTCACTCCGCGGGCCCAGCAGGTGCTCGCTCTCTCCAGAAAAGCCGCTCTCAGATTCGGAGGCAAAAGCGTCGAGCCGACCCATTTGCTTCTTGCCATCCTTCGCCTGCGCCAAGGCATCGGATACGGCGTCCTCGAGAGCTGCGGACAAGCGCAGGTCAGGACGGCTACCGCGGTGCTCGACGCATGCTGCGCCGGCAACTGCTCGGGAGATATCAACTTGATCGGATTCACCTCGCGCGCCGCAGCGCTTCTCTACGAAGCGCGCAAAGCGGCTCGGTCCCTCAAGCACGAGTATACGGGCACGGAGCACATCCTGTTAGCCCTCGCGAGCGACCCCTCGGGACCCAAGCACATCCTCGCCGAGATCGGCGCGATGGACGAAGCCAAGCTCCGGAAGCTCATCCGAAAGCATCTCGATCCGACCTATGCGCTCAAGGACACCATGCGACGAGCGCACAAGACGAGCCTCAAGAAAGCGCGTCCCGTGCGCACGCCATCGGACAAGAGCAAGCATAAGAGCCACCCTCTGTTCACGGAATGACGAACAGCGGCCCGCACATATGTGCGGGCCTTTTATTTCTTGAACTGCTGGCTACTAGCATTGACAGGATATCGAGCACCGCTATCATTATCACTGTTTTGGGGCCTTTCCCAGCGATCCAGGATTCATTTCCTGGTGATTACGAGAGAGCTCGAGCAACGCCTCGAGCCTTTCTTTTATTCGAGCGAACCCTCGGCTATCCAGGACAACGATGACCCTTTGGAACCTTTTGGCCGAATACATCCGTACCTGATAGAGCAACGCGGTCTGCTGTCGTCCGCGAATGGAGACAATCGAGAACTGGGAGCCGTTCTTTATCTTCGTCGAAAGAGGGATACCAAACCTCCCCTTCTTTAAAGAGGATGCGTCTCTCGCTATTCTCTAATCCTTTCTTTTGCTCGTTCCAGGAATTTTTCCTACCGCTTGGCGATGATGGTCTTCTTGTAGACGTCCAGGTGCTCGAGGGCGATGCCGGTGCCTTTGGCCACGCAGTAGAGGGCGTCGTCGGCGAGGATGGCCTTCACGCCGGTACGACGGAAGACGAGCTCGGGCAGGTTGCGGAGCATAGACGAGCCGCCGGTCATGATGATGCCGTGGTCGATGATGTCGGCCGAGAGCTCGGGCGGGGTCTCCTGGAGGACGTCCTTGATGGCCTTGACCATGTCGCGCAGCTCGCGGGCGATGGCTTTGACGATCTCGTTCGTCTTGATCTCGGTCGAGCGCGGCAGGCCCGAGATGAAGTCGCGGCCCTTGATGATCATGGAGAGCTCTTCCTCGAGAGGCACTGCCGAGCCGATGTTGATCTTGATGTCCTCGGCGGTCTTGTCGCCGATGGCCAAATTGAAGGTCTTCTTTATATAGTCGGCGATGGCGGCGTCGATCCTGTTGCCGGCGCATTTGACCGAGGTCGAAGCCACGATGCCGCCCAGCGAGATGACGGCCACGTCGGTGGTGCCTCCGCCGATGTCCACGACCATATGGCCGCGCGCTTCCTGGATGGGGATGCCCGCGCCGATGGCTGCCAGGATGGGCTCCTTGACGACGTACGCGGATTTCGCGCCCGCCTTGATGGCCGCCTCGACGACGGCGCGCCTCTCGGTCGACGTGATGCCGGCAGGCACGGAGACCAGGACTTCAGGCTTCCAGATGTTCCACTTGCCCAGGGCTTTGTCGATGAAGTAGCGGAGCATGGCCTCGGTCACGCGATAGTCCGCGATGACGCCGTCCTTCATCGGGCGGTAGGCGATGATCGACTCCGGGGTGCGGCCGATCATATGCTTGGCCTCGACGCCGACGGCCAGGATCTTGTTGTCCTGCTCGGAGACGGCCACGACCGACGGTTCGTTCAGGACGATGCCCTTGCCCGGGAGGAATACCAGGGTGTTAGCGGTGCCGAGGTCGATGCCGAGCTTTTTGGCGAAGAGTCCCATGTGATCTGCGTGAAGTGGCTCCACTATACGCTTTTCGAGGGGTTTGGCGAGACTTGACAAGGAAGTCAATGTGTTTAGTCTAAAGGACAAGATCGAACCTTATGAAAACAAGACGACGGTGGACTCGCCGCCTCACCCTGACAGGCTTTTATAAGCGCCTCTCATATCTCGTGCGCCACGGCTGGCAAGCTCTCGACGACGAGGGCGGCTACATCAGGCTAAAACCTCCTGGCGGGAAGAGATTCTGCCACTGTCCGGTCACAGCCCTCTGCGCGAGCAAGACGGGCACAGGAAGAAGCTTCCGCGTGTATGACTGGGCGTCTGCGGCAAAAGTTCTCGGACTACCCAGGCAGAACGCCAGGACAATCGTATGGGCCGCCGATTGCAACTCAAGATTTAGTCTCAATGTCCGGCAAACGCTAAAAAAGGCGCTGAAAATCTCTTAATAACGCAGTCGCGACACATGTCGCGGCTTTTTTATTTCCTTCATCACTGGGCTGCATTGTTCGATTCTGCGAGTTGGCAATTGCTGACAACCCCTTTTCTTTATGTGATGCCTTATTTAATAGTTAGCAATAGCTAACTTGTTCTTTTCTCATCGTTCTCCCGTCAGGAGTTTTATTTTCCGAAAGAGCGGCGGCATGTCCCTATCCTCTCTTGATATCGACGCCAAGCTTCGTCAGCCTTTCGACGATCTTCTCGTATCCCCTATCGATGACATAGGCGTTGTCGATGCGCGACTCTCCTTTGGCGATGATAGCGGCGATGACGAAGGCAAATCCGGCGCGCAGGTCAGGCGCACGCAGAGTACGGCCGACGAGAGGCTTCGGCCCTCTGACGAGCACGCGGTGCGTATCCTGGACCTCGATGTCGGCGCCCATACCAATTAAATCCTTTATATAGGCCAAGCGGCCTTCATAGATAGTCTCGAACAAGGCGCTCTCGCCCATCGATTGGGTGAGCAAGACTGCGATCGGCGACTGCAGGTCGGTGGCCAGGCCAGGATACTCATGCGTGCGGACGTTGCCGGCTACGAAGCTATCGGCGCCATAGACCGTGATTTCGCCCGCCCCCAGCTCTACCCTGACCCCCGCCGTGCGGAGGATCTCGGTGAGGATCTCCAGGTGCGCAGGCTCGCAGCGCTTGACGACGACCTTCTCTCCCGCCAGGGCGCCGAGGATCATAAAGCTGCCGGTCTCTATCCTGTCAGGCATGGTCTCGTAGACGCGCCCCCTCGACGACAAGGGCTCGCCGCCGTCGATGACGATGGTCGAGGTGCCCGCGCCGCTGATGCGCGCCCCGCAGGCGTTCAAATAGTCTGCGAGGGATTTCACTTCCGGCTCGAGGGCGCAATTCTTTAGGACTGTCCTGCCCTTCGCCAGGGTGGCAGCCATCATGAGCGTCTCGGTGCCCGTGTGGCTCTGCACCTTGAAGAAGAATTCCATGCCCTTCAATCCGCCGGGCGCGGTGACGACATAGTCCTCGCCCACGGTCTCGATTTGCGCGCCGAATCTTTTGAAGCCCTCCAGAAAGAGGTCGATAGGGCGATTGCCGAAGGAGCAGCCGCCCGGATTAGGAAAGGTCACCCGCCCCATGCGGGCGAGCATCGGTCCGGTCAGGACGATCGACGAGCGCATGGCCTTGGCCGGACCGTTCGGCAGGTCGGGGTCGAGCTTCGCCGGCGATCGCGGCAAGAGGATCTTCCTTCTTCCGGCAGCCTTCTCTATCTTCATACCCGTGCCTTCCAGGAGCTCGGCCATCCTATTGACGTCCTCGATCTCGGGGACGTTCGCGAGCTCGACAGAATCCTCAAAGAGAGCGGCCGCAGCCATTACTTTCAAAGCCGCGTTCTTTGCCCCGCCGACGGCGATCTCGCCGCGGAGGGTCCGCTTGCCTCCCTGCCCGATGCCCAGGCCACGGATGATGAATGAAGCGTCTGCCATATGGAGCTATTCTATAGTCTCGGCCCATCTTCTCAAAGGGTGGATATCTCCGTTTGCCGCCGCCTGCGCGCGGAGCTATCCTTAGGCGAGTGAAAACCATCCGTTTCCCGTTCTTGGCCACGTCACAGTCGGTGCTCGAAGAGGCTGCCACTCTTCTGATAGAAAGCGGAACGGCCGTCGACTACCAGTATCGGTTCGACGGAACCGGCCTTAACGGTCACATCGTCATCAGCGGATCGCCCATGAGCATCGCTCAGGCACTCGACCTCTTCCGACGACACCACGACCTGCACTACCCGCTTCCGTCCGGACCTGAAGCGACCCTGCAGCCGGCCACCTAGCGCGACCGGCTTTTTCTTTTGAAACACCCTCTCGACCGCTTTCGTACTTCCTATGACTGCCCCTTACCATAACCAAAAAACTCATGAAACTGACTAAATCAAAGTTCCGAAGCCTCGAGGACCTCTTCGTCATGGAGCTCCAGTATCTCTATGATATGGAGTCCGAGATCATCAAGGCCCTGCCGAAAGTGATCAAGAAGGCCACCGACCCCGACCTGGAGGAGAGCCTGACCGCCCATCTCGAAGAGACCAAGATGCAAGCCAAGAGGCTCGAGCAGGCCTTTTCCCAGATAGGCGAGAAGCCAAAGAAGACCAAGAGCGCTGCGGTGCGCGGGCTCATCGCCGACGGCGAGGACATCATGGGCGAAGACCCGGCGTCGGAGATCCTCGACGCGGGCATCGTGGCCACCTGCCGCGACATCGAGCACTTCGAGATGGCCGAATACATGACCGCCATCGCCTGGGCCGAGGCCCTGGGGCACGAGGGCGTCGTCGAGCTCCTCCAGGAGAGCCTCGAGGAAGAGCGCGGGGGCGACATGAAGCTCGCCAAAGGCAGCGCGGCCATCATCGAGCGCGCTCAGGAGTCGTTCATCGGAGAAAAGGAAGATGAAGGCTAGCAAGCGAAAGGCATAGGACCGGGAGGAGAAGAGCGGCGTAACGCCGCTTTTGCATTTGCTATACTTTGGCTGTGAATCTGATCAAAGCGATCCCTATCGCCCGCGGGGTCGGCGCCGACCTGCTCTCGTACTGGAGTCCGGCGCCCGCCAGTCCCGGCTCGATCATCCGCGTCCCCCTGCGCAAGAGGACGGTCGGAGCCTTGGTCATATCCTCCGAGACGGCCGCAGACTCGAAATCCGAGATAAAGTCCCTGGATTTCGAGGTGCGCAAGATCGCCGGCCCGCGCTCGAGGAGCGTCATCTCCCCCGCTTTCTTCCGCGCCGCCGAAGAATGCGCCCGATACCATGCCGCTTCGGTCGGCAGCGTGCTCTTTGAAGCCGTTCCGGCCTGCGTGCTCTCGGAATACGAGAAGGTGCCCGAAGCGCCTGCGCCGATAAGGAGGGGCAAGCCCCGCGAGTCGTACGCGCTGCAAAAGAGCGAGGACGACCGCTACGGCCATTATAAGAGCCTGGTGCGCGAGCGCTTCGCCCGCAAGGAATCCGTATTCATGGCCCTGCCCTCGGTCGAGGATATCAAGCGCGCCACCTCGTATTTCGAGAAAGGCATCGAGCAATATACCTACACCTTCCACAGCGGCCTCTCCAAGGGCGAGATATTGAAGCGCTGGAAAGCCGCCCTCGAGGACGCGCACCCGATCGTCATCGTGGCCACGGGGACCTTCCTTTCCCTGCCCCGCCCCGATATCGGCCTGGTCGTCGTCGAGCACGAAAGCTCGCGCGGCTACAAGGGCCAGTCCAGGCCGTTCCTGGACTACCGCTTCCTGGCCGAGCGATACGCCCGCGAGATCAACGCCGACCTGATCTTTGGCGATTCCTTCCTGCGCGTCGAGACTCTCTGGCGCGAGGAAGAAGGCCCCGTCGAGGAGCAGCTCGTCGCCTACGCGCCCCTGGCCATGAGGTCGCTCTCGACCGCCCGCGACGCCCTGGTCGACATGAAAAAATACAAGAAGACGGGCAAGGCGATCCGCGCCGTCTCGGACGAACTCGTCGCCATGGCGCGCCGCGCCCGCGAGGAGAACGGCAACCTCTTCGTCTTTGCGGCCAGAAAGGGCCTGGCGCCCCAGACGGTCTGCGCCGACTGCGAGACCATCCTCCTCTGCAAGCGCTGCAGCGCGCCCATGGTCCTCCACGGCAGCGACGAGCGCCGCTTCTATCTCTGCAACCGCTGCGGCCTAAAGCGCGACGCCTTGACGACCTGCTCCGCCTGCGGCTCCTGGCGGCTGGTCGCCCTGGGCATCGGCGCCGAGCGCATCGAGCAAGAGCTGGCCCAAGCCCTGCCCGACTCAAAGGTCTTCCGCTTGGACAAGTCATCGGCCCCCAGCCCGCGCCGCGCGACCGAGATAGCGGAGAAATGGCTTGCTCATCCAGGCTCTGTCCTGGTCGGCACCGAGCTGGCCCTTTCGTATCTGGACGGCGCCGTAGACTACTGCGCGGTGGGGACGCTGGACGCCCTGTTCTCCATACCTGACTTCCGCATCAACGAGAGGATCCTCTCCGTCATCCTCCGCCTGCGCTCCATCGCCCGCAAAGAATTCCTCCTCCAGACCCGCGATCCCGACGCCCCTGTGCTGGCGCAGGGCGTAAAGGGCAATATCATCGACTTCTATCGCCAGGAGATCGAGGGGCGCAGGCAATTCGGCTTCCCTCCCTACTCGACCTTCATCAAGATCTCCTATTCGGGCAAAAAGGAGACCGTCCTTGAGGCCATGGAGGAATTGAAAGTAGCCCTTGCCGGCTGGCAGGTCGACGTCTTCCCCGCTTTCATCGCCACCGTCAAGGGTGAATACGTCATGCATGCCCTGATCAAGCTGGGCAGGAAAGAGTGGCCCCAGCCCGAGCTCCTGGAGCGATTGCGCCGACTGCCGCCCTCGTACGCCGTCAACGTCGATCCCGAGAGCATCCTCTAGTCGCTCCGGAGCCAGAGCGCCGCTTTTGCCTTTTCCCCCGTTTTCTATAGACTTAAGCCAATGATCAGGATCGTCCAGAAAGAAGACCCTATATTGCGGGCTATCGCCAAGCCGGTGCCCCGGGAGATGTTCGGCTCTCCCCAGCTGGCCCAGATATTGGCCAATATGAAGGAAGCCATCGCCTCGCAAGACGACGCAGTGGCAATCGCCGCGCCGCAGATTGGCGTGCCCTACCGCATATTCGTGGTATCGGGGAGGGTGTTCGAGCTGTTAGGGGAGGACGGGGGGCACGAAGAGCACCAAGAGCACACAGAACACGGGGAGCACGAAGAACACAAGGAACACCAGACGAAGATGGAGGATATCGTGTTCATCAATCCGGAGATCGTCAAGCTTTCGAAAGAGAGGAGGCAGGTCGAAGAGGGCTGCCTGTCAGTCCGCTACCTTTACGGAAAGATCTCGCGCGCGAGGAAAGCCAAGGTTCGCGCCTATGACGAGCGCGGCCGCGCCTTCGAGATCGGCGGCTCGGGCCTGATCGCCCAGATATTCCAGCACGAGACAGACCATCTGGACGGCAAGCTCTTCATCGACGAAGCCGTCGAGCTCGAGGACCTGCCGCCCGAGGAGCATACGGCCCGCCGTAGCAAAAAAATCGCCTAACATGTTCGACCCCGGAGCAAAAAAACCGCAGATCGCATTCTTTGGCACGCCCGATTTCGCCGTCTGGGTCCTGGAACGCCTCAAAGAGCGCGGCATCGTGCCCGACCTGGTCGTCTCGGCCCCTGACGCGCCCAAGGGCCGCAAGCTGGTCCTGACCCCGCCGCCGGCAAAGGCCTGGGCGGAAAAGAACCGCGTGCCGGTACTGCAGCCCGAGAACGTCCGGGGAGCAGGGTTCGAGGCCGAGCTCCGCGGCAAAGCCCGCGCCGCCGAAGGCGGCCTGGGCTATGGAGAATGGGACCTCTTTATAGTGGCGGCGTATGGCAAGCTCATTCCGGATAACATATTCAATATGCCGCGCCGAAAGACAATCAACGTCCACCCCTCGCTCCTGCCCCGCTTCCGCGGAGCGGCGCCCTTGCAGGCCAGCATCCTCGCCGACGCGCGAGAGACCGGCACGACCATCATCCGCCTAGACAAAGAGCTGGACCATGGACCCATCCTCGCCCAGCGCGCCCTCGAATTCCCTGTCTGGCCCGTCGACGCCGAGACCCTGGGCCATATGACCGCCCGCCTGGGCGCGGACCTCATCGCCGAGATCCTGCCCCAGCTCCTCGACGGCACGGCCAAGGAAGCGCCGCAGGACCATTCCAAGGCCACCTTCACCAAGAAGATATCCAAGGAAGAAGGCCAGATCGACCTGTCAGCCGACGGCTACCAGAACTTCCTGAAATTCCAGGCCCACAAAGGCTGGCCAGGCAGCTACCTGTTCGTGCAGCGCCACCACGAAGGGGCGACGGGCACCATCCGCGTCAATATCTCAGAGGCCGCATACGAGAACGGAGCCTTCGTCATCAAAAAAGTAGTCCCTGAAGGAAAAAAAGAGATGTCGTGGGACGACTTCAACCGCGGCGCCTAGCGGCGCGATCCGACCGGGCGGCTACTTGCCCTTCCTCCAGGGCAGGCCCTTGAGCATGTTCTTGACCGCCAGGCCCGACCTCCTGACGAAGTCGACCTTCTTGGCCTTCTTCGAGCGAAGAGCCTCGACGATCTGGTCCTTTGCCTCGGTGAGGGCGGCATACAGGTCCTCCCTCTCTGCCTCCGCGCGCAGGCTGCCGATGCGCGAGCGGAAGTTGATCTCTGCCCGGAATATCTCTCCGGACTTGTGGTGATGGGTGGTGCGCGCCACTTCTATCTCGGCCAGAGCGCTGGTGTCGTCCCGCTCGACGTTCCTATCCAGAGCGGCGACGATCTTGTCGACGGCCGCTTCGATGGCGGGCGTGAGCGCGATAGCGGTGCCTTTGAGGATCTTTTGTACCATATCGTGTGGGATTAGACTGATAGATGCGGAGACTTATCGCGAGACCGAGCCGATCTTGAAGGTAGCGAGCTCCGCGGCCGGCCGCCTCTCGCCGTCATGCTGGCCCAAAAAGGCCGATGTGCCATCCTTGCCGCAGAGGCTCAAGATCGCCTCCCTTCCTCCCGGATGCTGGCCGATCCAGCGAGTGACGTCATAGACGCCGCCTGAAACGACGGTCCAGCAGCTCGCGGCGTCCTTGTGCGCCGCGACCTCGGCGAGGGTATAAGATCCCTGCTCTCCCGCCGGCGCGGCAGATGCCGATGCTTCCGGAGAAGCCGGCGCCGGCTGCGAACGGTAGATCAGGAAAGCCGCGGCGACGATGGCCAGGGCCAGGACGACCAGGAACGTTTTTGTTGTGTTCTTCATGCTATTAGTATACTAGGCCGGTACCGCCGAGTGAAGACGAAAAGGCTCTCCCGCGGAGAGCCTTTTCCTTTCATGCTAGAAACCTCGTTCCCTCTTGTACGCCAGGTATGAATTCACCGCATATCCGGCCAGGCCGACGACCGCCAGGCCGACGAGGGCCGTGGCCATGGCCTTGCCTGCCGTCGAGCTGCCGCCGCCCGCGGCCGCGGCGGCGTTCTCGAGAGCCCGAGGATTGACGGCCCCGTTGTACGCGACCGCGTCCTGAGGCAAGAGCGAGTTCGACGCCGCCGAGCCGACCGATGCCAGATACCTGTCCAGGTCGCTGTCATAGCCGCCTCCGGTGCCGTTATAGTCCGACGCAGTAGCCAGGCTGCCGTCGCTCTGGATAGCCGTAGAGCCCGTATCGCTCGACATGATCCTGGAGTGGTTGCCGCCGGAGCGTGAAGCGACGCTCGTCGGAGCAGCGCCCGCAGAACCGCCATCAGAGCCGCCGACCACCGTGCCGCCCATGCTGCCGCCGCTCGAGCTCTGGTCTCCGCCCTGGCCCGCGCCCGCGTCAGAGCCCGCTCCCTGCTGCGTCCCGCCCGAGCTCAATGTGCCGCCGACCTCTGAAGCGAGGGCCCCTGATACCCCGAACGCAACTATCATGACCGCGATGCCTGCCGCTACAAGTACGCTCGTTATCCTGTCTGTCATGTTCTTCTGAGGCATGTCTGTTATTGGTTAATGATTACTCAAGGCTCTTTACGCCGTAGCTCGTAGCGTACGAACCGTTGACGGCTCCCGCCGGGACCTGCATCTCGACGCGAACCTCGATCTGCCTGCCAGGGGCATGAGGGTCAAGGTCGGCGGAAAGGTCGAGCGCCTCGGAATAGTCTCCCGCTGCCGAGATCGTCACCGAAGAGGACGAGCTCGCCTGAGCCGAGGAGATCCTCATGTTGCCGGCCGCATCGATAGCATGGGTTCCGTCTGAATGCGTCCAGTCCCCGAACTTCATCGATAGAGAGGTCTCGGCGTTAGGCACCGTGATGTGGAAGACCCAGGCCCAGCCGTGCTCGTATCCGCCGCCCGCCGTGGCCGTGCCCGAGACCTGGTCGATAGAGGTGACGGCCAGAGGAGCGTCCTGTCCGCCATCGACGCCGCCGCCCACATCCCCGGTGGTCGTCGAATTGGAATCCGAGACCTGGATAGCGAGGGTATTCTCTGCCAGGCTGTCGATAGTAGTCGTGGCGCCGCCGCCGTTCTTGAGGAAGCAGGATACCGGTATAGCGCCCGCCGTCCTATCGGCGTCTGACACGCCGACGGTGTAATTCAGCCTATACAGGCCCGAATCGAGGGTATCAAGCGAAGCGCTCACGCCGTTGACCGTACATGCGCCGTCGATCGAGAGGTCGGTCATATTGTGAGACTCCTGGAAGTAGACCTGGGCGCTGTCGTCCTGATGGAGGATGCCCGAGCCGGGAGTGATGCTGGCCCAGAGGATCGCCGGAGTGGTCACGCCGCCCGTATTTCCTCCGGTGTCCCCGCCGGTAGGAGGCGTCGTAGTGCCTGTGCCGCCAGTGATATTGATCGCTACAGTGTTCGAATCGGTGAAGCCAAAGAAGGTGCCGATCGTCTGGCCGCTCTGGGCGCCATTGCCGTGGAGCTCGCAGTCGACTGGGATAGCGCCCGCCGATCGGTCGGCGTCGCCCGCGCCGACAGTATAGGTGACCTTGTAGAGGCCGTTGCCCTGATCAACGAAGGTCGACGAGACGTCTACGCCGTTGACCGTACATGCGCCGACAGTGAATCCTGCGTCATGATTGCCTTCCTGCATATAGACTTCCAGGCTATCGCCCGCGTCGAGCGTCCCCGTGTTAGGGACGGCCGAGACCGAGGACATAAAGGCTACGTCATTGCCCGTCGGCTCGGTGATAGCGCCGTCGTCGTTCGTGTCGATGGCCAGGGCGTTGTTGTCAGTAAAGGCAGATACAGTCGAGGTAGCGCCTGCTCCGTTCTGGAAGGCGCAACTGATCGGCACCATGCCCTCGGCGCGCTCTGCGTCATTCGCTCCGACAGTATAGGTGACCTTGTAGAGGCCGCCCGAGAGGTTCTGGAAGCTCGAAGAGACGTCGACGTCGTTCACGCGGCAAGCGCCTCCCAGGGCGAGGTCCTGGGCGCCGTTGGCAGCGTTGAAGTAGACATCGGTGGTGCGTCCCGCGGCGATCGTCCCCGATGCGGGAACGATGCCTACGGCCGTGACGAGGGATCCCGTCGAGGTAGCCGTGCCGCCAGTATCGCCGCCCGTAGATGGGGTAGTGGTGCCCGTACCGCCCGTGCTTCCTCCTTCTTCGCCGCTCGGAGTCGAGGTCGAGACGTCGATCGCTACGGTGTTACCGTCAGTGAAATAGGTCAGATGGACCGAACCCGTGGCGTTCTGCAGACCGCAGTCGAACGGTATCGTTCCCGCATCTCTGCTGGCGTCCGTAGCTCCGACCGTGTAGTCGACGCTATAGAGGCCATCGCCATGATATGCGTAACTGCTCGAGACATCCGTACCGTTCACGCGGCACCCGTTAGACGATACGACCACGTCGCCTGACGGCAATGGGTCCTGCATCGAGACATGGAGCGCGTCTCCGACATGGAGGATCCCCGAGCCCGGCTCCGCGACGACGGTAAAGCCCAAGGTGCTGGTGCCGTTGTCGATCGAGCCGTCATTATTGGTGTCGATAGAGAGGACGTTGGAATCGGTCCAGGCATGGGCAGCCATATCGCCAGCCGAATTGCCCAGAGTACAGGTCAGAGGGATGTGCCCCGCGGGCCTCTCTCCATCGCCCTCGCCGACAGTATAGGCGACCTTGTAAAGGCCTCCGCCCAGGTTCTGGAAGCTCGAAGAGACGTCGACGGCGTTGACCTTGCAGGCACCAGTGAGGGTCAGGTCCGACTGGCTGTTCGCCTCTCTAAAGGTAGCCTCCGCGATGTCTCCTGCGGTAAGCGTGCCCGTGCGAGGAGAGATGCTTGCCTCGGCAAGGGATGGGGCTACCGGCCCCGAGCTGGTACCGCCTCCAGCGCCGCCGGTCCCTCCGGCCGAAGAAGCGTCGATCGCCACAGTGTTGCTGTCGGTAAAGGTTACGAC
>DASTLR010000011.1:0-21236 GCA_035714745.1 Minisyncoccota bacterium | reverse complement strand
GGCCTGCCCGCGCTCCTCGCTTCTCAGATCCGCGCCAAAAAATTGGTCCTGCGCGTGCCGGGCGACTATGCCTGGGAGCAGGGCGCCCAGAGGTTCGGCGTCCGCGAGACGCTCGACGAGTTCGTCCGCGGCCGCGGCAAGCATCCCTGGCAGGCTCGCCTGCTGAAATGGGTCCAGGCATACGTGGCCGAAGGCGCCGCAAAGGTGATCACACCCAGCAAGTACCTGAAGTCGATCGTCGTCGACTGGGGCGTCGACCCGCGCAAGGTAGCGGTGGTCTATAACGGCTTCCATATCGACGCAGGCAGGACCCTTCGCCCGTCGCTGCGCAAGAAGCTGGGTTTTTACGGCTCCATCGTCGTCACGGCGGGGCGGCTGGTGCCGTGGAAGGGCATCAAGGAGCTTATCGAAGCCTTGCCGCAGGTCATAGAAGAGGTTCCCGACGCCGAGCTCGTCGTCATCGGCGACGGGCCGCAGGGGGAAGAGTTAAGGGCTAGGACTAAAGAGCTCGGATTGGAGAAGTCGGTCAGGTTCACGGGCCGCCTGGGCCAGCGCGACCTCTTCGACTACGTCAGAGCCGCCGACGTCTTTGCCCTGAACACCGGCTACGAGGGCCAGTCGCATCAGATCCTGGAAACCATGGCCTTGGGCACGCCGGTTATAACCACGGCGGTAGGAGGCAATCCCGAGACCATCGAGGACGGCCAGACAGGCATCCTCTTGAAATGGAACGACAAGGCAGGCTTTGCCCGAGCCATCGTCGAGGTCCTGCGCGACCGCTCGTATGCCCAGTCGCTCGCCCGCGCGGCGAAAAAGTCCGTGGCGCGCTTCTCCGACCAGGCCATGCTCGAGAGCGTCGTCCGCGAGCTGACAAACCTATGACCAGAGTGCTGATGATATCGACCGACGCGAAGATCCTCGAGGAGGGCTCGGCCGTCCGCGTCCGCATGGCGGAATACGGGCAACTATTCGAGGAACTTCATATAGTAGTCTTTTGCAGGAAGAATTTTCGATTTTCACATATCGATTCTCAAGAGGGAGGGGAAGGGGCAGGGAGGATTCAGATTTCTCGAAATATTTTTGCGTACCCGACGCTCTCGGCATCGAAGCTGCTCTACGTCCGCGACGCCCTCAAGATAGGCTCTTCTCTTTTTGATAATCGGAAATCGAACATCGATAATTTTGTGATCTCGACCCAAGACCCCTTCGAGACGGGCCTCGTCGGCGCCCGGCTCTCCGAGAAGTTCGGCGTCCCGCTCCATGTCCAGATCCATACCGACTTTCATAGTCCCTATTTCAAGGGCAGCCTCTTGAACAAGGTCCGTATCGCCCTGGCCCGCCGGTCGCTCTCCCGGGCAAGAGCTGTCCGCGCCGTCTCCGAGCGCATCCGCTCGTCTCTTCCCGAGAGCTGGCAGCTGAAAGCCTCCGTCCTTCCCATCTTCGCCGATCTCCAGGCGATCCGTGGGGCTCCCGCTCCCGCAGAGGCGCGCCTGGACCTGCGCAAGAAGTATCCGCAGTTCGACAAGGTTGTCCTCATGGCCTCGCGCCTCACCAAAGAAAAAGATTTCGGCACGGCTATAGCCGCTTTCAGCGAGGCGCTCAAGGGATTCCCGCGAGCGGGGCTCGTCATCGTCGGGGAGGGACCGCAAAAAGAGGAGATAGGAGCGAGGAGCAGAGAGCTCGGAATAGAGAAGAGCGTGGCCGTCGAGCCGTGGGCGGATCGCCAGACGCTGGTCTCGTATATGAAGTCCTGCGACGCCTTTCTATCCGCCTCTCTCTACGAGGGCTACGGGCTGTCGATGCTGGAGGCTCATACGTCCGGCGCGCCCCTGATAGCGACCGACGCCGGCATAGCCCCCTTGCTGGCATCGAAAGAGGGCCTGGTGCCGCCCCAGAGCTCCAAAACTATGGCTATAAGCCTCAAAAAGGCCCTGGGCGGGGAGTTGCGCAACCGGAAGTATGAATACCCATATTCCAGCCGCCAAGCCTATATGGAGGCGTATAAACGAGACGTCGAACGGGCTCTGCTATAATGACCGCTCATGCGCTCGCTGATCACATTCTTTAACTCATCGACCTTCGTCCGCTACGTATTCTCGGGCGGCACGGCGGCGGCCATCGACGTGGCGCTCCTCTATCTTCTGGCTACGGTCTTTGGCGTCTACTACCTGGCCGCCGCCACGTTCGCTATGACGGTCTCGTTCATCGCCCGCTTCCTCCTGCAGAAATACGTGACCTTCCGCGACCAGGACAAGGAGGACGAGAAGCGCCAGTTCGGCTATTACAGCGTCCTCTACCTCTTGTCGCTCTCGGCGACGAACGCGCTGCTCTATCTCTTCGTCGAGAAATTGCACCTGTGGCTCCTGGCCTCGCAGGTCGTCTCCATCCTCCTGGTGGCCTGCGCGTGCTATTTTATCTACAAGCTTTTCATTTTTCCGCGTCCTGGCGCCGCTGATGCTCGCGCAGCGGTAACGAACAACCTATGAGACTCCTCCTCTTTACTCAAGCGTTGGACAAGAACGACCCGACTCTGTCCGCCTATCACCGCCTGGTGCGCGAGATCGCCCAGAATTTCGACGAGGTCACGGCCGTCTGCCTCAAGGAAGGCGAGCACAGCCTGCCCCTGAATGTGAAAGTGCTGTCGCTCGGCAAGGAAGGCGGCAGGTCGCGCCTCAAGTATCTCTTCCGCTTCTACAAATATATCCTCGCCGAGCGCTACGACGCCGTCTTCGTCCATATGAACCAGGAGTATGTCCTCTTGGGCGGCTGGCTCTGGAAGCTCTTGGGCAAGCGCGTCTATATGTGGCGCAACCACCACGCGGGCAGCTGGCTGACCGACCTGGCGGCGGCCCTCTGCGCAAAGGTCTTCTGCACCTCGCGCTATTCCTATACGGCCAAGTATCGAAAGACCGTGATCATGCCGGTGGGCATCGACACGGAATTCTTCAAGCGCCATCCAAAGGCAGACCCTCTGCCGGGCTCGATACTCTTTTTGGCGCGCATGGGCCCGGTCAAGAAGCCCGACGTCCTGGTCAAGGCTCTGAAAGCCCTGGCGGTCAAAGGCGTAGAGTTCGAGGCGAACTTCGTCGGCGACGCGCTGCCCGGCGACCAGGCCTATTACGACAGGGTCAAGCGAGAGGGGGAGGACGTGCCCGGCGTCAGCTTCCATCCCGGCATCCCCAACGACCAGTGCCCCTATGCCTTTAGCAGCCACGAGGTCTTCGTCAACCTGTCGTCGTCGGGCATGTACGACAAGACCATATTCGAGGCCATGGCCTGCGAGTCGATGGTCCTGGCCACCAACAAGAACCTGGAAGACCTCGTCGACCCCTGGTTCATCGCCCGCGAGGACGACGTAGAGGACATCGCCGCCAAGCTTGAAGCCTTGCTCAAGGTCAGCCCCGAGGACCGCGCTCTCTTTGGCCGCGACCTACGCCAGGTGACGGTCAAGCACCACAGCCTCAAGGCCTTGGGCCAGAAGCTGGCCCGCGAGATAGCCTCCTAGTCCATGCTGTTCAATTCGCTGCCTTTCGTCGCCTTCTTCATCGTCGTCGTGACGCTCTATTTCAACGTGCCGAAACGCTTCCGCTGGGCTATCCTGCTCGCCGCCAGCTGCTACTTCTACATGGCCTTTATCCCCTGGTACATCCTGATCCTCTTCTTCCTCATCGTCCTGGACTTCTTTCTGGGCAAGAAGATCGAGGCTACCGCCGATCCGCGCCGCCGCAGGCATTGGCTGTGGATCAGCATAGCGTCGAACATCGGCACATTGTTCATATTCAAATACTTCAATTTCGTCTTTAACGCGCACCTGCCGCTCATCCTGCCGCTCGGGCTCTCGTTCCATACCTTCCAGAGCCTGGCCTACGTCGTCGACGTCTACCGCGGCAAGGTCAGGGCCGAGAGGCACCTGGGCATCTACGCCCTCTATGTGATGTTCTTTCCTCAGCTGGTGGCCGGGCCGATCGAGCGCCCCGAGCATATGCTGCCGCAGTTCAGGGAGGACCACGCGTTCTCGTACCCGCTCTTCGTCTCGGGCGTCCAGCGGATGGTCTGGGGTTTCTTCAAGAAGATCGTCGTGGCAGACCACCTGGCGGTCCTGGTGAACGTCGTCTATGGCGACGTCGCGGCATGGAGCGGCCCGTCGCTCGCCCTGGCCACGCTGCTGTTCGCCTTCCAGATCTACTGCGACTTTTCGGGATATTGCGACATCGCCATCGGCGCGGCCCAGGCGTTGGGGTACGAGCTCTCGGAGAATTTCCGCTCGCCGTATCTCTCGGCTTCCATTGGCGAGTTCTGGAGGCGGTGGCACATCACCCTGTCGTTCTGGTTCCGCGACTACGTCTATATCCCGCTGGGCGGCAGCAGGGCGGGGGAGGCTCGGACCGTGCGCAACCTGCTCGTCACCTTTATCCTGAGCGGCTTTTGGCACGGGGCTAACTGGACGTTCCTGGCCTGGGGCTTCCTGAACGGCGCCTACCTGGTCATCGGCCGCTGGAAGGATCGCCTGCTCTCCTCGCTCTCGAGCCGTTTCCGCCTGCCTCGCTTCCGCGCGCTTTCGGCCATCTGCACCTTCCTCTTGACCTGCTTCGCTTGGATATTCTTCCGCGCCCAGAGCATGGCCGACGCCTGGTATGTAGTGACGCGCCTGGGGACGGGATGGAGGGGCTTCTCGGCCGCTCACGCTCTCTTCCTGGACCGCGTCGACACGGACCTGTACGTCGCCCTGGCGGGCATCGCCGTCCTTTTGATCGTCGAGGTCGCGCGGGCGCGTGCGGGCCGCCTGGCCCGGGCCTTCTCGTCCTCCGTGGTCCTGCGCACGGCGGGCTACGCGGCCCTGGCCTTCCTGGTCTGTGCCCTGTGGGAGGGCAGGGGCACCGAATTCATCTATTTCCAATTCTGACATGAGATGCGCGCTCAAGGTCATGGCCGGATTCGCCCTCGCCTTCGTGGCGGTCGAAGCCGCTCTGCGGCTGTTAGGCTTTCCTTCGGTCAATACGAATACATTCGACGAGCATGGGCTGGTCATCTTCAAGCCGAACCAGTCGTTCCTGGTCAAAGACCGCTGCTATGCCAGCGTCCTGCGCAGCAATGCGGAGGGCTTCCATGCTCGCGACTATGCCGTGGACAAGCCTGCCGGCGTCTACCGTATCGCCCTCCTCGGCGACTCCTTCGTCGAAGCCGTCCAAGTGCCGGTGGAGAAGAGCTTTCCGTATCTTTTGGAGCAAAAGCTCAATCAAGGCGCGGCCGCGGCCAGCTCGAGCCGGCGCTACGAGGTCATACCGTTCGGCAAGAGCGGCAACGGCGCCCTTGTGAACGCGCAGTACCTTCGGCGGTACGCCCTGAAATATCGTCCCGACCTGGTCATCGAAGCCTTCGTCACCAACGACCTGGAGGACGATGCCAAGCTGGGCGCCGGAGAGCCCGCCGCGCCGACCGGCAGCCCACTCGCCCTGGCGCTCAAGCATTTCTTTCTCGAGCGCTCGCTCGCCTTCGAGAGGTGGTGGATGAACCTGGCGGTCATCCGTAGCCAGTGGGCTGCAAAGAGCGCCTCTCCGCGCGGCCTTGCGGCTACGTCGACGCCGCCGTCGAGGCTAGACTCCTTTGTCGAGGCCCAGACGGAGCCGCAGAGCGGCGGCGCCTTGAACCTCTGGGCAAACGAAGAGCGGTCGCTGAAGGCCCTGGACGCCCTGGCCGAGGAGAGCGGCGCCAAGTTTCTGCTGGTACAGCTGGCCGAAGGCTACCTCATCGATCCGCCCGAGCTTCAGGTCCGCTATCGCGCCACTCCCCAGGAGGCCGCGCGCTTCTCGCCTGACCTGGCGCGCCAGAAGCTGGCGACTATGGCCGCGCGGGCCGGCTATCCGTTCTTTTCCGCCGTTCCCTATTTCGCCCAGGCTTTCAAAATCACGGGCACGCTGCCGATCTATCCCTGCGACAACCACTACAACGAGCTGGGCCACCAGGAGATGGCCGAAGCCCTCTACGGCTATCTGCGGGATTCGATGAGGCTGCGATAGAGGTCGAGATACTGGCGATACATGCGCTCTTCGGAGAACGTCTCGACGATGCGCGCCCGCGCGGCCATGCTCATTGCCTGATAGTCGGCCGGCGAAAGGCCCAGGACGTAGTCGATGCCGGCTATGGCGTCGCGGACGTCTTCATAGCGCGCGACGTAGCCGGTCTTTTTGTGCGCTACGACCTCCGGCAGGGCATCGATGCCGTAGGCTACTATGGGTACGCCGCAGGCCATGGCTTCGGCGCTGATGAGGCCGAAAGAATCTTCGGGAGTCGGATGGAGGAAGACGTCGGCGGCGCAGAGATACTGGGCGAGCTCGGCCCGGTCCTCGGTGCGCGGCAGGGCTTTGAAATTTTCGTTCGTCGTTCTGACAAGGTCGTGCCCTATGGCCACAAAGAAGACGTCGTCGCGACCCTTGTACGATTCGACGACGTTCTGCGAGTCCATCCAGCCCTTGATGCCGAAGGCGACGATCTTCTTGTCGAGCGGCAGGCCGAGCGCTCGCCGCGCGGCCTCTTTGTTCCCGGGAGCGAACGTGGCCGTGTCGATGCCGTTATGGATGGTCCTGATGTCCTGGCCGCGCAGGATGCCGTTTCCCGTTTCTTTTTTCAACCAGTCTGAGACCGTGACGATATACAGCTTCGAGCGGGCATATATGCGCGCCTTGGCGCGCAGCAGGAACGGCGTCGTGTCCCACAGATAGAGCAGGAAGCGCTTCTTGTTGGGTCTGCGCAGGGTGGCGCTGTTATAGGCGAAGCCGGTCAGGGCCCACATGTCGTGGAGCGTCCAGGCCACCGGCTTTTCCCGCGACATGCGGATCAGGTCGCGCAGGTTGAAGAAGTTGCTGTGGAGGTTGTGGCAGTGGATGATATCGGCTTCTCGGTATTCCGGGGTATCGAATAGATAGGACGTTCTGGCGAAGCGCAGGTCGTTGGCGAAGAGCCTGACAAGCCAGTCCTGCCAGCGCCTGCGAGGGATGGCGAAGACGTCCGGCTCGTCCGAATACTTGTAGCGGACAAAGGTCGAGACCTGGTGGCCGTCGGCCTTGAGCCGCTTGCGCAGCTCCCACGAGACCTGCGCCGCTCCGCCCCTGCTGTCGATGGTTCCGATGACGAGGATCTTCATATGGTTATCGTCGCGTGCCGAGGCAGCCGTCGAGGGCTTCCTGGGCCAGGGCCTTTGACGTCAGCCGGGCCTTGTAGAGCTCGTATCCGGCGGCGGCGATGCGCTCGCGGACCTCGGGATTGTCGCGCAGATAGAGGATCTGGGCGGCCAGGTCGTCGGCGTCGCCGGGTTTGGCGGCCAGGCAGGTGCGGCCTTCCTCGAGCATTTCAAAGACCGCGGGATTCCTGCCGGTCAGGTAGGGGAGGCGGAGGGCTAGGGATTCGAAGAGCTTGCAGGGCAGGGTGCGTTTGAGCCTTGGGTGGTCGGCCATCTGGCCGAGCGAGACGTGGCATCCCAGCATGCGCCTGCGCAGCTCGTCGACCGGCATCTTGTCGTGGATATGCTCGACGTTCTTCGGCGCCAGCCGGGCCATAAGGGCGTTGAACTCGCGGTAGAGTAAGCCGTGGCCGATGATCAGGAACTTCACGCCCGCATCCTCGAGCTTTTTCGCCGCCTCGATGACGGTCAGGATGCCGGATTCGGGCAGGAAGCGGCCGCGGAAGAGCACGGTGAATTGGGAAGCCTTGGCGACCGATGGATCGTAGAAGAATTCTTTTTCGTTGAGGCCCGAGTATGCCTTGACGAGCTTGCGCCGAGGTACGAGGAAGAGCCGGCTGGAGTAGCGGATCTGGGCGTCGCTTTCCAGGAGGACCTTGTCTGACAGATGAAAGGAGAGGGCATCGACGAGCCACCATTTGATGGCTTTGAGGAAAAAATGTCCGACCTCGCCGCGCGAGACGATGTTGGCCTCGTATTGCGAGGTCACGGCATTGAAGAAGACCTTCTTGCCTGGCGCGGCGCGGCGGACTTTCATGACAAAGAGCGGGGAGGTGAAGCCTACGAAGACGGCGTCGCAGGCGGGCGCCTCTCTGCGGATGCTTTCCATGTCGGACGCTTCGACCACTTCGTGTCCCAGCTCGCGGAGGCCGTCGATCAGGTGCCGGTCCTGGGGATATATGTTCGCCGTGTTGGCGTAGAGGAATCTCATGGGCGTCAGATTGGCTACAAGTATACCATCGAATCTGCTACAATAGCCTTATTATACGGCCTCTATGAGCAATCTCTTCCTGATCTTTCACGGCCGCTTTCCCGGCGAGAAGGCGGCGTCCCTCTTTGCCGCAAAGAGCGCCGAGGCCTTTGCCGAGGCAGGCATGGCGGTGACGGTCCTGGTGCCGCGGAGGAAGGGCGTAGACCCGCGCGCGGCCTACGATTATTTCTCAGTAAAGAAGAATTTCTCCGTGGCGGAGGTCCCTGCCTTGCCGCTCTGGCCCGCCTTCAAGAAGCTCTCGTTCTGGCTGAGCTATCAGAGCTTCTCGCGCGGCGTCGCAGCCTATCTGCGCGCCCACGCCGGCCCCGGAGACATCGTCTACTCGAACGAGACCCTGCCGCTCTACGCAGCTTCTGCCGTGACGAAGAATATCTTCTACGAGATGCATGATTTTCCCGAGAGCAAGCACGCGCTCTTTCGCCGCTTCCTCGGCGCGGTCAGATGGATGCTCGTCCATAACAGATGGAAGGTCGAGAGGGTCAAAGAAGCTTTCGGCTTTCAGGAAGACAGGATACTCTATGAGCCGAACGCGGTCGATATAGGCGCTTTCGACGCGCCGACGAGCGTCTCGGCGGCCCGAAAGGAGCTGGGCCTGCCGGGCGACAGGAGGATCGCCGTCTACACGGGCCACCTCTATGGCTGGAAGGGAGTCGACGTCCTAGCCAAGGCCGCCCTGATGCTGCCGCCGGAATTCCTGATAGCCTTCGTCGGCGGCACAGACAAGGACATCGCCCGTTTCAAGGAGAGGCATGCCGCCTCGGGGCGCATCCTGGTGGTCGGCCACAGGCCGCACAAGGAGATCCCTCTCTGGCAAAAGGCGGCCGACGTCCTGGTCTTGCCTAACACCGCAAAGGAGAGCATCTCGGCCTTCTATACCTCTCCCATGAAGCTCTTTGAGTATATGGCGAGCGGCAAGCCGATTGTCGCCTCGGATATCCCTTCGATACGAGAGATCGTCGACGACGCCTCGGCCTTCCTCGTCGCTCCTGACGACGTGGCAGCTCTGGCCGGCGGCATCCTGAGGGCGGCGAACGACGCCGAGAGCGCGGTCGCGCGCGCAGAGAGGGCTCGGCAGCTGGTCATGGACCATACCTGGTCAAAGCGGGCGGGGCGCATCCTTGACTTTATCCGCTCTCATCCATAGCTATGCGCTCATTCGTCTTTAGATACAGGCTCGAGATCGCCGTCTTTGCCATCGCGCTGGCTGCGCGGCTAGTGTTCTTCTCTTTGAGCTTTCCCGCGCATCACGGCGATATCGTCCAGACCATAAAAGGGGATGACGGCTATTACGAGCTGTCGCAGAACATCCTGGCGGGCAACGGCTTCTCGTTCGACGTGGCGCCGCCGTATCGCCCGAACCCCCTCCGCCCTCCGGTCTGGCCCTTCGCCATCGCCGGCATCGCGGCCCTCTTCAAGTCCTATTGGGCCGTCTTTGCCTTCGAGGTCCTGCTCGGCAGCTTCATCCCCGTGATGGGTATGGCGATCGCGCGCCGGCTCTTTGCGCGCAGGGCGGTCTGGCTCGGCACGGGCCTGCTGATGGCCATCGAGCCCTACGGCGTCCTGCTCTCCACCATCCTCTATACCGAGACCGCCTTCACGGCGCTCTTTCTCGCCTCCGTCTGGTTCTTGGTCCGCTATCTCCAGAGCGAGTCAAAGCCCTGGCGCGACCTGGTCTGGACGGCGGTCTTCATGGGGCTGGCTACGCTCGTGAAGCCGACGATTCAATACGTGCCGGCCGCTCTGGCTGCCCTCTTGCTCTGGCAGGAGAGAAAGGCGCTGACGGGGAAGTCGTTTGTCAGGGCAGGGGCCGTGCTAGGCATCTTCTGCGCGGTCATCGCCCCCTGGATCGTCCGCAACTACGTCGAGTTCGGCAAGCCTGGCATGAGCGCCCAGCCCGCCTTCAACCTCTACGTCTATCTGGCGCCGACGGTCCTCTCGATCGACAACCGCACGAACTTTCAGACGGAATATCAGTCTTTCGTGAAGAAGGGCGGCTTCGACGAGAACAGCATCACTTTGGCTAATGGCGACGCATATTCTTCCCAGGCGATGGCCGTCATCAAAGAGCACAAGCTCGCCCTCGTAAAATCGGCGGCGACGACCTTGGTCACGTTCTTTACCCACGACGGCATGCTGACGTTCATGGCCTATGCGGGCGCCACTTTCCGGAACGATCTCGACAGGCCTGCCCTGGACCTGCTCCTCCATGAACCAGGCAAGCTCTTGTCGCTCGTAGGCTCGTATGCCCGGTCGGGCGCGATCGCTATCCCGATCATGCGCTTGGTCTGGGTCGCGGTCGCTCTCTGCATGATCGCGGGCATCTATCGGACCCTTCGTCGAAGCCCTTGCCAGCCAGCCCTGCTATTCGCGATATTACTCATAGCCTATTTCGCCCTCACTACTTCTATCAACGGCCTGGGCGTGAACGCCCGTTTCCGCGTGCCGGTCAATATCTTCATCTTCTCTTTCGCTCTTCATGGTTTTCTGGTAGCTTTAGACGCTGTCAGGCGCAGATTCCCGCATGCATAAGCTCTCCATCGTCATCCCCGCCTATAACGAAGAGCGCACTATCGACCAGGTGCTCTCGCGCGTCTTTGCCGTGTCGATGCCGGGCTGGATCACCGAGGTCATCGTCGTGGACGACGCCTCTGTCGACGGCACTGCCGAGGTCTTGAAGAAGTATCGCCACCTGGCCAAGGTCGTCACCCACGAGGCGAACCAGGGCAAGGGCACTGCCGTCCTGCGCGGCCTCCAGGAGGCCACCGGCGACTTCATCCTCATCCAGGACGCCGACCTGGAATACGACCCGGCCGAGATACCGTCGCTGGTGGCTGCCCTGGGCAAGATAGGGGACAAGGACGCGGGGCCGACGCGCAAGGCCGTCTACGGCTCGCGCAACCTCCACCATGTGAAGAGGGAAGGGTTCGTCTTTCAGCGCCTGGGCGTCTGGGCCATCACGGCGATCATCAACACGCTCTACGGCGCGCGCCTGACCGACGTCTGGACGTGCTACAAGCTCTTTCCGGCCGAGGCAAAGAAGCACTTCGTCCCCGGCAAGTTCGAGGCAGAATTGCTCTTTACGACGGCCTTGCTCCGCCATGGGTATCGGATCGCCGAGGCGCCGATATCCCATGCGCCCCGCGGCGCTGCCGAAGGCAAGAAGATCCGCTACCGCGACGGCTTCCGCGCCATCCAGCTCCTCCTCGCCGACCGTCTGGCCAACCTGCGCTCGCCCAAGGTCCGCATGAGCGGCGTGAGCCTGGCCGACCATTCCCATATCATCTGCTGCCCGTTCTGCAAGGCAGACCTGTTGGCTTCCGAGCGCGGCCTGGTCTGCAGGACGCACGGCCACTTCATGGTCGACGAGGCCCAGAGGCCGATCCTCATCGAAAGGGCCGTCTACGAGAAGAACGGCGGTCAGCACGAATCGGGAGTCAATTGGCTGAAGACCTTCTTCAAGCAGTGGCCGAAATTCTATTACGCCCTCTGGCATTACGCCTGTCCGGTGATGATGCTCGTCAACGGCCCGCGCATGGTCCTGGACCGGGTCGGGGAGGGGAGCGCCGTCATCGATGTGGGCTCTGGACCCGAACGCCTGGGCAAGGAATTCATCAATGTCGACGTCTTTCCTTTTCCTGAGGTCGACGTCGTCTCGGACGCGACCCAGCTGCCGTTCAAGGATGGCAGCATCGACGCGGCCGTCTCCGAATCGCTTTTCGAGCATGTGCCCGACGCCTATAAAGTTGCCCGCGAGATGGTCCGCGTGGTCAAGCCGGGCGGCTATATCTACGTCTCGGCGCCGTTCATGCATCCGTACCATGCCTCGCCGGACGATTTCAACCGCTGGACGACCTCGGGCCTCAAGCACATGTTCTCGGACCTAGAGGTCGTGGAATGCGGCGTCAGGTCGGGGCCCTGGTCGACCCTGCTGATGTTCCTGGCCTACTGGCTGGGCGTCCTCTGCTCGCTGGGCTACCGCAGAGCGGCGCCTTTCTTGGCCCATATATTCATGCTGGTCCTAGGCCCTCTGAAATACCTGGACTATATCTTCGTCTATATGCCGGGCTCCGACGCCGTGGCCACTCATCTTTACATTTTGGCCAAAAAGTGCTAGAATAGTAAGTAGCCTGGTATAGGGTATGCCGGGCAATGATCTTTAACCTCAACAAAGAAAGGAGGGACGATTGTCCCCATTCTATGTAAGACCGTTCGTCTGGCTCTTGCGGAGCCAAGACTCGCTTGGAAGCATACGGAAGGCGGGCATCGAGGTCATTCTCGCCGCCTCCTATTCGGCCAAGAGCCAGACAGAGCTCGCGGCGGCCACTCGGGCCAATCTCGATCTGGCCATCAGGCTGCAAAAGACCGTCTGCCCAAAGGCCTTGATCTGTTTCGCGAGCTGCGCTCATCCGTTCAATGACGCGGGCTACTTCGAGCGGCGGATGAAGGAAGATGTGTGCGACGTGGCTAGCGCTCGCTACGCCTATATCGGGTCGATCGTCAATTCGATCACCGAGATGGAGGCGCTGAAAGGGCATCTGCTCAGGCATTCCTTCCATCCGGAGAAGATGCTCGTCGTCACGGGCGAGCTCCATTCCGAGAGCGAGCGGATCCTGGCGCGGCAGGTCTTCCCGTCGGCGCAGGTCTACGTCACATGCACTTCGCACGAGCTGGAGGTCGAGCCCGACCATCCGACGCTCGACCAGAGGTCATGGGCGCGCTGGCTCTGGTGCAGCGTCCTGCGCTGGACGGCTTTCAAGGCCATGGCAGCCGGATTCGTATCGATCGATACGCTCCGCACGCGCCAGCACGCGCCGGGCGAACGGTAGCGATCTCCTGACAAAACGTTAGGCTTACATCAAAGCGAACCGCCGATCATGCATCGGCGGTTTTTTTATTCAGTGTCTCGTGTATTCAGTACTTCATCAGCTCAGAGAGCCGGTTCTCGAAGAAGGAATTTTTATTGGCGTAATACGCCCAATCCATGGCGTCGTTTCGGGCGATGATGTGGGGGATGTCGCCGTGCCAGGCGGCAAAGGCGCCAAAGCTGGAATCGGAGCCGATCACCGCGTCTGCGCGCGAGAGGAGGAAGAGATCGACTACCGAGTTCTCGCGCGAGACCGCTACGTTCAGGCCGGCGAATACGCGCTCGTCAACGCGGCCGTCAGAAGCGATGACGAAGACGGTCCGCGCAGGGTCGAGGCGGCGCTCGCGGAGGAATTCCCCCATGACCTCGCGGAAGCGGACCTGGCTGACGACGAACCTGCCTCCCTTGAAGCCTGCGTAATCGGACTGGCGGATGTGGACGCCGATGACATGCTGGTACTGGCTGCGCAGCGGGGAGATAATGGCGTCGACGCGGCGGAGGATCTCGTCGGAGGGCGCAAATGCGGCGCGCAGCTCCTTGCCAAATTTGGCCAGACCGGCCGGATTGCGAAAGAGCCAGCCGGTCAGATAGAGCTTTGAACATGCGTCGAAGCGGTCAGGCAAGGGAGCGGTCGGCGGCAGATACGTCTGGCGGTTCTCGCTGTTCTCCGAGGAATAGACGCAGGAGGCGTTGAGGGCGCCGACGATCCAGGCGCGCAGGGCGTATTTCAGGCGCTGATTCCTATTGATCCAGCTGGACCTACGTCGCGGCGCGCGAAAGAACAGGCGGGAGGTCAGGCGGGTGACCCAGCTCTCTTCCTTCAAGAAGCGGAAAAAGCAATGATATTCGAAGAACGATGGATTGAGCACGGAGATGCCTCTCTCCAGGCCAAAGGCATAGACGGAGAGGTAGTTCCAGAGCTGGTTCGCCAGTTCGCCGCCACCGTGCTTGAGGATGATGATCTTTCTCATCCCGCCATAGTATCACTTTTGATCCCTTTTCGGTCCTAATTGACTATCCAATAGCTTAAGCAGGCAGGGTTGGCCGCGATGTCGCCATTAGATTTCACGGTGAAGCTCGTGCCTGATGTGCGACTCGAGATGCTGTACACTCGACCAAACGTAGTATTGCATGTGATGCCGAGTCGGGCGCCAAGAGATGAATCTTCGGTTACCAAGATCTGGCTCGAAGAAGTCACTGCCGATGTGTTAACTATGAGCGTCATCGAACCAGCAGCTATTGCCACACTGCCAGCTGCGGCTGACCCGCATGACGCGGGAGAAGCCGAGGAATTGCAGTTCGAGTCGGTTTTATAGGTCGTGGCTGTGGTAGAAGACGCATTCAGGGTCGTGAAATTGACATTATTGAATATGACGTTTCCGAGGATTGTCGTAAGCGACCCAGCGTTTCCGATGACGATATTCGTCGCGGTCGTTGTTCCGATGGAAAGATATCCAGCACCGTTGTCAGAAAAAAGCGAGCTACCGATAGTCGATGAGGTAGAGAATCGAGCGAGAGTCCCAATCGTTCCCGAAAGAGAGATAGACTCCGGAAGTGCGGTTGCTCCACTATCGTCGTTTATATCGTCGAACCAAAGATTGGCTCCTCCCGAGGACAAGATTATTCCGTCCATAAGAGTCTTATTGCCAGACCCCATGCTGAAATTGTCGAGGTATGTTTTGCCGCCATCGATCGATATAGAGAATTGGCCCGCGACCTGACCATATTTTATCGCGATGTCGTACCATGTATTGAAGTCGAATGGAGCTATATCGTTCGCGTATGTCTGACCATCGCCCGCGCTAATGACGCCTAAGGTGGTGTTGAAGTTGATGGCGATGCGGTTATTGTTAGCGCCTCCTCCGCCGCTGTCGGTCACATACACTCCACCTCCGCTATTCGTACCAATTCGCACCTTAAATCTAAGAATTCCAGATGAGCCGGTAGAAGAGCGCATTCTCGAGATACTCGCACTATTGCTTATATGAAGCGCGAGGCCGCCTTGACCGCCGCTTGGAGCAGTATCGACTGTCCCGCTGCCTGAATTGACCGTCCAGCCTCCAGACCAGCCGCTGCCACCAGTGAGGCCCGAGACTGAAGTGCTTGCCGAGTAGCTATCGAATGTTTCGATACCAGTCCAGGCGGCAGAAGCACTCGTCGGCGCTGCCAAGAACAGGAGAAATGCTCCTGACGCAACGAATAAAAAGATTCTTTTCATAGACCTTTTGATAATCCTGCTAAGGGCGTATGACAATACGCTTATATCAGCATAGCACGGAGCTCTCTCGCCGATTGATTATCTACTTATATGCAGGCGGTTGACGGTGATAGAGCGTAGGCGTATGAGCTGGGACAGCACGCTTCGATGCGGGGCGATTTTTCTTTGTTCTTCTTGATATCTTTTTTTATTGCCGCTTACTTGGCCGGGCCTGATCCTGAAGTATGCTATTTGAACAGGGATCGATTCGAGCGACGTGTGCTGAGCGAAGTTGATCCAGAGCCAATAATCACCGGCGGCGCGCAGATCGGTCGGAATGGGGGCGACCCTTTTCCAGAGCTCGGGCTTCCAGAATACGCTCTCTTGTTCGACGAAATATGTCTCTCGGCCATATATTCCCTGAGCGAGCCATGTTCTATGGAAGATGCGGTGTCGGCCCTCGCGAGCTATGTTGCCTTCTTTATCGAGTAATCCGCACATGCCTTTGACCCACTGCGACTGCGGATGGGCCGTGAACCACTCGCTGATTGCTTGAAAAGCACCTGGAGCGTATCGGTCGTCGCCGCCGATCCAGCAATATATATCGCCCGTTGCCGCCGCAAAACCGTTATTGATGGCGCAATACATACCTTGATTCTGTTGAAAGATGTATTTGATCATGATCGATCTGCAGCGGATGGGTATCGATCCATCCTCGATGCCTTTTTTCATATCCAGGATTATCTTCTCGCTGCTATCGGTCGATCCGTCGTTCACCAGTATATATTCGATATCAAAGTCGCCTGCCTGGGCGAGCACGCTTTGGATCGTTTCAGCAAGATATGCCTCCATGTTATATACCGGCGTGACGAGAGAGAATTTCATATGATATATGTTTCGATGTTGTATCCCTCATATCGGCTGTTCTGATTCTCCTGCCTCCACATATACAGGGGGATGAAGAATACGTAGCTGTTGGAGAACGTCTCGGCTACCTGGAAATTGAAGTCGCGGTCGGCTCCGCGGCCCATGAACGACGGCCAGACGCGGTCTGGCAGCTTTCTGAACCGGCACTTCTCGACGACCTCGCGCCGAAAGAGCGGCGAATTGCCGGTGCCAGGGTATGCCTCGAGCGAGCCAAAGAAGAGCTTGTTGACGAGGCGCAGCCGCTTCGTCTCGAAGTCTATCCTGCGAGCGATCGATGGCAAGACCTTGAAGGCGATCCCCTTGGCCCTCTTCGCCCGTCGGGCGAGCTCGCGGGGGCCCATCATGCCGGGATGCTCTGTGGCGAACCTTTCCGCGTCGAACCTCTTTCCCGTGTATCGCTGCTCCAGGCGCTGCCAGTCGACGGTCACGTGCGTCGCGCCGTGCCCCTTCAAGAGACCGTATTGGACCTCGATACGGTTCCTGAAGGAGACGTCGTCCGCGTCCTGAAAGGTGATAAGCTCGCCGGCGGCCTTTTCGAAGCCGTAATTCCGGGCCATATATCCCGCATTGACGTTCCTGCCGCGCTTATTGACGCGCTCGGGGTCGTCCCAGGGCAAGGCGTGATAGGCGATCCTTGGATCGCGAGCGGCCAGGGCCAGGACGACATCCCTCGTCTCGTCGGAGCTGTTGTCGTCGATGACCAGTATCTCGAGGCGGTCATACGTCTGGTCGGCGATAGAGCGCACGGCCGCCTCGATGGTCTGTGCGTTGTTATGGGCGGGGATGATGACGGTGATGAGGGGCTTCATGGCAGTTGTATCGTATCCAGGAATGCGCTGTATGTCTTGGTGAACTGGTCTTTTGAATATGTAGCCTTGGCATATGACCAGGCCGTGCGGCCGAGACGCTCGGCTTCGGCGGCTGGGAGCGCGGAAAAGGATCGGATGGCCGTGACGACGGCTTCTACCGTCGGCTGCTCGATGACGGCGGCGGGCGCGTCCTCGTAGATGCCTGTCTCGGGGGTGATGATGGGGTAGAGGCCGGCATGCATGGCCTGGACCACCGCGCCTGAAGTGCCTTCTGAGCAGGACAGATAGACGATCGCTCCGCATCGGCCGGCGACCTCGCTGAAGAGCCTGTCGCCGACGGTCATGCGGCCGCGGCCGTCGAAGCGCGGGCGCTCATAGAGCGTGACGTTCGGCAGAGCGAGCTCGCGCGCGTATTCTTTCATGAATTCCGCCTCTTTATGCACCGGACCGACGACGTGCAGGCGCAGGTCAGGCATCTGAGCGAAGGCCTCGAGCACCAGGTCCAGGCCTTTGTGGACCGCGCCGCCGCCTCCGAACCAGAGAAAGGACCTTTTGGCCGTCTCGAAATCCTTGCTGGCGGGGAAATCGAATTCCTGGGCCACCGACTCGCGGATCGGCGCTATCTTCTTGGCGAATCTCGCATACGTGGCATGGACCGTTCGATTGCCGAAGCCCTCTATATGGTCGGCGAATCGCGGAGCCAGGGATACTCGCTCTCTTCGATGGGCGGGCAGGGAGACGCCGCGGCGGCGCTTCAGGTCATCGAGCCTCCGACCCTCGGCCGAGTTCTGGAATTCAGGGTATGAGGATACCAGGTGAAAGACCTTCGTGCATCGCTGGGGCAGCAGGGGGGCGAGCCTTTCCAGGTTTCTCTGGATGTCGATGCAGAGGGCATAGGGCTTTTTTGGCACGAAGCGCTCGTCGCGCCAATCGATGACGTCGACCTCATAGCCGCGTAGGGAGAGCAGTTTGGCGATCTCGGCGCACTCCCAGTAGCTCGCGTGCGGGTCGGTGTGGCGCTCTCTCGGCGTCTGGGTAAAAGGCGAGACGAGATACGAGAGCAGGGCGTAGCCTTTTTTGGGGCCGACGGCCGGAACGCGAACGACGCCCCAGAGCTTGTTAGAGACCTTGTTCCTGTATGCGCGATAGAAAGCGCGGATGCTAGCCATGGCGTTTTTGGTGAAGCTCGAACCAGAGGGCCAGACAGAGGAGCGACCAGGCCTTTTGGGCGTTTCCCTTGCCCAGCGACTCGGCGCTGGCGAGGATCTTTCGGGCTTCGTCCTTGTCGATGTAGGCGAACATCGGGTGATCGTCGCGCGAAAGGAGCCTCAGTATCTCTCTGCGGACGTCTGGTTCCTTCATCCACTCCTGGATCGGCGCGCCGAAGCCTTGCTTGCGGCGGTAGACGAACTCTCTCGGGAATGTCTCCGCGAGCAGGTCCTTGAGGAGAATCTTGTTCTCGGACGCCGACAGCTTGAATTGGCGCGGCAGGCTAAAGACATATTCGGCAAGGGCGGTATCGAGGAATGGCGAGCGGACTTCGAGCGAGTGCATCATGCCCGAGCGGTCGACCTTGGAGAGCAGCTGGCCGGGCAGGTAGACCGAGATGTCGAAGGCGTTGATCTTGTCGAAGGGGTCCGCGAAGCGGGACACGACCGTTCGCTCAAAGGCTGTCGGGACGCGCTTGGCGTGGAGCAGCTTCTTTCGCTCGCGCCCGGAGAATACCTCCGTCGCCCGGACGTATGAGGAGTACGGGTCGCGGAATATCTTTTTCCAGCGCGGCGTGTGCCAGAACTTCTGATACCAGCCATAGCCCATGAAGAGCTCGTCGGCCCCGTCGCCCGAGAGAGCCACTTTCACTTTAGAGGAGGCCAGCTTCGAGACCAGGGCCTGAGGGAAATCGGACGAATCGGCGTGCGGCTCGTCGAAATACTCGATGACCGCGCGGAGCTCCTGCATATCCGCCTTCGGCGCCACGAGCTCATAATGGTCGGTGCCGATCTGTCGCGCGGCCTGTTCGGCATAGGGCAGCTCGCTGCGGTAGGCGCCATAGCCTACGGCAAAGGTCTTGATGGGTGAGGCGGAGAATCTCTGCGCTGTCGCCGTGACCATGGTCGAGTCGACCCCTCCCGAGAGTAGCGAGCCCACTTCGACGTCGGCTATCATGCGCTTCTCGACGGCCTTGTCGAAGAGCCGCCTGACCTCCGCCTTTGCTTCCGCATAGGTAGCCGCGCTCGGCTGCTTTTCAAGCTGCCAGTACCTCCAGGAGCGCAGGGCGCCGTCTTTCACCACCCCGGCATGGGCGGGCGGCAGAGTATGGATGTTCGCGTATACGGTTCGGTGCGGCGGCATATAGAGAAGCCGTAGGAAGTCGTCGAGCGCCCCCGGGTCGACCTGTCCTTTGAACAGGCCTGTGGCAAAGAGCGATTTCATCTCCGAGGCCGCGTAGAAGGTGCTCTCGTGCCAGGCGTAGTAGAAGGGCTTCTTGCCGAAGCGGTCGCGGGCGACGAAGAGTTGCTCCTTTTCATCGTCCCAGAGGGCAAAGGCGAACATGCCGTCCAGATGGTCGACGCACCGCTCTCCGTATTCGGCATAGGCCTTGAGGATGACCTCGGTGTCGGAATGGGAAGAGAAGCGGTGGCCGCGCGCTTCCAGGTCCTTGCGAGTCTCGCTATAGCCGTAGATCTCGCCGTTGAAGACCACCGTCAGCGGGCGCTCGTTGTCCTTCATGGGCTGATGGCCGGCCGGGGAAAGGTCGACGATGGCCAGGCGAGTCTGGCCGAGGATGGCGCCCGGCAGGCGTTCGACGCCCGTATCGTCGGGCCCTCGCCGAGACAGGCAGGAAAGCATAGCCCCGACTGTTCGGCTATCCGTCGATCCTGCCCCTTTTCCTGCTATAGCTATGATGCCGCACATGGTATGGCCATTATATCCTTATCCAGCTTTCCGGCAGCACGTCGCGGGTATCGGTGCTCTTCTTCTGGGTCCTGAACCAGCGGGCAGGGGCGATGACGACCTTGCCCGGATATTCTGAAAGCCAGGCTCCCCACCAGCTGAACGTGCTATTGGCGATGATATGGTGCTTGCAGAGGGACATGAGCCGCAGGTCTTCGTGCGCCTCCTTTCCATTCCAATCGACGAAGATAGTCCCGGCAGGGAGAGAGAGGTTGTCGCGGACCCAAGGGATGTCGTCCGAAAAGACGAAGAAGCGGGGAGCGGCGAGCTTTTCCTGCATGCGGGCGATGGCGGGACCATAGTAGTCGGCCTCGAGAGTGCCGTGGACGATATTCGTCTGCGGATTATGGGCATAATCGCCTCTGCGGACATGGACGCTGACGGATTCTGCGCTTCGAGCGGCCTGCGCCGCTTCAGCGTTCTTTCCCGCGAGCGGCGCAGCCACGCGGAAATCCGAGAGCAGGGCAGGGCGGATATCCTTGAAATATTTCTCCGTGTTCCAGTAGCCGTCCAGGTACGCGTCGTCCGCCACGGAAAAGACGTCCGGATCGAAATGGAAGCGCTTCTCGCGCGCATATCTGTCCCAGCGCGCGCACAGGGCATTCCGGGCCCTGGAAACGATGCCGTCCGGCAGCCTCTGGTATCTGGCCAGGCGCTCTACGTCGCTCGGCGAGGCGAATTCGGCTTTCAAAGAGAAGCATCCCAGAGCATAGGCGCGGAGCGGGTCGCGAGAAAAGGAGCCGATATCAAGGAGCAGGGGCACTTTCTTTTTGAGCGAAAGGGACCTTCCGAGGGCGTACTGGAACATCTGGTTGCCCAGTCCTCCTTGTAGTTTGACGATGATGGCCATGGCGAAAGGGTGTCCCGGACGACGATACAAGGATGATACTACATTTTTACCTTTCTTCCATGGTACCATCCAGGGATATGGACCACGCCCAGATCCGTCGATTCCTCGTCACCGGAGCGGCCAGCACGGCGGTGAATTATCTGTGCTTTTACGGGCTCTTCGCGCTAGGCGCCCATTATCTAGCCGCGAGCTCTACCGGCTATGTCGCCGGCATGGTCGTAGGATATGCGCTGAATCGGTCATGGACCTTCTCTGTCGACCGCCCTATGCATGGCCGGGAATTCGCGCTCTATCTGTTGACCTATGGTCTCTCGCTCGGCCTCAATCTCGGGGCGCTCAGGCTCCTGGTGGCTATCGGCGGCATATCTCCTCTCGTCGCCAACGTCGCGGCCTTGGCCCTCTCGAC
>DASTLR010000010.1:0-14649 GCA_035714745.1 Minisyncoccota bacterium | reverse complement strand
CCAGATGGCCTGGCGCTCGGCGTAGTAGTTCTCGCCGGTAAAGGAATTCATAGTCACCAAGCCGAACAGCGTCAGGACGACGGCCGCCCCGAGCATTGCCCAGTCGATATGGGCGCGCGCGAAGCGCGCGCCTGCCGCTTTGACGATCTCGGTCATCTATCGGGAAGGGTTAGCCGCAAAGAGCACTTCCGTCCTCACGATGCCTGCGCCGAAAGGCTCCGGCCAGGTATAGTACAGGGTCTGCGTCTCGTTAGGGCCGATAGACGGTATGACGGTCTTGGAAAAGGCCACCCGATTATCGTTCTTGTCATAGAGGATGACGGTGGCGTCGACGTTCGCATACGAGCGGTCAGGCGCGTCGTTCCTGACGCGCACCCGGGCGCTCGGCTTGCCGCCCTGGCCCTGGTCGAGCGAGGTGTCCAGGACGCGCAGCTTGGTCAGAGGACTGCCCTGGCGCCAGTTCGGCTCTCCGGCGAACTCAAAGGTAGCGCGAACAGGCGTCCTCTTGCCGACGTCGATGCCTGCCACGAAGACCGCGAACCTCTGCCCCGCCGGCACAAAGGCCTTGCCCACCCTCTGGGTGACCAGGATACCCTCGGCGTCATAGAGCTTGAGGATATAGGACAGGTCGCGGGCCTCGACGGACGGATTCGGATTCTGGACGTAGGCCAGGGCATTATAGATGCCCGGCACCACGCGCACGGAATACGCCCAAAGGACTTTCGGCGCGGCGAAATCGGCCGGACAGAGGCGCGCGCACGAACCGCCGCAGTCCACGCCGCGCTCGGTGCCGTTCTTCACCCCGTCAGAGCAGGTCGGGGCCTTGTAGAAGACGAAGAACGCCGGCAGGCCGACCAGGACGACGATCGCCGCCATGAAGATGAAGAAATAGCCGAATTTCCGCTTGGTAGACCAGGATGCCATAGATTTCATAAGTGTAGCACACCAGGGAACGCGTCTCGAAATGCGCGCGTATCCCCTGCTGGCGGATCGCTCTGCTCGGCCTTTACGGATGTGCCACTGGCACATCCTCACCTGCGCAGGGCATTTCTCGCCACATTCCCTTGTGTGTTATACATATCAAAACTCCTGCAGCATAGACTCCGAAATCAAGAAAAAGCCGCGCGAAGCTTGAAGCGACGCGCGGTCTTGAATTAACCCTTATCCTTCCACCAGTCGGAAGGTGTGTCGAACCAGATACCGTATCGGCGGAACTTACCGTGGCCATGATAAGCGAAGCCGTAGCTTTCCCGCTCTTCGCGATTCCCGCGAAGGAGAGTTCCCTCATACCCATGAGAGGCGCCAAGGCTTCGATACGCCGGATTCTCCCTTAACCAGGCCGACTTGAACCCTTCCGGATGCAAGCCGACCTTATACGGCCTCATCGCACGCGGCACGTTGAAGCGCCAAGTGGCGACGCGCTTCTGGTCTTCCCGGCTGAACATACCGAGGACTTTGGATTGCTCGCCGCGTATCAGATACGCGAACGGCAGGCTACTGACGTCCTCGATATGATCATGCCACTGGTCCCACGCCAGGCCGCAGTAACTGTCCCGTAGCTTCTCCACGACTTCACCAGGAAAAGTTTCCAGAACGGTCTGTCGGTAAGCCGCATGGAATTCCTGACCGGGATAGCGACCCGTTCCCATTCGATCGCAGCTGAGCGCTTCAAGCATTGGAAACGATTCGAACATCTTCCTGGTCACAACGGACGTGCGATACAGCCTCCCTTGGCTGTCTCGCCTCCCCTGCTTCCGCAAGACGAACCAGTCCTGCTCGCACCAATGGCACTCCAGGAACCACCTGATCATGGAGAGCGTCCGCTCAGGCGCGAGCATCAGCAGGGTCACGGGTTCGGTAGCCTCGATCGGCAGCATCTCGCCAGGGAACGTATACCCGCCGTCCTCCAAGGCGGCGAGCAGTTGCTTATAGGCGATGTCGCACCGGTCGCGCTTGAGCAATGCGAGTAGGTTGGCCATGACCCGCCGCTTTCCAGCTTCCTCGTCCCACATCCTCAAAATCGCGGAAGGAGATTTTGCTCCCCGCGCGACCTCTTCGACGATGAGATGAGTCAGGTTATGGAACTTGCCTCGACATGAGGCGAACGCTTGATTTCCCAAAAGCTTTTGGCGAAGCATGTCCGATTGCTTGGACTTGCTGAATTTGCCCGTCTTGCGGGCTTTCTGTTCTTCAGGCACGTGCATAACTCCTTTACAGGTTGTTCTGCTCTCTGAAGCGACATCCCTGGGGATGAAGCATACAGCCGTTCTCCTGGGAGAACAGCCGGGATTTCGATGAACGAAGCTGCGGAATGCAGATTCAAACCCTTTTCAATACTAACATATTTATCCACATTAATCAAGTTTTACGGAAGCGACAAAAAGCCGCCCTTTCGGACGGCCTTCTGCATTGAATCCTCTGTACTGGCGACTACCTACTTTCGCCCTGATGGACTATCATCGGCACTACGGCGTTTAACTTCTCTGTTCGGGATGGGAAGAGGTGGTTCCACCGCGTCGAATCACCAGAACAGAGGACTCAATTGCTGTTATTCGGAAATAGACACTGACGCGTACATGTTTGTATATCTAAGAGAAAATCTAGTGATTCCTAAATTTCCTAATAGGATCGGGCAATTAGTACTTCTCGGCTCAACACATCGCTGTGCGTACACCTAAAGCCTATCGACCTAGTAGTCTACTAGGGCCCTCGAACGATTCCTAATCTTGGAGTGGGCTTCCCGCTTAGATGCTTTCAGCGGTTATCCCTTCCGGACATAGCTACTCTGCGTTCCACCTGGCGGTAGAGCAGATAGACCAGCGGTCCGTTCACTTCGGTCCTCTCGTACTAGAAGCAAAGCTCCTCAAGAATCAACGCCTGCAGTAGATAGGAGACCAACCTGTCTCACGCATGTTTCCACATATCACTATGTGCATTGGACTATATCTTCATCCTCTTTCGAGGAGATCAACGTGTAGTCTCTACGGGTGTTTATGTGTTGGGTAGTGGCGGGAACGCGGTGCACTTCGCGTTCCCTCTGATGTATTCGCAGGTTTCACAGGTGTCTATCCGTACCTCTCCTTGGCGGAGAGAAAATATCGATTGGCCCTCATGCCGTCAGGTCTTCCCATGAAGACCGCGGCCCTTAGACCTCCTGATTTGTCGAATCACACTTTCCACGAACCTACCATTACTCAACACACAAACTTCCCTCGGTATTGCCTCCAGCTTTTAACCTGTAGGTTTTACCGAAATTAGTTGATGACGTCATAGAAATTACTCTCTATGACCGCCGTGATTGGTTGTCTCTGTCCTTGATGTCCGAGGGGCTCAGACTGTCCAGCGTGCGATCTCGCGATCACCGTCTGAACGGTCTGAACCCAGCTCACGTGCCTTTTTAATTGGCGAACAGCCAAACCCTTGGGACCTTCTCCAGCCCCAGGATAAGACGAGCCGACATCGAGGTGCCGAACTCCGCCGTCGATATGAACTCTTAGGCGGAACGAGCCTGTTATCCCTAGAGTAGCTTTTGTCCGATAATCTCCGGCCGCATCTAATGCGATCCGTCGGTTCACTTAGCTCTGCTTTCGCATCTGCTCGACAAGTACGTCTTACAGTTAAGCCAGTTTATGCCCATACACTATCGCCACGGTTTCCATTCGCGGCTAACTGACCTTAATAGGCTCCTCCGTTACTTTTTAGGAGGATAGCGCCCCACTAAAACTACCCACCAGATACTGTCTCCCGCGGTTTTTACCCTCGGGGTTAGAACATACAACGGCGAAGACGGCTGTTTCATTGGCGGGTCCAGGCTGCCCGAAAGCGCCCTTCAACCCCTCACCGCTACGCTACGCATCGCAATCGTATGCTCAATATCAAGCTGTAGTAAAGCTTCTAGGGTCTTTTCGTCTAACTGCAGGTACCCGGCATCTTCACCGGGATTGTATTTTCACCGAGCTGTAGGTCGAGACAGTTCTCCAGACGTTACACTATTCAACGCGTCAGAACTTACCTGACAAGGAATTGCGCTACCTTAGGACGGTTATAGTTACCGCCGACATTCACCAGGGCTTACATCAGTCAGCCAGACCATTCGTAAGAATGATCTCACCGCCGATGGTTGACCTTCTGGCATTGGTCAAGTGTCACCCCCTATACATCCTCTTACGAGTTCGCAGGGAGCTGTGTTTTTGATAAACAGTCGCCAGAGATACTTTCGCTGCGGCCCTCTAAATCAATAGAGGGCAAGCCTTATTGCTAACTTACGGCTGATCTTTTGCCGAGTTCCTTGACCTACCTTCACTCGTTCGCCTTGCTCTTCTCGAGCCGATCACCTGTTTCGGTTTTCGGTACGGAGTACCATTGGTTATGCTTAGAGACTTTTCTTGAAAGCCCGCTTTCTGCAGTTCCGCGTAGCAAGCTACGCCTTCCCTCCTGTCCTTAGGCTCGTCGATTGAACGACTGACTGCCGGATTTTCCTGGCAATCGCCCTCTGACCAAAGACCCCAATCCGATAAGGGGCCGCAGATACTGTGCTCCGTCATCCCATCGCACCAATTGTACGTCACGGAATATTAACCGTGTGTCCATCAGGTACGGCTTTCGCCATCCCCTTAGGCCCGACTAACCCTTCGCTGAAGTCCATTGCGAAGGAAACCTTAATCTTTCGGCGTGCGGATATCTCATCCGCATTGTGGTTACTTGTGCCAACATTCTTACTCCTGCACGCTCCAGCATGGGTCGCCCCTTTGCCTTCATCGCAGAGCAGGATACTCTCCTACCAGTGCATCTCGCCGAAGCGAAATGCAATCCTCAGTTTCGGTATCATGCTTTAACCCCGATCATCTGCGGCGCAGACCCTCTAAGTGAGTGAGCTGTTACGCTTTCTTTAAATGATGGCTGCTTCTAAGCCAACATCCTCACCGTCGAAGAAGATCCACCACCTCCCGTGTACTTAGCATGAATTTTGGGACCTTAAATTGAGATTCGGGCTGTTTCCCTTTTGTCCAATGGAGCTTAGCCCCCACGGACTTACTGCCGTACTTTTGACCAGAGGTATTCGGAGTTTGATAGGTCTCGCGATATTTCTACCTGTCGAGATCTTCCAGTGCTCTACCCCCTCTGGGAACATACGACGCTATGCCTAAACATATTTCGGAGAGAACCAGCTATTACCGAGTTCGATGAGCTTATCACTCCGTACCACATGTCATCGCAGAGTATTGCACGTCTCTAGCGTTCGGTCCTCCCCACGTATTTCTACGTGGTTCAACCTGCACATGGCAAGCTCACCCGGCTTCGGGTCTGATGCGTACTACTGAGTCGCGCTGTTCACACTCGGTTTCCCTGCGGCTCCGGGCTTTCAAGCCCTTAGCCTCGCAGCACGCATCAACTCGTTGGCTCATTCTTCAATAGGCACGCCGTGACGGAACACCCTTGCGGGGTCCGCTCCGACTCCTTGTAAGCGTATGGTTTCAGTTCTATTTCACCTCCCTCTCCGGGATGCTTTTCACCTTTCCCTCACGGTACTAGTTCACTATCGGTCTTCTGGAATATTTAGCCTTACCGGTTAGTTCCGGCAGATTCCCTCAGGCTACTCGTGTCCTGAGGTACTCAAGAACGGTGACAAAAGAGGTCCTTTGTTTTCGCATACGGGGCTATCACCCGCTGGGGCCGTCCTTTCCAGGACGTTCTGCTAACAAAGGACTTTGTAACTCTTCTCTCTATAAATAGAGACGCCACCGCCTTACTACCCCCGATCTTAATCGCGTTGCACATCTTTCGATGTATCCCGCGATTAAGACCGAGTTTGGGCTGTTTCCCTTTCGCTCGCCACTACTAAGGAAATATTCTGCACATACGTGCAGGTTGTTTTCTCTTCCTCCTGGTACTGAAATGTTTTACTTCCCAGGGTGCGCTCCCTGACGTCAAGCGCCAGGGTCTCCCGTATCTCTACGGGAGGAGTTTCCTCATTCGGAAACGCTCGGATCGAAGCCCGCTCAGCGGCTCCCCGAACATATCGTCGCTACGCAACGTCCTTCATCGCTTCTCAGAAGCCAAGGCATCCACCATACGCCCTTAAATTTCCTATTAGGAAATTTAAAAACCACTTAACTTTCTCTCTCAATACAATTTGTTGTACCCGTCGCTCCATGCCTGTTTCCGACAAGCATGGAGGTTTTCGGCGGCGCGATCTAACGTGCCGCCGAGCCACCTCCGCTGTTTGAAAAGACCTATCACCGGTCCAGCATCCTGAAAACTTCAAATAATAAAGAAGCGCGCAGAATGCTGGACCGGCAAAAAGACTCAACGTGGTGGGGTTCTATTGTCAAACAACAGCGCCTCGAGAGAATTAAAAACCGCTCTTCCGAGCGGAACCGAAACAAGCCAACTAAATGGCCTATTTAGTCCGCTGTGAAGTGAAATTGATAATCATTCGAGGTAAAAGTAAGTATACTCAGGGGCGAAAAAGAGTCAAGCATTCGGGCACGATCAGGGGGCCTATGGCAAGAAACGGGGAGATAGCCCTTGATTTTATTTATCATAAGTAGTATAATAATATGCAGGATATCGCTCGGTGACACAGGCTGGTTGAAGGTGAAAATAGGGCCGTAGACAAGCGTTGCCGTCCTGTTTTCACCCTCAACCACCATGAACCTGAAAGCATTGATCGTCTTAATCTTCGCCGTAGCGGTGGTAATCGCTGCTGCATTCCATCATCAGAACGCACGCATCCATGATGGGAGCCTGATCGTTCTGAATCCGACGAAGGGATGTTTCGTCGGAGGCCGGCTCTTTGTCGATTTAAAGGACAAGACCATCGTCTCGAAAGCGTCGATCTTCTCGGTGACGCTCTGGCAGGACAAGAACGGACAGGTCTTTGCCAATCGTCCGCTCATCGCCATTCGCGCCCTCTTTGTCGCCGTCCTTCCCGCGAATAGCGAGGAGCTCGCCATATATAGGAGCTACTTCCCAACCTCCTGACACGTAAAATGTCTTCGGTCCGCAGCGCGCTTTATTGCGCCCTGCGGATTTTTTATGAAACTCTCACCCAACAGATAGCCCGCTGAATCTGCTACCCATAGTCTGACACGTCTCTATTTTTGGCGAGGTGGGTATATGTCTTGGAAATTAAGACATCCGTCTTAAAAATTAAGACGAAGCTCATACCTTTCCCAACAGATAGACGCAGCAGTCGCCAAGCTTCGCTGACCACGACGTCCCAACAAAAACAGCGCCGCGATCTCTCGCCGACGCTGTCTTGTATAGGGTAAACTTTCCTTTTCTTGCCTGAAAGCTGAAACCTGGCGGCTGAGAGCTATCCCTGCGCCGCGCCCTCCCCTGCCGCGGACTTCTTGCCGAGCGAGAACTTGCCCGCGCCCGACTCGATGATAGAGAGCAGGCCGGCCAGGACGGCGAGCGGCGGCATCATGCCCTGGAAGCCCATCGAGCGGCTATACCAGATGGCGAAGAGCATGATGACGGCCAGGACGAAGGCGGCCAGGCACGACCAGAGACCGAGGACGATCAGGACGCCGCCGACGAGCTCGACATACCCTACGACGTAGGCGAGGAAGGCCGGTATGCCCATCTGGGCGAAGTAGCCGACGGTCATGGCCATGGCCGAGACCTTCATCCAGCCTGCGGCGATGAATATGCCGCCGATGATAAGCCTGACGATGAGGAGGAACACTCCCCTCTTTGTTGGAGACATGGTGCTGTTGCTATGGGTTAAACTGCTATGCGTCCATCATAGCAGAGCCGCGCCCGGATTTCCTTTCGGATATCCAAGGCGCGGCGTCCGCTTCTATAGCGACCTTCTTTCTGGAAGCCGTCTTCCCGAAAGCTATTCCCTGTGAGACTTGATCTCGTCGCGGGTCTTCTCTACCCACTTCGCGGCAGCGTCCTGTCCGCCGAGGCCGAAGGCCAGGCCGAAAGCGAGCGACAGGGCTACGACGACGCCGGTAAAGAGCGTCTGGATGAACGATACCGCGATGCCGAGCTGTACGAGGGCTGCGAGGAGGGCGAAGATGGTGATCGACCATCGGGTGACCGCTCCGAGGAAGTTAGCCGAGCGCACGCCGGCGGCGCGGGCCGAGCTCGAGACGACCTTTGAGAGGGCGTCGGCGATGACGACCGCGACCAAGAGGATGAGCACCGCCACTATCACCTGAGGGAGATAGAGGAGCACGACGCTCTGGAGGAAGACGTTGACCTGGGTAAGGCCGAGGACCTGGAACGAGGCGACCAGGAAGGCTACGATGATGAACCACTCGACCAGGCCGCCGATGAAGGCTCCCGAGTTCAGGTTCATGCCCGCGCGCTTCATGACGGCGCCGAAGCCGGCCTGCTCGAGGGCTGCGTCAAGCTTGATGGCCCTGATAAGGTGGGCTACCAGCTTGCCGACGAGCGATCCGACGATCCAGCCGACGATGAAGATGACGAGAGCCCAAAAGAGATTCGGAAGGAAAGCCGCCGTGCCGCTCCAGATGCCCTGGAACGAGCCGGTGACCGTATTCCCCAGTTCTTGCAACATAAGAATGATAATTACGAATAACGCTAGTAACCTCCTAATTATACAACGATTATTTTGCGATGCCTATCTTATCCACAAGCACCCTGTGGGGATAGTCGATGACGTCGCGAACCAGCTTGTCGTTCATGCTCAGCCTGTAGGCGAAGTCGGGAGCCGACAGGACGGCGTAGCGTATGTCCTTGCCCATGTCGGATTCGATGCTCCGGACGATGCGGTCCATGGACGAAGCGTTCACGTTATCCCCCACCACGAAGAGGTCCAGGCGGCTCTCGGGCTGGCCGGTGAAGATGCCGGCGAGCAGGACGGCTTTGATCTTGCCGGCCTTCTCGAGCTTTTTGACCACGGCTCGGTTCTCGAGGGAATGGGTCTTGACCAGGAACTCGGATAGGGCGTCGCGGTATTTGAACTTCTGGTCCAGGCTGTAGACGCTCTCCCTGACCTTTTTTCGGAGCTCTTTCTTTCCCTTGCGCACGACCACCTGCTTCGACACCTTCGCCTCCTTTAAAAGGCCGAGCTTCTTGAGGAAGGCCAGCTCGCCCTCCAGCTCGCGCGGCTTGGCAGCAGCCTTGCCCTGGATATATGCCATGTCGAACGCCTTGTCTGGATTGAAGAGGAACAGCCGCATCATCCGCACGCGAAGCTCGGAGCCGAACAGTTGGGAAAGTATTACCATAGGGATTCGTTAGTGAAGCGATTATAGCACCAAACAAAAAATCCCCAAGCCGGGGATCTTTTGCCGAGAACGGAGCGGTCGGGAGCTTACTTGAGCTCGACCTTTCCTCCTGCCGCCTCGATGTCCTTCTTGAGCTTCTCGGCGTCCTCCTTCTTGACTCCTTCCTTGAGGACCTTTGGAGCCGCGTCGACGAGGTCCTTTGCCTCCTTGAGGCCGAGGCCGAGAGCCTCCTTGACGACCTTGATGACATTGATCTTCGAAGCGCCGGCGTCCTTGAGCTCTACGGTGAACGTAGACTTCTCCTCGCCTGCAGGGGCCGCGCCCGCCGCTGGGGCCGCCGCTACGGCCGCCGCCGACACGCCGAACTTCTCTTCGAGGTGCTTTACGAGCTCGTGGAGGTCGAGGACCGACATCTTCTCGAGCGATTCTACCATCGTCTTGAACTTTGCTGGGGTTTCCATGTGTTTCTAGATTCTAGCTTCTAAATTCTAACTTCTTCTTTACGCTGCCGGGGCCGCTGCCTTCTTCTTGGCTATCTCGCTCGCCGCGATGACGAAGCGCTGGATAGGAGAGTTGAAGAGGTTGACCACCTGGGCGTAGAGCGTCTTCTGGTCTGGGATCGAAGCGTACGTCACGACTTCGGCCTTGGTGATGAAGGCTCCCTCGAAGATGCCTCCGAGGATCGAGAGCCTCTCTTTGTTCGCCTTGAGGAAGGCTCCGACCTCGCGGGCCGTGGAGAGGCTGTCGGCGCTGTACGCGACCGCGACCTCGGCGCCCATGTCTGGACGGGTGCCCGAGACCTTTGCGGCGTCGAGAGCCCTGTTGAGGAGGGTCTTCTTGGCGACCAGGAACTTCACGCCCTGGGCCTTGAAGCTCTTTCGCATGCTGTTCGCCTCGTTCACCTTGAGGCCTTTGAAGCCGACGAAGACCGCGCCTTTCGAATCCTTGAAGATCGCCTCGAGCTCGCTGACGAGCTCCTTTTTCCTGTCCTTGGTGATTGGCATGTGACTTGTAACTTACAACCTGCGACTGACAACTGACAACTTATAAATAAAAGGCGCCCGAAGGGGCGGTGGAGTGAGAACGCTCTTGCGAGCGCTTTCGACCTCAGCGGGCTTGCCTCCGGTGTTCCCACCCGAGGATTATGGCTCTATCGAGCCGCCGCGCTTTCTCCGGCCTTTCGGGATAGAGATTACCTGAAAACCGCCATTATTGCAACGGCGGCTTGGCCACGGCCTTCTGTATGGCCTCGATCAGGCTCTTGTTGCCGAAATACTCGGCCAGCTTGGACTTCCAGGCAGGATCCTTGACGTCGACGTCGGGGAGGACTCCCTTGTCCTGGATCGGCTGGTTGTCGTCGCCCAGGGTCAGGCTATGGACCAGGAGCATCGAGTATTTCTCGGCAGGGTCGATGACGGTCGAGAGCGGAAAGGTGTTCTCCACGGTCCCCCACCCTCTGGTGGCGCTGCCGACCACGTGGGCCAGGCGCAGGCGCTTCATGGCGGCCGTCGTCACCTCGGCGGTCGACTGGGTCATGCCGTCGGTGAGGATGGCGATATCCTTGTAACGGGCCAATTCGGGAAGCTTGTTCTGGACGGTCCTCTGCGGGGCGTATTCCCCCTGATGGAAGAGGTCGTAGGCGTACTGCGTATTGCCGATGAAGAGGCCCAGGAAATTCGCGGCGAAATCGAGCGCTCCGCCGAGGTTGCCGCGCAGGTCGATGACCATGCTATCCAGGCCAGGCGTAGTCGACGCCGCCAGGATGGTCCTGCCGAACTCGATGAAGCTGGTCGGGGTGATCTTTGACAGGCTGACATAGAGGGTCTTGCCCATGACCTTGTTGTCGGCCGAGGGCTCGATCTGGGCCGCGTCGTAGAGGTCCTTGGTATTCGGATTGGCCAGGACCTTTTTAGCGTATTCCACCTGGGCCAGCTGGGCCTTTGCCTCGCTCGAGGTGGCGCTCTTGAGGGCGGCGGCCTTTGCTTCATACGCCTGGGCGACCTCTGTCTCTGAAGCGCCCTTTGCCAGGCCGAGGTCCTGGTAGAGGTCCTTGCCCGGATTGACGTTGCTGACGTTCTGCCTGAATGACGTCTCTTCCTTGGTCGAGAGCAGGCCGGCATGCCCCACCGGCGGCAGGTTGTAGAGGGCGACGATCAAGGTATCGAGGGCGACCTTCTTTTTCGCCTCGCTCGAAGTGGCGGTCTGCAAGGCCGCCTCCACCATGGCCGCGGCGCCGGCTCGGTCATGGGTAGCGAGGGCCGGCGGCGCGGCGGAATCGAGAGCTTTCTGCGCAGAGAGCTGGAAATGCTCGGCCAGGCCCGCCTCGGCGGTCTTGGCCCAGTAGTTCTCGGATATCTTGTCGAAGCCCTCCATGACGAAGCGGGCATAGACGTCTTGCTTCTCCTGCGGCGTCTTGAAGGCTAGGACGACGGCGGCAGAATTGCCGGCAGGGCCATGGCCTCTAAGGTAATAGGTGCCTCCCCCGATGGCGATAAGGATGAGGAGGGCGAAGGCTGAGCGCTTGGCGACGGTGTTCATGCGATATAGATTCGATTATGCGGCGCTATCGGGCCGGAGCGACCCTGTCCGCGACGATGTTCGCCACGACCGACACGCTCTCGCCCACGTCCGCGACGAACGAGAGGCTGGGGATCTTGAGTCCGTAGTCGGCGCGCTTGACCGTCGTCGAGGCGGTGCCCATGATCCTGTCGGCGGTGACGGTCATGGTCGCCGTGAACGTGGCCGGCTTGGTGACGCCGGCGATGGTCAGGTCGCCCGAGACGCTCAAGGCGAGCGGCTTGCCCAGAGCGACCGGCCCCGCCAGATCGCTCGAGCGCGGCGCGAACGAGATGAACTCGTTCGCCGCGTCGTCGGTCTTGAGGATCAGATGGTTGATGGCTCCGTTGCGCTTTTCGCTGTCGGTGACGAGAGTGCGGGCGTTCAGCTTTATCGCGCCTATGACTATCTTTCCTCCTTCGACGGCTATGTCCCCTGCGATCTGGGTTGTGGTGCCGACGACGAGCTTCGGCTTGCCGTAGAGGAGCTCGGAGACCTCGAATCGGGCCTGCGATGCGGATTGGGAGATACGGTAGACCGAGGACGTGGCCTGGACAGCGATGGTATCGGCGACAGACTGGATATCCTTGGTCGGCGCCGCGGCAGGACGGGTGGCATAGTGCAGAGCCGCGCCCGCGACCAGCGCGACCGCCAATAGAGCCATGATGATTCTTTTCATATCTGAGAATTCTACCATATAAGCCGCCAGAATTTCTCTATCTCGCCATAGATCCGGCGCGCGACGAGGCCAAGAGCGCTATACGGCGAAGCGACGGCGGCGGAAGCTTTGGCCTCTCCAGAGATATCCCTCGCTGAAGAGCCTGACGACGAAGCGGCACGAACCGACAAATGCCTGATCACGGCTGTCTTTCGCGGCGCAACATAGTTTTCATACGCCGCCGCAAAGAGTTCGGGCGAGATGCCGGTAATCATAAAGCCCGCATCGGCGGCCGTGGTCGCGGTCGCCGGTCGTATCCCTGCACCGCTCCCGCTGCCTCCATATGCCCCTCCTCCAGAACTGCCGTGCTGTGCCCCGTGAACAGGCGGCGGAAGGGGAACCTGTCCTGGGGCAGGCGCAGTCACGGGCTCGGCCGCGGGATCCTCTGGTCCGGCCGCAGGAGTCTCCGGCCCTGCCGCCTGGACGCGCTGGACTATTGCATCGGGCTCGACTTCGGCTATGAACGTCGAGGCCTGGCCCGGCGCTGTCTGGCCGCGGAGCGTAGTAGAGGCTTCGCCCTGGTCGTCCACCCTTGAAAGCTCTACGGAGAAATCTCCGTCGCCCGTGCCGAGCGCGTCTATCCTATATTCCCCATCCAGCGGATCGGGTATGGCGACGAACTCGTCATCTGAATCGAAGCCCGAATAGAAAGCGTCGGCGATCTCGGATACTTCCGCGCCCGTAGCAGGATCACGGCCGATCCTTTTACCGTCAGGCGCCGTGACCATGATATCGACCGGCGCCAGGACCATGGCCATAAGGATGCTGCCGATATGGCGGCGCGGCGATGCCGCCGGACGCGCAGGAGCGGCGAGCGACACCCGGAAATAGCCAGAGAGCCCCGACGGCGAAGTCTCGTACCATGTATCCGTATCCATGTTGCCGACCCTGCCCTGCCCGCCTGCGAACGAGGCGTTCGCGGCCAGGATGAAATAGCCGGAGCGATTCCGGGAAGCATAGCCGACGATCCAGTATCGGCTGCCCGCTTGGACATCCGCGCCCGCGGGAAACGATACCCGCGCCCAACCAAAAGTCACGCCGACGTTCGAAGCGTTCACCGTCCCCGAAGCGATGATCCCTGTCCCCGGCTTACCTTCGTCGTCGCCGACCAAGCGCACTATCAGGTCCTGGGGGGAGCCGGTCTTCTTTAGATAGAGCTGGGCTTCGGTCAGGTCTCCCGAACGGGATGGCACGAAGCTCTGCGCCACGTCCTGGGTGACGCTCGAATTTCCAAAGGTAAGCGAACTGGATGCTGGAAGCGGCAGGGCGTTCTCGACCTCTTGCGCCTCTGTCAGGGCCCGGAGCACCGATGCTCGCGAGCGATCCGGCAGTTCGGCGTGCAGAGAATCGATGGGCGTGTCGGCCGCCGCTCCCCCGCTCGAGCTCTCGATCGGCACCGTGCCGTCGCCGGCGCCGTAGACGAAGCCCTGGACCTGTCCGTCGAGGACGCGAAGGGCCGACACCGTCGAAGCGGTGGTGCTCGAGACGATATTGACGATCCTTTCCGCCTGGGTCGCCAGGTCGGTCCAGCGCAGGCTCAGGTCGGTCAAGAACGGATTGGCCGGATAGCCGTCAGGATATGCCTGGAGCGTGCTGGAACCCTGCGGCATGAAATAGGCATAGATCGGCAACAGCTCCCCTACCGAAGCGATGGGAAAGCCCTTTACGTAGTCGAAGATGCTTCCGTAGCCGTTCTCGCGAGCCTGGTGCCTCAATATGAGCTTCAAGACCAGGCCGGCGATGTCGCCCTGCCGTATATCGCCCGACTTCCATGTCAGATAATCTTCGGGAGCGCCGCGATGCGGCGTGCCCAGGAATATCAGCTTGCCGATATCGTCATACCGGTCTGTCAGGCTGGCGTACGACCGCGCCACCAAGCCGCCCATGGAATGCGCCACGATGTCGACCTTGTCGCAGAGGCAGGCCGCCTTGATCTGGTCCATCTTCTGCCGGAAGAGCGCCGCGGAATCGATATTGGATCGCCGCCAATCGTAGGCAAAGGTAAAAAGGGTCGAGCTAGCGACGTAGCCCGCGTCTTTCAGGCCTTCGATGAGAGCGTCGTAGGTATGGAAGACCGGATCGATGACCCATGAGCCACCCCTCTTCGCCGAACCCAAAATTCCCGGAACGATGACCACTGGGGCCGGGCAGAATGACGGACCGCTC
>DASTLR010000009.1:0-7791 GCA_035714745.1 Minisyncoccota bacterium | reverse complement strand
CCTCTTTTGCGTGTGCCAGTCAAAGCAAAAAGCGCCGGGCGATGATGCCGGGCGCCTTTGCGCTGGATAGCCAGCTTGGGAGACTAGAAGCTCCTTCGCTCGCCGCCTCCGCGGGACATGCCGCCGAAGTCGCGTCGTGGTCGCTCCTCCATAGGGCGAGCCTCGTTGACCTTGATTGGTCGGCCCTCGAAGTCCTTGCCGTCGAACATCGAGATCGCCTTGTCAGCGTCTGCATCCTCCATCTCGACGAAGCCGAATCCGCGCGAGCGGCCGGTCATCTTGTCGGTGAGGACGTCAGCCTTGATAACGTTGCCCGCTGCCGAGAAGCCTGCCTTGAGGCTCTCGGAAGTGGTCCCGTAGGAAAGGTTTCCTACGTAGAGTTTCTTTGCCATTTCTACAATAACTAGCTTATAACTATCGCCGAACTTCCCCTTGGCAGAAACTACGTCTTTCCTCCGAGAATCTAACGACATATGCGAGTATACTCCCAGATGGCTCAAAAGTCAAGCGATAAATTTGACAAAATCTATAAACGCTAGGATAATCAAGGCAATCACGCCTATGGCCGAAGCAAAGAAAGAGAAAGACTCCTTCATCAAAGAGGTCATCAGCTTCTATTTGGCGCCGGATATCCGCTCCGTGGGCACGCTGCTCTACCTGGGCATATTCGGCTATTTCGCCCTCTACTACGTCGACAGCGTCATCCTGGCCGTCCGCTTCCTCTTCTACGTGCTCCTCGGTCATACCGCTCTCTCGGGCAGCGGCTATCTCTTCGCCGGGCTGGTCTTCGTCATCTGCCTGGTCCTGCCCTTCTTCATCTCGCTCTATGCCATCTTCGTCCTCCAGCGCGTCTGGACCAAGCCTTCCTGGGCGAACAAGGCCAAGGCCATCGCCACCCTGGTCATCTGCCTGGGCAGCATCCTGGCCATCATGCTCTCCGAGGGCGGAGCGCGCTATGCCGCGCGGCAGGACGCCATGCAGAGCTTCATCCAGGACTCGGGACTATCGGGAAAGGTCTAGCGAGCGCTCATCCCACGCCCTGTTAAGCCTCTTCTCGGCATAGAGATAATGCTTTTTCGCAAGTTCATAGCCGATATAGCTTCCGCCCCGCCTTATGACTTCTTCTCCCATACGAGAAGTTCCCATAAAGGTCTCGAGTAGAGTCATACCGGCCTTGAACTCAGTCATTCTAAGAAAAGTCTGTACATGCTGAGGCGAAAAGGGGCAAGGATGCCCTTCTTCATCAGATGGATAGTTCAGGTAATAGATCCTGCCCGCTTCGAAGTCGAAATCACACTTTCCTTTCCTGAAGATGAGCCATTGATGGCAATTGGAATGCGAGCTTTCCTTTGAATAATATTCTTTCTCTGACCATGCATGCTCCCTGTCGGTAAGCTCAACGCCATCTTTCGACTGCAAAAAATTGATGTGCCGAGCCTGAATCTCAAGGCCGTTATCAAGGCAGAGCCGCTGGATCAAACCGGAAAGAGCGATTAGCCTATCTCCGGACCAGACCGTGTCAGCGGATTCGTTCAGGAATATACCGCCCTCTTTCAGCACCCTCGCGGACTCTCTAATCACAGCGCTCAGGAAATTCTTGAATTCATCGAACGGTTTGGAATCAGGGTTTTGTATGTCATACGGCGTGTTGATGTTATAAGGCGGCGCGAATATGACTATATCTACTGAGTTGTCAGATACCTTGGACATATCCTCTGACGACTGGTTGTATATCTTGAATTTAGTAGCCATAGTCTCTATAGATTTTAATCATCCGACCCAGCAGTCATTCACCTTGAGAGCTCCCACCCGCGTGCGCAGAATCGAGACGGTCACCGCCCCCGTGCCCAAGTCGCGGCCGATGTCAGAAACGAGCTGACGAACATAGAAGCCGCTACCGCAGGTCACCCGCGCCCGGTATACGACGAAATCGCGCGGGGCTTCCGCCGATGCGATGTATGCGTCCCAAAGCGCCAGAATCTCGGCCTGACGGAAATCGCCCGTAAGCGCCTCGATCGACTGATGGAGGTATGTTTTGAAATCGGCAGCTGAAATGGCTCTCTTTCCGAGGAGCTCGAGCTTCGCCACTGTCACCTGGTGCTCGGGCAGGACAATTGAATCGATCTTGCCCTGCCGAGCCAGGTCAAAGAGCTGCTTACCGTCGACGACCTTTGACGAATAGGCGGGATATTTCTGCATGAACGTTCCGACATACTTGGCCAACGCCTCGGCGACTTCTTTTTCCCGGTCTTGTGACTGGATATTCTTAGTCTTTTCTCCATTCTTCTTCACAATCTTGCCCAGAATGTCGTGCGTGTCGGTCTCGACGCCCAGGACGAATTCGAACTCGTAGTCCTTGTCCAGGCCGGTATAGGCGTCGCGCTCCTTGTTCTTGTCGCCGGTCAGGGCAACGAGCACGCCCTCGGCCATGGGGTCCAGCCTGCCGGCATAGGTCATCTTGACCTTTTTGAAGGCAGGATGCGCCGAGGCATACCTTTCCAGGGTCTGGAGGGGCGTTTCGCTCCTGCGCTTATACAGATTTAGCACCTGGTCAAGCTCTCCGCTCATGACCATATGCTACAATGCTTCTACTCATTTCCCAAGCTTCATGAAAAAGATCGTCTTCGACATCGAGACCCGCAACATCTTTCAGGACGTGGGCTCCAACGACCCGCGCGACCTAGACATCTCCGTCGTCTGCCTGTACGACTACGAGACCGACGCCTATCACAGCTTCCTCCAGGAGGAGTTTGGCAAGCTCTGGCCGATCCTCGAGAAGGCCGACATGCTCATCACCTATAACGGCGACCATTTCGATATCCCCTTGCTCGACAAGTATTATCCCGGCGACCTGACTCGCATCAAGTCGCTCGACCTGTTAAAGGAGGTCAAGAATTCGCTCGGCTTTCGCTTGAAGCTCGATTCGATCGCCCAGGCCACCCTCGGCACGGGCAAATCCGGCCACGGCCTGGAGGCGGTGACCTGGTGGAAGCAGGGCGAGGTCGACAAGATCATCAAGTACTGCAAGGACGACGTGAAAGTGACCAAGGATATCTACGACTATGCGATGAAGCACGGCCACCTGAAGTTCAAGGACGGCCCGCACGTCAAAGAGATCAAGCTCAACACCAAGGATTGGGAGACGAAGAGCGAGGCGGCCATGACCTTTACCCTGGGGTTCTGATCCCGGGTTTCAATATTGACGGAAGAAGCGGCGCGGCGTAGGGTGATGGCAGCATGCACATCGATATCACCCCATCCGCAGCAGTGATGGCAGGCACGTTCGCGTTCCTCATCATCTGCCTGCTCATGAAAGTCAGCTATACCCTCGGCAGAAGGAACTTCGAGGGCCGGTTCGCGCCGCTCTTCTCAAGGATCGCGGACGGCCAGTCGTTCACCATCCTGGCCGTCGACTACAACCTAATCGACGTCGGCGTGACCGACCTCTATCTGACTATACAGATCTGGACTGGCGAGCGGTGGGCCTGCCGCGCACCCCATTCCGTATTTGGCAGCTGGAGCATCGATACCAATCGCGAATACCGCCGCCGCGGCAACGCCGTCACGGACGCGCGGCCGATGGTGCTCAAGCAAGACAGGGGTATGCTGGGACAATAAGAAGGCGAAGAAAACACAGCCGCGCTATCCGCGCGGCTTTTTAATAGTGAAATCGGTAAATTAAGGAATAATAATTTGCAATAATTCTATATATGTGGTACTATGTTATAGAAGATATATGGACTTCCCTTTGGGCGCGCGCTGCGGCGCGGAGATCCTGACCGGAGTTAAACCATACTCTCGCACATCGAAACAAGGAAAGGTAGACCATGAATAAGAAAACGTCGGATATCGTCGGCATCGTGTCGTTAATGTGGGTTTTGATTGGATCAAACACAGGCATAAGCTTTCTCTCTGGGAAGGCCTTTGGAGAGAATCGAGCAGTTCTCTTTTGGATGCTGGTTGTCCTTAGTGCGTTTATAACCTTTCTGCTCTTCCGCATGGTCATGGTCCAGACAATTCATGTGATCAATAACCATGGATGGGCATGGAAAGCCGCCAAGACACTCGACGACGGAGAAGTCGTGCAAGTTGAGAACTGCTGCGTGCTCGAAGGGATATCAAAGGACGGAAACGCCACATGGGTCGCCGTCAGCCGCTTCCCCTATGACTATGACTCGTCTCTGGTGATATCGTTGTCACCGCAGCAGATCAAGGATAAGCTCGTGGCAGGCCACAAATACCAATGGACCGGGACCGACCTGAAGTCGGTCACTAAATAATGGTCCATCAACTCCCTGCCGCGCTCTCGCAACATGCGAGCTGCGCGGCTTTTTCTTGAGTCAACCGATGTTAACCCTGCTTTTTGATGAGCTCGCGGATATCCTCGATGACCTGCGCCGCGTGGCCCTGGGGTTTGACGCGGTCGTAGATCTTGGCGACTCGGCCCTGGGGGTCGATGAGGAAGGTGGTGCGCTCGATGCCCTGGTGCCGAGCCCCGAACATGGCCTTTTCGCGCCAGACGTCGTACTGCTTGCAGACTTCCGCGTCCGGGTCGGACAGGAGCGTGAAATTCAGGCTCTGGTTGTCGCAGAACTCCTTGTGCGACTCGACGCTGTCGGCGCTGACGCCCAGGACGACGGCGTTCAGGTCGCCGATCTCGTATTCGTGGTCGCGGAATTCCTGGGCTTCCAGGGTGCAGCCGGCAGTCATGTCCTTTGGATAGAAATAGAGAATGACCCAGCTGCCCAGGTGATCGGCCAGGGATACGAGCTTGCCGCGCTCGTCCGGCAGAGTGAACTGCGGCGCCGGATTGCCGAGCAGCGCTATTTGAGCGATAGATTTCATGTGGGTCGTGATATAATCCCCTGTATTATACAAGATCACAATCATCCATGAACCCAGACACGAGCTCGCCAAAGACTTCGCTCTCCATCCCGGTCGCCATCGTCATCGCCGGCGCCCTGATCGCCTTCGGCATCTATTGGACCGGACGCGGCAACGCCGCTCCCCAGGCAAAAGTCTCGGCTGCTGTCGCCGAGGCCATCAAGCCTGTCCAGGCCAGCGACCACGTCCTCGGGGACAGGAACGCCAAGGTCATGATCGTCGAATACTCGGACACCGAATGCCCGTTCTGCAAGAACTTCCATAACACCCTCCACCAGCTGGTCGCTGACTATCCCGGCAAGGTGGCCTGGGCCTTCCGCCACTTCCCTGTCCATACGAAATCGGTCCACGAGGGCTCGGCCCTGGAATGCGCGGCCGAACTGGGAGGCAACGACGCCTTTTGGAAGTACGCGGACAAGGTCTTTGCCGCCACCAATTCGAACGACAGCCTCGACCCGGCTCTCCTGCCGCAGTTCGCCAAGGACCTGGGCCTGGACGTAACGAAATTCAACGCCTGCCTCGACAGCGGCAAGTACGAGGCGCGCATCAACCAGGACAAGCAGAACGTCATCGACGCCGGCGCCCAGGGCACGCCGTACAGCGTCATCTTCATCGGCGGGCCAAAGGGCGAGCGCGTGCCGATCAGCCAGGGCGCCCTGCCGTACCAGAGCATGAAGGAGATCGTCGACTCTATCCTTCAGAACTCATAAAGCGGCGCAGAGCGCACTCCTCGCAGTCCGGATCTTCGCAGGCGCCCCGAACAAGGGCGCCTGTTCTGACGCTCTCGATCAGGCGGCGGATATGGCCGAGGACCATCTCTTCGTCCGCTTTTTCTATAGGCAAGGAGACGGCCGGGCAGCGGCCCTTCCCGTCAGGCTCGACGAAGACCAGGGCCGGGCTGACGGCCCTGCCCCGATTCTTGGCGTCGCTCGCCACCAAGATCTTGTAAAAGACCAGCTGGCGGAAATAGTCGCCGGTCGAATCCTTGGTCAGGCCGCGGATGGCGTTCTCGCTCATGGCCTGGCGGGTCTTGTAGTCGTAGATAGAGACCGTCGAATCTGTCGACAGGACCGCGTCGAGCTTGCCGTGGATGCGCACGCCGTCGACCTGCGCCTCGGCCCAGGTCTCGGAGGCGACATGGCCCTGCTGCTGGAAATGTCCCTCCAGGGCGCGTGCGACCGCCGCAGCGCTGGCGCACAGCTCCTGTTCGATCGACTGGCGCTCGAAGGCCGGCAGCATCGAGCGACGGGAGAAATAATCCCGGACGACGGACACGATCTCGGCTTCGATAGCCTTGGCCCCGCGCCCAGGCAGCTTCCAGACCGCGTCGAGGGCGGCGTGCATGGCGTTGCCCTTCTCGGCCGAAGCAGAGGGCGCCTCGGGCAGGCGCAGGACGCTCTTGTAGAGATAGCGAGAGGGACAGGCGATGAAATGATTGAGGGCGGTCACCGATATGCCGCGGTCGGCCAGAGCCCGGCGGGCGAAATCGGCCAAGGCTTCCTCGCGGGCGGTCAGGGCCGACATAGCGCTGACCATAGGAGCGTCCTTGAGCGATGGGATGGCTTGATGGGCCGCCAGCGAGCCCGGCAATTCGGCGATGAAGCGCACAGGCAAGGACTCCTTGCCTCCCGCGCCCTCGACGGACGAGGATATGGAGACGTGGCGCCGGGCGCGCGTCAATGCCACATAGAAGAGCCTGCGGCTGTCGCGCAGGTCGTCGTCCTCGGCCTTGTCGCGGGGCAGGATGAAGGCCGGGCCGCGGCGCTGGGTCATCCATGAATCCTCGGTAGCATAGGGCATGAACACATAATCGAATTCAAGGCCTTTCGAGCCGTGAGCGGTCATGACGGTCACCCGAGCGTCCGGCGCGCCGAGCGAGACTTTGACGCTCCTCGATTCTGCGGCCGTGGCATATGAGATCAGCTCGCGCAGGAGCCTCTGCGGGTCGTCCGTGCCCGTCCTGCGGACGATCTCTTCGGCGAGGACGATGATGCCGCGCCAGACTTCCACGGCCAGGGGGTCATGGGCGATCGATCGGGCAAAGCCCGAAGCCTCGCCCACCCTGATCAGATACGAGAGCGCCCCGGCGCGGGCCTGCTCGCGCATAAGAGAGCCGAGGGCGGGTATGCGCTTTTCCAGGCCAGCCACCCTGCCCGCCCGCAGGACAGCGATGGTCTCGACGGCCTCGCCGAACGGCAGGCCCCAGAGGCCGACCGCCAGCGTCCGCGCCAGGCCTTCGATATATGACGGGTCGGCCAAAAAGCGCACCAGGTCGAAAAGAAGCGCCCCGGCAGGATGAGAGAAGATATCCGCCCCTCGCTCTGCGGCTGCCCGGACGCCTCGCGATCCCAGGGCGGCCAGGGCCCTCTCGACCAGGCGGTTCTTGCGCACGATGACGGCCACGCTCGCTTGCGCGTCGCTCTCCAGGGCCTGCGAGACCGAACGAGCCAGCCAGGCCTCCTCTGCGGCGATGTTGCCGGCGGTGACGACGTCGATAGGTCGCGCCTGGGCCCTGCCAGCAGCCCCGCCGGCCCGCAGCTCGACGCGCAGAGCCGCATGCTCCCCTTCCGCGTAATTGTTCTCGATGAGGGCGAAGCCCGCGTCCAGGATGCCCTGGTGCGAGCGATAGTTCTCCACGAGCGAGATGACGCGCATGTCTGCCCAGGTCTTTTGGAAGCGCAGGAAATTCTCCACCGAGGCGCCCTGGAAGCGGTAGATGGCCTGCTTCTCGTCGCCGACGATGAAGAGGTTCGGGCTCTCGAAGAAGCTGACGATCATCTTGATCAAGAGGTTCTGCGAGTCGTTCGTATCCTGATGCTCGTCGATGAGAAGGTACTGGAATTTCTCCTGGAGGAGCTGGAGGAGGAGCTCGTCTCGCTGCAAAGCGACCATGAGCTCGATGATGAG
>DASTLR010000008.1:0-109716 GCA_035714745.1 Minisyncoccota bacterium | reverse complement strand
AACTAGACCTGAAGTCCCTCTTTAGCTTTGGCAGGAAGGAAGCAAAGAAAGACAAGGATAAGGCCCGAGACGAAGAGTATGAAGAAGAGGACATAAAGCTGGCCCTGCCGTTCGACGACGCCAAGGACGAGAAGGCCAAGAAGATAAAAGCGCAGGACCAGGAAGAGAAGGAAGGGAGCAAAGAGAAAGAGAAGGCCAAGCCGATCAAGCTGGCCGCCGCCGAGGATGACACTGCCTTTATCAAGGCGGGCGCATCCAAGCGCGAGACTGTCGAATACATCCCCCCTCCCCTCTCCCTTTTGGAGCGGGACAAGGGCAAGCCGGTGGTCGGCGACGTAAAGGCCAACGCCAACATCATCAAGAGGACGCTGGCCAACTTCGGCATCGACGTGGAGATGGACGAGGTCTCTATCGGCCCGTCCGTGACCCGCTACGCCCTCAAGCCGGCCGAGGGCGTCAAGCTCTCCAGGATCGTGGCCCTGCAGAACGACCTGGCCCTGGCCCTGGCCGCCCATCCCCTGCGCATCGAGGCCCCTATCCCCGGCAAATCACTGGTAGGCATCGAGATCCCGAACAGCACGAAGACAACCGTTGGCCTGGGCACCCTCTTTGCCACCGAGGAGTTCGAGACATCGGACAAGCCGCTCCTGGTATCGCTCGGCAAGGGTATCTCGGGCAAGTCCCACTTCGCGAACGTGGGCAAGATGCCCCACCTCCTCATCGCCGGAGCCACCGGTTCGGGAAAATCGGTCACCATCCATGCCCTGATCGTCTCCCTGCTCTACCGCCTGTCGCCCGAGAAGCTGAAATTCATCATGATCGACCCGAAGCGCGTCGAGCTGACCCTCTATAACAAGATCCCTCACCTCCTCACCCCCGTCATCACCGACGCCAAAAAGGCCATCCTCAGCCTGAAATGGGCGGCAAAAGAGATGGACAGGCGCTATGACATCCTCCAGGCCGCCGGCGTGCGCGACATCGACTCGTATCACAAGAACGTCGTCGCCCCGGCCGAAGGCAGGGTAAAGGTCAAGAAAGGCGGAGTTTCCGCCGCCGAGCCAGGCGCCGAGGAGCGCGGCCCGGACCCTATGCCCTATATCGTCATCATCATCGACGAGCTGGCCGACATCATGCAGACCTACCCTCGCGAGCTGGAGGCCGGCATCGTCCGCCTGGCCCAGATGTCCCGAGCCGTGGGCATCCACCTGATGCTCTCGACCCAGAGGCCGTCCGTGAACGTCATCACCGGCCTGATCAAGGCCAACATCCCTGCCCGCCTGGCCCTGCAGGTGGCTTCCCAGATCGACTCCCGCACTATTTTGGACCAGCCGGGCGCCGAAAAGCTCTTGGGCGCAGGCGACATGCTCTATCTGTCAGGCGAGATGTCCAAGCCTACCCGCATCCAGTGCGCATATATCAGCGAGGCTGAGGTCAAGAAAGTGGTCAAATACCTGGTCGACAGCCATATAGACGAGCTCACCGACGAGATCAACCTCTCCCCTGACACCGTAAAGCCCGACAATGCCATACTCGCTTCGACCCTGGACGATTCCCTCGACGGACCCCTCGGCGACTCTGACGGCCCGGGAGGCGACGACGATGACGACATGTACGAAGAGGCCAAGCGCGTGGTCATAGAAGCCGGAAAGGCATCGACCTCCTATATCCAGCGCAAGCTCCGCGTCGGATACTCTCGCGCCGCCCGTCTGATGGACCTCCTGGAGGAGCGCGGCGTCATAGGGGCCGCCGATGGCTCGAAACCCCGCCCTGTCATCGATGGCGGCGCCGGAGGCAGCTCAGGCTCCCCTACCGCTGAAGCCGACGAGAGTAATCCACAGGCAGAGGAGCGTTCTTTATAATTCCTTTATCCTCGATTTTATAGGATACTAGGAGGAATGACAGACCGACGCAGAGTAAAGCGGCTGATGAAGATCTGGATCACCCTGGGGGCTATCGCTCTAGTCGTAGGATACGGATGCTTCAAGGCAAAGAGCCTCGCCGAGGGCCCTCGCCTCGTCGTCGAATCGCCTGCAGACGGCTCTCCGTTCCGCGACGCCCTCGTATCCGTGCGAGGCACCGCCGGCAACATATCCTTCCTGACCCTGAACGGCAACAAGATCTATACCGACGAATCGGGAGCATACAGCGAGGACATCCTACTCTCCCCCGGCTACAACAAGGTCACCGTCGAGGCGCAGGACAGGTTCGGCAGAAAAGTCACGCGGACATTACAATTAACCCGAATATGAGATGAAAGAGAAGAAGAAAGTCCAGGACAAGGAGAATAAAGGCCAAGACAAAGAGCACCAGGAACACGCCGGACACGAAGAACGCCAGAAAGAGGAGAAGACGGAAAAGGCTGCGGCGAAGGTGAATATCGAGGATACCCTGGCGGCTATAAAGACTAAATTCGGCGACGAGTCGATCATGATGCTCGGCGAGAAGCCGAAGGTCAACGTCAACGCCGTATCGACCGGCTCGATCGGCCTGGACGCGGCCCTGGGCATCGGCGGCGTGCCCCGCGGCCGCATCATCGAGATCTTCGGCCCTGAATCGTCGGGCAAGACCACCCTCTCCCTCCACATTGTGGCAGAGGCTCAGAAACAGGGCGGCATCTGCGCCTTCATCGACGCCGAGCACGCCATGGACCCTGAGTACGCCAAAAAGATCGGCGTGCAGGTCGACAGGCTTTTGATATCCCAACCGGACACCGGCGAGCAGGCCCTGGACATCGTCGAATCGCTCGTCCGCTCGGGCAAGATCGACGTTGTAGTGGTCGACTCCGTGGCCGCCCTAGTGCCCAAGGACGAGATCGAGGGCGACATGGGCGCCCAGCAGATGGGCAAGCAGGCCCGCCTGATGTCCCAAGCCCTGCGCAAGCTGACCGCCATCACCGCCAAATCAAAGACCGTGGTCATCTTCATCAACCAGATCCGTATGCAGATCGGCGTGATGTTCGGCAATCCCGAGACTACCCCGGGCGGCAAGGCGCTGAAATTCTATACCTCGGTGCGCCTGGATATCCGCCGCATCGCCCAGATCAAAAAGGGCGAAGAGGTCGTCGGAGGCCGCGTGCGCGTCAAAGTGGTCAAGAACAAGGTCGCCGCGCCCTTCAAGCAGACCGAATTCGACCTGATGTACAACGAGGGCATCAGCCGCGAGGGCGAGATCATCGCCCTGGGCGAATCGCACGGCATCATCGCCAAATCGGGCGCCTCATACTCATACCAGCCGACGGACAAGGAGGGCAAGGCCGACGGCGAGAAGGTCGCCCTAGGCCGCGGCTACGACGCCACCCGCCAGTTTTTGAAGGAGAATGCGAAGGTGACGAATGAGATACTGAAGAGGATCAGGGAGAAGCTGAAGGAGATCTAGTGAGAGACACGAAAGACACAGGAGGACACGGAAGAGCACGAAGAACACCAGAAAAGCCGCCCTTCGGCGGCTTTTCTTTGGAGAGCCGGTGTATACTTATCGTATGATAGTAATGGCATTCGGATATATCTCTGCCGCTCTGAGCATTTTAATGGTGCTCCCTTACATTAGGGATATCCTAATGCTCAAAACTAAGCCAGAAAGAGCCTCTTGGTTCATATGGACTGTCCTTGGGCTTATCGCATTCTTCTCTCAGTTTGCTAAAGGAGCGACTGGATCGCTTTGGCTTACAGCAGGACAGACATTAGCGGTCTTTATCGTCCTTCTTTTCGCAATAAGGTACGGCGTGGGCGGTTTTGCAAAGAGAGATAAGCTCGCGCTCGCGGCAGCAGGATTTGGCCTCATACTCTGGTATCTCACCAAAGAAGCATATACCGCTCTCTTGATGGTCATAGCTATCGACGCCATCGGCAGCATGCTGACATTGTTGAAAGCCTATGAGCATCCTGAAACCGAAACGCTGAGCACTTGGGTAATGTCGGGCACATCAGGAGTATTCGGCGCTCTTGCTGTAGGAGGCATACATTGGATCCTTCTTTCTTACCCACTCTATATCATCCTCGCAAACTACTCGATCACTGCAGCGATTCTCTTTGGAAGAAAAAGAAAACGCCTCGCATCGGCATCCATTGATACGCAATAAAAAAACCGCCCTGGAGGGTGCGGTTTTGACCAGGCAGGCTATCCGATAGAGATCTCCGTCCCCGACACGATCATATGCCCCACCCCGCTCGTGACGGCGCAGAGGAGGCCGCGGCGGCCGTAGATCTCCTTGAGCATGAGCGGGTGATACGGAGCGAGGTTCTTGCAGGGCTGGTTCTGCTCGACAACCTTTAGCATGACGGACCCCGTCACGCTCTTGATCGTCACGACGGCGCCGTCCGCTACATCCGAAAGGTCGCCGAGGCCAGACGTGAGGATATTCTCACCCAAGGCCCCCGGGCCAAGCGAGAGGCCCAGCTTGGCATTCACCGCCTCGATCGCCTCCTGCGCGACGATGGTGACGTGGCGGTCGGTGTTAGGCTTGAACGTCCCAGGCTTGCTGAAGCTCCTTCGTTCCGGCTTGCAATGGTAGTCTCCATCGAAGCCGTGCTCGGCGACATAGACGTCCGGCACTCGATATTTCGGCACGCCGCCGCGCGGGCTGGTGCAAAGGGCAATGATTTTTCCGGTTTTCATCCAAGGGCGATTCTATACCCCTATCGCCAAAAAGCAACAGAAAAACCGCCCTGGAGGGTGCGGCTTTTCTGCACTTGGTTACTTCATTTGATTGAAAGAACACGAGAGTCCGGGGCCATCATAGGAAACGAGCGATAAAGGAATCATCAAAATTGCCTTTTCTCTGGGGATAAGATAGGATGGAAACCTAATCCACGCTTACACATAGCCTTATTTTTATCCCCATGGCAATGCTTGAATATAACGAGATCACGACCCGCAAGTACATCGTCGTCGACGGCGCACCGTACGAAGTCATCGAGAACCACATCGCCCGCACCCAGCAGAGGAAGCCCCAGAACCAGACCAAGGTCAAGAACCTCCTGACCGGCCGTCTCTCGAACATGACCTTCCATGCCGCGGACAAGGTCGCCGAGGCCGAGATCGACACCCGCGAGGCGAAATACCTCTATACGTCAAAGGGCGAATACTGGTTCTGCGAGGCCAATAATCCGGCCAAGCGATTCAAGATCCCTGCCGATGTCCTGGGCAACAAGGCCTTCTTCCTCAAGGCGAACTCGATCTACGACACCCTGGTCTTCGTCGATCCCGAGAGCGAGAGCGGCGAAGGCACGATCTTCGGCGTGAAGCTGGACGCCACCGTCGATCTGAAAGTCGTCGAGGCTCCTCCGGGCGTAAAGGGCGACACTGCCCGCGGCGGCAACAAGCAGATCGTCCTCGAGGGCGGCTTCGTCGTCACCGCTCCCCTCTTCGTCAATGTCGGAGACGTCGTCAGGGTCAATACGGAGACGGGAGAGTATAAGGAAAGAGTATAAAGTCGAAGACTGAAAAGATAAGGTCAGAAGACAAAGCAAAAAACCGCCCGGGAAAGCGGTTTTTTGCTGGGTACTTAGATTTTCGCCGATTTTACTCCTTCGATCAGAACAACGAATTTCTTCTCAGGCTCTTGTTTAGAGGAGAAAGACTCTATGCTCAAGATCGTGAGACCGGCATCCGTAAGCGACAATTTTAACTCGTCGAGAGTATAGAGATACATGAGGTGATTAGCAAACTTAGGCATGTTTCCCACTATCGCATTGCCGTCGACTTCCCTTATATTTGAATGCCATGAGCGCCAAAGACTATACTCATCAGGATTAGCAGTAACAATAATGAAACTGCCTCCGGGCTTGAGGACCCTGAATAACTCCTGAGCGGCTTTTTGAATAGCTTTGATATGAAGCCATACAAACATAGAGAATGCCGCGTCGAAAGAAGCATCCTTGAAAGGCAAATCCTCAGCGAGTCCTGGTAAAAACTTCCTGTCGGGATACGTCTCTTTGGCATATCTCCTTAACGCAGCGGAAGGTTCAACACCAATATATTCTGAGCCTCCTATCGCTATCTTCTCAGAACACAAACCCGAACCCGAGCCAATTTCAAGCAAGGTTTTCGGATTGATTTTGGCTACCCATTTAGAAAGCCTTGGATAAAGAAAAATGTTCCTTGTATCTGTCTTATCGAAGGTTTTTGTCCATTCAACCCACTGCTTTGCAGCGCTCTCGCTCGAATATACGCCGTGATTGAAGGAATTATCCATGATACTTAAGATACAAAGAATCGGTCCGGAAAGCAAAAAAACCGCCTTTCGGCGGCTTTTGCGAGAAAGCTATCGAGCGACGTACGGGAGGAGTCCCATGAATCGCGCGCGCTTGACCGCAGTGGCGAGCTTGCGCTGGTTCGTCGCCGAGACGTTGGTGCGCTTGGTGCCCTGGATGCGAGCGTGCGGATTGAGGAACTTCTTGAGGATATCGACGTCCTTGTAGTCGATGTGCTCGATGCCGTTCTCCTTGAAGAAGCACTGTTTATTCATGATTTTTAATGTCTAGATTCTAAATTCCAAATTCTAAATTCTAGAATGGAATATCTTCTGGGTTAATGTCTTCCGATGGGTATTCGATGGTGTCGACGCCTGCGGCTTTCGATGCGCCGCCCTTGGCGCCCGCTGGGGCCTCTGCCCCGCCGGCCGAGGCTCCGGCGCCCGAGCCGCCAGACTTGAATCCGAACTGGACGCGGTCGGCGACGATCTCGGTGCGGTATTTCTTCTCGCCCGAGGATTTGTCGTCCCACGACCTGGTCTGGATCCTGCCTTCGACCATGACCTGCTGGCCTTTCTTGAGGTACTGGGCCGAAGTCTCTGCCTGCCTGCCGAACACCACCACGTTGTGGAAGTCGGTCGACTCCTGCCTCTTGCCTTCCTTGTCCTTCCAGACGCGGTTAGTGGCTATGGAGAGCGAGGCGACCTGCATGCCTGACGGCAGAGCCTTTAATTCAGGGTCTCTGGTCAGATTGCCGACGATGAGCGCTTTGTTGAGATACATGGTGAGAAACTTAATTGCTGATTTGATAAAGAATGAGAACCAAGTTTCCGTCATTGTACCATGGCGCCCGCCGGGCCAGGCAACAGGCCGTTAGGCCACCATCTTGTCGATGGTCTTGTCGAGCTCGGCAGCCGGAGCCGCAGGCTTCTGAGCGGCCTTTGCGGCTTCCTCCTGGGCCAGGAGCTTCGCTCCATAGAGAGTGTCCTCCTTGACCGTCTTGACCGTGATGTAGCGCAGGACCTTCTCGTTCGCGTCCATGGCCTTGTTGATCTCGGCGATAGCGGCCTTTGGAGCCTCGAACTTGATCCAGCCGAAATAGGCCGAATCGCAGCGGTGCCGGGCCGGGCCGACAGCCTTTATCATCTGGTAGGCAAGCGCTCGAAGCTTTGGGAACTCTTCCGAGATCGTGACCGCACCGTTCTTCGCGAGAACCGCCTTGATGGCATCGACTTCCTTAGGAAGATTCTCTGGAGAAACAGTAGGGACGATGTGGAAGCCCACTTCGTAGACGGTGCCTGCCGTCTTATCCGTTTCGTTCATCTGTGTGATGACTAGCTTATAAATGGCCCTTGCGAGCCCCTGTCCTTGCTATAAGCCGTTCCCTTGGCAGAGAACTATCCAAAGCAAGTCAGCATAGGATAGCAGAGACAGGCCATTTTGCAAGGTTTCGCAAGAAAAAACCGCCCTTTGGAGCAGCTTTTTCTCTGATCGGGATGTCGGGAATCGAACCCGAGGGTTTCGATTGATGAGGTCAAAACTGGAACCATCCCACCCCGATCGATGAAGTCATCACTCTTCATCAGGCATGATTTTAATAGATAGAGATAAAATCCATATAAAGAAATGGCCATTAAAAAAGACACGCAACAAAAGAACCGCCCCGTAAAGGCGGTTCTTTCCAGCTTCGACCTCATCAGCGAATATACTATCTTTGACCAGGCACTCTCGTCAATCAGTCTACAGCCTCCACAGCCGGAACGCATTCTCCACGAGCTGTCTCCTCCCCTCTTCTGGCATGACGCCTTTGATGGCGAGGATCTTCTCCGCGGTATGAACGACGAAGGCGGGCTCGCAGCGCTTGCCGCGCTCGGGAACCGGCGCCACATAGGGCGAATCAGTCTCTGACATGATGCGGTCCATAGGCGTCGCCTGGACGAGCTCGACGTACTGCTTGGCAAAGGTCACTACGCCTGTATACGACAGATGGAAGCCTAGAGCCAGATACTCACGGGCGTTTTCAACGGTGCCGGCGAAGAAATGCGCGTCGCCGCGGAGCCTCTCGCCCCGACCTTCTGTTTCGAGCTTGGCCTTATACTCTCGCAGCACAGCCAGGGCGTCCCGATAGGCATTTCCTCCGTCGCCCGAGCGGATATGGAGCATGAGCGGCAGGTCGAGCTCCAGAGCCAGCTCTATCTGCGCCCGAAAAGCCTTCTCCTGGCGGGCCTTGTCCTCGGCAGTGACCGCGGCGATATAGTCGAGGCCGCACTCGCCTATGCCCACGACTTTGGCGCCGCCCTGCCTGGCCAGATCCCGGTAAAATGCGGGGTCGAAGTCCTCGGCCGCCTCCCCGCGAGATTCGACGGCATGGATCGGATGGAGGCCGACGATAGCATAGACGCCTGTGGAGAATTCGCGCGTCATCTCGACGGCCTTGCGGGACGTGGCCTGTCCCGTGCCCACATTGATCATCCAAACGCCGGCATCCAGGGCGCGCTTGACCGTCTCGGCGCGATCCGCGTCGAAATCGGCGAAGTTGACGTGGGCGTGTATATCGACGTATCGCGGCTTTATCGCAGCCATAGATTATTCTTTCCTGAGGAAGAGAGGCGCTTCCGGCATCTTGTGCTCTTTGACGAGCTGTTTGATGGCGGCCGAGGTCGCCGGCATGATCGGCGTCAGCAGAGAGGCGACCGAATAGAGACGCGAGATCAGGTCCTTGATGACCTCCTGTGCCGCCGCCTTATCTGTCTTCACGAGCTTGAACGGAGCCTTCTCCTGGATGAGCTGGTCCGCCTCGGCGATAGCCTTCCATGCGACGTTCGCGGCGGCCTGGATATCGAACGAGTCGAGAGCCTTCTTGTATTCTGCCGGGATCGTATCGACGGGCACAGAGACCGGCGCGTCCAGGTGGGTCGTGGCCATCTTCATGACGCGCGAGACCAGGTTGCCCAGGCCGTTGGCCAGGCTAGTGTTATAGGCGAGCCTGAATCGCTCCAGGGTAAAGGGCGAATCCTCGAAGGAGCCGATCTCGCGAGCCACGAAGTAGCGCAGGGCTTCGGCGCCGTATTCGTTCACGACATCGACCGGGCTGACGACGTTGCCGAGCGATTTCGACATCTTCACTCCCCCGTCGCCGGTGACGAAGCCGTTGACCACCACCGTATGGGTCGGCGGCAATCCGGCGGCCATGAGCATGGCCTGCCACATGACCGACTGGAAGCGGGTGTTGTCCTTGCCGCAGTACTGCGTCGGCGTGCCGTTCTTCCAGAATCTCTCGAACGTCGCGGCGTCCTCGGGCCAGCCCAGGGTCGAGATGTAATTGACCAAGGCGTCGAACCAGACATACATGACATGGTCGGCGTCGCCGGGCACAGGAACGCCCCAGGCCATCTTTGCCCGCAGGCGCGAGATGCTGAAGTCCTCGAGGCCGCGCTTGATGAACTCTCGCATCTCATTCATGCGGAACTCCGGTACGATGCTGTGGCCTTTCTTGTCGTAGAGAGCGAGCAGCCTATCGCCGAAGGCCGAGAACTTGAAGAAATAGTTCTCCTCTTCGACGACCTGTATCTCCATCTGCGGATGTATCGGGCAGCGGCCGTCGACGAGCTCGGACTCGGTCTTGGTCTCCTCGCAGCCGACGCAATATTTCGACTTGTAGTTCTTCTTGTAGATGAACCCGTTCTCCGCGACGCGCTTCCAGAACTCTTGAGCCGCTTTTTCATGGTGCGGTTCGGTGGTGCGTATGAAATGAATGTCGGGGCTGATATCCAGCAGCGGCAGGAGCTTCTTGAAGTTGGCGGCCGCCTCGTCGACGTACTGCTGGACGGGCTTGCCGGCCTTGGCCGCGGCGTCAGAGAGCTTCTGGCCGTGCTCGTCGGTGCCGGTATTAAAATAGACCTCGTAGCCCGAGAGCCTCTTCCAGCGGGCGACGATATCGGCGCGGATGATCTCCATGGCAAAGCCGACGTGAGGCTCGGCGTTCACGTACGGCAAGGTCGTGGTGATATAGAACGTCTTTGGCATAGCAATAGGGACTTATGCGGCCACCTTACGCCTTTTCTCCATGTCGTCAATGAATTCTATGAGCATGGAGGCCGCAGGGACGGAGAGGATGATGCCCAGAAAGCCGGCCAGCTTGTAGCCGACCAGGAGCGAGAGGATGACCAGGATCGGCGGCACGCCGACGATCTTCTTTACGACCAAGGGATAGATCAGGTGGTTCTCGAATTGGTGGATGACCAGATAGAGCGCCGCGACGATGAGCGCGGCAGTGGTCCCGCCGTCGTTATAGGACGCCGCCACTGCCGGCACCGCGGCGATGATCGGCCCAAAGAGCGGGATAGTCTCGAGCAGGGCTGCCAGAGCGGCAAAGAGGAGCGCGTTCTTGACCCCCAGGACCATCAAGCCCAGATAGACGAGCAGGCCGACCAAGAGGGCGAGGACGACCTGGCCCTGCATCCATAGGCCTATCTTTATCTTGACCTTGCGCCAGAGCCGGATGACATACGACTCTTCGGCGTCGGGAATGACGACGCGCAGGAACTTCTCTACCCCGTCCTCCTGGACGGCCAGATAGAACGACAGCACGACGATGAGGATGAAGGCCAGAACGCCGCCGAACACCGAGCTCGCGGAATGGACGAAGCCCGCCGAGACGGAATTGATGGCCTCGTCGATCGACTGGATGGCGCCCTGCACCGAAGCGACCCCGGCAGCGGTGCTGGTGTTCTGCGTCGCGGTCGTCAGCAGGCGCTTCTGGGCGATGGTCTGGATGCCCTGCGAGATGCTCACGGCGGTCTTCTTTGAGGCTTCGGTCTTTTCCTCGCCCAGAGGGTTCCACAGCGAGGCGGAATCGATGTACTGAGGCACGGAGTTAAGGAACTCTGACGTGTCTTGGAGCAGCTTCGGCACGATGGTATAAAAGGCTCCGACCAACAGGGCCCCTATGGCCGCATAGGTGATGATAGCGGCGAAGACGCGCGGGATGCGCCTTTTGATGAACCACAGGATGCCCGGCTCCACGGCCGAGGCGATGACCACGGCCGTGAGCACCACCAGGATGATGTCCTTGAGAGCGAACACCGCCCACGCCGCTATGACCAGGAGGATGCCTTTGGCGATCGTCCCGGTGGTGATCTCTATCCTCTCTGCTCCGAACGGCGTTCTCATGCGGTAATGATACTACGTACGGCGTCCTTGTCGATGCCCTTGCCGATCGCGGCCACGGTCAGCTTCGAACGGTCAAAGACCTTGTTGGCCACGCGCAGGATGTCCTCTGCCGCTATCTTGCTGTAGATGGCATCGAACTCCTCGGGATAGAAGATGCGGCCCTCGTGGATCTCTTGGTCCGAGCAGAAGCCGGCCACGTCGTCGGACGTCTCGAGCGACATCAGCAGGTGGGCGCGCATGAACTCCTTGACCTTGTCGAGCTCTTCCTTGGGCACAGGCTCGGCCTTTAGGCGTTCGGTCTCGTCGAGGATGGCCTGGACGATCTCGGGCACGCGCTCGTGCATGGTGCCCGTCGATACGGCGAAAAAGCCGAAAGTCGTGTGCGTGGCGTGGCTGGCCGAGACGTAATAGCCCGAGCCCATCTCGTCGCGGAGCTTGATGAAGAGGCGCGAGCTCATGCCGCTGCGCAGGAGGTTCTTGATCATGCCGACGACGTAGCGGTCAGGGTCAGAGCGCTCGAACGTCCTCCAAGCCAGGATGAGGTGCGCCTGGTCGGTATCCTTGTCCACGAAGACCGTCTCGGGCGCCGTCTGCTCCCTGCTGCGAGTCGGCAGCTCGGGCCGCGGCACGTTCGACGAGAGGCCCGAGAACGTTTCCTTGGCCCACGAGAGCATCTCTTCTTCGCTTACGCCGCCGGCGATGGTCACCACCGTATTCGGTCCCGTGTACTGGGCCGCCCGATAGTCGACGAGGTCCTGGCGCGTGATAGCCCTGACCGTAGCCTTGGTACCCAGGACATCGCGGGACGCCGGCTCGTTCTCGTACATATGGCGCAAGAGGGCTTCGCCTATCTTTTCCTGCGGGTCGTCGGCATACATGTCGATCTCGCCTATGACCACGCCCTTCTCTTTCTCAACCTCCTTTTCAGGGAAGGTCGAGTTCAAAAAGATATCGGCGGCGATGTCGGCGATCTTGGCGAAGTGCTTGACGTCGGCCTTGGCCCAGTAGCCGGTCGTCTCCTTTGAGGTAAAGGCGTTGTAGAGCGCTCCGATGGAATCCAGGTCGGTGGTGATAACGCGGGCGGTTGGGCGCCTGACCGTGCCCTTGAAGCAGGAATGCTCGAGGAAATGCGAGATGCCCGACTGCTCGGGCTTCTCATGAAAGGCTCCCGTGCCCACGCCGATCATCACGGTCACGGTAGGGTTCCCGAGCATCGGCACGGTTATGATCCTGGTCCCATTCTCGAGCGTGGTACGTAAAAATCGCATGGCTGGAGTATAGCATTAGCATATACGCTGGGGCGCGCGATTCCGCGCTCAACGAAAGGTGCGAGCCGCCTACCTGCCCAATTTCTGCTGGAGATACGAGACCAGGTCCTTGAGGGCGATCTTCTCCTGGGCGCCCGTGTCGCGGTCGCGGACAGTGACGGGATTTCCGTCCTTTTCCAGAGTGTCGAAATCGACGGTCACGCAGTACGGCGTGCCGATCTCGTCCTGCCGGCGGTAACGCTTGCCGATCGAGCCGGTCTGGTCGTATTCGACGGCGCCAATCTCCTTGCGAAGGACGGCGTAGATCTCGCGAGCCTTGGCGGTCAGGGCCTCCTTGTTCTTCAATAGAGGAAAGACGGCGACCTTGATAGGCGCTACGTTTGGCGAGAGCTTCAGATAGACGCGCTTCTCTCCCCCGAGCTCGTCCTCACGATAAGCGTCGGTGAGGATGGCGAGAATGGTGCGGTCAACGCCAAACGACGGCTCGATGACGTGCGGCACGAAGCGGGCCTTTGCCTCTTCGTCGAAATACGAGAGGTCGACGCCCGATCCGGCGCTGTGCGCCCGCAGGTCGAAGTCGGTGCGGTAGGCCAGGCCGTAGAGCTCCTTCTTGCCGAAAGGATAGTCGAATTCGAAATCGATGGTGCGCTTCGAATAGTGAGCCAGGTCGCCGGCTGGCACTTCGTATTCGTGGATTTTCTCGGCAGGCAGGCCGACATCCCGGGTAAAGGCGCGGACCTCGCCGACGAAATGCTCGAAGGACGCTTTCCAGGCATCCGGGTGGACGAAATATTCGATCTCCATCTGCTCGAACTCGCGGGTGCGGAAGACGAAATCGCGCGGCGCGATCTCGTTCCTGAAGGCCTTGCCGATCTGGGCCATGCCGAACGGCAGGACTGGATGGAAGGTGTCGATGAGATTCTTGAAATTGACGAACATGCCCTGGGCCGTCTCTGGGCGGAGATACGAGACCGAAGCGTCGTCCGTGGTAGCGCCGACGTGGGTCTGGAACATCATGTTGAACTGCTTCTCGGCGCCCAGCTTGCCGCCGCATTCAGGGCATTTCGACTGCTTGCGGTCCTCCTCGGGCAGCTGGTCGGCGCGGAAGCGGCGCTTGCATTTCGAGCATTCGACGAGAGGGTCGGAAAAGCCGCCCACATGGCCGCTGGCCTTCCAGACTTCTTGGCGCATGAGGATGGCCGCGTCCATGCCGTACATGTCCTCGCGGTCCGTGACGAAGCGCTTCCACCAGAGGTCTTTGACGTTCTGCTTGAGAGCTACGCCGAGAGGTCCATAGTCCCAGGTTCCGGCCAGGCCGCCATAGATATCGGAGCCAGGAAAGATAAAGCCGCGCCTCTTGCAGAGCGAAATCAAGCTCTCCATCGTCTGACCCTCTTTTTTGTCTCCTTTCTGGTGTTCTTTGTGTTCCATGTGTTCTGTGTGATCTTTGTCTCCCCCCCCTACTTCTGCACCGCCTCGTCCCCCGGCTTGTAGAGCAAATCCGTGCTCGTCCTCGTCGTCAGGCTCGCCGCCGTATTCTCGAGGGCCACGCCGGTAAAGACATCGGTGCCGGTGACGCGCGCCGGGCCGACGATCTCGGGAACCGTGCCCGATTGGTTGGCCGAGGGCTTGAGAGCCACCTGGAAATATACCTGCTTGGCGCCCGAGCCGATGTCGGCGTCGCGCGGCACGCTGCCGACGTTCCAGACCACCCCGCCCGCGTTCGGATCAAAGCTGATGTTAGCGTCGGCCGGCGACACCGCGCCCGTCCAGGATACATAGGGAGGCAGGGTAGCCGTGACCTTGGCTCCCGTGATGGTATTCGAAGTATTGGTAACTGTCCAGGCGACGGTGTAGGTCGTGGTCTGGTCGACGCGCGGAGGCACCGGGCCCGAATTCGAGAGCGGCCCCTGCGTGCGCAGCGCCCTGGAGGCGATGGCCAGGTTGGAAACGGTCTTGATCGAGCGGGCCACGGCCGTGTTGATGGCCTGCGGCGCGCCTGACTGGTCGATGCGGCTGCCGTCTACGGACACCGATATGGTGATCTGCGGATTGATCGCTGACTGGCCGATGGAGAGCGAGAGCGGCGTGACCGTGAACCCCACCCTGCCGTCGTCGCCCGGAGTGATAGAATCGAGGCCGTCGGTCCTGCCCGCCTGCCAGGTGATGGTACTGGCCTGTGAGTCGTAATAACCGCCGTCAGTCACGGTCACCGAGCCCTTGTCGAGGACGTTCCCGCCGAGCTTGGCGACGATGCGTGCATTGGTGATCCTTTCCGGGCTATTGTTCGTCCATATGACCTCGGCGCGCACAGGCTTGCCGGGCTCTGCCGCCAGGTCGGAACGATTGCCGTCCAGGGTCAGGTCGACGCCCAGGAACGGCTTCTCGATATTCCAGACATGGTCGCGAGCGATGATGGTGGTGGCGATCTCGCGCTCGTTCGTGGCGCTCTGGATGCCCACGTTGGCGTGGATGGTGCGGTCTTCCCCATCCTGGCCGGTGGCGGTGGCGCGCAGCCTAAAGACGCGCTTGGCTCCGGGGGCCAGGTCGCCGATGCGCCAGATCGAATCGCCGTACGTCGGCGCAGGGTCGCTCGACAGGACGGTGAACCCGAACGGATAGTCCAGCGAGAGCATGACGTCCTTGACCGGCGCGGCCGTGTTCGAAGATACGGTCACGGTCACGTCGAACGGCTCTCCGCCCAGGACCTTGTCGAGAGAATCTACTACCAAGAGGAGCGGAGACGACGAGATAGTGGCGTGATAGACCTTTTCCTTGAAGAATATGGCGTTCGAGTTCTGGGTGCGGTATTCAGCGGTGAACTTGATATCGCGGACGTCTCCTTCCTGGCCGAACATCAGGGACGAGAGCGATTTCTGGGCAACCGACTGCGAGCCGATCGAGCCGAGCGGCACGCGCACGCGGGTCAGGTCCTTTGCCGGATCGGATGGATCCTTCGTCCCCGAGGGATACTCGGCGATCAGGTCTACCAGGTTGATCTCGGTCTGGTTCTTGTTCACCACCGAGACGTCCAGGGCTAAAGGCTCTCCGCCAGCTATGGAAGCAGGTCCCTCGACGAGGATGTCCACGTTATCGACGGAGACGTAGTTGCCGCCGCCAAAGAACGTATAGGCCGCGATGGCGAAGGCTATCACCAGAAAGAGAGCCGAGCAGACAAAGGCGATCCTATAGGCATAGCGGCGCTCGGGAGTGACATGGGCTGGCAGATGGCCTTCGGCATCGACCTCCCCGCTCGGCGCGTCCCACGACTCGGGTACCTTTCCCTGCTCCCCTGACGGGTCCAAATGGATGTCATGGCGCGGCTGCTCTGCGTCAAGGGCGTTCCTCGAATAAAGGCCCTTGCGCAGGCGGTCCAGAGGCGATTTCTTGTCCGATTCGAACATTTTGAGATTATAGCACGCGCGGCGGCTATAACTGCGTCTCTTTCAGCGCCCTATTGATCTCCCCGACCGTCTCGCGCTCGGTCTTGCCCTCGAGGGCTTTCAGGTCCAGATAGCCTAGGGCGGAGAGGACGAGCGAGAGCGTGCGGACTTCGGCCGCCTGGTCATCCTTGGTCAGGCCGGTCAAAGCGTCAAAGAGCTCGCCGTTCTTCTCCTCTCCATGGACCAGGCGGCGGACCAGGTTCAGCACCCGGGCCCGCGCGCGCAGGGCCTCCCCTTTCTTTGCCGAGCCGTCTCCCGCCTCCAGGCTTTGAACGCCTGTGACGCGCCAGACCTCCCTGCCGCGGACCAGGGATAGAGCGCAGAACGAGTAATCCTCCAGGCCGTAGCGCAGCTTCGACTGGATCAGGCGCACGCCCTGGGCCTTGGCCCTGACCAGGCCGAAATCCTCGGTATAGATCGAGTACAGCTTTGACGCCTCGCCCGACGGCGCGCTGCCCAATATGAAGCCCCTCGTGCTATAGACCGCGTACGACATGGCTGAATTGTAGCAGACCGGCTCCCGTCGCGGCTTGCCTTTCGGTCCTTGCTCGGGTAGAAAGAGAGGCAGAGATATGAACCTTGCCCCTACCTTTGCCAGCCAGCCGGAACCGGTGCTGCTCGCGCTCACTGGTCCCTTTGCCTCGGGAAAGACCGCCATCGCCGATGCGTTCAAGGAGCGCTTTGGCTATGTCCGGCCGCGGACGATGACTACTAGGGCGCCGCGGGCCGACGAGATCGACGGTCTCCACTACCACTTCCGTGCGGTCGAAGAAGCCAAACGGATGATCGAACGGAACGAGCTCCTCGAATGGGTCATGACCAATGGGAATATCTACGGCACGCCCCGATCGGAAGTGCTCGCGCCGCTCGAACAAGGGCTCTCGATCGCCCTCTGCGTCGATATCAAAGGCGTGATCCTGCTCTCGGATCACGAGAACGAACTGATCAGGAGGAGCCTCGTATCGGTATACCTGGAGGCGCCCTTCTCCCAAGCAGTCGCGCGGGCGCGCAAGCGTCCCGGCGGCATGGTCTTCGAAGAGCTCAGGCGCAGGACGGCGACCCGTTGGGAAGAAGAACGGCTCAAGCACCACGCTCGCCATCGGATCGCCAACCCAGATGGCGCCTTCGAAGAGACCTTCTCTCGGGTCAGCTCGATCGCCATGCGCCATCGCATCGAATGCGAATGCGCCCGATGAAAGCAAAGCTCCGCATCGCTGCGGGGCTTTTTTATCGGCCGTATCCCTTTAAAGATTTTCTTACTTCTTTAACGCGATCCTGAACCTGTATTCCTCGATGCCTATCTCGGGAGCGTGCGGGAGATGGGCATATTCGACGCCGGTGACCAGGGTGACGCGCCTGATCTCCGTTGCGTAGGCCCTGACGAGCTCTTTGGCCTTTTCGTCGGCGTCCAGGAGCAGGACCACCCTGTCCCCCACGGTCAGGTTCTCGGCCTTGCGCAGCTCCTGGATGGAGCGGATGAGGTCGCGGGCCGCGCCCTCTTTGCGCAGGCTCTCGGTGACGATGGTATCGAGGAGCGTGTCGGCGGAGAGGCTCTCGTCAACGACCACCTCTTTGACGTTGACCTCATCTTTGACCACGGCGAGGAATTCGGGCGCGAGCGCGGCCCGGATCGAGAGCTTGGCCAGGGGCTGACGCACCTTGATGTTAGCCTTGGAGCGCTCCTGGAGGGCCAGAGTGACCAGCTTTCGGGCCTGTTCCATAGCGGCGACGACCTGCCCGTCGACGGGGAGCGCCTTCGGCCAATCCGCCAGGTGCACGCTTTCGGGATCGGCGGCTCGGCGGGTCTTGCCATAGAGATACTCCGCATAGAACGGCGTGAACGGGGCGGCGATCAGGGCGAAGCCCTGCAAGACTTGGCGCGTGGTGGCCAACGCGGCCGCCTTGTCTTCTCTGTCGTCCGACTTGAACCTGTCGCGCGAGCGGCGCAGATACCACGTAGAGAGGTCGTCGACAAAGGACATCAGCGGCCGCGAAGCCTTGTCCAGCTGGTACGCCTCCATGCCCGCCGTCACCGCCGCGGCGGTCTCCCTGAGCCTGGCCACGATCCACCTGTCCAGCACATTCCCCTCCCCTCCGGTGCTCTTTGTGTCCCCCGTGCTCTTCGTGTTCTTAGTCCCCTCTTCCTCCTTCTCCTCATACATCTCATAGAACGCCAGGACGTTATCGAGCCTCTGAAGGAGCTTCTTCGACACCTCGTCGACGCCTTTCTCGCTGAAGCATAGGTCCTGCGCAGCCACCACCGGGGACGAGAGCAGGTAATAGCGCAGAGAATCTACGCCGTACCTGCCTATGACTTCCATAGGATCGGGATAGTTCTTGAGGCGCTTGGACATCTTCTCGCCGTCCTCGGCCAGGACGATGCCGTTGACGATGACGTTCTTGTAGGGGCTTTGGCCGAACAGCCCTACGCCCAGGACCATCATCGAATAGAACCAGCCGCGGGTCTGATCCAATCCTTCGGCGATGAAATCCGCCGGGAAACCCTTCGTCCTTTTGAAGAGCCCGCCCTTTGGGTCGAAATGCGGCTGTGCCTTGCCGGCGTAGCAGGCTTCGCCATAGGGCATCGACCCTGACTCGAACCAACAGTCAAAGACCTCGGGCACGCGGACGAGCCTCTCGCCGTCCGGAGCGACGCACTCTATGGCATCGATGTATGGCCGATGCAGGTCCAGGTCGAAATCCCTATTATGCGGCAGGCGCACGAACTCCAGACGATGCATCTCGCCTGTCTTTTGGAAATAGCGGCGCTCGTCGTGGAGGACCTTGTCCGAGCTGGCGGTCTCCCCTATGCCGTGGATCATCGTATTGAGCGGCGATCCATGGCTGACGATGACGACCCTCTTGCCCTGATAGCGCCGGTCGATGTCGTAGAGCGCCTCGAAGACGCGCTTCTTGAGATGAGCGGGGGTCTCCATGCCGGGATACAGACCGTGGGTGCGGACCTGCCGGTCAGTATCCGCCCAGAGCTTGCCCTCCCTATCGGGGCCGACGTCGTATTCGCGGAGGCGCTCGTCGTAGACGACCTGGTTCTCGGCGATGCCGCAGGCCGCCGCGATGAGGCGCGCCGTCTCCTTCGTACGATGGAAATCCGAGGCGACGATGACGTCGACGCCCTCGCGCGCCAGCTGTTTCGCCACGATGGCGATCTCTCCCTTGCCCTTCTCGGTAAGAGGGTACCTCTTTGAGAGCTCGATGCGAGAATTCGACACGCCCTGCGCGTTGGCCAGGGACTCTCCATGGCGGACCAGCGCATAGGCATTGCCGGACTTTCGGATCAGCTCCTTGAGGTCCTCGATCGTGCCGACCGGATAGAGCCTGCCGCTGTCGACGCCCTTCCATACTGGGATCGGCGCGCCCCAAAAGCGCGAACGCGAGATCGCCCAGTCGCGAGCGCCCTCCAGCCACTTGCCGAACCGGCCGTCGCGGATGTCGGCAGGGACCCACGAGACCTTCTTGTTAGCGGCTACCAGCTTGTCCTTGAATGAGGCAACTCGGACGAACCACGAGGAGGTGGCGTAGTTCAGGAGCGGCGTGTCGCACCTCCAGCAGTGCGGATACGAGTGAATGATCTTTTTCTTTTCGAAGAGATGGCCGTGACGAGCCAGATACTTGATGATCTCGACGTCGGCCTTTTGATGGTCGTTCGGCCCCTCTCCCTTTGGCTTGACCGGCTGGCCCGCGAAATCGGTCACTTCCGGCTTGAAGGTGCCGTTCGTAGCGACGTGATGGAGGATCGGCAGATTGTTGGCCTGTCCCAATTTCAAGTCGTCCTCGCCGAACGCCGGCGCGATATGGACGATGCCCGTGCCGTCAGTAGTGGTGACGAAATCGGCCGGATAGACCTTCCAAGCGTTCTCGGAATTCTTGACCGAATCGTTGGCATAATATGGGAAGACTGGCTTATAACGTGCACCCACAAGGGTGCTACCTTTTTCCACCTTCCCGATAGAATGCTCCTTGCCTGCAAATACCTCTGAGACACGATCCTGAGCGAGAATATAGGAAGCGCCTGCGTGCTCGACGACCGCGTAATCAATATCAGGGCCGACGGCCAGCGCGACGTTGCCGGGCAGCGTCCATGGCGTCGTCGTCCAGGCAAGAAAGAACATGTTCTCCTTTCCTACGACCTTGAACCTCACGAACACCGAGATGTCGGCGATGTCCTTGTAGCCCTGGTTGACCTCGAAGTTCGAGAGCGTCGTCTCGCAGCGCGGGCAGATCTGCATGGCTTTGAAGCCCTCATAGACCAGGCCCTTGTCATAGAGGGTCTTGAAGGCCCACCAGACGGACTGGGTATAGGCGGCATCCATGGTGCGGTAATCGTCCTCCATGTCGACCCAGCGGCCGGTGCGCGGGATGATCTGACGCCAGTCATTGGCGTAGCGCAGGACGCTCTCGCGGGCCACGTCGTTGAATTTCTCTAAACCATAGTCGACGATGTCTTTCTTGGTCTGCAGGCCCAGCTCCTTTTCCACCAGGTTCTCGACGGGCAGGCCATGGCAGTCCCAGCCCCAGCGGCGCGCGACATGGTAGCCCCGCATGGTCTTGTAGCGCGGCACGGCGTCCTTGATGAAGGAGGCGAGCATATGGCCATAGTGAGGCAGGCCGTTGGCGAAGGGCGGGCCGTCGTAAAAGACGAACTCCTTTGCCGGAGCGCCGTTCGGACCCTGCCTGTCGAGCGATTTCTGGAACGTCTCCTTTTCAGCCCAGGTTCTCAGGACTTTTTCCTCGATCTCGACCAATTTGCCCTTTGTCTTCGGTTCAGTCTTCGCTTCGGTCTTGGCCTTGTTCTTCATCTCTTCTTCCATACAGGCCTTCACAATACCAACTTTTCGCCGCTTTTGAAAGAAAAACCGCATCTGGCATAGATGCGGTCAAAACAAACCATCAGGCTCAGGCTTTGACGGAGAACTCGTCGGCGATAAGCCGTTCGAGCGGCGTCGTAGCAAATGAGGCGATCAGCCAACAATTGGCGCCGTCCCAGCCGACGACGAGCGGATCCTCGCCAGCCTTCATTTTGGTTTCGGCCATGATAAAGATATCCTTGAATCTTCCTGAGCTCTGAGCGGTCGATATTTTTTCCTTCACTTCAACCGGAATGGCGCCCTCGAACTCGGCGCTCAGCCACCGCTCTGCCGATTGAGTCCGGAACGAGTCATAGTCCCAGGGAATGCTCTTGACAGCCTTGTCACGAAGGGCTGCGATGACGTCGTTGAAACAAGCCATGATCTCCGCTGGAACGACCGGCGTGACGCTGTCGTGGAATTCTTGATCGCGCCACCAGTTACCGTTCCCGCTGGGATCCTTGCGGTAATTCGAAACGGTTGCCTTCGACATCAGCCGAAAATCCTTGCTTCCAAGGGCGAAGAGGCCGATGACGGGGTGCCCTTCCTTGTTCCGCCAGGTGAGCGGCTCCAGGCTCATAAGCCTGTATTCCGACGAACCGGAAGATCGCATCTCCGAGATATTTTCGAGCTCGCGGATGCGCTTCAGGATCTTCTGGTGCTCTTGTTCGACCTGCGCGCGGATCTTGGCCTCGACAGGATGGAATGATCCCATCAGTTGGCGAACCTTGACCTCGCGTCCTTTGAGCGACGCGATTTCGGAGGCGGATGGCTCCGGACAGGGCTTCGCCAGCGATGCTGCTTTTTCGATGAAGGTAGCCGGCTGGCGCCCTGACACCTTCGCAGAACGCGAAGGATTCATGAGACCTGACAATGACCAGGACATAGAGAACTCCTTATGGTTTTTTTGAGGATGGATGTAGACAATGAACGATCGTTCGGTAAGATATTACAACTGCTCATAAAAATTGTCAATAAAAAGCCGCCTACGCGAGGCGGCTCGGCTATTTCCTGAGGATGACGAGGTCGTCGATGAGAAGCCCGCGCTCCTTCCGATCATACATGAGCGCCTCGAAGTCCCTGCCCGCCGGCTGGAAACCGACGTGGCTCATGAGCCCGCTATCCTTGTCGAATATCGAGGTGTTGTAGCATACGGTCGTATGCTGCATGGCGACAAGCCTGAAACTGGCGACGAACGCCGCGATATCGTCCAGCGTGGCGGGACGTTCGGCGGAATGCGGATTAGGCGGCTTTGAATTCAAGAACTCGTGAACCGTCATCTCTCGCTGGATGATGACCGCCCTGCAATTGACGGTGACGACATCGGCCCTTGCCATTCGAGGCTCGACCGGGTCAGCGGCTATCCTGGGATGGCAAGAGATCCTGGCTTCCCTGAATCTGCGCTCTCGCGGCAGGGAAAGGTCGTAGGTCAGCGAGAAATCGTCGTAATCGAATTGCCGAGATATCGCATGTTGCAGCGCCGGCCTGATGCTAACGATCCTGGAATGCGGATTAGTCATGCTCTCGCCCTATTCTCCCCGAAACGGAGCAATAGTCAATGAGCGGCCTACATCCTCTCGGGTATGGTCATGCCCAGGAGCTTGGCGCCGTTCGCTAGGGCGATGCGCGCGGCTTCGGCGATCGCCACCCTGTGCGGCGAGGCAGCGTCGTCCTTGTTGACGATCTGAACGTTGCCGTACCAGGAGTTAAAGAGGGCCGCGAGCTCGATGAGGAAGGTAGCCACCAGGTGCGGAGCCTTCTCGTTCGCCGCATACGAGACGACCTCGGGCATGCGGGCGATATGGCGCGCGATCGGATGGGTCTCGGCCCGAGGGTCGATGACGGCCTTGACCCTCTCTTTCTTGGCCTTGTCCAGAACGGACTGGGCGCGAACGGCGGTATAGAGGATATAGGGGCCCGAATCGCCTTCAAAGGAAATGGACTTGTCGAAGTCGTAGATGATGTCTGAAGCGGTGGCTTGGCGCAGTATCGAATATTTGATGGCGGCCACGGCGACCGCCAGGGCGGATTCGGCCTTTTCATCGTCAGACATCTCGCGGCCCTCCAGCTTCTTGTGGACCAAGGCTTCGACATCGGAAAGGAGCGACTCGCCGGTGATGACGTTACCCTTTCTCGAGGACATCTTGCCGTCGACAAAGCGCAGCATGCCGTGCGAGATATGCTGGGTGACCTTGGCAGCCTCGGGCTCGATGAGCTCCAGGGCTTTGAGGACCACCCGGAAGTAGTCGTTCTGCTCGTTAGCGGTGATGATGATGGAGAGGTCAGGCCTGACCTTCTTCCACTTCTTGGTATTCAGGCCGAGCTCCTTGGTCTCGTACGTCGGGATGCCCTGGGAATTGACGAAGACGCGGGTATGGAGCTTTGGGTCGTACTTCTCGCCCTTGAAGACGATGGCGCCGTCAGACTTCTCGAAGATCCCCTTCTCCAGGTACTCCTCGACCAGGGCCATGCCGTCGTGGGCGACCTCGCTCTCCAGGTAGTAATAGTCGAATTTGGTGCCGAGCTTCTCGTAGATATCTTCGAAATGGGCCAGGCTCCACTTGCGGCCGAGCTTGTAGAGCTTCATGAGCTTGCGGTCCTTGCCCTCGAAGACCTTCTTGTTGATGGCCTCGATCTCGGCTTTGGCCGCGGCGTCCTCTTCGTAGGCTTTTGACCCGGCGACATAGCATGCGCCGATAAAGGCGATCCGCTCGGAGAGCGGCGCGCGCTTGGCGGGCATCCGCTCCTGGTCGCGCGCGACGGCCCAGAGAGCCTTTGCCACGTGCATGCCGAAGTCGCCCTGATAGCACATGCGTCGGACCTTTGCTCCCTGGCTAGCGACCAGACGGGAGATCGACTCGCCGATGGCGTTCGACATCAGGTGGCCGATATGGAATTCCTTGAACGGGTTCGGGTCGGTATATTCCACCAGCATCTTGCGACCGCGCCATTCGTTCGAGGAGCCGTAGAGGTCCTTGCGCTTCAGGACCAGCGCCAGCTCGTCGGAGAAGAACCGCTTGGTCAGGTAGAAGTTGATGAAGCCCGGGCCGGCGACCTCGACGCGCTCGACATATTCGATCATCTCCCTGCGCACGGCTTCGGCGATGCGGTTGGCGAGCTCGCGGGGATTAGTCTTTGCCGCCTTGGCCAGGGCCATGGCCACGTTCGTGGCATAATCGCCGTTCGCCACGTCCGCGGGATGCTCGAGCGAAATGCCGGATATACCCTCGGGCACAGAGAGGCCGAGCGCCTTGAGCGCGTTCTGGATGCCCGCCTGTATCTTTGTCTGGATGTCCATTGCTGGTCTGTACGATTATTTGCCGGTGCTGCCGAAGCCCCGCTCTCCCCTATCCGATTCCGAGAGCTCGCCGCCCTGGACCTCTTTGAACTTCACCTCTTCATACGAATGGATGATCATCTGGGCGACCTTGTGCCCAGGCTCAAAGGTATATGCTTCCTTGCCCAGGTTCATCACCCCGACACGGACTTCCCCGCGGTAGCCCGAATCTATTACGTTCCCATAGGTGATGATGCCGTGCTTGAACGACAAGCCGCTGCGCTCATAGATGATGCCGACGCAGCCCTCGGGGATCTCCATCTTGTATCCCGTATTTATCGAGGCGCGCTCCATCGGCTGCAAGACAATCCTTTCGCCCACATAGAGGCCAAAGCCCGCATCGCCCTCGATGTCGTATTTCGGCATCGGCACGCTATCGCGGGTACGGACGATCTTCAGGGTCTTTCTCATGACGTTAAGTATATAGAAATCGCCGTGCCTCACAAGGAGGACGGCGATTTTGTAATAAGAGCATGCGAACTAGTCGCACTGCGGGGTTCCGGCCCCGCTCCAGCATAGCCTCTGACTGATCAGGGCACAGGCCATAGACTGGCGATCTCTCCGGGAGCTTTTCCCTTGGGTACTGGGTTCCGAAGAACTCTTTTACGCAGAGATTATAGCAATGGAAAAGAGATGAAAAAAGTGGATAACCGCATCCCGCCGCGCTTACGGAACGTAATTTCCGAAAGCGCAAATCGCCTCGGCAAGAAAAAGCCGCCCGAACTGCGAGACGGCTGGTCACCTCCTCAAAAGAGGGCCGACGATAGCGTCGATCCGCTGGAATACCTCGTCCTTGGACTTATTGGCGTCGACGAACTTCACCCTGAAAGGATAGAGCCGGGCAAAGGTGTGATACGACTCCATGACCCGCAGATGGAAATCCCTCCTGCGTTCGTCATAATGGTTTGGCTTGCCTTTGCGCAATGCGACCCGGCGGGCACCCTCCTCGGGATCGACTTCCATAATGATATAGAGGTCGGGCTCTCGGCGGGCAAAGATAAGGTCGAAGACCTGGAAAAACGCCTTCTTGAGCGCATATCCGCCCTGCTGGCCGCCGATCTGGTAGCCCCAGGTCGTGCAGACGCCTCGATTCGAGAGAACGTTACGGCCTGTAAGGATAGCAGGGTCGATCGTCTTTTCCTGGTGGTCTGACCGGCCCGCGCTCACCAAGAGAAGCTGGGTCCGGCCGCTCGCGTCCCTGGCATGGGGCGACTCCAGCATGACGCGGCGGATCTCTTCGGCGTATTCGCTGCCCCCCGGCTCTCGAGAGTAGACGGCGTCAGGATATTTCTCCTTGAGCCGCTCGATCTGATGGTCCTTGCCGGCGCCCTCTCCCCCATCGATGACGATGAGCAGGCCGCGCGACGGATTCCGCCGGACGAGCCCATATCGAAGCAGATTCCTCAGAAACACTCTGGCGTAAAGAAAAGCTGTTCTCATCTCTATGAGCAGTATACTTACGCTTTCTTGCCGCGCAATACCGCGTCGATGCGCAAGGCGAGCTTCTTCATATCCTTTTCCGTGCGGCCGCGCGTGGTCTCCCCTGCCGTGCCCAAGCGAATGCCCGAGGGGTCGACCGGCGTGCGTGAATCGTATGGGATGGCGTTCTTGTTCACGATGATGCCGGCTTCTTCCAAACGGTCGGAGGCCTCCTTGCCGCCGATGCCCTTGCCGTCCATCCAGACGTCCAGAAGGATCAGGTGCGAATCAGTGCCGCCGGAAATGACGCGCCAGCCCTGGTCGATCAGTCCGGCTGCAAGCGCCTGGGCGTTCTTGATGACCTGCTTTGCGTATTTTTTAAAGGCCGGGGCCGAGGCTTCCCGGAGAGCCACGGCGATAGCGGCGGTCTGATTCATATGCGGGCCGCCCTGGAGGCCGGGAAAGACGGCCTTGTCTATCTTTTTATGCAATTCGCGGACGTCCTTTTTGGCGAATATCAAGGCGCCGCGCGGGCCGCGGAGGGTCTTGTGGGTAGTGGTGGTGACGATGTCGGCATACGGGAAAGGCGACGGATAGGCTTTGCCGGCGACCAGCCCGGCGATATGGGACATGTCGACCATCAGGTACGCGCCGCAGGCGTCGGCGATCTCGCGGAACGTGGCCCAGTCGATCATGCGCGGATAGGCGGTGAAGCCGGCGATGATCATCTTTGGGCGCTCGCGCAGGGCGATCTCCTTGAGGGCACCGTAATCGAGGGTCTCGAGCAGCTTGTCCACGCCGTATGGAACCTGGACCCAGAATTTGCCAGTAGCCGATACCTTGTGGCCATGGGTCAGATGGCCGCCATGATCCAGGGACATGCCCATGACCTTGTCCCCTTTCTCGAGGAGGGCCACATAGACGGCTAGGTTGGCCGGCGAGCCCGAGAGAGCCTGGGTGTTCACGTGCCATTCGTCAGGCTTGAGGTCAAAAAGCTTGAGGGCGCGGCTGGCGGTCAGGTCCTCGACCTTGTCCACTACGGCATTGCCGCCATAGTAGCGCTTGCCCGAATAGCCCTCGGCATATTTATTCGTCAGCTCAGAGCCCAAAGCGTCGAGCACATCCTGCGAGACGTAGTTCTCCGAGGCGATCAGATTCACCACCGACTTCTGCCTAGCCTTTTCCGCCTTGATCAGCTTCTCGACCTGCTTGTCTTTCATGGGAGTAGGGATTAATCTCGCGGCTAATTGTTACGGCAAGTGTAGCAAGCTGGCGGGAAATAAAAAAGCGAGGCCGAAGCCTCGCGAAATTTCCTACACTATAAGCCATCTTGGAGACCCGAACCCGAATGTGCCCGAGCTATCGTCGAAAATCTGCCTGAGCGCGATCATTCGATTTCGGCTCAATATTTTTTGCGCAAAGATCGGAGTCACTGAGCCGATAGGATCGGGCTGAATCTCGAGCTGAATGAAAGTCGCATCCCTGCAGCGCTGCCTATTGAACGTCACAAATCCATTATGGACTGCCCACATATATGCAACATCGAAGGACTTGAAGCGATCCTGGCTCATCGACAGATCGCTCTTGGTCAGCTCACCTGCCGATTTTCCTTCTCCAACCGCCACATAGCGCCACTGCCCTTCAGGCTGCAAAGCGCGCAGGGCAGGAAGCGGATTCGCCTTGGGTCCGAACGCGAAGCCATACTCCAAGAATTCCTGGACCGCACGACAGATACTCGAAAGGTCGACAACAGTATTAGGATCACTGCGAATATCTCTCGACAACAAACCCATATAGCTTCGGAGGACTGATTGCGGTTGATTTTCCTGTTTATTCTTCACCGTGTGGATTCTCCACGATCTCGCGGATCAGCTCGCTTTGGGATGATTCCCTTTGAGGCCGTAGCGACCGGCCTATATGAAAGAACTAACCGCAGATTACGCCTTTAGAGCTATTCGTCAATGATTCACTCTCATAGAGCTATAACGAGGAAATTCCGTCCACCGGAATTTCCGTTCCTTCTAAAACCTACCTTCCGCAGGGGACATGGTAGTATAGACGCATGAGAGAGATCATCATCGTAGACGACCTGGCGCCAGAGGCGGGAGCCATGGTCCAGGCCCTCTATTCGCGCGACCCGCGCAGCGTCAAACAGCACCTCGTCCAGGTGCGCGAGAAAGGCGCAGAGAAGTTCATGGCGAACTTCTACGTCGGCTACGGCCACAAATCCATCGGCGACTGCGGCACCACCTCGATCTTCGTCGAGAACGTCTCCATGCTCGTGGCAAAAGCGGTCCAGGACTGGCCCCTCTATAACGGCCAGGAGGCTTCGACCCGCTATCTCGACATGGGCGCCCAGGAAGTGATGAACCCCCTAGGCACCGCCGAGGGCAAAGCCATCCAGGACGAATGGATGCGCTTCTACAAGCATGCCCTGGATGCTCTGATCCCCGTACTCAAACAGCGCTTCCCTATCCAGCCAGAGCAAAAGGAGGCCGTCTACGAGAAAGCCATCAAGGCCCGGGCCTTCGACATCTCGCGCGGCTTCCTCCCTGCCGGGGTGACGACCTACGCCGCCTGGCATACGAACCTTCGCCAGGCATACGACCATGTAAAGGAGATGCGCAACCATCCCCTCGCCGAGGTGCGCGAAGTGGCCGCCCTCATCCTCGACGAGCTGAAAAAGAAATACGCCTCGAGCTTCTCACACAAGGAATACCCCACCGAGGAAGCCTACATCGCCGAGAGCATGAAGGAGTTCGCCTTCTGGGACGACGAAGAGGCCGTCAAAGGCTTTTCCTACGACGCCAGCCGCCTGGACCTGGGGGGCTTGAAGCGCCACGCCAAGCTCCTGGCCAGCCGCCCCGCCAAGGCCGAGCTCCACCAACGCATGAGGCAGTACGGCAACATCACCTTTGCCTTCCCGTTGGATTTCGGCTCGTACCGCGACCTCCAGAGGCACCGCTCGTGCGTTCAGGAGATGCCGCTCCTTTCGACCAGGCACGGCTTCTATGCATGGTATCTGGAGCAGCTGCCTGAAAATCTGAGGAAGGAGGCAGAGGAAGTATTGAAGAAGCAAGAATCTAGAATAAAGAATCTGGAAGCGCCGAAAGAGGTAAAGCAATATTACGTAGCCATGGGCTACACCGTGGCCGTAAAGATCACCTGCCCCCTGCCAGCGGCTGTATATACCGCCGAGCTGCGCTCTGCCGACACCGTCCATCCGACCCTGCGCGTCCAAGCCCAGCGCATGGGCGACGCCATCAAGGCTGCCGTGCCCGGCATCGCCATGCACCACGACACATCGCCCGGCAGCTGGAACATCAAGAGAGGCAATCACGACATCGTAAAGAAAGCCTAGGCCATGCAGAGGGCCAGGGCCGCGATTGACTCCGCTGCGGAGTTTCTATAGAGTTGCCTCGGACACGCAACCATCAACCCAGGAACGCGCATGCTTACGATGTATGTCGCCCTATCCTTTACCCACGTCAAAACCGATGCGGAAAAGGATATGGTGAGAGCCCTCATCAAGCTGAAAAAGGCCGGCGTCGAGATCGTCGAGTATGAGGATTTCCAGGAGCTGGCCCCGCACATCCGCGACGCCCTGAAAAAGATCGAGGAACGGAAGGAGCTGCTGTTGGCGCGCTTTGTCAAGAAGCCGGTCGCCATAGCATAATCGGCGAACCGCCCCAGAGGGCGGTTTTTTATTTCATATTGGCGTAGGTCTCGACCGTCGGGTCCTTGATCTCGAGCGCCACGCCAGCCTCTGAAAAGACCTCTTTCGAACGCTTCGAGGCGTGATAGTCCTTGCCGACGACGATACGCACGATGCCCGCGTTGATGAGAATCTTGGCGCAGGTATAGCACGGCGTCATATGGCAATAGAGGGTAGCGCCGTCGACCGACACTCCCTGTCGCGCAGCGTTGGCGATAGCGTTCTGCTCGGCATGGGTAGTCCTGATGCAGTGCTTGGACTGGCTGCCGTCCTCGTGGACGACCGTATGCATCTCGTGGCCCGCCTCGTCGCAATGCGCCACGCGCGCCGGAGCGCCCACATAGCCCGTGACGAGAATGTGCTTGTCCTTGACGATGACGCAGCCGGAGCGCCCGCGGTCGCAGGTCGCCCTCTCGCCCACCACCTGGCAGATCTTCATGAAGTATTCGTCCCATGACGGCCTGACATGCCTCTTGAGGACCTCTGGAGCGGAGACAAGGCTTTTCGCCGCCTTGAGAGTCTGTGCTTTAGGCGCTGCTTTTTTCATGCCGCAAGTATAGTCCTTTCCCGCGCGTAAAAAAAGCCCCGTCGAAACGGGGCTGATCGCCGTGAAGAGCGTCTAGAGGCCGGCGTGAGGGCCGGAATTCTCGCCCGGCGCGTCCATGCAGACATGGAGCTCTTCCGCCGCGCGGGCGGCGCAGCCAAAGCGCGGTGGATCCGGGCAATAGATCGGCGCCTCGCGCATAAAGAGCGGGTTCTCCCGCTGGACTTGAGCGAGCGTGTGCGTCGCGGCATCTGGCGCATGGCGCGGTGCTTCGGGCAGCATATCTCCGGGGCCATTCGCCATGGTCGCCCGGCTTTCGCCGATAAAGAGCGCGAACACATGGGCAGTCCCGCTCAAGAGCGCGGGACGGCCATCCGACAGCGCGCCGATGAATACGCTGCCCCAGCGATGGGTAGCGGCGAAGCGATACCGGTATTCACTCTTGTCCGCGCAATCCATGCTGCGGAAGTCGAGGACGACCTCTTTGCCGGCTTCCAGGTCCTTGCGAGCAGCGGTGATGACGCACGAATGCGTCGGGTGGAGATTTACATAGGTTATCAATCGCATAGTCGAGGTGCTAGATTGAGGGTTGCCGATCTACCCGAAATACTACCCGCCGCAGCGATATTTGCAACAGAAAACCGCCTCGCGGCGGCTCTAGTGTTCTTCGTGTCTTTGTGTTCTTTCGTGTTCTCCGTCTCCTACTTCACTTCCACCCCCATGTTCCTCGCCGTTCCCTCGACCATCTTCATGGCCGCATTGACGTCGCTGGTGTTCAGGTCTGCCAGCTTCTTCTCGGCGATGGCCTTTACCTGGGCCTTGGTCAGGGTGCCGACCTTCTCGGAATTAGGCTTGCCCGAACCCTTCTCCTTTTTCAAGGTCTTGAGGATCATCTGCGAAGCAGGCTCGGTCTTGTAGATCATCTTGTACGAGCGGTCGTCGTAGACCTCGATGATGGTCGGGACGGTCTCGCCGACACGGGCCTTGGTCTCGTCGTTGAAGCGCTTGACGAATTCGCCGATGTTGATGCCGGCCGATCCGAGCGCAGGGCCGAGGGCCTGTCCGGGGACGGCCTTGCCTCCAGGGATCTGGAGCTTGAGGACTTTGGTTACTTTCTTTGCCATGTCAGTTGTTAGTTATCAGTTGTTAGTTGGAGGTTATCTTAAAGCTTCTTAACTTGCAAGAAATCGAGCTCGACAGGAGTCTCGCGGCCGAACATCGAGACCAGGACCTTGACCTTGCCGCGCTCGGTGTCGACTTCCGCCACCTTGCCCTCCATATCCTTGAACGGGCCGTCAGCGATCTTTACCGCATCCTCGGAAGCCAGGTTGATCTCATGCTTGACCTGGCTATTCTCCATGCGGCCGGTCAGCTGGTCGATCTCCTTCTGCGTCAGCGGCACCGGATGGACGCCCGAGCCGACGAAGCCGGTCACGCGAGGAGTGTTGCGGACGACGAACCACGAATCGTCGGTGACGATCATCTCGACCAGGATGTATCCCGGATAGACCTTCTCCTCTTCCTCGACGCGCTTGCCTCCCTTGACCTTGATCTTCTTCTCCGTAGGCACCAGGACGTTGAAGATCTTGTCCTGCATGTTCAGCGAGTCGATGCGCTGGCGCAGGTTGCGGGCGACGGCGTTCTCATACCCCGCGTAGGTGTGGATGGCGTACCAGTGGCGCTCTCCCGTGGCGTTCTGTTTTGACATAAGGGTAGCGTTAGGAGTTAAGGATAAGCTTCTCGATGCCCAAGCCAAAGGCGTAATCGGCTATGGCCAGGATGATGGCCGTAGCTACCGAGATGCCGATGACCAACAGGGTGTAATTGAGAGCCTGGCTCTTGGTCGGCCAGTTCACGTGCCTCATCTCGCCGCGCACGTCGCGCATATATTCCATTACTTTCATCGCAAGGGGTATTAGAAGGTCTTTTTGTTAATAAAAGCCGCCCGAGAGGGCGATGTAGAGCCATGGTACCATGCCGACTGCAAAAAGCAAGGGTAACGAAAAGCCCGCGGCCCCGTGCATGAGCCGCGGGCTTTCTGGTCAGGCTAGTTCATATCGTCGTCGCCTCCGCTCTCGTTCCGGCCGCGCCCGCGCCCGCCCGATCGTCCGCCGTTGCCGCGAGCCGCGCGGGCCTTTTTCAGATTGCGGCGCGCGGCGTTCCTCTGTCGTGAAGTTGCCATGATATTGATAGCGTTAGTGGTGTAAGCAAAGGGGAATGTCCTTCCCTCTGATCCCCTCGCTACTAATACGGCGCTCAAGCAAAAACCGCTCAGCGCGAGCGGTTTTTTTATTGCCTATTGCTTAACGGATCTCGTAGGTGATCGTCACGTTCGAAGTGACCTTGTTCTCGCCAGACGGCACGGAAGCGGTCGCCGCCTCGTTCATCACGCCCGCGCCCATGACGCGGGCGTCCTTGGCATAGTAGATCGGCATCGGATAGCCCGAGCCTGCCTCAGAGAAGCTGACGATGCGGCCCAGCGAGACGCCGAGCGATCGGGCCAGGATATTAGCCTGCTCGCGCGCGTCCGCGATAGCCTTGTCGCGAGCCTGTCGCTCGACCTCGGTCTGCTTGTCGACCGAGAAAGAGAGCCCCGAGACGTCGGTGGCGCCGAATTCCCCGATGCCCGACAACAGTTTGCCGGCGCTATCGAGCTTGCGCACCTTGACCTGGATGGTCTGCGAGACGACGTAGGCCGCCAAGACCTGCTTGCCGCCGCCGTAATAAGGCGTATCCGCCGTGGCATGGTATTCGTAGCGCGGATAGATGTTATACGAGAGCGTCTTGACGTCCTTGTCGCTTACGTCCGATTTCTTGACGTAGTCGAGGATAGCGCTCATCTTGTCGGTCGCCTTCTTTTGGGCTTCTGGGACCGAAGCCGCCTCTTCCGAGACGCCGAAGGTAAAGGTGGCGATGTCCGGAGCCGTCACGACCTCTCCGGTGCCGTTCACCGTGATGACGTTGGTGGCGTTCACGCCGGCGCCGACGTAGCGCACAGCCTTTATCTCAGCTATGCTCTTTGCCGCCATAAAGACGACCGTCAGAGCGAGGAGGGCGACGAACAGGTTGCGCGCCGCAGGATGATTGAATGGGTTTTCCATAAGTGTTCTTAGGATGATAATGCCGCCGAGACCATAAGGTTATCAAATAACGAGAGGACTGTCATCGGCCCGACGCCGCCAGGCACGGGGGACATCGCCGAAGCGACGCTCTCTACAGCCGCATGGTCGACGTCGCCCTGGGTGCCGATGTCGATGACGACGGCGCCGGGCTTGATATGCGCCGTCCCCAGATGGGCGCGCCTGCCGATGGCGGCGATGACGATGTCGGCGGCGCGGCTAACCACCTCGGGCGACGGCGTCTGAGAGTGAATGACCGAGACGCGCGCGCCGCGAGACCGCAGAAGCTCGGCGATCGGGTGCCCCACCAGCCGCGAACGGCCCCAGACCGCGACGGCCTTGCCGCGGCAGTCGATGCCGTAGAAGTCCAACAGGAGCATGACGCCCTTCGCCGTGGCGGGGATCATGCGAGGCGCGCCTGCGTCGAGGAGGGATTGATTGGCGTCAGTGAGGCCGTCGACGTCCTTTGCTGCATCGATCAGATTGATAAGGGCCTGCTTGTCGAGATGGGCCGGGATGGGTAGCTGGATGATAATGCCATGAGTGCGCGCGTCGGCGTTCAATGCGGCGACCCTTTCAGCCACCTCTGCCTGCGGGACATCCTCCAAGAAGCGGATATGGTCGACTGCCGCGCCGACGGAAGCGCCGAATCTTTTCTTTTGCTCGATATAGGTCGATGAATCCTTGTTATCTCCTATCTGGATGATGGCCAGGCGCGGAGGGTAGCCCGCGGACGCGGTAAAGGCCTGGACGCGCTCCATGAGCCGCGCCTTGTGATGGTCCCTCGCTTTTGTGCCGTCGATGACGAATGCCATAGGCTGAATATAGCACACGCCTTGACTCTGGCCACATATTTCACTACTCTAGATGACGAATCGTTCACCCAATAGACCAATATCCCATGGCTATGGAAAAAAAGGTCCCAGTCAACGCACCCGAAAGCCCCAAGCTGCCCCGCACGGCATTCCGCGTCCCGGTCAAACGGACGACGAGGCTCAAGAAAATCCTGGCCCTGCGCCAGCACAGGCACCAGGAGCACACGGTCCTTCGGCCACAGAACGCGCCGGACGAAGACTTCGCCTTCACCCCGATCCATGCCCTCGGCTCGAAATGCGAGGGCTTCAAGAAGCGCAAGGCCGAGAACGACGTCTTTGGCCGGAGCAATCCGCCCTTCTGCCAACAGGCCAAGGACCGGCCCCAACTGGTCGCCTAGCCGCTCGGCAGAGCCTTCGGCACCCGCCCCGATCGATATCGATCGGGGTTTTTTATAAGCCGACGGCTGACCTTGCCACAAAAGCGATCAAGAGCACGCCTAAAAAGTTGAAGGTCAGCGAGAGGAGGCAGAACTTCCACGTCGAGATCTTTGATACCCCCATCAGAGCCAGGCCAAGCTCGTCCGGCAAAGGCGAGGCGATGACGAGCGCCCCGACGGCCGTCATGAGCCAACGGACCGAATGGAGGCGCAGGGCCCGCAGGGCGCGGCGAGAATTCGACCGCGAGAGCAGATACGATATATCCTCGGCCACATGGCTCTTTACGAAAAGGAAGAGAACCAGGTCGCCGGCCAAGGCGCCGACAGCCGCCGCGGCGGCGATATGGAGCGGCGGAAAAGCCACCAAGAGCTTCGAGAGGAAGACGATGGCGGGGGCGGTAGTAAAGCTCGAGGTAAAGAGGGCGCCTGCTACCAGCGCAGCCAGGATATATTGCCCCGAGACTGCGGCAAAGAGCGCGTCGACGAGAGGGCTCCTGGCCAGCGCCACCGCCGCGACGACGCTCGCCAGGATGATCGCCCCATCGACCGCTATCCTTCGCCTGCGCGCCTTAGACATAGGTCACATTGTATCAAGTTCCCAAGACAAAAGCCCGAAGGGACGCCCCTCCAGGCTTTTGGCTGCCGTTCGGGAAATCCTAGAGATTGATCTCCTTGGCCGCGTTGAAGGCGCCCTTCTCGACGACGAGGATCTTGCTGTGGGCCTTGCCCGAAGCGTCGGTGTAGGAGACGGTGACGACGAAGCCGCCCGAGACCTCGTCCGCGCGGAGTCCCGCGATCTTTACGCCGGTGCCGATGAGGGCGTACGACTTGTCGGTGAGCGTGCCGCTCTGGTCGTTAAAGAGCACGGCATACTGCGAAGTCGAGCCGCCGGTAGTGATGCCAAGGGTCGTCACGGCATAGGTGGCGCCGCCGACGGTCTTTGAAACGGCGATATCGCCGAGGGCTATAGAGCCCTTTACCCCGTCAGACGAGAACTGGGCCTTGCCGTTGACCAGAGCCACGCGGGCGTCGCTCTCGGCAGCCGCTACGGAAGCGCCCTTGAGCCTGCCGAGGAGAGAGGTATCGACGCTGTCTTTAGTCACCGGAGCATAGGTGTCCTTCGTGACGCCCGCTGGAATGGTCGTGGTGCCAGGCGCCTGAGTATCAGTGCCGTTCGTGACGGTCGAAGGAGCGCCGCCGCCCCAGACCTTGTAGCCGATGATGATAAGGAGAATGACAACGATGACCGCGATGATGCCTTTTTTATTCATAAGGATGTGAAATGATAATCGCTTTCTGTGCGTTTTGACAGTATACCACGTCTGCTTTGGCGGCAAGTCCGCCCCGCCGGGCGAGCGCTGCCTACTGGATATCCGTGACAAGAAGCTCTTCTCCCGTAGCCGGCTTCGCCCGGAAGGCCAGCCTGCCGATCAATTGGCCGCGAGGAGTCTCGACATCGACCCTCCACAGCCCCGGCGTGACGTTGCCTTTCTCCGAATAGGTACGGAAGCCGTTCTCGCGCCCGCCCGTGATGCCGAGGTCCACGCGCGCCGCGGTCACCCAGGCTTTGGACTTCTCGTCATAGCGTTCCCAAACATGGACGATGTCCGTGGCTAGGCTGACCGGAGCAAAGACCGCCGTCAGGGCGTACAGCGTCTGGCCTGGCTCGACGTGGATCGTCGGATCCGGCGAGAAAAACCTGAACCACGACTGCTTTTCCCCAACCGTCTCGTATATGCCTTCGTCGATCTTCATGACCGACTGATAGATGCCGGCCTCTTTGAGGGCGAGCGGAATCGGCGGGATGAGGTTGCTGAAATACAGCGAATTGATGACGGCGAAGAGGCCGATAACCGAGAGCGCCAGCATGGGCGCGCTCTTTCTGATGCGCTCGGGAGCGAACCACGACAGGACGTAGATGAAGAGGCCGGTGATGACAAGCGTAGCGATGCCCGACAGCAGGAATATTGCGTCGCCCATCTTGCCCAGGATGACAGGCAGGAAGAAGATCAAGTAGGAGAAGAGGGCCGTGAACCAGACGCTGATCTGGAAGCCCAGGCGGATGTAGTTCTTGCGCAGGAGCTCATTGCCGGCGATATAGCCGATGAGCATGAGGAGGAAAGGCCAGCTCGAGATGATCGATCCCGATTTGGAATAGAAGAGGAACGAGGCGCTAAAGAGGCCTCCCAGGCAGAACTGCATGACGAAGACGGCGACGGCATGGAGGGTCTCGGAGCGCTCCCTCTCGCCGCGGCGAGCCTCGTGGATGTTCAGGGCCATGATCGAGAGCGCCGAAAGGAGCAGGTACGAGATGAGCAGGGCGTTCGAATAGAGGACGTCGATGCGCCGCAGGGTCAGGTTGTCGAAGATGAAGCCAAAGACCAGGGTCACGGGCGAGACGTATCGCTCGTATTTACGCAGGAAGGCTTTCTGGCGCTCGAACATGGCTACGGAGTGGTCGTCGCAGAGGTCGTCGTGGCTGCAGGCTTGGGACAAGAATAGAGGCTCGCCAACTTGTCCAAGGTGTCGTTGTTCACTTCTCCCGTCTGGGCGAGGCCGTATTTCTTTTGGAAGGACATGACCGCCGCGCGCGTCGAGGGTCCAAAGAACGAGCCGGCATAGACATGACCGCCGGTCGACTCATATGGGTCGACGTAGAAGCCCTGCTTCTGAAGGGCGGTCTGGAGAGCCGGCGTCTCGGGATAATAGTAGGTCACGCCCTTCACGACCGTGCCCTGATTGACGGGCTTGGCGACGACGCGGTCGCCGAACTGCATGTCGCGGACGAAGTCGAAACAAAAGGCCGGAGCGGTCGAGCGCGGGATGGAGAACCAGAGAGCGGCGCCGACGATGACGATGAGCGCCACGATTAGTACCGTCTTGGACAATGATGATCTAGTGTTCATGCGTTCGTATATGGTTACGTAGGGGCATAGTAGCAAAAAAAGCGCCCAAAAGCCCGAAGAGCATGTCCCCCGCCGTATCGGCGTTCGTCGGCTGGGCGGCCTGGTTCGGATGCATTAGGTCCATGTGGAGATAGACCGTGCGGAAGCCGTCAAAGCAATACTCCAGGATCTCCCAGAGGGTGCCGACGAGCGCGGCAATGGCGAGAACGGTCAAGAGATTCCTGCCGAATTCCGGCCCAAAGATCCGCCACCGCGGGTGCCTGCGCGACAGCCAGAGCAGCCCCGTAGCGACGAGCGCGCCGCAGACGAAATGCGTGAGAGCGTCATAGCCGCCGAAACCGATATTGCAGCCCAAGCCCGGAGTACAGTTCGAATTCTTCATCCAGCCCAAAGGCTCGCTTCCAACGGTCATGAGCGAGAAGAGGGCGAACAAGCCGTAGAACCATGCGGATGGCATACCTGTTATACGGTCAGCCGAACGATTTCAGGTCACCCCTCGAGATGCCACGGGGTCGAGACAGGTCGGCTATTCTGGAGATTTTCAGTGATAGGGCTTATTTAGATATGATCAAAGAAAGACTTGAATACGTCGGATCTTTTTCAAATGCTAGTTAAAGTTTATTGCAAAATAATACATACCCATCTGGCATATGCCTTGTAAGCTTGTACCCGCCGACTGTGGAGGAACTTCGATTTCTGTTACACCCGACGGAGGAAGATTTGCTCGATAACCGATACTTGGAATCGTGAGTGCTGACGAGCAATCAAAAGTACCTCTTGTTGTGACTTTTATTTTCGTGGAAACACCCGCTTTGGCTGAGACTACACGAGGTGTATATCCACCCTTCGCATTTATCTCTACTACTTGAGAGTCAATGCTCATGCCTCCTTCCTCGACCTGTTGAGGCTGTATCTGAACCTGCTTGTCGCTCTTTCCAAGCATAGTCGCTCCACCTATGAGGACGACCACTATTACAACTGAGATGATTGTTCCTTTCATGTTTGTGGATTAATTCTACTAAAAGTTAAAGACAGGCGATATGGCTCCGATAGCAACCAAGCTATTTATGAGATTAAAGATCGCAAAGAATAATACGATGAGACCTGCCGATTTGAAGAAGATGCCCGACTTCACCTTGTCGTGTATTCCCATCGAGCTAAAGGATAGAATCGCGAGTACAGGAAGCGTTCCAAGTGCAAAGAAAAACATCGTCATCGCTCCAGTCCAGAAACTACCCGTTGTGAGCGAGTATATTTGCATGGATTGAGTGAACCCACATGGAAGGAAGAAGGTGGCAACGCCGATAAGAAGGGGTGTAAGTGTGTGGTTTATTTTTTTCAAGCCTCGAACATGATTCGTTATAAAGCTTGGAAGCGAAGGTTGAAGCTTCTTTGCCCACGGGAATATATCAAGCAGGTTTATGCCAAGGATCAAAAGGATTATCGCAACAAGGAGACTCAAAATGAATGTACCTGTTCCGTTAAGCTGAAATGCTGACCCGATAGCCCCAATTACGCCACCAAGCACGAAGAATGATACAAGTCTGCCGATATGGAAAAGAACTTGCGGGCGAACTTTATCATTCTCTTTCGCATAGTTGGCCGACATGGAGAGAACAAGTCCACCCACGACTGCCATGCAAGTTGATACTGAAGCAATCATACCGATTAGAAACGCCGTCCCGTATCCGACATTCGACGTGGTCACGAGATTCACTATTCCAAGCTTTTGGAGAATGATAAATACGGCGACAAATGCGGCCGCGATTGGGAGGGCTACTTTAAACTGCGACCAATTAACTACATGATTCTGTTTCTCGACAGAAAGTGTGTAGCCGTGTGGTTTGAGAACTGACGTAAGGCTGTTCGCTATCTCTTCAGGAGTTTTGTCTCCAAATTCACCAGAAATTGTCACTGTGTGATTATCAAGCGATGCTTTAGCGTGCGTGATCTCCTGAATATCGCCGAGTTCACTTTCGGTAAGAGCTATACATGCTTTACAGTGCATTCCTTGGATGTGGAAAGTGTATGTTTTCATGATTATAAGTTTTTAGCTTTAAGGCGAAGCGAATTTCCAACGACTGAAACGCTTGAGAACGCCATAGCGAGACCTGCGAATACGGGACTGAGAAGCCACCCGAAGAATGGGAAGAATAATCCTGCGGCGAGAGGAATGCCGACTACGTTATAGATAAACGCCCAGAAAAGATTCTGCTTGATGCCTCGCATTGTTAACTTCGAGAGCCGTATTGCTTTCACAAGCTTTGAAATATCTCCATGAAGAAGCGTAATGCCTGCGGTCTCTATAGCGACATCGGTTCCTGTGCCCATAGCAATGCCGACATCCGCCTGAGCGAGAGCAGGAGCGTCATTAACGCCGTCTCCCGCCATAGCTACGATATGACCCGCTTCTTGAAGTTCTTTGATCTTATTAAGTTTGTCGTCTGGCAACACTTCAGCGACCACATCATCAATGCCGACCTCTTTTGCGATAGCTTGAGCGGTATGTTTATTATCGCCCGTGAGCATAACGATTTTGATACCAAGCTTGTGAAGGCTCTTAACTGCTTCCACTGCTTCGTTCTTCACGGCATCTGCGACCATGACGACAGCTAGAATTTCGCTCTTGGTTGAGAGTATGACAGGCGTCTTTCCTTCTTTCGTATCAACCTCGAGCTTTTGGGTATCGATCGAAAGGCCGAGATCGGAAAGAAGCCTCGTGTTGCCTGCGAAATATTCTGTACCCGAGATAGTCCCTTTGATTCCTTTACCCTTGATGATCTCTGGTTTTTCAACAGGTACGAGACTAATAGACTTAGCCTTGGCATATTCAATGACAGCGTGAGCTATAGGATGCTCCGATTTGCTTTCGAGAGAAGTAAGGATAGAAATGATCTTATCGTCAGGAAGCTTTGAGTGGTTCTGTATGCTCGTAAGTTCTGGTTTGCCTCTGGTGATCGTACCCGTCTTATCTACGACGATGGTATCAACTTTGTGGAGCTTTTCGAGCGTAGCGGCGTCCTTAATGAGGATGCCCTCCTTAGCACCTTTACCTACGCCGACGATGATTGCGGTGGGAGTGGCAAGGCCGAGGGCACATGGGCAAGCGATGACAAGTATGCCTACAAATGAAGTTAATCCGTATGAGAGAGCCTGAGAGAAACCAAAAGAGCTTGTTCCAACAAGTAACCACACTCCAAGGGTAACAAAAGCGACTACGAGGACTATGGGGACGAATACAGCCGATATTTTATCTGCGAGGGCTTGAATGGGAGCTTTACTGCCCTGAGCTTCCTCTACCATTTTTATGATATGAGCAATAAGCGTTTCAGAACCGACTTTTGTAGCCTTGAATGTAAAAGTGCTATTAGTGTTTATGGTACCCGCCACGACAGAATCTCCTACTTTCTTCTCGACGGGCATTGGTTCACCCGTGATCATTGATTCATCTATAAATGAAGCACCCTCAACTACAACTCCATCTACAGGGATCTTTGCACCTGGCTTTACGATGATGAGGTCTCCATGCCTTACATCCGATACGGCGATCTCTTGCTCCTTGCCGTCCCTTATAACCAAAGCGGTCTTTGCCTGAAGGCCAACAAGCTTTTCGATTGCATCGCCTGTTTTCACCTTTGCACGGGCTTCAAGGTATTTACCGAGAGCAATGAATGTGATGACGACAATCGTTACGTCGTAATAATTATGCTCAACGTTAATATATGGAGCGAGAGATTCTTCAAATGCAGTAACAATAAAGCTATAGAGAAAAGCCACTGACGTTCCTATGCCTATGAGCGTGTCCATGTTCGCCTTGCCATAGCGGAAGAAACGGAACATGCCCATAAGGTACGGCTTGCCGACTACGAAAAGAGTGTATGTCGCGAATATTGGGAGTAGGTGGTGGAAGAACTCATATATCGTTCGACTCATTTCGGGCAGAACGCCGAACTGAGCGAGAATATCCCATCCCATGACGAAGATACTAAAGACTGCGAGTGGGATGACGGAAAAGACCTTGCTTTGCATATCTTTTATCTCAATAAGCTTTTCTTTTTTAGATTGGTTGAGACCTAGGTGAGCCGCGTGTTCAGATGACGACATATTCATATCCTCTGCGGAAGGCACGACGAGAGAGTACCCCAATTTCTCGATTTTCTCTGAAAGGCGGTGTGGATTTACTTTAGAAGTATCAAAAGCGACTTTTGCAGTCTCAGTTCCGTAATTTACCTCAGCAGATTTCACACCCTCCGTTTTTTTGAAGGTTTTTTCGATTATGCCTGCACATGAGGCACAATGCATTCCTTTTACTTTGTAGGTTTGGGTATACATAGATTATTTTCGCTTAAGCCTATAGACCTTAAGGATTTCTTGCTTAGTTTTCTCAGACTTGCCGCCCTGCATCTGATCTACAGCACAGGTAGAGAGGTGATGTTCCATAAGAGCGTCCTCAATACCCGAGAGAGCTTGCTTCACGGCCGAGGTTTGGGTGATGACGTCTATACAATACGCGTCCTTTTCGATCATCTCTTGAAGGCCTCTGATTTGACCCTCAACGATTTTGAGACGACGAGATAATTTTGTTTTCGATGGATTTTTTGTCATGTCGAAAGTATATACCCCCTAGGGGTATAGTCAACAAATGTGCATTAGTTTCATTTCCGTTTAGGATGCCCCTTCATAAAATCGAGTATGGTTTGAATAATTTGGGTATGTTCCTCAGGCTTACTAAAAGCCATGGTTAGTCTGTTTGTATCAACCGAAGGAAGAACATTCATGTTCGCAGGACGAGCAATTATGAAGTAATAGTGCATACCTTGAATGATGAACTCACACATTTTCAGCTCACCCCTATCCATATAAATTGGAGACATAGTTTGCATGTAGAACGTCTCAAAACCACGCCTTCCGTCCGGTTGAGTGATTAATGGGGGCAAGTGTATGAAACATGGATATTCGTCTGGTTGTCCTGGGCTACCCGTAAGGATTCTTTGCCTCAAATCTTCTTCTATGGCGGAAGGAAGCTTCAGTTTTTGAAAGAAAGGTCTCGAAGAGATACTAGCTCTCCATAAAACAGAAAGCAGAAATAGTTTAAAACGCGAATAATCGTAACTCGGATCGTTTTCTCGAATTACAGTCTCACGCCCTTCTATCCATTCCGTCCCCGAAGTCCCTTTATTTGGAAACTCGCCGTAGATGAATTTTGCCGCATAGTCATCAAGTAACCCAATCACTTTGTTATCGCAATTCTCACACAAAATACCGCCTTCGTATTCGCTATTGTATTTAGGTTTCGATTTCTCCTCGTTGATATATATCAGTTGATTATTTTCTCCAGCTAGAAGTCTATATAAAGACTTCGGAATTATATGAGATTCTTTGCATAACTTTTTGTATTCCAGACATAATTTACAAGTTCCTTCTTTCATTGAATTTATTTTTTCATCATTCGGCGAATCTCGTTACCAACAGGGGTGAGCCTGATTTGGTGTCCTTCCAATTTAATCATCCCCGCCGATTCCAGTTCACGGAAGGAATGATTGATCCTAGCTCCAGTCTGACCATCAGAAATTCCAATTTTTGTTTTGAGAAAACCAGTAACTTGCTCACTCCAATTACCAGAGGCTGTTTGTCCGCTAGTAGTGGTTGTATCTTGGATATGAGCCTGCATCCAGAGGTCGTATTTACTAATAATAATCAAGGCCTGTGGTGTTAGGCGATCAATTTGTGCGAGAAAATAACTCCTTTCATCAAAGTGTTTAGTAATATCTTCCTCCGCTATGTTTTTCAGTATGTTTGCTAGTATGTTTAACCATTCATCATCAGAAGACCCGTTGTCTACGATCTGTATTATTTTTTGAAACAAAATAATTCCAGATCGATTGCTGACGAGTTTCTTAATTTGAGCGAGAGCCTCATCCAATGAATCGAAATGAGATATGAAAATCTTTAATACATTATTCAGTTTCTCTTCTCTTATTTTTTGGTTTGCATAGTCTATACATTCAAGAAACTTGCCAAGTCCAGGAATAAAACTGGCGACTAGATTTACTCCGGAGGACTCAATGACATCTTTTATTTGCTTTCCAGATAACTCAACCGACTCCAAGGGATCGGTCTGGGAATTGTTTTTTACTTTGGGTAGGTTTTTCATGGGCGTTTCCTCTTTCTTAGTTTATTAAAAAGTTTTCTCAATTTCCCTTTAGTTGCATTGTACGCAAACCCCTCATACTCCGTAATAGGGATTGTATTTTCATCTGTCCACTTCTTCCACTCAATTTCGTCACCAAAGATATCTCTCCTTAAATACAGGTCTATTTTCTTTTTAAGAGTAAAGACAAAGAATAGCGGGGCAATATCGAAGTGCCTTTGTGACTTATAAAGAAATTCTGTCTTAGGAACGATATCTCCGTGAGCAATATGATTTCGAAGACTAAAAAACCTATCAGCCCATATTTCCTTTCGGGTTCCGCTCTCCCTGACTACACCACCTCTTCTCTCGGAGTAATAAGAATATTTTCGATCTTCGGGAACGTTAGCATGCAAAGCGATAAAGTTTTTTGTCTTTTCTCTGCCTGCCCCAGGTTCAGACTGTAAAAGCATCTCAAAAGCACTTGTAAGGAGCAAGATACGTGCCTTTTCACTGACTTGAGGCGAATTGTAATAGCTTTCATAGAAAACTTCGATTGCCGATATTAATCTTTTAAAGAATTTTGGCCTACGCTTCCTTAGTTTGATGAGTGTATTAAACAAATCCACATCTAAATTCAGGCGAGACGGATTTAATATGTAAGAGGGTGTCTTTTGGAGATTCTTACTTATCTCAATACCTCCATGAAGCATATTTATGACGAATCCTCCAGGTTCAGACATGTACTCACTGTCTAAGACCATGCTAAATATCATGCTCTCGAAATTTTCCGAACTAAACATAGCGTGTCCGATATTTACATTTGCAGTATGGAGGTTGTTATATGCAAGAGCGGAAATGAAAAGAATGTATTTTGCAGTATGAAGATCCGCCGCCTCTTCAGGTGTAAATTTCCTAAAATCATTAGTACCAATAGAAGCTATTCCAATACCTCTAACTGGATAAAACTGGGATTGGTAGTTAGCAAGAATCTGTGTAATTTTTGCCTTAAGAGCAGGGTCAGAGATATAAGCATCCTTCTTCTTATCAAAGTTCCAAATCTTGATAAATCCAAAATCTATCTCCTCGACATCTCTCATTGTGAGGTAAGGGAAATAGTATAGAAAATACTGTTTGGGAATATCTGGCATACCCACATACTATTCCTTTTGTCATTTTATGCACGTCCAAAATGACATAAGATTAAGCTATGGAGAGACCAGCCAACAGACTAGAAGAGTGGGTAGATAAATTGATGCTCAAAATCGACCTGGATGAGGACATAGACGCACTTAAGGTAGCTTTTTTGCCTTTTAGAAACGAGGTTAAAACTGTTCAAGAGTTTCGGAAATGGCTCTCCGACATCGAACAAATAAAACTGACGCGAGGTATGAAACTGGCAGGTCATACCATACGCCAACCAGAAACTCAGAGGATTTTCCTGGAAGCACAATCAGAGTTGTATGATTCGGTATCAAAAAAATTTAATTTTGATAACGGCTTGGTCGTAGCGGCAATAGTAGAAAAAACCCTGTTCGGAGGGATTTCGAATACATCCTTGGGAGTTTCTCATAAAATAAAAAATGCTGGTGATGACATCGAGAATTTCGCTTACGCAGAAATCTACGTCGAACCTGGGGCTAGCAAACCTGAGCTCATTAAATACATTGAGGACAATTGGTCAGAAATCGACAGGAGTCTTAAGAACTCAATTTCATCGAAGCATCCACTCTCAAAAAAAGTTAAACCGAAAGAAGAAAAAACAAAAAACCTCGAATGGGAAGCCAAGGAGTTTTTGAAGGCAAATCCTGATTGCGGTGATGAAAAAATGGCCGGACATTTGAGAGTGTCTCTCTCGCAGGCAAGAAAAATAATGGCCAAAATAAAGAGTAGAAAACTATAACCCTCTTAACCACCCCCTTTAAGCGGAGCAATGAACTTGCTCTGCTTTTTTATAATCGCCCTGCAAATAATAAATTATGGCAAAGAAGCAGGATAAGCGAATAGAAGAGCCTACTTGGGTAAAAGACCCAGAGGTTACTTTGGCTCGCCGAGTTGCTGATCTTCTTCTCCAGGAGGCAATCGAGCTCATTGAGGCTGAATTGAAAGGCAATAAGTAATATTTGGGACAGACCAGTAATTAAGCTCTGAAACGAGCCCTGATTTAGGGGGTACTGGTCTGCCCTTCTAAATTAGGGCTCTTTTCAGTTCCGACGTGAGGGGTAGAGCGGTGTGCGTCGTTAAAAAAGTGCCGCGATACAGGGCGATGCCTATACCTATAGGGTTCGCGATTCCCGCCACATGAATGAAGTAGAAGGTGTGGCGTTAAAGAAAGCCATCGGGGAAACCGAGAAGCTTCGGGTGAAGACCGCCATTCACTTTAAGTCTTTCTACAAAAGGTGCAGAGAGAAATCTGAGTAACACCTTTCAATTATTTACCGACGAGGGATATGGGCTCCGCCTACCCTATAGCGTTAACAACTTAATTACATGTTCAAGTTCACCAAACACATAAAAGTTACCCGCGAACAGCATTCATTTCTCAAAATTGATGCTCTTTGTGAAAAGGTGTCCATTAATCAACTGGTTTACAGCATTTTTGAGAGATACATGAGAGAAAGACGGGCGGTCTTGGTGGATAACGTCAAAAAGGAAACTGGCGACTCTCAGTCAGAAGCGACTAAACCGCCTATAGCCGACAACTAAAAAACGTATAGGCGTCAGCGTTTCAAAGTCATTTTGGCAAAAAGGATGAAAAAGAGCATAATTACCTTACAACTAAATAGCGTTCATGAGCCTAACCTCTGGAGTTTTCTCCAGAGCATGGCTATAAGTCCAGTTAGACATAAAGAGCCTGTCATAGGGTTGTCTAACTGGCCGTGCGGGGAAACCTTCACGAGGGACTTCGGTTCCTACCTGTGGCAGGTTTTTTGTGTGGGAGCTTTCCACGGGATTAATCGTTTATTTCTAATCACGTGGAAACAAAAAAATGTAAGGAGTGTCAGACGGATATCCCTAAGAAAGCGAAACGATGTCCGAATTGTAAGGCAGATTTAAGATCATGGGCACGTAGGCATCCTCTTGCTGTCGTCGCACTGATCTTCTTTTTATTTATAACCATATCTCTCGCTAAGGCATCTAACAATGTAAGTGAGCGTGCAGTAACCTCCACTCCTCAAACTTCTACTCGAGTAAGCGTGGGTGAAGAGGGTTATCTCAGAATCGAAGGAAAAGACGAAGTCATGGTTCCTTCAACCAAGGAAGCATTTGATAAATACTCAAAGTCTGCAATCGCTAACGATTCAGATGGACTGATCGAGCTTATCGGCAACAATGAAGCCTATTTTGTTAAGGCGGGAACGAAAGTGTTGGTACTTAGCAATTCTTCATTGGGAGTACGAGAGATCAGAATACTCGACGGGCAATTCACTTCACGGAAGGGATTCGTCCCAATGGAGTTCATCTATAAACAATGACCAAAGATAAAGCAGTTATATATTGCCGTGTCTCCACAGAGGAGCAGGCAAAGGGCGGGCGTTATTCGCTTGCTACACAGGAGGATCTCTGTAAGAAAACAATTACAGAAAGCGGTAAATACGAACTGACGGACAATGGGGTCTTCGTAGATGCTGGTAAGTCAGCTACAACAATGAATCGTCCCGCTCTTCAGGATATGCTCGTTCGTGTGCAAGAGAAAGATATCAGGGCGGTCTTCGTACTCGATACCGACAGGCTTGCCCGCAACGTGAACGATCACACCACCATAAAGGCACTTCTGAAGAAATACTCTGCGACGCTCGTTTCTATCTCCCAGCCAGGAATTGAAGATACTCCAGAGGGAAACTTCATGGATACGATCATTGCAGGCGTTAATCAGCTTCAATCACAGATAACGTCTCGTAAGACCAAGAAGAGCATGCAACAGCGGTTTAATGACGGCTGGTGGCCTACGCGAGCTACGCTTGGTTATCTCAATGTCGGCGAAGAAAATAATCCCGATAAACGCATTATCGTCGTTGATCCAATAAAAGGTCCGGTTGTTACAGAACTTTTCCGAAAGTACGCTACGGGTAACCATCCAATGCTCGAATTGCGAGAATGGATTTTCAAGAAAGGACTTACATCACACACGGGAGGAAAGCTCGGTCTGGCGAATATGTTTAAGATTATTGCAAACCCTTTTTACCATGGAGAAATGGTCTGGGGTGAAATGAGAAAAATGGGTAAACACACGCCTCTCACATCTCAGGAAGTCTTTGAAAGATGCCGACAAGTTCGATTGAATAATGGTCATGGTGTCTGCCGGAGGCGAAAATATGATTTCCTTCTTCGTGGCTATGTGTTCTCAGCTATAAGCGGTTTGAGATTCATAGGCGAGAACCATGAGAAGAAAAAGGATAAAAGCTACTATCGTCCTTATGCAACGAATAAACAGAAACCATTCGTTATTCCAGATAACGATCGAGGAGTTAACGTAAAAGACCTCGAAGATCAGGTAGTCGAACACTTTCGAGGAATTCAGTTCTCTGAGAAGTTCATTGAGCGTCTGCTTGAGAGGGTCAAGTTCATCTATTCACTGAAAAAGCAGGATACGGAACGTGAGAAGCGAAAGATTCTGGCGACTAAGTCTGCCGCCGAATCAAAACTCCAGCTCGCTGAGGAAAAGCTTATCTCTGGCGTACTTGATGATAACGACTTCACTCGAATCAAAGAAAGACAAAGGGAGATAATAGTTTCTTGTGGAAGCGAACTCGCCAAGCTCGATGCCAATAAGAACATCAAAGTTGATGTAATTCAGAAGGTAATACTTCTTGCTCGAAACCTAGGCGAGGCTTACCAACAGGCTTCTCCAGAGCTTAAAAGGACGTACTTGAGCATATTTTGGGAGAGATTTGAGGTATCTGACCGCAAGATCGCTAAAGCTGTCCCTAGCCCAATTATGGAGGCGTTGATTGCCACTGGTACGCTTTGCCTCAATAACAAGCAAAAACCTTTCCCAATGGAAAAGGCTTTTGCAGAAAAGAGTCCTGCTTTCCGAGAGACTATCGGAATAACAGACTTAAGGGGTGCCTAGTGGGAATCGAACCCACAATGCCGGGACCACAATCCGGAGTTTTACCACTAAACTATAGGCACCATGCTGCTCGCGCGCGGCGGGAACGGGCTGTCGGAGCAAGACAGTTATATCAGATTCAGGCCGTAAAATCGAGCTCTGGCCGTCCCTCCCCTATTCTATTGGCAGTCCGCGCTTGCGGAGGACGTAGTGGTATTCGTGCCAGATGAGCCAGAGGAGGAACACTTCGAAGGCGGCGAAAGCAGCCAAGGGGAACAGGCTTCCCCACGTGGCATGGACCAGCTGGTAGACGATGAAGAGCGAGAAGAGGGCGAGCGAGGCGGGATAGGCCCAGAGCTTCTCTTTTATCAGCGCCCAGATCAGGACGACCTTTGCCGCGCCGTGGAGGAGGAGGTACGCGGCCCCGACGTATTGCAGGTGGGGCGAGAAGTGCGAGAGCGCCGACGCGGCATGGCGGGCAAAGAAATCGTTAGGATCCTCGATAAGCTCGTTCGCGGCGGCCGCGGCTATGAGGGAACTGACCCTGCCCGTGACGAGCAGAAGCGAGCCCAGGCCGATCTGGAGAGCGGCGCCCAAGGCCTTGAGGCAGAGGCTCGCCACGAATATGACCCGCAGCTTCTTTTCGTTCATACCGCCTAGTATAGGACGGATATTGATAAAATGTGAGCAATCGGCTATTATGGCCGCACGTCGGGACGGTTCGACATACATGCGCGGATGGTGGAATTGGCAGACACACTACCTTGAGGTGGTAGCGCCGCAAGGCATGGAGGTTCAAGTCCTCTTCCGCGCACCCAAGACAGAGAAAAACAGCCCGCGGGCTGTTTTTCGTTTGCGCTGTATGGAGATTACTTCGCCGGCGCCTCTGGAGCTGCTGCAGGAGCCTCTGGCTCCTCTAGCTTGCCTGCCTTGGTGTCCTTGCCCGGCTTCTCGGCGCGGAGGTTTCGCATCTGCTTCCTGACGGCCTTGGCCGCCTTCTCGCGGACGAAGTAGAGCTTCGACCTGCGGACCTTGGACCTGCGGATGACCTCGACCTCGTCGATGAGGGGCGAATAGAGCGGAAAGATCCTCTCGACGCCGACGCCGTCGATGACCTTGCGGACGGTGAAGGTGCCGCCGGCTTCGTCGCCGTGCTTGCGGGAGAGGATGAGGCCCTCGAAGGCCTGGAGGCGGGTCTTGTCGCCCTCCTTGATCTTTTGCCAGACGCGGACGGTGTCGCCCGAGCGGAGGCCGAGGGCTACTCGGGCCTTCATGTCTACCGGAGAGGTGATTACTTTGCTTTCCATGCGGGTTGCGTGATAGGACACCAATCTAACATACGAGCCAAAAATGAGCAAGAAAACGGCGTTTATTTGAGTTTTCGGGCGAAATCCGTTATTGTTTCTCTGTCGTAGCTCATCGCAGCCATATACCATGCGCCCTTAGCTCAGTTGGTAGAGCAGCTCATTTACACTGAGAAGGTCGGGGGTTCAAGTCCCTCAGGGCGCACCACTGAAAAGCCGGCACATGCCGGCTTTTCGCGTACATTTCGCGTGTGCCCCCGGTTGGAATCGAACCAACATAACTGGCTTAGAAGTCCAGTGTTCTGATCCATTGAACTACGGGGGCGTCGGCCCATCAAAGCGCTTTCGCCGGACATTGTCCAGGCAAGCCTAGAGCGATGGGTCTCTCTGGGCGGCCGGAGAGACCGTCCTCGGCGCCTTTTCGGCTGCCGCGGCGCCAAGGCGCACGGGCGTCGACGGCGCGGCAGGCGCCTGGATCGCCGAGACGGCCTGAAGCTCGGACGCCCCGCGCGCCAGGGTCAGATAGAGAGCCCCATCGACGAGCGCCGCAAAGACTAGGCATGCGGCGAACAGCGCCAGGCATCGATGCCAGTCGGAAGCGGGATCCTCTCCTAGCCTGCGGATGTGAAGGTTAAATCGTCTCATCGGTTCTCTGTAAGTCTACCAAGGCCGTCATCTCGACGGTCATATTCCAGACGCCTGCCGCCCCCGCCGCCTTGGAAAGGGCCAGCGCGTCCACCTGGACGGCGTACGGCAGGTCCTCGAGAGCGGCGGCGTAGGCCACGCAGTCCTTCCATGCCCCCTTGGCGGTCAGGCGCAAGCGCAGGGTCTTGAGCTCCGAGAGGTCGCCCTTCTCGTCCAGGTCGATCGAGCCGACGTCAGCCTTTACCCCGGCAGCGGCGCCTTGGCTTTCTACTAGGCTGATAAAACCTGGGATGTCGTCCTTTGAGAGGAAGCGGGCATCTACGGAGCGGATAGCAGCCCCAGTCTCGCGCAAGGCTGCGCGAGCCTCCTGCGCCCGCTGCCCGCGAGCCAAAGCCGCCGCCGCCTTCTCCTCGAGGCCGACGATCTGATCCCGCAGGACGGAAGAGCGGTAGGCGATAAAGCCCCATGCCGCCGCCAGCGCGACCGCGGCGGCGAGAGCGATGACGAGAGACGCTTTGTAGCTGGTGCGGATATACATGGGATCAGAGATTCGTGTCGATGCCGAGCGAGAACGGCAAGCTGACGCTCTTTGCCAGGGCGGATACCGGCAAGGAGACGTCCTTGAACGACGGCTCCGCCTGGAGGGCCTTGGTAAAGGCGACGAGCGCCTCTCTGGACGATGCCGTGCCCGAGACGCTGATCGAGCCGGCGCCCCCTCCTCTTTTTATGCCGAGCCCGGTGATGGAGACGCCGGCCTGCTCCCGAGCGGCCGCGACCCGCTCCACGGCCCAGACAAGGCTCCGCCTTGCAGCCAGGTCGTCGAGGGCCTTGGCCTTGTCCTGAAGGTCGGCCAACCGCGTATCGACGAGGCTCGCATCCCCGCCGGCGGACTGAGACGCCGCCCGCAGTGCGGCCTCGGCCGCGGCCTTCTCGGAAGAGAGCCTCGCGTACGTCGGCAGGACCAGGGCCGCCCCGACGAGCATGAGCAACGCCAAGAGCCAGGCGGCGACCGCATAGACGCGGCGGCGATATTCGCGTTCGACCTCGATCCTGTATGTGCGCGGGAGAAAGGTGAGCATATCAGTTCAGATACATGCCGATCAGGGCCGCATAGTCGAGCGAGCTCTTTTCATCCAGGTCGGGCACCTCGCTCTCGGGCGACAGAGCGTTCGCCCAGACCGAGCCGACGCGCACGGGCAGCTTGGACGCCAAGGATATATAGCGCGAGAACCCCGGGATGCGGGCGCAGCTGCCCAGCAGGATGACATCGGCGATATCCTGCTCGACCCCTTCTTTCTTGGCGGCGGCCTTATGATAGGTCAATATCTTTCCAAGCTCGTCCTGCAGCGTCGAGAACACGGGCAAGAGGGCGTCGAATGAGCCGGGGTCCTTGGCGCTGGCGGCCTCGATGTCGGCCGACCCCACCTCTATAGAGGAGCTGAACGAGACCTTGCCCCTCTCGGCGATAAAGACCACGGTATGGTGGCCCTTGATGCAAAGGACGGCGTGGGTAGCCTGGTCTCCCTTGCGTATAGAGGCGCGGGCGATGGCGTGCGACTCGGTCTCGAACGAGACGGGCGCGAGCGTCCCAGACTCGAGGAGGGCTCGATATCTCTCGACCACCTTCTCCGAGACGGCCGAGACTACGACCGTGCTCTCTCCGCGGACCTTGTCTATGGCGAGGACGTCATACTCGAAGATCGCCTCGGCGGGAGGCATCGGCACGTTCTCTTCGAGCGAGGCTTCGATGGCGGCGCGCAGGAGCGAGGGATCGGTCGTCGGGACCTTCTGCTTGAAGATATAGGCGTCGCCCTCGTGGATGACGCACTGGACAGTCTGATAGCCGTACCTCTCGGCGAACTTCTTGAGGGCGGCAGCCGCCTGGGCGGCGTTCTCCTCGCTGCCCGGGCCATGGGTGCGCGGGAACTCCAGGACGCCGCAGCGTTTCGGGCGGAGCGTGCCCGCCTTGCGCGAGAATTCAAAGAAGCGCAGCTCGCCGTCGTTCGTATCGACCGAGACGTCGGCCATGATGAGGGCGCGAGGGACGGGAAACGCCTTTTTGATGAAAGAATTCACCCACAGATTATACTACAGGTCCGCAGCGGCCTTTCGAGCGGCGGCGCGGCCGCGGAGCCATTCGACCGCTACAGGCACGAGCGAGACGGCGATGATGCCGACGACGATATACGAGAGATACCTCTCGGTCTGGGGAAAGGCCCGACCCAGAAAATAGCCGGCCAGGGTCAGAAGGAAGGTCCATACCACGCCGCCGATGACGTTAAAAGCGACAAAGGTGCGATAGGCCATGCCGCCGACGCCCGCCACGATAGGGGCAAAGGTCCTGACGATCGGCACGAAGCGGGCCAGGACGATCGCCTTGCGGCCGTGCCGGCCATAGAAGGCCTTGGCCCGTTCGGCATGCTTTTTATGGAAGAAGAGAGAATCCTCGCGCGAGAAGAGCGCGGGTCCCACCCTCTTGCCGAATGCGTAGCCCACGCTGTCGCCCACTATGGCGGCTATGGCGCAGCCTATGACCAGCCACCAGATATCGAGCGCGCCCTGCGAAGCCACCAGGCCCGCGGTAAAGAGGAGCGAATCGCCCGGCAAAAAGAAGCCAAAGAATAGCCCCGACTCGGCGAAAACGGCGGCGATGACGCCGGCCAGGCCCGCGACGGCGATCAGGTGCTGCGGCTGCAGGAATTCGAACATATTATTTGGCCTTGGTGCCCTCGGGGATATCGGCGCCTGGCTCGAGGAGCGAGAACTTGCCGTCGTTCGTCGACAGAGCAAAAAGCATGCCATTCGACTGCAGGCCTTTGATGGTGCGCGGCTCCAGGTTGGTGACGAACATGCACTTCCTGCCGACGAGGGCCTGAGGGTCAGGGAAATACATCGAGATGCCCGAGACAATCTGGCGAACGTCGCGCTTCATCTCGGTCATCTGCACTTCGGCCGCCGGGGCGCCGTCGACCGAGAGCGTAGCGACGGTCTGGGCCAGCGGGCCGAAATCGACCGAGAGCTTGAGCAGCTTGTCGGTCTCGGGAACCTTTTCGGCCGAGAGGATCTTGCCTGCCTTTATCTCCACCTTTGCGAAATCGTCGTATGAAATCATGTTCAAGATTCTAAATTCTAAATCCCAGATTCTAAATTCTCTCCCCTTCCTTCTTCCTGTCTATGTAGCTTTGCAAGATAATCGCGGCCGCAGACGCGTCTATCATATCCGTTTTTCCCAAAGCGTGCCCGGTCTGCGCGGCCTGGTGCGAGGTCAGGAGCTCCGGCTCGTATACCACTACGACGTCGAGCTCGCGCTTGAGCTCATCGGCGAACGCGCGCGCCTTGGACATAATGGAATTGTCCCTCATAGCGTAATCCTTCGACTCCCCTACCACCACCGTATCGATCTCGTTCGACTCGATCAGCCGGCGCACCTCGGTAAAGAGATAGTTGTCGTTCGGCAAAACCGCCTTTGGGAACGCCATCAAGCCCTTGTCGTCAGACAGGGCCACGCCCACTCTCTTCTTGCCGTAATCGATGCCTAGGAGTCTCATATGACGTTATGCGGATAGGGTGAGATTCGAACTCACGGTCCCCGTAAAGGGACGACAGTTTTCAAGACTGTTCCGTTAGACCACTCCGGCACCTATCCGTCAAGTATCGCTCTTTGCCGCCCCTACAACTTACAACAAAGCCGACCGCGGGGCAAAGATTGGTGGTATAATTCCCGCATGGCGAAATTCTCGTGGCAGACGCCTGAATACATCCACTTCGAAAAGTCGAACGACTGGTACTGGACCGTCGGCATCATCACCGCCGCCCTGGTCGTCACGGCCATCATCCTGGGCGACATCCTCTTCGGCGTCGTCTTGGCCATCGCGGCCTTCACCCTGGCGGTCTTCGCCTCGCGGCCGCCGAACGTCGTCTCGGTCGAGGTCACGGACAGGGGCGTCGTCATCGGCAAGACCCTCTTCCCCTACGCCGAGCTCGAATCGTTCTCGGTCGACGAGGAGCACCACCACGGCCCGCGCCTGGTCCTACGCTCGAAGAAGCCCATCGTCCCCTTGATCACCGTGCCGATCATGCATGACGGCCTCGACGACCTCCGCGAGCACCTCGAGCGGCACCTGAGATCAGAGAAGTTCCCCCAGAATTTCATGCATACCGTCTTCGAGAGGCTGGGCTTCTGATCCGGCGCCGAGTTTACTTTTGGCCGTTTTCCTGTAAGTTAGAGCAGTCAGAGGCGGTTTCGCGCTCTTGTCGTTCAATGGATAGGACACTTCCCTGCGAAGGAAGAAATGCAGGTTCGATTCCTGCCGAGAGCACCATATGAAAAGGTCCCTCACAAGGGATCTTTTCATATGGTGCTCAAGAGGACGCCCAGCGGGCGTCCGTGCAGGAATAGAAGCCTGTTTGAGATTTTCTTGAGCTCTCCGAGCGAAAAGAAAATCCAAACAGGACACTGACCCTGTAAGGGTCGATTCCTGAATAGAGAAATCCCCGGAGAGCCGGGGATTTTTCTTGCCTTGATCCGCTTTCTTGCTTTCTTATTTCGCCTTCCTGATCAGGGCCGAGAGGCGGGATTTCTTGCGGGATGCCGTGTTGGCTTTCAGGTAATTGGTCTTTGCCGCCTTGTCGAGCTCTGCGTAGGCCTTTGGGAGGAGCTTCATGGCCTCGCCCTTGTTGCCTGCCGCCACCAGCTTCTTGATTTCTTTGACGACATCAGAGACGGCGTCGCGGTGCCTGATATTGAAGACGCGCTTCTTTTTCGAAGCCCTGAGCGCCTTTTTCGCTGAAGATGTGATTGCCATATGTGGCGGTTACTCTACCAGCAGAGCGCTCTAAATGCAAGTTTAGGGCCTGAACCGCGCGCTAATCCATGACGCTATAGAAATGTGTGGCGCCGTTGCCGACACGTCTCAGAACGACCGTCACGTTCTGCCGGACCAAAGGCCAATATTCATCGTCGCCTCTGTGGGAATATTCTGAAATATGCTCGACTCTTTGAACGATTACCACGGCAAGCGGCAGGAGTCTGAACCTCCTTATCATGCCGCCTCTACTCCTTCTACGTCCCCTCCCAGTATAGATAGGATGGCGAATCTAGGAAATCAGCGATAAAGAAATGATAAAGAAAATTCAATAACTTATTTCATATCGACTCAAGCCCTGCCGACGCCCTATACTTGCTAGACCTGTGGAGCGAAAGCCCCCGTACAGCATCGAAGCTGAAGCAGGCCCGAAATACCGTCTCCGGACGGTATTTTGCGTGGTATTTGCTATACTGGGCGCGTGATCACCCATATAAAAGGCACCATCATAGACAAGGAGGAGCGCGCCCTGGTCGTGGACGTGGCCGGCGTCGGCTACAAGGCCTTCGTCACAGCGGCGACAGCCGAACAGGCGCGCGAGGGCCGCGAGATATCCCTCTGGACCCACCTGGCCGTGCGCGAGGACGCCCACACCCTTTTCGGCTTCCCTACAAAGGACGAGCTCGGCTTCTTCGAGCTCCTCATCTCGGTCTCGGGCATCGGGCCAAAGACCGCCCTGGGCATCCTGAACGTCTCGTCGGTGGCGAACATCCGCAAGGCCGTCTCGACCGGCGACACCTCTCACCTGACCAAGGTCTCCGGCGTGGGCAAGAAGCTCGCCGACAAGATCGTCCTTGAGCTCAAGGGCAAGTTCGGCGGCGAAGAGAGCGACGGCATCTCGCTCCGCGACGAAGTCGACGCCCTAGAGGCCCTTAAAGCCCTGGGCTTCAAGCACGCCGAGGCTCGCGAAGCCCTCAAATCAGTTGATCAATCCATCACCGACACTGGCGAGAGAGTCAAGAAAGCCCTCAAGATCCTAGGCAAATAAACCATGCTCGACTCCATCCTCTACCGCGTCCGCGCCCTCATACCACGAAAGGTCTTTGCCTGGGCCCAGCCGTTCTATCACTATTCCATGGCGCTCGTTGCCGCTCTGGCATATCGCTTCCCTTCGCGGCGCCTGACCGTCATCGCCGTCACGGGCACCAAGGGCAAGTCGTCCGTCACCGAGATCCTGAACGCCATCCTCGAAGAGGCCGGGTACAAGACCGCCCTCTCGAACACCATCCGCTTCAAGGTCGGCGAGAGGAGCGAGGAGAACCTCTTCAAGATGTCCATGCCGGGGCGCATGTTCCTCCAGCGCTTCCTGCGCCGGGCCGTCAACGCGGGCTGCAGCCATGCCGTCGTCGAGGTCACTTCCCAGGGAGCAGCCCTGCACCGCCATAGGTTCATCGACTTCGATGGCTTGATCTTTACCAACCTGGCCCCCGAGCACATCGAGGCGCACGGCTCGTACGAGAGCTACGTACAGGCCAAGCTCGCCATCGCCGAGGCCGTCTCGCGCTCCCGCAAGCCTGAGCGCATCCTGGTGGCGAACGCAGAGGACAAGGAAACGCCTCGCTTCATGGCCAAGGACTTCGACCTGCGCATCGGCTACTCCCTGGCCGACGCCCAGCCCTACGAGCTCCACAAGGAGGGCTTCGACATGACCGTGCATGGAACGAAAATCCATTCGAACCTCTCGGGCGAATTCAATATACTGAACGAGCTAGCGGCGATCTATATGGCCCAGGAGCTCGGCGTGACGCTCGAGGCCTGCAAGCGGGCCATCGAGAAGCTGGCAGGAATCCGCGGCAGAGTGGAGAAGGTGGACGCCGGTCAGGACTTCACAGTCGTTGTCGACTATGCCCACACGCCGGACTCGCTCGAAAAGCTTTACAAAGTCTACCGGGGCTCGCGCCGCATCTGCGTCTTGGGCAATACAGGCGGCGGCCGCGACGTCTGGAAGCGCGACGAGATGGCCCGCATCGCCGAGCGCGACTGCGACGAGATCATCCTGACCAACGAGGACCCCTACGACGACGACCCAATGAAGATCGTCGCGGACATGGCCAGCGCCATCACCACAAAGACCCCCTACCTCGTCATGGACCGCCGCGAGGCCATCCATACCGCCCTGCGCATGGCCCGCCCAGGCGACGCCGTGCTCATCACCGGCAAGGGCACCGATCCCTACATCATGGGGCCAAAGAACACCAAGGTCCCTTGGAGCGACGCCGCAGTCGCGCGCGAGGAGTTGGAGAAATTGACGAAGCGGTGAAGCGGGAGTAGTCTTGGCGCAGACCCTCACCCCTCCCCGAATGCCCCTCCACGACCATTTCGAACAGGATCATCTCGGCCGAGACGCCGAATCAGACGAAGGCATGGGCGACATCATCGCCGTCTTCCGCAAGGGATATCTCGTCCTCATCGCGGCCCTCGCCTTTGCGGCGGCGGTCGCCGTCATGATATATCGTTCGCGGCACTAGCCGCCGACCATCTCGACAAGAGCGCCCGCGCGCTCTTTTTTTTGTAAATAAGGCCAAGGTGCGATAGCCTTTGCCATATGCCCGAACTGCCTGAAGTACAGACGACGGTCAATGGCATCAAAAAGCTGGCCCTGGGCCTGACCATCAAGGACGCTTGGACTGACTATGGCAGTGCCTTCCACGTCGGCAAGGACAACATCGCCGACCCAGCGTTCTTTGCCCGCTTCCGAAAAGCCGTGCGTGGAGCGATCATCGCCGACACCTCGCGCCGCGGCAAGAACGTGCTAATCCATCTGTCGAATGGCAAGACTATCCTCATCCATATGAAGATGACGGGGCACGTCATGTACGGCAGGTACGTGCAGAAAAGCAAAGCATGGGTCGCGACCGATCCGGGACCATTGAGAGACGACCCCTTCAATCGCTTCGTCCATTTCATCCTGAATTTCACCAACGGCTACAGCCTGGCCCTCTGCGATATGCGCAAATTCGCCAAGGTCACCCTGGTAGAGACAGCCTCTATGTCCCAATCGGTCCACCTTTCCGAGCACGGACCCGAGCCTCTCGACCCGGATTTTACTGTAGCCGATTTCAAATCCGCCCTGCTTGCCCGACCGGAGGGCCCGATAAAGACTGTGCTCATGGACCACCAGACGGTCTCGGGCATCGGCAACATCTATTCGGACGAGATCCTTTGGCGCGCGGGCGTCCATCCCCTCTCGATCGTGCGGGCCATCCCTGCCGCGAAGCTCCCTCTGATGTTCTCTGCCATGCGCGAGACGCTCGCGAGCGGCATCGACTTCGGCGGAGACTCGATGTCAGACTATCGCAACATCCATGGCGAGCGCGGCGCCTTTCAGGGCCGTCATAACGCCTACCGCCGGACCGGCGAGCCCTGCGGCCGGCGCGGCTGCCACGGCACCATCCGCCGCCTGGTCGTCGGCGGCAGGAGCGGACATTATTGCGATGGCCACCAGAAGCTCTATACTTAGCGGCATGGATATCATCAAAGGCCTCTTTTCAAAGCTGTGGGAAGAATTTGGCTGGCTCCTGGGCGGGCTGGCTGTCATCGGCATCATCTGGTTCTGGAACGGCGGAGCCGATAGGCAGAGCGCTCACGAAGGGGCGTACATCAAGCCCCTGGCCCCGGTCGACACCGGCGAGGTCTACGGCCGCTACTACGCCGGAGCGCCAAGCGCGGCAAAAGCGACCCTCAACCTGCCCGACGCGCCTGCCGAAGTCATCAGGCACGCCGAGACCGCCATCGAGAACTTCTTCGCCAAATCGAAAGAGGCCGAGCGCATCCACGCCACCTCCGTCCTGACTCACAGCCTGTCGTTCGACGGCGTGGCCGGAGCGCGGGCCAAGGACCCGAACGCCGAATACCTGCGCCTAGTGGCGAGCGGCCTAGCGAGCACGCCTATCAAGATATCCGGCCTGACCCTGGAAGGCGGCTATTTCGACGGCACTATTCCCCTGCCCCAGTCGGCGGCCAAGCAGGACATCTGGCTCGCTCCCGGAGACCGCGTCGTCGTCTCGACCGGCGTCTCTCCTGTGGGCGGCAACTTCCGCGTCGACGCCTGCAGCAGCTATCTGTCGGGCGCGTCTCGTCTCGTCCCCGCCCTCCGCAAATCGGCGTATTCGGGAACGATGACCTACAAAGAGTGCGCCGCCCGCCACGGCGAAGAATCGGGCTTCTACACGAACGAATGGAGGATATTCCTGGGCCAGACCGTCGAGCTGTGGGGCGATTCGAGCGACATCATCAAGCTCGTCGACGCCAAAGGCAAGGTCGTCGACGCCCTGACATACTAGCGCGGACGCCTATCTGTCGAACCAGCGAAAGAGGACGATACCGGCGGAGACCGAGACGTTCAGCGACTCCTTTTCGCCGCGCATAGGGATCTCGGCCACGACGTCGCAGATCTCGAGCAACTCTTTCGATATTCCTGCGACCTCATTGCCAAAGACCACGAGCGAGCGGGCCGGCGGCTCCGCTTTTTTATAATCGACCGATCGCGGAGCCTGTTCGACGCAGAGGAGCGAAAAACCATCGGCCTTGAGCCTTGCGACGATATCGTCCGGAGTCTTGGCGTATTCCCACGGCACAGAGCGCTCGGCGCCCAGGGCGCATTTGGCGAAATCAGAGCGCGGCTGGCCAAAGCGATCCAGAGGCGTCGGCGAATAGCCCGTCAGATAGATCTTTGAGACGCCGACCGCATCCGCGGTGCGAAAGATCGCCCCGACGTTGTAGACCGAGCGGATATCGTGGAGGAGGATGCAGATCTGGCGCTTCATAGGGAACACTTAGTCCGCCCACCAGGAATCGAACCTGGGACCCTCTCCTTAAAAGGGAGCTGCTCTACCGACTGAGCTATGGGCGGGTATGGCCGTACGGCCGCCGTCGTATCGCGATAGTACCACAGAACCGCAGAATTTCCATGGCGCTTTGACTTTCTATGGCCTCGGAGCTAGTCTATACGGGTTGCTCCGTACATCCACGGAACATACCCTGCGCGAGGGTCTATCGCGAGCTCTTCGAAGCACACACCATGACCAGCTGCACTGAAAGCGGACAAGCGATCTCGGGAAACATCCTCGTGGCCTGCCACGTCGACGATCCTTCCAAGAAATTCCCCCTGTCACGGAGCCTCCTGGACGCCATCCCCCAGAGCGAGCGCAGCACCCGAAAGCGCACCGTCGCCTCGGGCGGTATCTGCGTCGCCAAGGGCCGCATCGTCGGCGCCGACGGGAACGAGCGGATCATCTGCGAACCTGTCACCGATTTTCTGTTCTCGATCGAAGAATGGGGTTTCCGGAGGATCCTCCCGAGGACCGCCGCGAACTATCCCCGTCCCGCCGCTCCGCGATTCGCCCCGGCGCCCAAGTCGCGCTTCGCGGCTTTCGACCCGGCCTTTGCCAACGGCTAGCCAAGAGAGTCGAACTACCGGCCCCGCATCGCGCGGGGCTTTTTCTTGCTCCAAAAGGCGCGGAGCGGCCGCTAGATATCGAGCGCCAGCTTCTCCAGCTCCACGGCGAAATCCGCCTGGCCGCGATGGGCGCGATGATACATGGAAACGAGCTTCGTAAGGAGGGCGTCGACCTCTCCCGGCTTGAAGTTCGAGACGAAGCGCTTGGCTTTGCCATAGACAAAGGGATTGAGGCCGGCCTCGCCCGCCGAGGCGCAGCGTGCCGCCAGAGCGAGCGACTTTGCCTGCCAAAAGAGGATGCCGTGGATCTCCTCGGGCGCGGCGTCTTGATCAAGGGCTTCGCGGAGGAGGATCCAGAGAGATCTCTTGTCGCGCGAGCCCAGAGCGTCGGCCAGGGCAAAGAATGAGCCATCCTTTTTCGCCGTGCCGCCCGCGGCGGCCTCGTATTCGGTGATCTTTTCGGCGCGCTTCTCCAGCTTTTTCAGGACTTCCTTCGTAAGCTTGCCCTCGAAGAAGATGAAGATGTTCGGCGATTCCCGGATGGCGTCGATCCGGTCGAGCATGACCTCGCGGATGTCGGGATTCTCGAGCGTCCTATCCAGGAAGATGATCTGCTTGTTCTCGAACAATCCCTGCGTCTGGGTCCACTCCTCGATCTTTTCCGGCGTCACCTCCTCGCCGCGCACGATGCCCGCCGAAGCGTCCGGCTTCTTCGCCCGGAGCGCCTCGAACAGCGCATGCGATTTCTCGCGCGCCTTCTCGATGTCGGTGCCGTGGATGACGTAGAGCATCGCTTGATTATACCTTCTCCATCTCCCCCCAATTCTCCCCTGCTTTGGCCTCGGCGACGATGGTGATGCCCTGGATGTCCTTGGGCGGGATGATGCCCTCCATGATCTCCTTGATGTCCGGAACGATCTTCCGTACCACGGCGTCCTTGGCCTCGATGACGATCTCGTCGTGCACCTGCATGAGGATGCGGGCCTGATCGCCCAGCTTTTTCGCGCGGATGTACTCGTCGATCCTGACCATGGCCAGCTTGACGATATCGGCCTCGGTGCCCTGGATGGGCGCGTTGATGGCCATGCGCTCGGCGGCGGCGCGGATGAAGGGCAGCCTTGACCTGAGGCCCTCGAAGTAGCGGCGGCGGCCGAAATAGGTCTCGGTATAGCCCTTGCGCGCGGCCTCGGCCTTTACGGCGGCCAGGTAGCCGGCCAGGCCGTGGAACCTCTCGAAATAGTCGTTGTAGAACTTTTGGGCCGCCTTGCGGTCGACGCCCATGTTCTTCTGCAAGGCCGTCACGCCCATGCCGTACATCACGCCGAAGTTTATGACCTTTGCCTGGGAGCGCATGGCCTTGGTCACGGAATCGACCGGCACGCCAAAGACCTGGGCCGCCACGGCGGCGTGGACGTCCTCTCCCCTGCGGAAGATGTCGACGAACGTCTCGTCCTGTGAAAGGAAGGCGGCGATGCGGAGCTCGATTTGGGAGTAATCAAAGGCGACCAGCTTCCAACCCTTCTCGGCGATAAAGGCGTTCCGGATGCGGCGGCCCAGGTCGGTGCGGTTCGGGATGTTCTGGATGGCCGGGTCCTTGGTGGCCATGCGGCCGGTAGCGGCGCCGGCCTGAATGGAGGTCGGGTGGATGCGGTCGTTCTCGTCTACATAGGTCGGGATAGTATCGATATAGGTGCCCAGAAGCTTGGCCAGCTCACGGTATTTGAGGATCTCGTCGATGATCGGATGCTCGTCCGCCAGCTTTTCGAGCTCAGACTCCTTGGTCGAGAGGGCGCCGCCGGCCGTTTTCTTTTGGCGGCCGCTCGAGGGCTTCAGGCCCAGCTTGACGAAGAGGACCTCCCCCAGCTGCTTCGGCGAGGCGATGTTAAATTCGACGCCGGCCATGCGATGGATAGACTTCTCGATGGTCGCCAGCTCCTTGTGGTATTCGGCGCCCAGCTTCTCCAGATACGCGACGTCGATCTTCACCCCGTCCCCCTTCATCTTGTCGACGATGGGCATAAGCGGCTTCTCGATCTCTTCCCAGACGCGCGAGAGGCCGCGCTTCTTGACCTCGGCGGCGAGGGTCTGGTACGCCTCGTCAAAGGTCTTGGCGCCGGTGAATTCCATGATGTCCTGGGGCGACGGGTCGGTCATGTCGGATTTGACCAGCCAGAGCATGACAGCAGCCTCGCGGAATGACTCTGCGGAGTACGGGCTCTGGTCCTGATGGACCAGGCCCTCGTCCTCGCGCCGTCGCGCTGCGGAAGCCTCCGCAGAGTCATTCCGTTCGGCTTCTGCCAAGACATCCCTTCCCAGGACGTGCTTTAACCGCGTCGCCATAGCGCGGAACTCCAGCTCGGCAAAGAGCTTGGTCGCCCTCTCGACGTCGATGGCCTCGCGCCAGGTCTGGGCCGGCAAGGCCCAGTCGATCGGCGCGTCGCGGCGGATAGTAGCCAGGACCTTGGAGAATTCCGCGTCCTCCTGGCCCTCTTCGATGATCTGGACTAGGCGCGGCGTCAGGCCGGCTTTCTTGGCAAAGGATCCCTTGTCTTTTTTCAGGGCCTTGTACATGCCCTCGATGCCGCCGAAAGCAGTGATGAGGGCGGTGGCGGTCTTTTCGCCGATGCCCTTGATGCCGATGATATTGTCCGATGGATCGCCGCGCAGGCCCTTGTAGTCCGGCAAAAGCTCCGGCCCAAAGCCGAACCTCTCGCGCACGCTCTCCTCGTCGTAGATGATGGTATCCTTGATGCCTTTCTTCAGAGTATAGACGCGCACCTTCTCGCCCGAGACCAGCTGCAGGGTATCCATGTCCCCTGAAGCGATAATGACCTCCAGGTCGCCTTTCTTCTCCCACTGAGGACGGGTCTTCTCGACGATGGTGCCCAGGATGTCGTCGGCCTCGAAGCCTTCCTTATCATAGACAGGGATGCCGAGGGCGGCAAAGATGTCGCGCGAGCGGATGATCTGCTGGACCAGCGCGTCGTCGGTCTTTGCCCGACCGGCTTTGTAGTCCTTGTAGGCCTCGTGGCGATGGGTCGGCTTGGGCAAGTCGTAGGCCGCCACGATATAGTCAGGCTTGAGCTTCTCCACGGCCGAGAGGATCATGGTGCAGAGGCCATAGAGAGCGCCCGTAGCCTCGCCTTTCGAGGTAGCGAAGTCAGGCAGGGCGTGGTACGCCCGATGGAGGATGGCGTGAGAGTCGAGGAGGATGAGGCGTTTGGACATGGCTACAGCATAGCTCATTTTTGAAGCAACGCTATGGTCCTTGACCCCGTCTTCAATGTATGGAGAATACGGACCAGAACCTCCCCTTATGGCCTCATTCAAACCTGACGAAATCCTAGCCGTCCTTTTCGAGCGGCACCTGACAAGCTTAAGCCGTGAAAGCGACTTACAGCCCGGCAAAGGCCCCCAAACCGTCGAGCGTTGGGAAATTCGACACAACATCCACGAAGATGAAAAAGCCGCGCGCTATGGGCGGGCCGACCTAGTAAAGGAAAAATTCTGGGTCGGCTGGATCGTCGGCGCCAATGACCTCTACCGCGCCGCCTGCATGCTGTATGCTTCCGGTCGCCTCGAAGACCTGCCGCTCTGCCATATGTGCGTTCTACGGATCAACGATCTTGCGAAAGGCGACCCCCTCGGCGATTCAAGCCCGCTTTCTCTGGAATTCAGGGAGCACTTCACAGCTCTCGCTAGCGACAGCTGGTCTGCTCTTTGGAACTCTTTGCCTCCGTTCGTTTCGTAAAACCCTCCGGTCCGCTCTATGAGCGGCTTTTTTATTGAACGACTATCTCCCTTGCCTCTTCGCTCACATATGCAAAGTTGACCCGCACCGCGTCCGCCGGCAGGGCGTCGCCGATGTTCTCGGGCCATTCGATGAGGACGAGGTTCGCCGGATCGGCCACGGTCTCGGCCCAGCCCAGGCGCATGACCTCGCCGGCTTTCTCCAGCCGATAGGCGTCTATATGGATGAAGCGGCGGAAATGCGCATGGTCGCCGATATCGAAGCGCTTCTCGATGACGAAGGTCGGGCTGGTGACGTCCTCTGGACGCAGGCCGAGAGCCGCCGCGAACGCCTTTGCGAACGTAGTCTTGCCCGCGCCCAGGTCGCCCGAGAGGGCGACGACCGTCGCTCCCCCGCCTGCCGCCGGCTCCAGGCTCTTTGCCAGATCGGCAGCGATCTTTGCCGTCTCTTCCAGGCTTCTCGATATCATGCCTGCATTATATACACAGAGAAATGAAAAAGGCCCGCGCGAGGCGAGCCTTCGAAAAGCAGGCGCTTGGGCCGAAACCGCCGCTCAATACGCCGTCGAGGCTACGAGCGAGACGCTTGGACCCCGGCCGCCGCCCTGGACCAGGACGTTGGCGTAAAAGATCCCGCCCTGCCCGGTGCTCCAGCTGTTCTGATAGGGCAGCATGCTGCTCCGTCCGTTCGCCACCACTTCCACCGTCGCCGAGGCGATGACGGAGTAGTAGCTCATATGGAGCGGCACCCAGACGCTCTGGCCATACGGAACGAAGGGACTCCACGTGTTGTCGTAGTTGTCCCGCACGCGGACGTGGGCGCCCGGCGTCGAATTGACGAAGTCGACCCGGGCCGACGGCCGCCAGTTCGGATCGGCCCGATGCGCGCAGCCAAAAGAAAGGAATGCGACCGCCGCCATCACGCTAAAAAGAACGAATTTCGAGGTTTTCATGGAAAAAGGAGACCGACCAGGATTTCCGAAGCGCGGCGCCATACCACGCTCACTTCTTCTATTATACACCTTTAATACCATGCTGTCAATACTGCTCCGGCAGGTCCACGAAGGCGTTCCACCGCTTCCTTGCTCGGCTTTGTGATCTTGGAGGGGCTTGCGAGCCCGACGGGGCGAGCACGAGGAATTCGCCAGCAGGCGAATATCCATACCCTCCAAAATCACAAAGCCGAGCAGGGTCGTGCTAAAATATCTCCATGACCGTAACCTTTGACGAAGACAAGCAGGACAAGAAGCTCGACGAGTTCAAGAAGCGCGAGGAGGAAGACGTCGCCCAGATCATCGCCGGCCGCCATGGCCTGGAATACGCGGACCTCGGCCCGGTGCCGATCAACATGGACGCCCTGCGCGTTATCCCTGAAAAAGAGGCCCGCGAGGCGCGCCTGGCTCCCTTTAGCCTGGTCGGCAAGCGCATAAAGATCGCCGTCGTCTCGCCGCAGAACGACAAGACTCGCGAGGCCGTCGACAGCCTGGAGCGCAAGGGCTACGAGGCCACCCTGGTCGTCGCCTCCCCCCTCTCGCTGGAAAAAGCCTGGTCGCGCTATGCAGACCTCTCCTTCTCCACCGAGACCAAGGCCGGCGCCCTCGAGGTATCGAGCGAGGATATCCGATCCTTTGTCGACAAGATCAAGAGCGTCGAAGACGTCCGCGCCTCGATCGCCGAGATCCTCAAGCTCAAGCGCGGCTTCCGCATTTCAAAGATCCTGGAGATCGTCCTGGCAGGCTCCCTGGCCGTCAAAGCCTCGGACATCCACGTCGAGCCCGAGGAAGACTACGTCCGCCTGCGCTATCGCCTGGACGGCGTGCTCACCGATATCATGCGCTTCGACCTGGAGACCTTTAACCTGCTCCTCTCGCGCATCAAGCTCCTCTCCGGCCTCAAGCTCAACATCAAGAGCGAGGCCCAGGACGGCCGCTTCAGCGTGAAGATCGGCCAGGACGACATCGAGATCCGCACTTCCATCCTGCCGGGCGCCTACAGCGAGTCGATCGTCCTCCGCATCCTCAATCCGAAATCGATCCAGGTGCCCCTCGAGGAGCTGGGCATCCCGGCCAAGCTCCTCGGCATCCTTCTCAAAGAGATCGAGCGCCCGAACGGCATGATCCTGACCACCGGCCCGACAGGTTCCGGAAAGACCACCACCCTCTACGCCTTCCTGCGCAAGATCCACACTCCGGCTATAAAGATCATCACCATCGAGGACCCGATCGAATACCACCTGCCGGGCATCGTCCAGACCCAGGTGAACGCCGAAAAGAACTATACCTTTGCCCTGGGGCTGCGCTCGGCCCTGCGCCAGGACCCTGACGTCATCATGGTCGGCGAGATCCGCGACAGCGAGACGGCCACCACGGCCATCAACTCGGCCCTGACCGGCCACCTGGTCTTCTCGACCCTCCACACCAACGACGCCGCCGGCTCCTTTCCCCGCCTCATCGACCTGGGCGTGAATCCGCGCGTCATCTCGTCGGCCATGACCATCGCCCTGGCCCAGCGCCTGGTGCGCAAGCTCTGCCCTGCCTGCAAAAAGGAGGAGATGATCGCGGGCAGCGACAAGGAGACGGTCGACAAGGTAGTGGCTGGCATCGTCGACCGCTCGCAGGCACCGGCTTCGACCGAGAAGTATTGGAAGGCCGTTGGCTGCGACAAATGTAACGGCACCGGCTATCGCGGCCGCATCGGCGTCTACGAGGGCATCCTCGTCACCGAGGAGATCAACAAGCTCGTCGAGTATTCGACGAGCGAAAAGGATATCGCCAAGGCGGCGCGCCCTCAGGGCCTCCTCACCATGCTCGAGGACGGGGTCATCAAGGTCCTCCAGGGTGTCACCTCGCTCGACGAGGTCCAAAGGGTTATCAGTTTGGAGGAATAATAATCAAAGAATGCCTATGGGTATACAATCACAGAACATCACCGCGCAGGTCCACGCGCTCGAGGCGGCCATGGATAGGAGCGCGCACGAATTCCAAGAGAAAGAAGTCGCCGTACAAAAGCTCAACGAAGCCATCCGCGCCTCTGAAGCCGGCCTCAAGGAAGCCGAGGAGAAGAAGCGCGAGCACGAAAGGAACCTGCAGCGCGACAAAGCGGCGCTCCTCATCGCCCAGCGCGAGCTGGCGAAGTTCCAGAACGAGCACAAGGCTCACGAGATGGAGCTTCAGCGCCTTCACCACGTCCTTGAAGAGGCCTTGAACGAAGAAAAGAGGTCGTCATTCAAAAAGGCGGCGTAACGAGAGGAATGAGAGCTAGTTGCCTGCCCTTCGGCCCCGTGTTCCCTTGGAAAACGAGTATTGCGTCCGCAGATGGGAGGAGTAGTATGGAAAAAGAAAGTTCCAGAGCATAAATCTCTAAGCAATACTTGCGAAGTGCATCGAAAGCTAGGGCGAGGTCGTAGGATAGCCCCAGTAGGAAGACCGGAGTCTAACCAGAGCGTCCTATGAGTTTCGCCCAGTAAACCGAAGGTTTAATTGCTTAGAGATTTATACCCTGGAATGATCGGAAAAGGCCGAGAATCGACTACGGTGGTATCTTAGCACAAAGCATCCTATATGTCAAGTACTCCCAAGAACATCAGCGCCGACGAGCTCTTCCTGGATACGACCCTGCGCCCGTCGTCCTGGGACGAATATATCGGTCAAAAGACCATCAAGGAGAACCTCAAGGTCCTTTTGAAGGCCGCCGCCGAGCGCAAGCACCCGCCCGAGCACGTCCTTTTCTATGGCCCTCCCGGCCTGGGCAAGACCACCCTGGCCCATCTGATCGCCAAAGAGACAGCCTCCCAGCTAAAGGCCACCTCGGGTCCGGCCATCGAGAAGGTCGGCGACCTGGCTTCCATCCTGACGAACCTGGCTGCGGGCGACATCCTCTTCATCGACGAGATCCACCGCCTGAACAAGAACATCGAGGAAGTCCTCTACCCCGCCATGGAGTCGGGCTCGCTCGACATCATCATCGGCAAGGGCCCGAGCGCCCGCACCATCCAGCTGGAGCTCCCTCCCTTCACCCTCATCGCCGCCACCACGCGCGTGGCCATGCTCTCGGCTCCGCTGCGCTCGCGCTTCTCGGGCGGCACCTTTAGGCTGGAATTCTATACGGACAAGGAGATCCAGACCATCATCCACCGCTCGGCCAAGCTCCTGAAGATCGACATCGACGAAAAATCGTCGGAGAAGATCGCCCAGCGCAGCCGCTTCACGCCGAGGACGGCAAACTTCCTCCTCAAGCGCGTGCGCGACCTGGCCCAGGTGGAAAAGGCGACCGTCTCGGTCGAGATCGTCGACCGCGCCCTCTCCATGCTCGGCATCGACGAGCTGGGCCTGACCCAGGCCGACCGCGAGCTCCTGCGCACCCTCATCGACAAATTCGGCGGCGGGCCGGTGGGCCTGAACACTCTGGCCGCCTCCCTAGCCGAGGAGGAAGCAACCATCGAAGAGGTGCACGAGCCATATCTCCTCCAGCTGGGCCTCATCGAGCGCACCCCGCGCGGCCGCAAGGTCACCGAGAAGGCGTATGGGCATATGAAGATAACCGACAACAGACACCAGACAACCCACAACAAGAAGTTGTTATAGCCAGGTTTCCGTTGTACGTTGTAGGTTGTTAGTCATAAGTTAAAAATATGGCCGGACACAATAAATGGAAGCAGATCAAGGACAAGAAAGCCAAGACCGACGGAGCGAAGTCTAAGCTCTACTCTAAATATTCCAAGCTCATCTCCGCCGAGGCGCAGAAAGTCAAAGGCGACAGGAACTCGCCCTCGCTGCGCGCCCTCATCGACCGCGCCAAATCCGAGGACGTGACGAACGAGGTCATCGAGCGCGCGGTCAAGAAAGCCTCCGAGCCTGGCCAGGCCCTGGAATCCATCATCTATGAGGCGTACGGCCCGGGCGGCTGCGCCCTGATGATAGAGGCCCTGACGACGAACAAGAACAAAGCCGCCCAAGAGGTCAAGCACATCCTGGCCGACAACGGCTACGCCCTGGCGGCCCCAGGCAGCGCCTCATGGGCATTTGCCCGCGAAGGCGCCGCATGGAAGGCCACCATGAGCGTCGACCTCTCGGACGCAGACCTCGAGCTGCTACAGAAGCTCGTCGAGGCGCTGGAGGCGAACGAAGAGGTGCAGGAGGTGTTCACGAATGTAGAGTAGAATAGGCGCATGCGCATCATCGCCATCGACCCAGGGTACGAGCGCCTCGGGGTCGCTATCCTCGAAAAGAATCCCCGCGAGCGCGAATCGCTCGTCTATTCTGAGTGCTTCCAGACCGACAAGGCCCTCCCCCACGACCAGCGCCTGGGCCTGGTGGCGACCGAGCTCGACCGCGTCATCGCCCTCTACGCGCCGCAGGCGCTCTGCCTCGAGACGCTCTTCTTCAGCGTCAACCAGAAGACCGCCACCAAAGTGGCGGAGGTCCGCGGCGTCATACTGGCCGCGGCGGCGCGTCACGGCTTGAAAGTCTACGAGTACGGCCCCGGCCAGATAAAGGTAGCGGTCACCGGCCACGGCAAGAGCGACAAGAAACAGGTCATCGCCATGATCCCCCGCCTCATCGACGTCAAAAAGGGCGCCGACGCCATCCGCTACGACGACGAATACGACGCTATCGCCGTCGGCCTGACCTGCTTCGCCTGCGAAAGGCTCTCATAAAATACTTTTCCACAGAAGGCAAGCTTCCCAAACAAAAAGGGATCTGCTACAAATAGCGATATTCAAGAAAAAACACATGCCGCGAAAGAGAACACAACCAGCAGAAGCGCCACAGCGAGACATCAGCGAGCTCGACGAGAAGCCGGTCAGGCTCAAGGACGACGAGGACGAGGCGGAGGACGACCCAAGCCCAAAGAAGATCGCCTCCGATGACGACGAGGAAGAGGTAGCGGAGCTGGGCGACGACCTCCTCGACGAGGAAGAGTCCGGCGAGGAGGATGACCCTATCAAAGACTTCATTACGGAGGAGGACAGCTGGTAGCCCTCCATAGAAAAGCCCCGGAAATCCGGGGCTTTTCTCTATTTTGCCCTGATCTTGAGGAAGCGGTGCTTGCCTATCTTGAGGTCGAGGTCCGACGAGACGAGCTGGTCCTCCGGGCCGAGCTGACGGCCGCTCGCCAGGTCTTTGATGGCCCCTTCGGTCAGGAGGCGCCTGAATTCGGTCTTTGAGGAGACTATCTGGTGCGCGACCAGCGTATCGGCGAGCGACGCACCCTTGGCGACAGCCGCCATCGGAACGTCATCCGGCATACCGCCCTTGGAGAAGGCGGAGAAGAACGATTCGTGGGCCTTGTCGGCGGCCTCCCTGCCCCGGTAGAGTTCGACGATGGCGTGAGCGAGCTTCGCCTTTGAGTCGCGAGGATTGGCTCCGCCGTCCAAGAGAGCTCTCTCGGCAGCGATCTCGGCGTCCGAAGCGCGCGTGCAGAGCTCAAAGCCTGGGATGATGAGCGGATCGCTCCAGCTCATGACCTTGCCGAACATATCGGCGGGCTCGTCTGCCAGGGTGATCATATTGCCCTCGGTCTTGCCCATCTTCTTGCCGGTCGGGTCGACCAGGAGCTTGGTAGCGATGACGAACTTCTCTTTGTCCCGCAGCGAGCGCATCAGGTCGCGCCCGGCCAGCATGTTGAAGGTCTGGTCATTGCCGCCTATCTCGGCGTCGACGTCCATAGCCACGGAATCGTAACCCTGCATCAAGGGGTACAGGAACTCGTGGAGATAGACCGGCTTGCCCGCGTCCATGCGCGCTCTGAACATGTCGCGCTTGAGCATCTGGTCGACGGTCATGTTCGAAGCCAGCCTGACCACGTCCTCGAACGACATCTTGCCCAACCATTTGCTGTTGTACTTGATCTCGGCCTTGTTCCTGCCGCTAAAAGAGAGGAAGACCGAGGCCTGCTTCTTGTAGAGCTTCAGGTTGTTCAGCACCTCCTTGCGTGTGAGCTGCTTGCGGGCAGCCATCTTGTCGGTCGGGTCGCCTATCATGGCCGTGAAATCGCCCATAAGGAGGATGATGCGGTGGCCCATCTTCTGTAGGGCGCCCAGCTTCATGAGGGGGATAGCATGGCCGATATGGAGGGTGGGGCCGGTCGGATCGATGCCCAGATAGATCGTCAGCCTTTTGCCTTCCGCATGCGCGCGCGAAAGCGCGGCCGCGAGCGCTTCGCGGGAAGGAAAGACGTTCTCGATTCCGCGCGTCACAAAAGACTGGATCTCCTTCGTACTATCCATATTGGTATATATAGAAATACTGTATCATACTAATACACATGAAAAAAACGACCTTCAGGCGCCTGCGCTGGCTCAGGCAGCACGTCAAAGCCCACACCAAACGCGACATCCTCATTCTGACGTTCTCTGTGATCTTCGTGTTCCTCAGCGTCTTGATCTTATGGATCTCCTCGTTCCGCCTGCCTGACCTGTCCTCCTTCGAGAACCGCAAGGTCACCGAATCGACCAAGATCTACGACAAGACCGGCACGGTCCTGCTCTACGACCTGCACGACGGCATCAAGCGCACCCTCCTGCCTTCCGCCGACATCTCGCCCTACATAAAGAACGCCACGGTGGCGATCGAGGACGAGACTTTCTATCAGCACCACGGCATCAAGATCACCTCGATCATCCGCGCCATCCTCGCCAACATCGTTTCCGGCGGCTACAGCCAGGGCGGCTCGACCATCACCCAACAGGTGGTCAAGAATACCTTGCTGACCGGCGACAAGACCATCTCGCGCAAGCTCAAGGAATGGGTCCTGGCGATCAAACTGGACAAGACCCTCAGCAAGGACGCCATCCTGACGAGCTATCTGAACGAGAATCCCTACGGCGGCAGCGTCTATGGCGTCGAGGAGGCTTCTCGGCAATTCTTCGGCAAGGACGCCAGGGACGTGACTTTGGCAGAGGCCGCCTACCTGGCCGCCATCCCCCAGGCGACGACCTATTATTCCCCCTACGGCAAGAACGTGGCCCAGCTGGAGGCGCGCAAGAACACCGTCCTGCGCAAGATGCTCGACCTCCACTTCATCACCGACGCGCAATATGCCGAAGCAAAGGCCGAGCAGGTCAAATTCCAGCCCAAGAACAACCTCGGCATCAAGGCGCCGCACTTCGTGTTCTTCGTCAAAGACTATCTGGAGAAGATCTTGGGCGCAGGCTCCTTGGATGACGGCGGCTACAAGGTCATCACTACCCTGGACGCCGACCTCCAGACCAAGGCCGAGGACCTGGTAAAGACCACCGCGCTGTCGAACGAGAAGAACTTCACCGCTTCGAACGCCGCCCTGGTCGCCTTGGACCCAAAGACCGGCGGCATCCTGGCCATGGTCGGCTCGCGCGACTATTTCGACAAGGCCATCGACGGAGAATTCAACGTCGCCGTCTCCAAGAACCGCCAGCCCGGCTCGACCATGAAGCCGATCATCTATTCCGAGGCCTTCATCAAGGGCTTTACCCCCGACACCGTGCTCTTTGACCTAGAGACGGAATTCAGCACGCAGTGCTTGATGGACGAGACGGGACAGAGCAAGCCGATCGACCCCTCAATCGACCCAAAGGTCTGCTATAACCCACAGAACTACGACGACAAGTTCCGCGGACCGATCACCATGCGCGAGGCTCTGGCCCAGTCGATCAACATCCCGGCTATCAAGACGCTCTATCTGGCCGGCATCAAGCCGTCGCTCGCCCTGGCAAAGGACATGGGCATCACCAGCCTGACGAACGCCGACCAATACGGCCTGACCTTGGTGCTGGGAGGCGGCGAGATATCGCTCCTAGAGATGACGAGCGCCTACGGCATCTTCGCCAACGACGGCGTGCGCGTCCCTTACAAGCCGGTCCTGCACGTCTTCGACTCCAAAGGCTCCGAGGTGGCCCTGCCCCGCGACAAGCAGAGCCGCGTCCTGCCGGCGAACGTGGCCGAGACCATATCGAGCATTCTCTCGGACAACCAGGCCCGCACGCCCGCCTACAGCCCCAATTCCGTGCTCTACTTCCCCGATCGAGACGTAGCGGCAAAGACAGGTACGACGAACGATTCGCGCGACGCATGGACTGTCGGCTATGCCCCGAACATCGTCGTGGGCGTCTGGGCAGGCAATAACGACAACAGCCCCATGGTCAAGAAGGTCGCCGGCCAGATCGTGGCGCCGATGTGGAGCTCGTTCATGCATCAGGCGCTCGCGACTCTGCCTGACGAGAGCTTCGTGCCGCCGACGCCCGCCGACCCCTCCGTTCTCAAGCCTGTCATGAGAGGCATCTGGCAAGGGGGCCAGACCTATACCATAGACACCGTCACCGGCAAGCTGGCGACGGAATTCACGCCGCCGGAAACGCGCAAGGAGGTAGCGGTGCAATCGATCCATGACATCCTCTATTGGGTCGACAAGAACGATCCCCTCGGCCCGCCACCCGCCCATCCAGAGGACGACCCTCAATTCATCCGCTGGGAGACGCCTGTGCGCGCCTGGGCGCTCAGAAATGGCTATACCGACCAGACCAGCGCGGTCATTCCGACGGCCACCGACAATCTCCATACCCAGTCGAGCGCCTCGACCGTCACTATCCAAGGAATCGACCCAGCGCGAACATACGGCTTGAACGAGCCGATCTCCATCCTGGTCAATTCGACTGGGCCATACTCGGTCCAGAAAGCCTCGCTCTATATCAACGACCAGTTCGCCGCTACCCTTGACCGTCAACCATTCATCTTCCGCTTCGCGCCAAAGGATATCGGCAGCATCCGCGAGACTAACACCGTACGCGTCTCGACTCAGGACTCCATCTATAACAAAAGAGATACGACGGTCACGCTGAAAGTCGCGATAGAGGGACGATAGCTAGCGGACGTCGGTGATCCTGCCCTGCGGCAGCGACGCCTGTAGAGCCGCAAGAAGCTGCTGCTTCTTGGTAAAGACCACTGACTTCAACATAGGCGAACCTTTGACGGTCAGGACCCCTTTTTTTAGGCTGTAGCCCGCATGCGGGATGCCGCACACTTCTTTCAGAGCCTGTTCGATGGCTTCTTTTTGAAGCAGAGATTCGCCCTCCAGGCGGGCGAATTTCTTGAAATAATCAGAGATATTGAACATGGAGCGGTAGACAAGCCCCGAATCAAAGCCTGTCGATTACCTATTCATAGGCATCACCAGATAGGTGAAGGACTTGTCGGAAACCCCCCTCATGACCAATGGCTTGTTGGCGCCGCTGATCGAGATAGAGAGGCTATCGGCGTCGATAGACTGGAAGCAATCCGAAAGATACTTATGGTTGAAATTGATCTCGACATCCTGCCCGGTGACACTGGAATCGATGGTATTCGTATATTCCCCGATATCGCTGTTCTTGGTCGAGATGATGAACGACTTCTTGGAAGGCAGGGCCTTCACGTTGACCTGATTGAATTTATCCGAGAACACGTGCGAGGTCTTGAGCGAATCCACGAAGTCCTGCTTGAGGACCACTACCTCGGTGACAAAAACCTTTGGGATGATCTGCTTGTAATCCGGGAACGTCGCGTCGATGACGCGGGACATCAGGTAGACGTCCTTGCCCTCGAAAGCGATCTGGTTCTTATCAAAGAGCACTCTGACGTCTTCGGTAGAGCTCTCCAGGGTCCTGATTATGTCGTTCACATTCTTGCCAGGAATGATGACTGAAGGAAAATCCATATCCTCCTTCACTTTTATCCTCTTTTCGGCCAGGCGGAACGAATCGGTCGAGACGAAGACCAGGTCCGCCCCGTCCTTGTAGACGTAGACGCTCGACAGCTCAGGCTTCACCGTCGATTGAGAAGCGCTGTATACGACCGATTTAAAGCCTTTTACGAGGACTTTAGGGCTCATCTCGATGGTGCGCTGGGTATCAAGCTTTGGGATCGTAGGGAATTCGTCCGGAGAGAACGTCTTTATAAGGGTCGTATTCGCCGAAGTCGATACCAGGAGATTTCCGTCTTTCGACTGCAAAACGATATTCTTTTCGCGAGGCAGTCCGGCCAAAAGGGAGTTTAGAACCGCTCCCTGGAGGGCTACCTCGCCCTCGGCTTCGACTTTAGCGGGGATCCTGACCTCTATGCCGCAATCCAGGTTGGTTGCGCGGATGACCAAGGTATTCTTTACGGCCTTGAGATAGATGCACGCCAGGATAGGCAATGAGAGGTTCTTGCCGGTCAGTCGATCAGCTTTGGAGATTCCGTCGATCAGCTTGTCTTTGATGCATTCGATTTTCATGTCCCTACTATATCTCTTAATATTCTTAAAAGAAAACTACTATTACTATTACCGGTGTTGATATGTGAATAACTTTTTACAGCGCTCTGGCAAAGGGTCCTTTAAAAAATAGCTCCGGGCCCATCGGTGGATATCCCCCACTACGTTCGAACAACTAATTTTGTTTCGTCGTTTTCCGGGAAGTTATCCTTTTTTTGTCCCCATTTCCCTCTTTCGATTTTCAAGGTTATCCCCGCGCTCTTTCCCGCTTCTCCACAGCTTTTTCCCCAACGCATGCCGCGCCCTAGAGGATAAGCGATCGTATATGATTCAGCTCCTGCACCAGCGTTTGGTTGGATTTTATGTCTTCCTTTATCTTTTCGCACGAATGGATGACGGTGGTATGGTCGCGGCCTCCTAATTTCTCGCCGATGGAGGGGTACGAGATATTCAAGTCCTCTCGCAAGAGGTACATGATGACCTGGCGCGGTTTGACCACCTCCTTTTTACGGGTCTTTTCGTAAATGTTGTTCTCCTCGATGTTATAGAAGTCGGTCACGACCTTCACCACATCTTTTACCGAGACGGATTTCTTTGGTTTCGCATTGTTCTTGAGGATGCCCTTGATCTCGATGATATTCAGCTCCCTGCCCTTTAGCTGGGTCTGCATGGCGATCGAGTTGATGACTCCTTCAAGCTCGCGGACGTTACCTTCTATAGTGGTGGCTATATATTCGATGAGCTCTGCCGGCAGGCTGATGCCCTGCTTCGATAGCTTCGCCTTCAGGATGGAGAGCCTGGATTCCAGGTCCGGGGCGGCCACGTCGACGATCATGCCGGCATTAAAGCGCGATTTTATGCGGTCTTCGAGCTCAGGGATGTTGTTCGGATGGCGATCGGACGAGCAGATCAGCTGTTTGTTGTTCTCTTTGAGGGTATTGAAAAGGTGGAAGAACTCCTCTTGGATCTTTTCCTTGCTGGCGAAGAACTGTACGTCGTCCATGATAAGGACATCGTATTTCCTATAGCGTTCTTTGAATTTATTTGCGGTTCCCAGCTGGAGCGAGTTCATGTAGTCGACCGCGAAGCGCTCGGAGGTGACGTAGAAGACCTTTTTATCGGGATAGTTGGCTTTTATAGCGTTCCCGACTGCCTGCATGATGTGCGTCTTGCCTCGCCCGGTATCGCCATAGATGAAAAGAGGGTTATAGGCCACTCCGGGGCTCTTGAGGACCGCCTGTGCGGCTGCATGGGCAAGCTCGTTAAAGGGCCCGACCACGAATGAATCGAACGTATATTTAGGATTGAGGTTATCCTCTTTGTTTATATAGTGCTCCTGGAGAGGCAACTCGAAGACCGGCGAAGGCCTCGAGGCGTCTTCTACGGGCTCTTTTCGCTCGGGAGTCTTGGAGATGACGTATTCTATGGACCTGACGTCGCTGCCGAAGTCTCGGAGGTATTTCAGGATGACCTTGTGGAGCTTCTCAGAGAGCCAGTCCTTTACAAAGGGATTAGGGACCGCCACGTACACTACCCCTTCGTCGATCTTGTGGATGTGGGTGTCGCGGAACCAGGTATTAAAGGTCGCTTTCGACACCTGGAGCTCGATGGCGCCCGACACGTTCTCCCAAAGTTTTTTAGTATCCATGATCTCTCGGATGAAGTGGATTAAGTATAGTCGCTTTAAGGAATTTTAGTACTTGTGAATGCGAAGTAAATATGTTAATAATATGTTCACAAGCTGTTAACAAGATTTTTATGGCGATCGTATACAAAACCCGTAACCGAAAGCGAGCCCGCGCTCACGGATTCCTCGCTCGCAAGAGCACTCCGACCGGAAAGAAGGTCATGGCTCGCAGGCGACACAAAGGCCGAGCCAGGATAGTGAACGTCTAATGCTCAAGAAGGGCGATCGACTCGCGTCTGGTGAGATCGAATGCCTCGCGCAAGGAAAAAGCGTCTTTGGGACGCTTGTTTCTTTGCGCTATATTCCCGCGAAACGGCTCAAGTTCGCCGTTTCTGCGTCAAAGAAGGTCTTCAAGACCGCCGTCGAGCGCAACCGCGCCCGCCGCCGCGTCTACGGCGTGCTCGACATGGAGCGCCTGCGCTCGGCAGAGCCGGCGTTCGTGATGTTCATGCCGAAGAAGGAGGCTCTGACGGCGCCCGCTGAGCGGCTCTCCGCCGAGGTCCACTCCCTGCTCTCTCGGGTGCTATAATCAGCGTCTATACTCATCAATATGCATTATCTCTATACGACGGTCGTCTATAACCCCCTCTATAACGGCCTGGTCATCCTGATGAACTCGGCTCGATTCGCTCCATGGATCGACGCGGGCATGGTCGTCATCCTCTTTACCATCATCGTTCGGCTGGTGCTCTTCCCTATCTCGAAGAAAGCCGCTCGCACGCAGGTCGTCATGAAGACCGTCGAGCCCGAGCTCGCCGCCATAAAGGAGAAATACAAGGACGACAAGCAGGCCCAGGCGATACAGACCATGGCATTGTACAAGGAAAAGAAGATAAATCCCTTCTCCAGCATCCTCTTGCTCTTCATCCAGCTGCCGATCATCATCGCCCTCTATAGGATCTTTTATACGACCGGTTTCTCGACCGTTCATACCGAGCTCCTCTATAGCTGGGTATCCATCCCGCCTGCTATCGGCACGCATTTCCTCGACCTCATCGACGTGACCCAGAAAAGCGTCTTTTTGGCCGCGCTCGCCGCGCTCTCGCAGTACTTGCAGATCTCGATCTCCGTCCCAAAAGCCGCGGCTCGGCCGGCGGCGGGAGCCAAGCTTCACGAGGACCTGGCGCGCAACATGCAGGCCCAGATGAAATACGTCTTTCCGGTGATGATATTCTTCATCTCGTGGAACGTCGCCGGCGCCCTGGCGATCTACTGGATCACCAGCAACCTCTTTATGATCGGCCAGGAGCTCTATATCAGGAGGCAGATCGCCCGAGAGAAGGCGGCGAAATAGCCTTTCGGCCTCTTATTTGATCTTGTACAGCCAGAGCGAGAGGTCTTTCTTGTTCACAAAGGCCAGATAGGTATCCGTCGGATCGACCGTCAGGTTCGTCATGTCGAATTCGTTCAGGCTGTCGAGGAAGGGGTCCAAGACGACCTCGGTCTCTCCCGTTTCCATGTCGATCTTCCAGAGCCTGTCAGAGAAGCTGACGGAGCCCTTGTACCAGTCGTCAGGGTATGCGGCGCTTTCAAGGTTCGCAGGGATTCCGCAGTAGACCGTCTTTTTCGATGCGCCGCTCCAGGCGCATTTGGAGGCTAGCGTGCTCAGGGAGAGCTGGCTGACCGTCTTTTTGGCGGCCGAATACGACGCTGAAGCGATTCCCGAGCCCGAAGCGGCCGAGAGGAAGACGTAGTCGCCGGACGGGCCGATCGAACCCTCGAGGCCGGCAGCGTCGCCGACGACCTTCGTAGCCGTGCCCTTTGTAGTGTCGACGATGTAGCCGACGCCGTTAGCTGAGGCGCTCGGTTTGGTATATATGAAAGCCTTTGCGGGATTTACCGAGGAGATTGCCCACTCGCCGAAATCAGAGGTCCAGACCGTGGCTTTCTTTGATCCGTCCATATTCGCCATGATCAGGCGGCCGCTTTCGACGGAAGGATCGAAATAGAGGATCTTGCCGCCGGTCACCGCCATCGATCGGATGTCGCTCGGCAGGAATATGCCCTCGATCGGCTGGGAGCTCGTCGCCGTGCCGGATTTAAGAGCGGCGTAGAACGATTGGACGGTCGAGCCTTTCAGATAGCGATAGACCAATGACGAAGCCTTGTCTCCCCACAGCGCTTCCCTGACCTGGGGGATGGTGACGTTCGACGGTGTGGACTGAAGGGCCGAATCTACCGCCGCTTCCAGGATATGGCCCGTGGCGCGGTCGACGAAGCGGACGGCGCGCGTCGACGTCGCTGAATAGACGAAAGCCGCGGAGACGGCAGGCTCGGACGAGAGCTTGCGGAGCCTTGGCTGGGCCGCGGGCGAAGTCGGAGCCGTGACGTTCGAGACAGGCTGGGTGGTGGTTGCAGGCTTGGCCTCGCTCGGCTTTACCGCTCCCGAGCCAAAAGGAAAGAGGTCCTCCCCCGTCTGGTCAGGCTGCTGTACCGCCGGCGCCGCCACCTGTAGGCGCAGGAACCACCATCCCGCCACGCCCAGGACCGCGATGACCGCCAGTATGATGAAGAAGAACAGTTTCTTTGACATGGCTATGGTTGGCAGAGAGTAAGCTGCTGTCGACGAGCCGCATCATATGTCGCGCAATTCACCGCTTGGCGGATTTTCATTATCTTGGTCACGCTATCAATATCGGTTTGGAGTCGGTCTGCCAAGTCCTTTCTATTGGAATCTTGAAGTTCTTTAACATAGCCCGCATATTTGCTGAGCAGCGCATTGTATTCAGAATTTTGCTTGTCTGTACCGCCAGAGTTGGCGTTTATTGTGTCATGAGCTTCGGTGATGAGGCTTTTTGATTGATTGATATATGTCAAATCCTGGTTGGCAGCATTGAAGTACTCTTGCTTAGCCACCTCGCTTTTTGAGCCGATCGCTACGTCAATTGTTTCGGCCTCGGCTATCTTCTTTTCCATCGCGAGTTTAAGGCTGTCTGTCTGGACCGCCAGTCTTCGAAGGGATTCCCTTGCCTCAACCGAAGCCTGGGTCGGGTCTGTTATCTTGGTGAGCGAGGTGATCTCGTTCTTGAAGACATTGTCTCTTCCAAGGGTGACATTATTTTGGGCGATGGTCTTTAGGTTATCAATCGTCTTTATGCTGATAGTGTCGAGTATCTGGGCTTTCTCACCCTCCAGCTTGGCGAGTTGGCCATTAAGTTCGTCGAGCACGGCTTTTTTTCCCGGCCCGCCTGCTGTCTTTTCTGCGGCTGCGATCCTGTCTTTCATCGCTTGGATCTCTTTTTCCTTGTTAGGTAGAGTCGTAGTCTTGAGAGCGTCGATTTCTTTTTGCCGCTCGGCTGTGGCGGCGTTAGCTTGAGCTACTTTTGATTGAGTCGCATCGAGCTCCTTTTGTATGGCGATGAGCCCGGACACCTTTCCGCTTCCGCCCCGGAGCTCGACGTCGAAGTCGACGAGCGCGGGATTGATGGTCTTGAGGATGATATACGAGCCGAGGATGACGAAGAGGCCTATGAAGGCGTTGGTGATCTGCTCTTTGGCGTCTGACTTGCCGTCGATCGACTCCTGGTACATATATTTGAAGCCGGCCAGGATGATCATGACGACGGCGATGATCGATCCGATGCCGATGGCGATGCCGTAGACGCCCGCCACTACCTTTACCGGGTTCGTGATCTTGCCGGCTTCAAAGGCGCCGGGAACGGTCGTCAGAGGTATGTAGTTGGTATCTACCTGAGCTGATGCGGCAGCCGCGAAGCCCAACGCCAGGTAGAGCGAGAATGCGACGGCGGCAAAGGTTTTTTTCATCCTATTCATATTGTATTAAAAGGCTCTGTTCGGCGCCCTGCAGGAGCCTGGCGCTGTTCCCTACCGACAGGCCGATAGAGGCCGAGCCGGCCGCCGCCGTGGCGCGGCGCAGGGTTATCGAGGGCTTATCCTGGAATTCCGGGACCGCAGCCCCGCCGAGCGTCCACGTGTAGCCCAGGAGCGCGCTCCCCTTGTCGACAGCAGAAAAGAAGAACGGCTCGGCGGCCAGCGTGACCTCCTCGTTTGCCAGCTTCATCCTGCCCGCAGCCTCTTTCTCGAAGACGACGCCATACAGGGGGCTATCCTCATAGAAATGAAGCTCGGGGGCGACCGGCACGACGGTGGTCTGCGCCGAGACGGTGAAGCCATCGGCCGGGGAGGTCACTTCGACCGCGATCTCGTCGCCCTGGCGGACGAAGCTGCTCTGGCTGCTGACGAAGTAGGATTTTCCATAGCCTGAAGCCTCCTGCTGGGCCGCCTCGTTCTTTTTCCAGGCGTAAATGAGCGTGCGCGGATCTATCTTTCGCCCGTTCGCGTCGAGGATCTCGGGCAATGCCACGACTTTGTAGGCGCCGCCGTAGGAAAGCAGGGCCTTTCCCTTGTAAAAAGCCGGAACGTATGACGCGGCCTGCCATATCAAGGTCAGGTCGGCCGGACGGATGACTGCCGTCTGGCTCAAATCGCCCTCGGAGTCGGTGGCGACCACCGCTTCAACGGTCTTTGAGGAGCCCAAAGACCCAGCCTGGACGCTAAAGACCTTCATGCCTATGCCGCGGGCGGCTACTTTACCGTTGACGGTCCATGATATGGACGCCTTGTCGATGTCGAGGCTGAAGCTTTTTAGCGAGAGGTTGACGGTCTGGAGCGGCTTGGGATTGGCTGGCTCCATGGTGAGGATGAGAGGAGCGGAGATGCCGGGGATGCCCTGGGCCGATACGGAAGAGACAGAGAGCACAGAGAACACCAAGAACACCAGAGAAGATAGGATAAAGAAAGTGCTTTTTGCTAAGCGCGACATGCGCATATTGTACCACAGGCCTCTACTGCGCCAGATTCTTCTTCGCTTCCTTTATAGCCAATATCTGGGCGGGGTCCGAGGTGATGATCTGGTCCTCGGTATACGAGGCGATGACCTTTATGGCCACGTGTTTCAAGCCGACGAAGAATATGCCCTCTCCCACGTCGGACTCGAGGAGGAGGTATTTCTCCTCGTCGGTGAGATTGAAGACCTGCTGGAGACGGTCGATCGACGACGGCGATTGCTTGAGGAGGACCTGGATCGAGGAGTTGGTGATGATCGGTAGGCCGTACGGCGATTTAAGGAAGTCGTCGACGTCCTGGGTGATGGTGGCCAGGCCTAGGAAATACTTGCGTCCGCGCTTGGCCAAGCCCAGGAGGAACGAGGCCGTGTCTTCGGATTTCATCATCCACCACGCCTCGTCGATGACGAGCAGGCGCTTCTTGACGTTCTTCCTCACGGCGTTCGAGATGTAGTGGGTGACGATATACATGGCCACCGGCTTGAGCTCGTCCTCCATGTCGCGGAGCGAGAAGACCACGAATTTGGCGCCGATGTCGACGTTCGTCGGCCTGTTGATGAAGCCGGACCAGGTGCCCTTGGTGTATTTCGTCAGGCGCTGGACCAGGGACTCCCCTCCCTCCATGCCGGCGAGCACCAGCTCGAAGTCCGAGAGCAGCGGCGCCTCGGTGTGCGAGAAGTCAGTGTCCGGGGTGATGTCCTTGAGGGCGTAGGTCTCGGTGATGGCGCGGTCGATGATGGCGTCCTCCTCGGGCGTCAGGCCGCCCATCATGATGCGGAACAGGCCGACCAGGTTGATGATGTTCGAGCGCAGGACGTCGGCTGGCGACTCGTCCTCGCGCGGCAGCGGCAGGTCGAAGGGATTGATGCGATGCTCGGAATTGAGCGAGATGTTGAAGTATTTGCCTCCCGTCGATTCGGCCAGGTATTCGTATTCTTTCTCGGGGTCGATGACGATGACGTCGGTGTCGAACATCAGCGTTCGCAGGATCTCCAGCTTGGTGGCGTATGACTTTCCGGCGCCGGACTTGGCAAAGGTGATGGAGTTGTAGTTCTCGAGCGAGAAGCGGTCGAAGAGCACCAGGGACGAGTTATGCCTGTTGATGCCGTAGAGGATGCCCTTGTCCGAGGTCAGGTCGAAGGAGATGAACGGGAAAAGACTGGAAAGAGGGCTGGAATTCAGCTTGGAATGGACCAAAAGCTGGTCGGTGGCTGTCGGCAGGTTGCTCTTGTAGCCCTGCTCCTGTTGGAAGAGGGCCGGCTTGACGTAGACCAGCTTGGACTCCAGGATCGACTTGATCTCGGACTCGGTCTTGTCCAGCTCGCTGGCGCTGTCGCCGTAGATCGAGATATAGACGCCCACGTCGAAGAGCTTCTCCTGAGCCTGCATGAGGTTGTCGCGGAGCGATTCCAGGTCCTGGTATGCCGTATCGAGCATCGGATCGCGCACTAATCCTTTCTGTTCCCTGATGGAGATCTGGCTCTGGACCTCGGCTACTTTCTTTTGGAATTGGCGGAGGACCTTGGCCGTCTCGACCGGGTGGATGAAGATAGAGATGTTGAAGACCTTGTCCAAGTTGATGATCGGGGCGAACCAGCTCTCCGAGAGGAAGCGCGGGTACGAGATGACGAAGAAGGACCTGACGATCTTGTCACCCAGGGAGAGCTCGCGCGGCGATACCTTGAGGGCCGACGGGGCGATGACGTCTTTTAATTCCAAGACGCCCGCTTCGTATATTTCTTGAGGTAGGATCGGAGCTATCTCTACCTTGCTCTTCTTCTTTAGAAAATCGAATATTCCCATAGGATTATGAAAGTGGAATAGGCTTTTCCGTATCGCCCGGGTTAAAGATCTTGTAGAAGAGCTCGACGACCTCCTCGGTGCCCAGCTCGATGGTGCGGATGCCGCAGCGCACCAGGCCCTGGGTCACCACGCCCATCCTCTGCTCCAGCTGGCTCCTGTGCTCCTCGAATTCGGCCAGGCGCTGCTCGGCCGTCTCGGTCGCCGTCTTCTTTTTCCCCAGGACGTCGGCGATGCCGCTGGCGCTCACCGGTGCCGGAGTATAGGGCACCACGACGAAGAAGGTCTTGCTCATGATGTTCTGGCTCTCGGTGAAGTTCTTGATGAATGAGATGTACTCGCGCGTCTGCATTTTCAAGAGGTCGCCCACCTGCTCCTTGAGTCTGTTCTCTAATAGAGCGATATAGGGCCTGATGTCGAGCTTTCGGGACTGGATGAAGATCTGCACGGAGAAATCGAGCGAGTTCAGGAAGTTCTGGAACTGCAGGATGATCGACTGCTGCTCCTCGGCGGACTTCAGGGCGAAGTTCAGGGACGAGGCTATGACGATGCCCCGCAGGGAATCGTCCTTGAGGATGACCACACCCTGGCGGATCTCCTTGATCGGCACGAATTCCTGGGTCGTTTTTGCGTTCACTGCCATCTTAGAAGTATATCATCTAGAAATTGCTCTTCCCTTTCTGGTTCTGGGCGGGGTTCTGGCTCTGCTTGATGTCGAGCGACCAGGTCAGGTCCTTGAGCTTGGAATCCGACAGCTTTGGCACATAGAAATCGGGCGAGGCGGCGCCTGCCGCGGTCGGGGCGTTCTTGGCTACCGGGACCTTGTCGACCTTCTTCCAGATATAGAGCTTGCTGTTGACGAAGTAAGTAAAGGCCGCCTCGACGACGTTGATGAAGGGCTTGCCGTTCACTTTGTAGAAGGCCAGAGCCAGGGCAAAGGCCATGATCGGCACGATGAAGACGGCGCTCAGAAAGAGGTTGCCGACGAAGCTATAGACGATAAAGGAGAGGCCGGCCCCGCCCAGGAGGTAGATGAACTGCTTGATGGTCAGAGGGCCGAAGATCTTGTCCTCGACCTCGATGAATTGAGGGACCTGGAAACGCATGGCTATAGTCTAGCATGCCGGCATGGGCCCGCCGTCTAATTGATCGGCTCGCGATACGGATCTACGGCGTAGCCGCGGGGCTTTTCCGGCGCTTTCGGCGGTACGACGATCGTTTGGGCGGGCGAGCTGACCGGCTGGCTCAGGCGCTCGGCGATCACTTCCCTGGCCGCGGCAGGCCCCGCCACCGTCTGGTCGGCGGCAGATATCGGATGGACGGTCGGGCTCGGATTCTCGATCTCGGCGAGGATGGATTCGCGGGTGTCGTCGGTTTCTTTTTCTGTCAGGTCTTCCTCTGTATCGCTCGCCTGATCTTCGATCAGGCTCTCCCTGATAGGCATGAGCACTTCAAGGTTGATGTCAGCGGCAAGCGAAGTCAGTTCGTCGTCTTCGAGGTTCAGTGCGTCTTCTATGCTACTGACGAAGTCCCCAGCTGAAGTCCTGCCCTCAACGACGTCTCTGACGATGCTCTCGAGCATGCCGATCTGTTCGAGGTTCAGGCTATGGGCTTTTCCCACCGAAAGTATCTTTTCAGCTATTTGTTGTGTGTCCATGGCTGGTTATTTAGAAGGAGCTGCTTCCGGAGGTTTCTCCTCTTTTTTCTCTGGTTCGTCTTTGCCTATAGTGAGCTCCTTGTTCTTATCATTGAACTTCTCTTTAAGATCGGCTGCCTGCTTCTTGAGGCCTGATCCTGGATTATCTTTGTCGATTTCTCGCGGCTGACCTTTTTTGCCGCCCTTGAACTTCGGAGTCTTTCCGATGACGGTCTCAAGGGCTTTTTGCGCCTCCATGAGGTTCTCTTTCTTAGTCCCTATGTATTCCGCCTTCTCTAGCGCATTATCAAGGGCCTTTTCAGCGGCATCGATATTCTTGATGATCTCGTCTTCGTATGCGACTTGTTGCTCGGCTATCTTGGTCCATTCTTTGGCGGAGATTCCAGAGAATTTCTTGGCAGCTTCTTTCCTATCCTCAGCGGTTATCTTTTTAGCTAGCTCGGCGAAGCGCTCTCTCTGTTTAGACTCCTGAGCGGCTGCTTCTTCCTTCTCCTTGGTCTTTTCAGCTATCTTTGCATTAACCTCAGAGAATTTCTTCTCGGCGTCTCTGTCTTTAGGATTCCTATTCAACGCCCATTCCGCTTCCATTTTCTCGGTCTGGAGACGGGCAATGTCAATCCCGATTTTGTCTGCCTTGCTCTCCGGATCTATTCTTCCTTTTGATTCCTCGTATCCGCTTACGAATTTCAGGTAGTCGTCCTTGTTCTCTTCTTTGAGGTCTTTCCTCAATTCTGCCAGGAGCTTCTTCCCGGATTTAGCTGCCTTGTCGACTTCGCCCACGTCGGCGCTGTTCATAGGCTTCTTGAGCATACCCTGGACGGTTTCTGCTACGACAACCTGATTCTGCTTCGCGGTCGCTTTCTTCTTGGCGTCGTCTTTGACTCCCTTGGTCATGGCCGTCTTCGCGTCTTTCGCCATATCCTTTGCGGCTTCCTTGAGGTTGGCCTTGTCTCCGGTCAGCCTGCCGACAGTCTGAGCGTAGACGCCTTTGTCCAGCCGATTGGCGTATGCGATCCTGTTAGCCTCCCCTTCAGGCCCCTTTCCAAGCGTTTTGGCGAATTTCTTCTTCTCATCGATTTCGAATTTCCTCTGTTTCTCATAGCTGTCTGCGCCTTTGAACGCGTTTTTAGTCAGATCGATGGAGCTGAGGCCGGTGGATTTTGCGAGCTGGTTATAATTAGATTTTACGCCGAAGCCAGACTCGGCGACTTTCGTTGTCCCGCCATAAAGAGCGCCGGCGATCGCGCTCCTGCCCGCGAGGCTTTGGAAGCTTTTGTTATTCTTGGCCCAAGTAGCTGCCCGGCCCACCGTTCCCATGAGAGCCGCGCCGCCAACGAATGAGGTAGCGCTCTTGAGATACCCCGCGATCTGGCCGCCGAGCTCGCCGCTGTATTCCTCGGCGGTGGAGAGGCATTTATTGAGCATGAGGACGATGATGGCGAACATCACGTAGTTCGCGGGGGTGAAGCCGGAGCCAGTGACGGGATCGACCGAGCTCGCCGCGCCGTTGGCAAAGACGAGAGCGTCAACCTGATCGACGATGTAGAGCGTGATATAGAGCATGAGGAAGAACATCGGGGCCATCAGGGCCTGGTTGCGGAGCTCGTCCCACCATTTCTTCGAATAGGCCGAGAGCTGCGGTATCTCGAGCCCGCCGACGAAGCCGAGCGGCGCGGTGACGAGCAAGAAGAAGAACGATACGATCCTGGCTACCAGGAAGAAGGCGACTTTGAAGAGCACGTAGATGGCGACGCAGTTCAAGATGGTCAGGGCGAAGCCTGCGACGAACGACTGCAGGCTCCAGGCGCCTTTGCCGGCGTCCTTGTTCTCGACGAGCTTGTTCATCTGGAGGACGCTTCGCACGGAATCGCTGACGCTCGTCCCTCCCCCGACGTTCTCGACGCCTTTGACGAACCAGGCCGTGCCGATATTGCTGACGTCGATAATGGCTTTGGTGATGAAGAGGCTGAAGTTGATGAAAAGGGCGGCGATGACCACGCCGGTGATGGTCTTCTTGACCGTCACCGCGTTGCCGAGGTTCAGGATGGTCCTCAGTCCCGCCCAGATCAGGACGAAGATGAAGACCATGTTGCAGAGGTCGCGGATGATGCTCCATGCCGTGGCGATGGCGGGAGCGTTAAAGAAATTGTTAGTCAGAGAGAGGTTGGTGGCCAGGTCGATCATCATGCCGACCAGCCAGAGCACGAAGCTGGTGATCGGCACGGTGCCGAACCAGAAGAGCTTGCCCAGGGTGCCATAGACGATGTCCGAGCTGAAGGTCAGGAATTTCACGAGGGTGTCTATCGCTTCGAACGCGTGCGCCTCATGCGGCGCGAAAAAGAAGCCTACTCCGACGAGCGCGGTCGTTGCAAGGAGGAATTGGGGCAGGAACTTTCTCATCCTGTCTATTGTACTATGAAATTGACAGTAGCCGTATCGAGGATTTCCCTATTTGCGTCGCGGGCGGTGAGCACGATCTTGTACGCGCTCGTGGCGCCCGGCGGCAGGGCGGTACCGGCGACAGTGATGGCGGTTCCAGAGGTCGGACCGGCCGAAACGCCCGTGAAATCTACGCCGGGAGCGCCTGCGGGATAGACGTTGCGGGTGGCGCCGCTCTGTTTCAGGCCGACCGAGCCGTTGGAAAAGGCCGAGGCGAACGGCGCGAGCTCGGTTCCGGCGTAGAGCCTGACCTCTACGAAGGCGATGTTCGTCTCGGAGGTCGCGTTGACAGGGATGGTAAAGGAGAAGGCCGAGGAAGGACGGATAGAGGTGGCCCCGCTCGGCGTGCCGAACGAGACGCTCGCGCTCTGGGCTGCGCCGTCTTGTTCCGTACCGGCGGCAGGGCCGACGACCTCGATCTCCCCCACTCGGAGCGGATAGTAGCAGGTCTGCGAGCCCTGCTCTGGGTCGCCGCATTCGTATGAGTTCCTTGAGCGCTCTATCCTGATATATCTGCCGGTCTGGCCTACCGAGACGACGGCGGGGTTCGGACTGGTCTCCGTCTGCGTAGCCTGCGGACTGACCCAGTCGCGGCCGCCCTGCGACTTCGAGACGACGACGTCAAAGGTTCCGACGCTTTCTGCCGGTGTCTGGTCGGTAGGGCTCCAGATATGGATCTCCCTGATCTCTGCAGGCTCGCCCAGGTCCACCTCAATCCATGGATTGACTGTCTCGGCAGTGGCGGCGGCCGTGCCGGTGTCCCCGTCGACGACCCATGCCGAGCTGCCGATGCCGGGGCTCGACATCGAGACCGCCTTGCCTGCCGCCAGGCTGTCGCCCAGGCTGACCTGGGTGGCCGAAAAGAGCGCCGAGAAGCTGTCCGAAGCGGCGGCGCCGGCATCGCCCAGGCCGGCATTCTCGGGATTCGAGGCGTCGTCTGCGAATGTGGAAGCCTGCGCATAGTTCAGGTTGCTCTGCGCGTAGCCGCCCTTTGACGACAGCCCGAGGAAGCCTTGGGCGCCGCTCACGACCTTCTCCCCGAAGTGGTTGATGAGCGCTCCGACGATCTGATCGATATCGGTGGCGAGATTCAGCTGATCCGCCCAGCCGCCCAACACAGGCTTGCCGAGCTCGGCGACATAGGCGCCAGGAGTCTTTGTGACCCATTTGCTGCAGGTTTTCTCGACTCCAAAGGTCTTTCCGGCGCTGTCTTTGAAGGTAGGCAGGGTGTTGGCCGTCACAGGAACGCCGAAGCCGACGCTAGCGCCCTGGAGTGGAGAATTTCCAGACGCGCCCAGCGATCCGCCGGTCAGACTCGTATTCGTCGGCTGGAGCGTCGAGTTGAAGGGGCTCGAGGAATAGGTGCTGGACTGGGCCGCGGCCGACGCTGCGCTGTCTGCGACGATGCCGCTCGACTTTCCGGGCTCTATCCATTTCTCGCAGACCTGGAAGTCCAAGAATCCATTGCCCATCTTGAGCTGGTCGTTCTTGACGTTCAGGGCGCTCTGGACGTTCTGGGCAAGCTGGGAATCGGCCATCAGGTATGCGCCGTATACGTTGTTCTGCGGCTGAGTGGTGATCTCGAGCCAGTTGTTCCAGCCCGCTCCCCCGTTTGCCTTGACGAAGCTCGAGACGTTCTTGGTCACGTCCGTCACGCGGCAGCGGATCTGTTCCTGGAAGGGCTGCTGATACTTCGTGGCCAGGGCCAGGCGGATCTTGAAGGAGAACGGCTGGCAGAGGAAGTTCAAGTCGCTGCCGTAGATGAAGTTGCCGATGACCTCGTCGGCGCTATCCTTTGCCAGGCTGCCGAAATCGGTGACGAAGGCAGGCTTGCCCTTGAAGTCGCTATTGATCCAATTGACGATGCTGTTCGAGATGTTCCTGGCCATGGTGCGGGCCATCTTTATGGCGATCGGCGTGAGGATGCAGTCTTTGGTGAAGCTGCCTGTCACGCCGATGTTGGTGACGGTGTCGCCTACCGGCACGACGGAGCCGAGCACTTTTCCGAGCGCCCCTTTACCTACGGCGGCGCTGATGACGTTGGCGGTACAGCCCGCGACGGCGGCAGAGGCGGTTTCCGTGCCAAAGACCATGCTCGAGGCGGCGAGCAAGGGCACGAGAAGCGAGAGAACGATCTTTTGGTGCAGTCCGCCTTTCATGATATGGAAATTATACCACCGATGTGGCCTTATTCTGTGAGGATAAATCCTTTTTCTTTGGCCGCGAAGGTCATGCCTTTTGCGGCGAAGGTCTTTTTGATCGAAGCGAGGGCCTTTTGGAGGGCCGTCATGCCGTCGTCATGCCGCGCTATCTTGTTCAATGCCCCGATTGGGTCAGCGTCTATATTCAGCGCTCCGTCTATGGCGTCGACGAAGAGGTTGAGGGAATTAAGGATGTCGACCTGCGCCGCGGCAAAGCTTTTGGGCGCCGGCAGGGCCAAAAGCGCCGTCCGCATCGAAATATAGCGCTTTTGTATGGCCGCCAGCTCTTTTCCATAGTCGTCTGTCGACTTTGACGAGAGCTTGAGGAATATCTCTAATTCATTTTCTTTGGCCGCCGGCGGGGCTGAAAGTATGGCTCCCAGGCTATTTCCGTACGTTCTAAGAGAGGAGGCGGATTCGTCGGCGCTGATATGGAGGTCGAGAACCGAGTAGGCTGGCGTTCTATCGCTATAATCTTGAGCAAGAACGCTCTCGGCGATGCGGGCAGAGGTGTCGGCGTCGACCTCTTTGCCGTTTTGCTTGGCCGAGATGTATTCGCGGAAGATCTGCTGGGAGAAGCGGTCGGTAGCCGTATAGGGCACTGCCGGCTCCTGGGGAGCGGCGTCGTCTGGGCCGGTGGTCGAGGCGACGAAGGCGCTGTCCCCTTCTATCTCGTTCAGGTTCTTGAGGGAATCCTTGATGATCTGCTCGACGACGAGGGTGGCGGCGCCTTTCTGCTTCTCCTGAGCCGAGCGGCTGTACTTGAATCCGGCTGCCGCGCCGACGATGACGATGGCCGCCAGGACGGCGATGCCGATCTTTGTCCCAAAGAAACCCAGGAGAGCGCGCATGGTCTCTCCAGTATATCACGCACGACTGCAGTATGAGGTATACTGGGAGCATGATAAGACGCAGAATATATCTGACGGCAACGATCCTTGCGGGCGTTGCTCTGCCGGTGTGCGCTCTTGCTTTCACTCTCGGGAACATTGTGGGCAAGGATGTACCTTTTGGAGGGACTGTGGCGACTTTTCCCCTCTCTTTTCCTTGTACATGCAGTCCAAGCGGGGTTTATTACATGACCATCTTTTCTGGCACGAGCAAAGTGACGCTCACCTATCAAGCCGGCACGCAAAAGTATGCCAACAAGAATCTCCCCTATGCCGCAAAGGTACTGGGTCTGTACGATCCGACGACGAGGAGCCAGTGCAAGATCTATGTGGGCACGTCTTGTAGCGTCGTCCCAGCCATGGGCAAGATCACCTCGACGGTCGGATCTTCAGGATTCTAGCGTGAGGCGAGGGCGATCCACGTCTCGAGCGGTACATCCTCGGCACGCACGTTTGAATCGAGTCGGAGCGCGGCGAACCTCGCTTCTAGTTCGGCGCGCGGCATGACCGCCTCCAGGTTCGAGATAAGCTTCTTTCGCTTCTGCGAGAAGCCGGCCTTTACTATCTCAAAAAAGCGGTCTTCCGCTGCTCTATCCGCAAAGGGGTTTTGTATATTCGTAAGCTTGATGACCGCCGAGTCGACGTTCGGGACGGGAAAGAAATTCCCTCGCGAGACGTTCATGACGAGCTCTGGCGTGGCATAGGCTTTTACCGAGAGCGAGAGGATGCTCTCCTTGCCGTCGCGGGCGATGACCCTGGCCGCTACCTCCTTTTGGACCATCAGGACCATGAGCGCGGGCTTCTGCTTGGCCGAGAGGAAGAGCCTGACGATCTGGCCGGTGATGTAGTACGGGATGTTGGCGATGACTTTATAGCTTTCAGCTTTCAGCTGCCAGCTTTCAGGGAGAGGAGAGCTATCGGCCATGATCTCAAGAACATCTCCATGAACGACCTGTAGCCAGCCCGCGGCAATTTCCTGTTTGAATTCTTCAGCGAGCAAGGGAACAAGGCGGTCATCCTTTTCTATGGCGACGACCCGCGCGCCGCTCGCGAGCAGCGCGCGGGTCAATACGCCCTTTCCCGGACCTATTTCAATCACGGCGTCCTCTGCCCTTAGCTCTCCTGCCGCGGCGATGGCCTCGACGACGCGCGGCGAGATGAGGAAGTTCTGGCCAAGGGATTTTTTGGCGGCTATCGATCTCTGCGGCTTGCCGATCATATGTCGAAATATATCACTTTCCCGCCGATGCGGGCCCGCTCCTCGGTCTCTAGGTATTTTTCCGGGATGTCGAAGACGAACTCTGACGGCACGGTCACCTGGCGCGAGCCAAAGATAGTCCTCATCGAGGCATGGCTCAGGTACAGCCTCTTTTTAGCTCGCGTGAGAGCCACGTAGTAGAGGCGGCGCTCCTCTTCCTCGTCGCGCTTCTCGCGCTTCGACGACTCCATGCCGCGGTGCGGGAAGAGGTCCTGCTCGAGGCCGGTGATGAAGACGTGCTCGAATTCCAGGCCTTTCGAGGCATGGACCGTCATCATCCTGGCTGCGGGCTTGTCTTCCTCCATCTCGTCCTGATCGGTGGCCAGGGCGGCGTCCTCCAGGAGCTTTGACACCCCCTCCCCTGGCATCATGAAGTCGTATTTCGTCGCCAGGGTCGCCAGCTCGCGGACGTTCTCCAGGCGCTCCAGGTCCTCGTCGGTGCCGGCCTTGAGCATGTCCTCGAGACCCGTTCGCCTGAGGACGAATTTGATCAGGTCGGACGGCTTCTCCCGTCCGGCCGCGGCGGCGATGTCGTCGAGTATCAGATTGAAATTCTTCCACTTCTCGGCGTGGGCGTTCGAGAGGCTGTCGATCATGCCCGAGAAGATCTTTGCTATCGTCACCTTGCCGATGCCGCGCGCGGGCACGTTTATGACGCGCTGCAGGTCCGAGAGCGAGTCGCGGTTCAGGGCGGCGCGGATGTATGAGAGCGCGTCGCGCACCTCTTTGCGCTCGAAGAACTTCACGCCCAGGACTTGGTATGGGACTTCACGGGCGATCATGGCCTCTTCCAAGGCGCGCGACTGGAAGTTGGCGCGGTAAAGGACGGCGATCTCGCGAGGATCGGTGCCGCCCTCGATCAGGGCCGCCGCTTTTTCAGCCACGAAGCGCGCCTCGTCGTTCTCGTCAAAGGCGTTATAGACGAGGATCTTGTCTCCTTCCCCGCGCCTGGTGTAGAGATTCTTCTCGAAGCGGTTCTTGTTCTTCTGGATGATGTGGTTCGCCACCTCCAGGATGGTCTGGGTCGAGCGGTAGTTCTCCTCGAGCGTGACCATGGCCGCTCCCGGATAGTCGCGCTCGAAGTTCAGGATGTTCTTGATATCGGCGCCTCGCCAGCTGTAGATGTTCTGGTCGACGTCGCCGACCACGCAGATGTTCTTCGTCTCGCCGCTGATGAGCCGGGCGATCTTGTACTGGACCTTATTCGTGTCCTGATACTCGTCGATATGAACGTACTTCCATGCTTTTTCGTAATGAGTTCGCACTTCGGCATGCTTCTCGAGCATCTCGGCCGAGCGCAGAAGGAGGTCGTCGAAATCCAGGGCTTTCTCCCTGCGAAGCGCTGCCTCATACTTCTGCCAGACCTTCCAGACGACCTCTCTCATATAGTCGTTCCCGACGCTGTCCTGAAAACGGTCCAAGCCGATGCCGTTTCCCTTCTCCCGCGAGATGACGGAGAGGATGACGCTGGGGTCGTATTGCTTTGGGTCGAGGCCGAGCTCCATGACGGCCTCTTTTATCGCCCGCCGCGAGTCGCTACGGTCGAAAATGGTGAAATGGCGGGTCAGGCCTATGCGGTGGGCGTTCTCCTTGATGATGTGGACGCCCAGGGAGTGGAAGGTGCTGACGAACGGCCTTTCGTCAAAGGATATGGGCAGGTTCAACTCCTTGTCCCCCTTGATAAGGGCGAAGACTCGCTCGCGCATCTCTTTGGCAGCCTTATTGGTAAAGGTGATGGCCAGGATGTTCGAGGGCTTTATCCCCGATTTTATGAGGTGGAGGATACGGTGGGTGATGGTCTTGGTCTTGCCCGCCCCTGCGCCGGCCAGAATAAGCACGGGACCCTCGGTCTTGAGCACGGCTTCTCTCTGTCGGTCGTTCAGGCTATCGAGGTGGTTCACAAGTCGATTATATCATAGCCTAAATTTTCCAATATATGGCTTTGTTAGGCCATATACAACGCTGTAGATATCTCTGGGGACAGCAGGTGGACAAATGTGATTGACGTATCCCTCTGGGCAGGTATAGTGGAGGGACACCGAACTCAGATTACCTGAAAATATGGCTCAACAAGGCCATATCGCCAGAAAACCCCGCGATTCCCGGATAATTTCAGCACTATTTCTACGTCTGTTCCACGTCGGTCAAATATATGGCTTAATATCGGGCTTTACGGCGTAAAGCTTTCTTTGCTTTTTACCATATTCGCGCCATGTACGTCCTATGCGGGCGTATTTTCTTTTATTTCTGACCTTATCGGCAATAAAGAAGCTGACGCAAAGGTGGCCGCCCGCTCGTCCGAAGTCCTCGGCGTCCTCCAGGCGAACGTCGGCCCGAGCGCTACGGCAGGCGTCGGCGGGGGCGATATCGCCATGCTGAACGGTATGGCCCTGATCCAGGAGAGCGGCGCGAGCGGCACCCAGGCAGATATCCAAGAAGGCCGATCGACCCAGATCAGCCTGTATGTCGTGCGCCAGGGCGATTCCCTTTCTCAGATCGCAAAGATGTACGGCGTCTCTGCTAATACCATCATCTGGGCTAACAATATCAAAGGCCCTATCCGCGAAGGAGACGAGCTGGTCATCCTGCCGATCAACGGCGTCAGCCACAAGGTCGCTAAAGGCGACACCGTTCGTTCGATAGCCACGAAATACAAGGCCGACATGAATGACATAATCGCCTATAACGATCTGCCAGCGGACGGGATGCTTTCCGTGGGTTCGACTATCATCGTGCCTGACGGCGAGGCCCAGCTTGCTCCCGCTCCCGCCTCCATCCCTGGGGCCGCCGCCAATCCTACCGAGGCCCTGCGCGGCGCCGGCGGTCCTGTATACAAGGATTACTATATCCGTCCTATCGATGGCGGTAGGAAGTCTCAGGGCCTTCACGGCTATAACGGCGTCGACCTGGCTGCGCCTACAGGCACGCCCATCCATGCCTCGGCGAGCGGCATCGTCATCGTGGCGCGTTCCGGCGGCTATAACGGAGGCTACGGCTCATATGTCGTCATCTCCCATCCGAACGGCACCCAGACTCTCTATGGCCATATGAGCAGAGTCGACGTCGTCCAGGGCCAGGCTGTCGGCCAGGGCGATACCATCGGCCTCTTGGGCTCGACCGGCAAGTCTACCGGTCCGCACGTCCACTTCGAGATCCGCGGGGCGACGAATCCTTTCTAGCCTAAATCCCCATAAAATATCGTTGTCTGTATTGGAGCGCCTCCAGCACGTGGGGCGCTTCTATCGTTTCGGACCCGCTAATATCCGCGATGGTGCGGGCCAATTTGACCGTGCGGTGGTATCCGCGGCCTGAAAGGTCATAGACGCGAGCGGCACGCTCGAGAGTCTCGCGCGCCGATGCGGAGAGCCGCGCGATGCGCGCCAGGTCGCGAACGGCCACGGCGGAGTTCGATACGGTTTCTAAGCCGAGCTCTTGGGCCCGCTTCGTCTGCAGCTCGCGCGCCCTGAGGACGGTCTGGCGCGCCGCATCGGTCTCCGCCGAGCCTCGCCGGTGCCTGATGAGCATGGCGTGCTCGACTTTCGATACCTCGATCCACATGTCGATCCTGTCTATGATCGGTCCGGAGATGCGCCTTTCGTAGCGCCTGATGTCGCCCAGGGTGCATTTGCAAGTCTTGCCGATGATGCCCTTGTTGCCGCAGGGACAAGGATTCAGGGCCGCTATCAAGATGAAATCGGCTGGATATTTGGCGCTGCCCTTTGCCCTGGCCAAGGAGATGGTGCGGTCCTCGAGCGGCTGTCGCAGCGATTCGATGACCCGGCTGTCGAACTCGGGGAACTCGTCCATAAAGAGCACGCCGCGGTGGGCCAAGGTGATCTCGCCGGGCTTTGGCAGGGTTCCTCCCCCTCCGACGATGGCGATATACGATGACGTATGGTGGGGCGATCTGACAGGCGGGCGCGTCATGATCGCGCCGTCCAATATGCCGGCTACGGAGTGGATCTCGGTGACTTCGAGCATCTCCTGGAGCGATAAGGGCGGCATGATGGACATGAGCGCTCTCGCCAGCATGGTCTTGCCAGTGCCGGGCGGGCCGAAGAGGGCGATGTTGTGGCGTCCAGCCGCGGCGATTACCAAGCCGCGCTTGGCGATGTCCTGCCCTACCACATCGTCGAGGTCGGAAGCCGGCTCGCGATCGGGCGCGAGCGAGAGCGGGTCGATGGCGGGCGTGACGCAGAGCTTTTCTCCTGAATATCCGTCGAGGTGCGAGACGACCTGGGCGAGCGTCTCGGCCCCATAGACGTCGATGCCCGAGATCAGCGCCGCTTCGGCCGCGTTCTCGATAGGCACGAAGATCTCGCGCATGCCCAGCTCTCGCGCCAGCCGCGCGTACGAGAGCGCTCCCGAAATCGGCCTGAGCCTCCCATCGAGGGCTAGCTCGCCGACGAAGAGCCTGCCCTCGGGGTCGAAGCGCAAGAGGTCTGCCGCCGTCAGATAGCCGAGGGCGATTGGCAGGTCGAAGAGCGGCCCCTCTTTCTTCATATCGGCGGGCGCCAGGGAGACGGTGATCTTCGTGTTCGTCTGCTTCGGAGATTTGAAGCCAGAGTTCTTGATAGCCGCGCTCACGCGGTCGCGGGCCTCCTCGACTGCCTTGTCCGGCAGGCCGACGATCGAAAAGCTATGCAGGCCGTTCGATATGTCGGTCTCGACCGTGACGATCTGCGGCCGCAAAAGATAATTCTGGGCGCTGGCTATTTTTGAAAATCTCATCCCTCTACCCTAGCAAAGGGCAGATAAAGGAACGATAAAGAAAATTTAACAACTTTCCGCGAGAGATGTACAGGGGGAGTGCTATCGCTTCTCCTGGTCGACGTGCTTCATGCAGGTGCGCGCGGACGGATTGGCCTTGAGGCGATCCTCTTCGATCGGCTTGCCGTCTACTTCGCAGAGGCCGTAGGTGCCCTTTTTGATCTTGTCCAAGGCCGATTTTACGTCATTGTACTGTTTCTCCAGCTGTTTGAGGATGGCGGTGTTCGATTCGTAGTTCTCGATATTGTCAGCGGTGTCGGCTACGTCGGAAGATTCGATGTCCACGTCGGTCGCGCGAGGCTCCCAATCCTTTGGGTTCGCCGGATTCTTGTGCCCGACGCTTTTCAGCTCGGCCTCGAGGGTCTTGAGCTCCTTTTCCAGCGCTTTCTTGTGGTGTTCCGTATTCATGTGTCTGTAGTTATTGGCCAATCATACCTATAATCGCGCTTACTGTATAGTACGTACCTGCAGGAGCCTTTCGAGGGCGTATGTAAGGGATGTCTCGGTCGTTGCTATGACGAGCGTGTCCTTGTCCGCAAAGGCGTAGGCCAAGAGGGTCTGCCCATCCTCGCCCTGGAGTATGCGCGTATCGACGTTAGATATCACTTCGTCTTTGAATGACGCCTTATCCAAGGCCGCAGAGGCGGCGTCCGGATGCGCTAGGGATATGAAGCCCTGGAGATCTTCGGCCAGGTCTCTTTCCCACTCGAGCATTCCCGAGAAGGCGTTCTGGAAATAGGTGTCGGTCAGGATGATGAAGGGGCTTGGCGTCTCGAAGGTATAGAGTCCGACCATATAGCGCTCGCCGAGCGAGCGGAGCAGGCGGTTCGGCATCCTGGTGCCGGCAAAGACCGATGAGACCGGAGCCATGCTGGTCGAGGTGGCCGTAGAGACAGGGATGATGGCATAGACGTTGCCGAGCCCGGCGTCGGCGCCCTGCAGCTTGCGCGCGATCGTCTGGAGCGGCTTGCTCTCTGGTTCGACGACGACGAGCGACGCTTTCGCTGCCGGTATCATCGTGGATATGGAGGCCGCCTGCGACGGCGCGTCCTGCCGTACGCCTGGCGACAGGTAAAGCCAGTAGTAGGCACCGCCCGCGGCAATGATCGCCACGAGCCCGAACGCTGCAAGCGCTCCTGCCAGCGATGATCGGCGGGGGGATAGATCCATGATTCCTTCCCTTTCCTTCTTCTGCTGCTCCGCGACGGCCATGCTGACCTTGGAAGCCCCGCCGTATCTGACCGCCTCTTCCGCGTCGCTTCTATAGGTACGGATCGGTTTTATCGACGGATCGTTCCGGGGCGCGTCCTGAGCTGGTCGCGGCTGCTGCGAGGCTTTTGGCGTCGGCGGCGCTGGAGGAACCGGGGGCGTCGGCGACTGGGGAACGGCGCGCGCAGGGCTCTCGGGCTCCTGTGGGGCTTCGTCGGCGGATTGGATGACGACGGGCGCGGCCTCCCGTTCGTCCGTGGCTCCGGTAGTGAATTCGTTGTCGAACGATACGGCAGATCCGACGAGCTCTATGCCTTCGGCGTTCAGGTCGTCGTTCGGTCGAGCGGCGGCAGGAGTAACGGGCGGCTTCGGCACTCCCTGCGCACGGCTATTGTTTTGTTCCTGCGGTCCCATAGATTGTATTATACGCTATACTAGGCTGCGTATGCTCTCCGCAAAGAAGTCCTCGGCGAAAGCCCTGTCAGACCGCTCGCGAGTAAAGGCGCCGCGCGTCCGTATCCGCAAGCGGGGCCAGCGCATCTACAGGATGTCCACTATAAAATAGGCATTCCTGTCCCGCATATCAAAACGGCGCGATGAATCGCGCCGTTTTTTACTTCATGCGGCTACTGGATCTTGCGGATGACCTTTCTCATGCCGCCGACGCGACCTTCACGGGTCGAGGAGCGGTCTGCGCGATCCTGTTGCCTTTCGCCCCTGTCTGCCCTGCCTCCGTACGAGCCCATGACATAGCGGGCCGGATTCTCGTCAAGGTCGACGAAGTCGTCAGCAACCTCCTTGAGCTTGCCTGAGGCCGACTTGCCAAAGGTGATGACCTCGACCTGGCAGCCGTTCATCTTGAGGTATTCGACGAGCGGCACGAAGTCGCCGTCGCCCGAGGCGAGCACCACTACATCCAGCTTGGACGCTAATTTTACAGCGTCGATAGCCAGGCCGACGTCCCAGTCTGCCTTTTTCGAGCCCGACGAGAAGATCTGCAGGTCCTTGGTCTTGGTCTCGATGCCGATCTTGTTGAGCGCCTCAAAGAATCCCGATTCTTCGCCTGATTCCGTGGTGATGACATAGGCGATGGCCCGGACGAGCTGCCTGTCCCCGACCGCGTCTTTCAGGACGTTGTCGAAATTGACGCGGCCTCGGTGGAGGTTCTTGGCGCTGTGGTAGAGGTTCTGCGCGTCCAGGAATACCCCTACGCGCTGCTCTTTGTGCTTGATGATCGCCATATAAATAGTTGCTTATCGATATATAAGATATACCGTCTGTATTAAAAACCGACGTACCATGCTTAACGATAGCCCTAAATAACCAATCCGCCAAGAGGCGGAGGTTATCGTTACTTCTTGAGCTCGAGCTTTGCTGCGATCGCCGAGTATCTCTTTGGGTGCTTCTTCTGGAGGTACTTCATATGATTCTGGCGGTCTGCGACCATGGCCAGGAGTCCCCTGCGGGAGTGCTTGTCCTTGTCGTGCTTCTTGAGATGCTTCGCCAGTTCCTCGATCTTCGAAGTCAAAAGGGCGATCTGTACCTCGGGCGAGCCCGTGTCCTTGTCGTGGACGCCGACGCTCCTGATAACCTTGGTTTTCTTGGTGGTTGAAAGCATGGTCTGACCAGGATAGCACATATAAATGAGAAATGCAAGGACTTTCTTGCTATACTATCTGGATGAGGATCATCTCCTGGAACGTCAATGGCATCCGCGCTGTCCATAAAAAGGGCCTTTTCTTGCCATTTATAGAGAAATATCGTCCCGATATCCTCTGCCTCCAAGAGACCAAGGCCGAGCAAGGCCAGGCTGTGATCGACTTGCCAGATTACGAGGAATACTGGAACTCCGCCCAAAAGAAGGGCTATTCCGGCACGGCCATATTCACTAGAGAGAAGCCTATGGCCGTCATGAACGGCATTCCGGACAAGATTTGCCAGAAATATGGCCTAATCGCTGACGAATATGGGGATCCGCGTACTGAAGGCCGCGTCATAGCGGCTGAATACAAGGATTTCTACGTCGTCACGGTCTATACCCCCAACGCCAAGGACGACCTGACCCGCATTCCCTTGCGCCACAAGCACTGGGACCCGGCCTTTCTCGCCTACTGCAAAGAATTGGAGAAGAAAAAGCCGGTCATCTTTTGCGGCGACCTGAACGTGGCGCATACCTCGGACGACCTAGCCCGGCCAAAGGAGAACGTCGGGCTGAAGGGCTTTACCGACGAGGAGCGCGAGGGCTTCCAGAGATTCGTCGACGCCGGCTTCGTCGATACCTTCCGCATATCTCACACAGGCAACGGCTTCTACACCTGGTGGTCTCATTTCGCCAACGCGCGGGCGAGGAACGTCGGCTGGAGGATCGACTACGTCCTGACCTCGAAATCTTTAGAGAAGAAAATAACGAAGGCAGATATCTTGCCGGAAGTGATGGGCTCGGACCATTGTCCGGTATTGCTGGACATCGCTCTGTAGAGCCATCTTTTTATGTCCTTTATAAGGGACAAGTTATCCACACTATTGTCCTTTACATGTCCTTTATGACTGCTAGAATATCTCCAGGACGAGCTCTTCCAAATATGTTCGGTCGGTAAAGGTTTTGGTTTCGGTCGCGATCGGTCTGCGCGCTGCTCAGCAAAGTGGATTCTTCCGAAAGAATCTAGTTTGCTGGGCGTCCCGTAGCCCAGCGATCTTATCTCGGGTGACGCGACTTATTCGCTCCCCAGCAATCCAAAAGATCTCTCAGACGAGTGCAGTGACGTTAGCCGTTCAAATGGCGACATCATACAATTTTATGCGCGCTAACCTTGCGGTTAAGCGCCCTACACTCATCAAGCGATCCTTTGGGAGCCGCTTGTACGGATTCCGTGCAGGCGGTTATTTGTATCTGCCTAAGTAGCAAAAAGCGGCTATGTAGAGCCGTTTTACTCTACTCCGTGCCTGCCTCTGATCCTGGCTATCTCCTCTTCCTCGGCCTTCATCTTCTTTTCCTTGCCTATGGCTGCCAGCTTTTTCAGCTCTGTTTCGGGAAGTTCTTGCAGTTCCCGTGTTCTCTGTATCAAGTGTTCCTCCGTGTTCTTTCGTGGCTCTTCGAGCACTTCTTCCATCAGAGCATTCAATATCAGGCCGATCTTTGCGCTAGGCTTCAGGCCGGCGGTCTCCATGATCTTTTTGCCGTCGATCTTGAGCATGCCGACGGAGATCGGATCGCGCAGGGCTTCCTCGACCATCGCCCGGTATTTGCGCAGGCGGTATGGGTTTTCCTTTGGGCGGCCGGTACCGATCCTGTCGCAGATGCGCACGTTCATTAGGTCCCAGATGCGATCCTTGCCCACGTTCGCGACCATGCGCCTGACGGCAGACAGGGTTATCTGCTCGGTATCCGAGAAGAACATGTGCCAGCGGACCAGTTTCACCACCTCGTCTATGACCTTATTGGTGAAACGCAGGTCCTTGAGGATTTTTCTCGTCATATTGGCGCCGACAACCTCGTGGCCGTAGAACGTATATTGCCCTGTTTCATGTGAAATCCGACGCGTCCTGGGTTTGCCGATATCGTGAAAGAGCGCCGCGAGCCTAATTTCCAGGCTATATTTCTTGTCGGCGGCGTGCTGTATCGTTCGGAGGAGGTGTTCCCAGACATCGTATGCGTGCGCCTGGGGCTGTTTCATGCCCACCCCCTCCTCCAATTCTGGGGCTATAAACCGTAGGATGCCAATGTCTCGAGCCATCTTCAACGCATCCATTGGAGTATCCGACATGATGATCCGTGTGAATTCGTCGCGGATGCGCTCTTTGGCGATATGGCCCAGGAGCGGTGCATGCGTTCTCAAGGCTTCCAGGGTGTTCTTTTCGATGGAAAACCCTAATTCTGCGGCTATACGTATAGCTCGCATGATACGCAGGGCGTCCTCGGATAGCCTCTCGTGAGGGTCGCCTACCGTGCGGATAATGCCCTTTCCCAGGTCTTTCTGGCCCTCAAAGAGGTCGACGATGTTTCCCGTGTAACTGTCGAGGGCCAAGGCGTTGATAGTGAAATCGCGGCGCTTAAGGTCGTCTTCGAGGTTCTTGCTAAAGGACACGGCGTCGGGGCGGCGTTTGTCCGAATACCCTGATTCCGTCCTGAAAGGCGTCACTTCGATGGTCTGCAGCCGGGCGTCCTCTACCCCGTCGTTCACCACTCCGACGGTGCCGTAATCGTTCTCGTAGAAGGTGTGTGGAAAAGCCTTGATGATCTCCTCGGGCACGGCGTCGGTTGCCACGTCCCAGTCTTTCGGCTCGCGGCCCAAGAGGATGTCGCGCACGCAGCCGCCCACCAGGTATGCCTTGAAACCTGATTCTACAAGGGTTTTCGGGACGTGGGCGACCTCGGGCGGGATCTTGAACGAGTGCTTGCCTGCTCTCATGGTATGCCCAGTCTACTATATTTTTTTGATTTCCGCGCCGTTCGGAGTATGATGGGCGTATCGCTCCCGTGGTGAAATGGATATCATGCCGGTCTTCGGAACCGTTGTTGGGGGTTCGAATCCCTCCGGGAGCACAGGGTCGTCAGGGTTTGAGTTTTGCGCATTCCAGTGTAAGATGATTCCATTGCGGGTATCGTTTAGTGGTAGGACACATCCTTGCCAAGGATGAGGTGAGAGTTCGATTCTCTCTACCCGCACAACAGACAGTCAGAGACAGCTCGTTGTCCTTTTCTTCTGATTAAGGACGCTGAAACAAAACAAATATTTTGTTCGTACAAGTTAACTTTCCAGAAATGCCTTAACCAAGGGCTTTTTGTGGGAAACTGGGGATAACTCTGTGGATTATGTTTAAAAGACATTGGCGAAAGAGGGCTTAACATCGTTGTCTTTTGTCCTTAAAACCGCTTAGTGGAGCCGTATTGTCGGAAACGGCGCTTCTGATTCAGGTATACCCAAAAGATGTTACATATGTAACATTTGATATCGGTTTCATGTGAAATTGATGAGGATTTTATCCCTCTTTTGCCATACTTGGACCATGAAAACATTCACATCGACGTCTCAAATAATCGGACAAAGAGGGGAAGAGATCGCCTGCGGCTATCTATTGCGACATGGATATCGAATAATCGAGCGCAATTTCACGCGAAAATGGGGAGAGATCGATATCGTGGCTCGAAAAGGGAAGACTGTATGTTTTATAGAAGTAAAAAGCGTTACATGTGAAAATAGCGCGAAGGTCTCTATTATGAAGACCATAGACGACGCTCATAGGCCCGAGGACCTGGTCCATCCTTGGAAGCAGCGCAAGCTCATGAGGACGATTGAGACCTATCTGGCGACCCATGACGTCCCCGAGTGGCGATTCGACGTGGTGTGCGTCTATATGGACATGAACACGAGGCGGGCACGGGTAAAGATCCTAGAAGACGTCATTTTGACGTGAAATAGGGCAAAATAGCCTAAAAGTAAAGGGAAAGACGAGAACCTGCTGGTCGGGGCGCCGGGATTCGAACCCGGAGTCACTTGATCCCAAGTCAAGCATGTTAGCCGTTACACCACGCCCCGTAAGCGTGCTTTTGGAAAGGCGGCTCGGTCATCGTACCACGGCGCGCTATTTTTTGCTATTCTTGCCCCATGGATTCAAGGCGATTCACCAGGACCATCGAGGACTTCACCTGCGGCCATTGCGGCAGGGAAGTACGCGGCAACGGTTACACGAACCACTGCCCGGCCTGTCTCTGGTCCAGGCATGTAGACAAGAACCCTGGCGACCGCCTGGAGGCCTGCGGCGGCATGATGCGCCCGATCGGCGGCGTAAAAGAAGGCAAGGAATATATGATCCTCCACGGATGCGAGCGCTGCGGCTTCGAGCGGAGGAATAGGTTTTTGACGGGGGATGACTTTAATGTCTTTATTGCCATCTCCTCGCCCAAATAGGGCCAGCCTCCGTCGTATTCTTTGACAAAATCGGATTGTTACTACGGTATTGAATGCTTTTGCCCCTCCGTACGTATTACCAAATGCGAAGTCAGGTGCTTAGCCTACTTCCAGAAAGGTCGTTTGGTTCAATTTATCAGTTCAACTAGAGCGACTATGAACAACAATCAGGGCAATCAGGGTGGCCAGCAGGGCAACCAGCAGGACAACAAGAAGAAGCCTGAGGGCCAGGGCGGCAACAAATAGCCCGGTAGGCTACGCGAAAACAGCGCCTCGAGCGATTGCTCGGGACGCTGTTTTTTGCTAGCATGGGTCACGCGCAGGGCGGCCGACGACCAGCGCAGCCTCTGGCCATTCGCGGGATTAGTTTAATGGTAGAACTGCAGTTTTCCAAACTGTAGGCGCCAGTTCGATTCTGGCATCCCGCACAGACTCAAGACTTCCGATTTTATGTGGCTTTCTAGAGCCGGGAAATTTTCGGTTAGAACTTTTTTGGTTAATATCTACTTTTTCACAAGGTTTAAAATCTGCTTCATTGTTTCAGCTACGCGTCTATTTTCGATGATGACAGCTTTCATCTCAATTGGATCAATGATTCTTACATATGAATCAGTGACCTCAACAGAGATGGTTCCAATTTCATTCATTGAACTGCACCCCCATCTCTTCACCCACCAAAAAACCGCCTTACGGCGGTCTTTTGCTGTCTGATAGGAGGGGAGCCTTATTTTACGGCGTCCTTGAGGGCCTTTGCGGCGCGGAACTTTGGAACGTTCATGGCTGGGACCGAGATGGTCTCGCCGGTGCGTGGGTTTCGAGCCTGGCGGGCCTTGCGGGTCTTTACCGAGAAGATGCCGAGGCCGGCGATCGATACTTCCTCGCCCTTCTTGAGGCCTCCGACGATCGAGTCGAATACCTTGTCTACGACCTGCTCTGCCTGGACTTTCGTGGTGTTGAGCACTCCGTGGACTGCTTCAACGATTGCTGCTTTGTTCATCGTGTTCAAATAATGCTTCTAATTGACCTCCTAAGTATATATAAAGCCATATTTTGGGCAAGGCGTTAAAATATGGCTCTGTGGATAGCACATTTTCATGCAACTTTGGGCAATTCTATCCCGTATTACAATTGAGAATGTTATCCCCAGACCTTTGACTAAAGGGAATCAGGGGTATATAATTCTCCTCAAGCTATCTCGCCGGGCCTTGCGCCCGGCTTTTCCGTTTTAATGGCTCTATTCTTGCCTCTTTCCACCTGATCTCGTATAGAATCCAAGGAGACATGCCACGAAGAATACTTTATTTCTGAGGCGCAGTGATGGTCGTATGCCAGGAATTTTATATGCTTTTGAGCCTTCAAAACGTTATCTTTGGTCCTGATAAAGTCGCTGTCGGCGCTTGCTATGTAGACTATGTCGACATTCGGAAGATCCCTCATAACCTCATCATGTAACTCGACGTCGAAATTGCATTTATTCTTGAATCCTTTTGGATCCGAAGCGTCTCGAAGCCTTTTAAGTTCCTTTGTTGTTACCGTAAAGCCGTTTTTCTCCAGATAATCTCTCATCGTCAGGCTGAAGGATCGGGCCGGTTCATATCTGGGGAGCCCCATGAATACATGGGCCTTTACAATGGTGTTCAGGGACGTTATGTATTTGTAAAGGAGCTTGTAGTCGACCATCCATCCGGAGGCCTTTCCTATATGGTAAAGGTTCGAATCGTCTATGTAGAGACTCGCTTTTGGCTTGGGCGGCAGTTTAAATAGTTGCAGGGATTGAAACATCCCTTTAATTATACCGCGATGTCATCATTTTAGTAGTTTTTAGCGGGCGAATTCGACGGCGCGCGACTCGCGGATGACGGTCACTTTGATCTCGCCCGGATATTTCAGGTCTTTCTCGATTTTTTCGGCGATGCCGCGGCCCATGTTCTTTGCTTCCAGGTCGCTGACCTCCTCGGGCTTCACAAAGACGCGTATCTCGCGGCCGGCCTGGAGGGCGTAGGCCTTCTCGACGCCCTTGAAGCCGGTGGCGATTGCTTCCAGGTCCTGTAGGCGCTTCAGATAATTCTCGACGGAATCGCGGCGGGCGCCTGGGCGAGAGCCCGAGATGGCGTCGGCCGTCTGGACGATGATTGATTCGACGGTCTCGTACGGATATTCCTCGTGGTGGGCCTGCATGGCCTTGATGACAGCTTCGTCGGCGCCGAACTTCTGGAGGATGCGGCGGCCGATCTCGACGTGGGTGCCTTGGACTTCGTGGTCTAGAGCCTTGCCGATGTCGTGGACCAGGGCGCCGGCCTTGGCCACCTGGACGTTGGCGCCCAATTCCTCGGCGATCATGCCGGCGATATGGGCCATCTCCACCGAATGGGCCAGGACGTTCTGGCCGTACGAGGTGCGGAAGTGCAGCCTGCCCAATATAGAGATGATGCGGGGATCCAGATTCATGACGCCGACCTCGTAGGCGGCCTGCTCGCCCTTCTCCTTGATGACCTTGTTGATGTCTTCCTTGGCCTTTTCGACGAGCTTCTCGATCTTTGCTGGCTGGATGCGGCCGTCCTTTATCAGCTCCTCGAGGGCCATGCGGGCGACCTGGCGGCGGATCGGGTCAAAGGACGACAGGGTGATGGCGCCCGGCGTGTCGTCGATGATCACTTCCACGCCGGTGGCGCGCTCGAAGCTCTTGATATTGCGGCCTTCCTTGCCGATGATCTTGCCCTTGATCTCTTCGGAAGGGATGGTCACGGAGGTCGAGAAGACGTCGGCGGTCACGGAATTGCCCAGGCGCTGGATGGCCGTGGCGATGATGTCCTTGGCCTTGGCCTCGATCTTGTCGTGGTTCGCGGACTCGAATTTCTGCATGCGGACCAACAGGTCGTTGGCGTACTTCTCCTCGACCTGCTTGAGGACGGCTTCCTTGGCCTCGGCCTCGGAAAGCCCGGCCACGCGCTCCAGGGCGCTCTGGCGGTCGGCGAGGAGGGCGTCGGCGCGCTCCTTCATGGCGCGGATCTCGCCGATCTTGGACTTGAGGCTTTCCACTTCCTGGTCCAGGTCCTTTTGGCGGGCGTCGAGGGCGTCCTCCTTCTTGATGATGCGGTCCTCGGCGACCTTGATCTTGTCTTCCTTTTCCTTTGCTTCCTGACGGACGTTCTGAAGGATCTCGGCGGCCTTGCTCTCGGCGGCCAGGACGACGTTCTTGGCTGCCTCTTCGGCGTCGAGCTCCATTTTCTTTATCTCCAGCTCCATAGAGCCTCGCTTGCCGAGCGAGATGATCAGGCGCAGGTAGTAGCCCAAAGCGATCCCGACCAGCCCGGAGGCCGAGGCCAGGAAAATGACTATCGTTAATGACATTGCGTTAAGCGGCGGCCGACGATCGAGATCTCGACGAAAGGCAGAGGAGACGGGAGGAAAGAGGCATCAGCGTGGGCGGGAGAGGGGACGGCGAGGCGGGACGAAGAGCGTCGGGAGGGAGTTCGCGGAGACGAGGAAGGGAGGCAGCCGGAAATTAAAGAGTAACAGGCTCATACTACATATAAAGAGGGGAGAGGGCAAGCAAACATAAAAACCCGCGCTGCTTTCGCGGTGCGGGTTCGCGTTTGATGGGTGGTTTTCTCCACCTTTGACGGCTTACGGCGCCTTGTAGCCTATGAGCACCGCTTCCATCATCTGCCGGTATGCGATCGCGGGCACGAAGCAGGCTTTTATCAGATGGCTGACCGCTTCGCTTTCCACGTAGACGATGTGCGGCTGTTCATCGACCAAGTAATGCTCGAGCCATTCTTTTTTGATATCCGGCCGTCCCATCCTGTCGAAGACGTCGCAGAGCTTGATCTGCCTTTTGTAGGCTTCAGCCCGTTTGTCCATATCGTCTTGCGCTAGCTTGTCCCCATTGACGAATATGCCGTTTGGCTTGAGGACTCGCCAGATTTCGGCGATGAGCTTCGGACGCAGTGACCGTTCGAAGTTGTGGATGACCCAAGCGGACGCGACGACGTCGAAGCTCTCGGAGGCTGACTCCCGAATTTCCGAGTTGATATCAGCCTTGATGAACTTCACCCGCTTACTATATCCCCACGCGCGGATATTCTTCTTGAACGTCTTCGACATCTTCGTGCCGTTATCGACGGCTGTGACGATGACTCGAGGATCGCATTTCAGAAGTGCTTTGGTGGTGATACCGCTGCCGGGTCCGATTTCTAGGACCTTGATCTCCTTTTGGTGATGCCTATCGATCCAGGGGAAATGATCACTGACTGCGTGAGCGATCCTTGCCTGAAGCTCGTCGTAATGAGGTATGGCCTGTTTCAAGAGGTCATATTCATCGCCGCCGAGAACGTTCTCAAACCGTTTCTGAGCTTGTTTTTTCATACTGTATCGTCCGGATGTATTGTTTTGGGACACCCTGGCTTCCTTTCAAAGCCAACCCGCTGTTTCAAAATTCTTCCGATGCACTGGACTATCTAGAGTAATTATTGCATTATTTGTGCTAATTGTCAATACAATATTAATAACTCTTAATATATATTAGATAATATGGCTATTTAGGGCTGTATATATCTGTTGTTATATCATTGACAACTAAATTGTTTGGTTTAGAATACGCTTATCAATGATTAATGAACTGCTTTCGAGAATAGGTTTTAGCGAAAAGGAGATTCAGGTCTATCTCTGCGTGCTCGAAAATGGCAAAATCGCGCCGGCGGCCGTGGCTTCGCTCACCAATATCAAGCGCCCGACGGTGTATGCGGTAGCCAAGGAGCTCATAAAAAAGGGCGCTATAACCGAAGACCTGCAGGGAACAAGCGCATACTTGCTGGCTTTGCCTCCTGAAGAACTTATGCATGCGTTCGAAAACGAGGAGCGTGCGATCATGGAAAAGAAGAAGGCAATAAAAAGCCTTGCGAAAGAGCTTGAGTCTATCCCTCGCTCGAAGTCCTATTCAGTGCCGAAGATGCGTTTTATAGACGAGTACAGTCTGAAGGATTTTCTCTATCGTCAGACTCCAGTCTGGCACGAGAACATGGTGCGCACGGGCAACACGACGTATTGGGGATTCCAAGACCACACCCTGGTCGAGAACAAGGAATATCAGGAATGGATCGATTTTTGGTGGAAGACAGCGCCCAAGGAGATTGACCTGAAGCTTATTTCGAACGATTCGGCCATCGAGGAGCAGATGAAAGAGAAGAGGTATGACCGGCGCATCATCAAGTTCTGGAAGAAAGACCTGAAATTCTCCGCTTCGAACCATGTGGTCGGCGATTATGTGCTCTTTATCATGACGAAGCAGAGGCCGCACTATCTCGTCGAGATACATGACGCGGTATATGCCGAGAACTTGCGGCAGCTTTTCAAGAACCTTTGGGAGATGATCGAGGCGAAAGAGGGGGAGCGAAACGTGCCTGGCGGGATGCAGTAGGAAGTTGTTAAATTTTCTTCTGATTTTCTTTATCTAGATTTTGTTAGGGTGTGGGGGTGAGAAGGGATTTTGACGAGTGGAATGAATTGAA
>DASTLR010000007.1:0-147626 GCA_035714745.1 Minisyncoccota bacterium | reverse complement strand
CTCCGGCCGCCCCTGCGCCGGCCTCTATCGCCGCGCCGTCCCTGTCGGCCACGACCTGGTACGCCGACGACCCTTCGACCTGGCCTACGGTCTCGACCCCGTCCTCGCTCAATTCGAACCAGTCCATCCGCGTCAAGGACGGACCGGGCAACCAGTACTACAACAAGGCCTTGGGAGCCAGCTCGGGCAGGCTGACCGCCTCTCCGGCCCCGGGAACCTACCAGCTGGACGTGTACGTGTTTGACTATTCGATCGGGGCCGTCGCGGCGACTCGCAACGTCACGGTCGAGGTGCTGGGGCCGCAGGCGAATAGCGGGAAGGGCTTTTGGGCGAATGCAGCCGGCGTCTTTAGCGGGCTAAGGCGCGTCCTGGGCAGCTTGGGCGTAGAATAGACCTCATCGCGAGGAAGCCGCGGCCCCAAAGGTCGCGGCTTTTGCATAGGCGGACAGGGGGTATATGATTTGACTTTAAGATTATATATGATATAATAGTAAGTGTAGCCATGAAATATGGCTTTGCTCTTTGAAAGGAACGCCTATTTTCTCGAACAAGACTGTTCGGGGGCGCGCTTGTCAAAGGCTAGCGGAGGCTTTTCCCCTCATGAAACTCAAGATTGTCAGATTCTTCGCGTGGGCGCTCGCGCTCATTGCTTTTGTCAGTCCGCTCACGGCGTCCGCCAAGTGCAACATCGCTGTGTCTGTCGCACCCGAGTCGCCGCGACGCACTGCCTTTCGGCAGGGCGACGGCTATCGGGTTCTCTCGGTCTTCCGCATCGCCAATACGGGCGATACGACGGGCCGGGTGGACAGTCTCTGGGTCATCAAGCGCGGGTTGGCGGCGGTAGTCGCGGAGACGAGCGAATCGTCATCCGCAAGCGAATACAACTACCAATCGCCCGATGCTCCGGTATCGGTCTATGTCGGATTGACGCTCAAACCCGGCCAGAGCGCGAACGTGGCGCTCCGAGGAATCTTCGTCTACGGATCGCCCGAAGTGTATGCGGCAGTCGACGGATTCGGCGGCAACTTCGATAGCGGCCAGATCGAACAGGTCCGTCCCGCCGCGCATGCGGTCGTCGACGAGATCGAGACCGAAGGCATCGGCAATACGTCGATGCTCGTCGGCATCGCGCCGTCGTCGCCGGCAACGCTCGGCTTCGTGGTCAAAGGCGATAGCGGTCGGTCCTATCCCGTCCTTATCCGCGCCGTTGGTCCCGGGCTGAAGAAGTTCGGCATCAGCGACGCCTTGGCGGATCCTTCGCTCAAAGTGCGGGATCAGGCCGGAAATTCCTGGGGCGAGAACGACGACTGGGACAGCGGCTATGCCGAGACGTTCGCCGGCGTCGGGGCTTTTCCTCTCGACAAGGGCAGCCTCGATTCGGCGTTCGTCGCCTGGTTGGCGCCGGGATCCTATACCGCTCAGGTAAAGGGCTTCGGCACGGGCGCCGGCCGCGTCCTCATCGAGATGTATCAGCTGCCGGTCGTCTACGGCAAGGGCTGAACACCTCTAGCGTTCCTGCAGTTTCAAGGCCGCTCTCGCAAGGGAGCGGCTTTTTATGTGTGCATAACTCATGGTTGCGTCTTTGACGGAAACGGGGGATACTGTGGACGTGAGTTTCGGTCCTCGAAATTCGCCCAAACCTCGCCAGAAGTTTGGGCGAGCTTTAGTTATAGGCGGTTCATTAGCCCCTTAGATATATCATATGTTCAAGAAGATCGTAGCGGTCGTGCTGGTGTTCGCGGTGATGCTCGGGCTGGTCGGCGCTTCTGCGCCGCAGGCGAGTGCCCAGGGCGTCAGCATCGCCCAGCTCGTCGAGCTGCTTATCTCGCTCGGCGTCATCGCTCCCGACAAAGTGGCGGCGGCCAGGGCTTTCATAGCTTCGAGCCAGGCCGCGGCTCCGGTTTCCGCTTCTGATTCGACGGGCCCATGGGTAAAGGTCACGTCCCCGAACGGGGGAGAGACATGGCCTGCCGGCAATAGCGGCCAGTTTTCGATAGCGTGGGACTATAAAGGCATCGACCCCGAGAGGATCATGGATGTGTACCTGAAATTCTCCGATGACAGCTTGTGCCATATGGGCACCACGCCGATCAAACATAAGCTCTTTTGGACCATTCCTGAGAGCCAGGGATGTACTGGCCAAATAAGTAAGAGGATAACGACCGGCCAGTATAAGATCTTCTTAACGGTAGGAGACCAAACAGGCAGCGATTTCGTGGCCAAGGATTCGAGCGACGGGTATTTCACTATCGTCATGCCGTCCTCGGTAGTGAATCAGACAGCGACGCGCCCTACAATCCAGGTCACCTATCCGTCGGCGGGGTACAGCCTCTCGAACGGCTCCAAGGCCGCCATCGGCAACATCACCTGGACGACCTCGAATTTCGGCAATCTGGGCGTCGATATCAGCCTCGTCGGCTCGAACGGGTATGTGATCAAGAGCATCGCCCAGAACGTGGCCAATACGGGCAGCTACTATTGGCAGAACGATCCGACTATCTCGACGGGCAAATATCAGGTCCTCCTCGGCTCGTCGGACAGGGGCCCTTCCGCTCAGAGCTACAGCGGGCTGTTCGATATCGTGACCAATCCGACCCAAGCGACCGCGCCGACGTATCCCGTTTCGGCTTCGTGCGTCGGCACCTCATACTCGGATTCTTCAAAGGTCAGCTGGAGCGCTTCGGCCTCGGGAGGCAGCGGCTATTCATATAGCTATTCTTGGAGCGCCTATAACGACGTGACTGCCTATACCGGCGGCAGCACGCAGTCGTCGAGCTTTACGGCGAGCTACGGCACGTCGGGAACCAAGCAGGCGGCCGTGCGCGTGACCGACGGGGCAGGGAATTCTGCTTCAGCGACATGCTCTGCGACGGTCGCCGCTTCACAGGTTTCTGCCGCCGCGGCGCCTATCTCGGCTCCGACCCTCTCTACCACGTCGTGGTATGCGGAAGACGCCGCGACCTGGCCAATCGTCTCGACGGCTTCCAGCCTCAATTCGAACCAGGCCATCCGCGTCAAGGGACTCGGAGGCCAGCAGTATTTCGAGATGCCGCGCGGCACGACGTCGGGCAAGCTGACCAGCTCGCCTGCGGCCGGCACGACCCAGCTCATACTCTATGTCTATGATTACGCCCAGAATGCGTACGCGGTGGGCGAAAAGACCGTGAACGTATCGGTGACGAATAGGCCGGCCCAGGATTACACTACCGCTACCTTTCAGCCTCGAGCCTGCGACGGCACCGCTCCTTCGACGAGCGTCGCTTCGCTCGGGAACGCCAGCTACCAGCTAGGCTATAGCCCTACGCGCTGGACCTATGTCTCGGGAACTCCGTACGCCTGCCAATTCACCTGCGCTAACGGCGCTTCGTGGAACGGCAGCTCGTGCGCCGTGCCTGCCCAGGCTGCGGCGTCCGCTGCTTCTACGGCGCGGCCCACTACCTCCTTCTCGATTTCCGCCTCTTCGATACGGGTAGGGGAGTCCATAACGCTCACTTCCGTCACTAATTCTCCCTCGTCGAGCCTTCAGAGCGCAGCCATCGACCAATCGAGCGATACCTCTAGCTGGGCATCCGGCGATCCCTGCGGATACTGGTCCAATCCGGGCGGCTCCCTCGCTTCAAAGACGATCACGTGCTCTTACACGCCTCCATCGGCCGGAACATACTATTTCCGCTCAAGGGGCGCGGACAATAACGGCCTGTCGGACTTCATCTATAGGACGCTGACGGTGAATCCCGAGACGAGCGCTAATTATGGCTCTTCGAACCTAGGTGCGGCCTCTGTGGGCATCGACGCCGTCATCAGGCTTCTTAACGCCTTGAGATAGGCAGGGGACGCGGTTTGACTTTACCCGCGCCATTGATTATCATGGACTTCACGCATTTTGCGCGCATTTTTAGGTTTATAAGTTCAGCTATCAATTAACAACATTACATATGGCAGGCGAATTCAACCGCAGCAAGCCTCATGTCAACGTAGGAACCATCGGTCACGTTGACCACGGCAAGACGACTCTCACCACCGCTATCCTGGCTACCCAGGCTCGCGACGGCCTGGCAGTGGGCAAGGCCTACGCCGACATCGCGAAGGGCGGCACCGTCCGCGACGCTTCCAAGGTCGTGACGATCTCCCTCGCGCACGTAGAATATGAGTCTAACGCTCGACACTACGCTCACATCGACGCCCCGGGACACGCCGACTACATCAAGAACATGATCACCGGCGCAGCCCAGATGGACGGCGCCATCCTCGTAGTATCAGCTATCGACGGCCCGATGCCTCAGACCCGAGAGCACATCCTCCTGGCAAAGCAGGTCGGCGTGCCTCGAATCGTGGTATTCCTCAATAAATGCGACGCAGTAGAGGACAAGGACCTCATCGACCTCGTCGAGGGAGAGGTCCGCGACCTCCTCACCAAGTACGGCTATGACGGCGCCAATACGCCTGTCATCCGCGGCTCGGCCCTCAAGGCTCTGGAGGCCAAGGACAACACCGACGAGTGGGCGATGAAGATCAAGGACCTGATGAACACCCTCGACACCTACATCCCTATGCCAGAGCGCGCTCTGGACAAGCCGTTCCTCATGCCTATCGAGGACATCTTCTCGATCGAAGGACGCGGAACCGTGGTCACTGGCAGGATCGAGCGCGGCCAGGTCAAGGTCGGCGACACCGTCGAGATCGTCGGTATCAAGGACACCACCTCGACCACCATCACGGGAATCGAGATGTTCAACAAGCAGCTCCAGTCGGGTATGGCCGGAGATAACGCCGGAGTGCTCCTCCGCGGCACCGCAAAGGACGCCGTCCATCGCGGACAGGTCCTCGCAAAGCCGGGATCGGTCACCCCTCACACCGAGTTCGAGGCCGAAGTGCTCATCCTCAAGAAGGAGGAAGGGGGCCGACATACTCCGTTCTTCAACGGCTACAAGCCTCAGTTCTATGTGCGAACCACTGACGTCACCGGCGAGGTGACCCTCAACCCAGGCGTAGAGATGGTCATGCCGGGAGACACCGTCACCTTCAAGGTCAAGCTCCACGCTCCTATCGCCCTCGAGGCCCAGCAGCGCTTCGCCATCCGAGAGGGAGGCAAGACCGTCGGCGCGGGAGTCGTCACGAAGATCGTCAAATAACTTGCTTTTTAGCGGGAAATCACTAGACTAGGACCCAACACATTAAAAAGCATGGCAGAAGCAACAAAGAAACCGGCAGCAAAGAAAAAGGCGGCCCCAAAGGCCGAGGCATCGATGCCGCGACTGCGCATCCGCGTGCGAGCGTACGAGAACAAAATCCTCGACGCTTCGGTCAAGCAGATCATCGATACCGCTCTCCGCTATGACGTCCAGGTCCTCGGTCCAGTGCCTCTCCCGACGGAGATCAAGAAATACACCGTCAACCGCTCGTCGTTCGTCTACAAGAACGCCCGCGAGCAGTTCGAGATGAGGGTCCACAAGCGCCTGATCGACATCCTCAACCCGAACGCAAAGATCATCGAGGCGCTTACGAACATGTCGCTTCCGAGCGGAGTGAACATCGACGTGAAGATGATTTAAGCACTAGAGCACGGAGGACACGAAGATCACAAAGAACACCAGAAAAGGCCGCCGAGAGGCGGTTTTTTCGTGCTTCGCGTGACTTTTCGACCGCTTTTTGCATTATAGTCGTAAGAATATGAACACAGCCCGAAAGCTCGAGCTATTCCTGCTCAAAGAAGGGGAGACGCTCGAGGCAAAGGCCGTCGAGCTGATCAAGCGTTGCGTCGGTATCGCTGATATGAAGGCCATTCGGGTTTGGATAGGAGAGAATCCTGATATCCGAAAACGCGGACCCATCGTCATCGCTGACCCTTTTGCCGATATCAGGCCGGTTGATAGCGACCCGCCGCTCGCATATGTCCCTTGCCACAGCATCGACGACAAGGGCATTGTCCGCTTTGACGGTCTAATCGACCTAGCGGTGCCCATGTGGCCCGCTCGGGCAGGCGGCCAGCTGGCCATACTGGGTATACACGAAATCGTTTGAGCGCCCGCTCCGCGTCTGCGAGGGGCGCTTTTTCTTGCCTTTTCGCCCGGATTTGCCTTTTTTCCTCCTTTCCTGTAGTATCTGACCCACTACATAGGAGCACCGCTTCTTTTTAGTTTAAGCCGCCGGACGCGGGTCCCAGGCCAAATTTACAAGAATTAGACAATAGAGCCTACGAAGCCCCCAGCTTCGCGCTCGAACCCTTATGAAGAAATTCATCCTCGGCACAAAGAAGGCCATGACCCAGGTCTTCGACGCAGACGGCCGCGCCTATCCGGCGACGGTCCTTTCGGCGGGCCCGGTCACGGTCACGCAGGTCAAGACGGTAGAAAAAGACGGCTATACGGCCTTCCAGGTCGGCTTCGGCGAGCAGAAAGCATCGCGTCTGGGCAAGGCTGTCGTCGGCCACGCAAAGGCCGCCGCTACGGCAGCGGGCAAGGCCGAGAACGTGTCATTCCGCCACCTCGGCGAGTTCTGCGTCACCCCAGAAGAGGCCTCTAAATTCAAGGTAGGGGACAAGATCGACCTGTCGATGTTCGCCGTCGGCGACAGCGTCACGGTCCGATCTGAGTCAAAGGGCAAGGGCTTCCAGGGTGCCGTCAAGCGCCATCACTTCAAGGGAGGCTCGCGAACCCACGGCCAGAAGCACTCCGAGCGCGAGGTCGGATCGATCAACGGCAAGGGCCGCGTCGGCTCGGGCCGCGTCAACAAGGGCAAGCGCATGCCGGGCCGCATGGGAGGCGACATGGTCACCGTCAAGAACCTCAAGGTCCTCCAGGTGCGTCCCGAGACCAACGAGCTCGTTATCCACGGATCCCTTCCTGGTCGAAAGGGGGTGCTCGTAACTATCGCCGCTTAATCCTACCTCCTAACTCTTAACTCTATTTTTATGGAAGCAACAATCTACAACACCAAAGGCGCGGCGGCAGGCAAGCTCAAGCTCTCCGAGAAGGCCTTCGGCCTGCCATGGAACGCCGACCTCGTCCACCAGGTCATGCATTCGATGATGTCGACGGCTCGCCAGCCGATCGCCCACACCAAGACCCGCGGAGAGGTCCGCGGAGGAGGCAAGAAGCCATGGAGGCAGAAGGGCACCGGCCGCGCCCGCCACGGCTCTACTCGATCGCCTATCTGGGTCGGCGGAGGCGTCGCCCATGGCCCAAGGAGCGACAAGAATTACGACCGCAAGGTCAACAAGGCCATGAAGAACAAGGCCTTCCTCACCCTCCTTTCCAGGAAGTACCGCGACGGCGAGGTCCTCTTCGTCGAGTCGCTCTCCTTCAAGGCTCCAAAGACCGCCGAGGCCAAGGCCGCCCTCGTCAGCCTGTCGAAGGCCAAAGGCCCTCATGGACAGAGCTTCGAGAAGCTCTCGACGAAGCGCAACAACGCGGCTTTCATCGCTTTGGCGAAAAAGGACGCCAACGTCGAGAAATCCTTCCGCAATATCGGCTCGGTCGTCGTCGACGAGACCCGCAACCTGAACCTCTTGGACCTGCTCCAGAAGACCTTCATCGTCATCGAGAACCCGGCGGAATCTATCAAATTCCTCGAATCTAAATTCTAATTTCTAGATTCTAACTTCTACACATATGTCGCTATTCAACACACAGAGGAAGAAGGCGGGCAACGCCACGGCAGGCGAGGACAAGCTCGCGCCAAAGGCGGTCAAGTCCAAGGCTCCAAAAGAGGCAAAGACCAAGGCGGTGGCTCTGCCAAAGGCCGCAAGCATAAACAAGAGCGTCGCCGAGGCAAAGGCTAAGAGCCAGAACGAGAAGCGCGCCGCCGCAGCCCAGGGCGTCGTCTTCCCGCGCGGCTCGGCCGTCATCAAGCCCCGCGTGACCGAGAAGTCCGGCCTGCTCTCGCAGCAGGGCATCTATACCTTCGACGTCAGGATCGACGCCACCTCGCGCCAGATCTCGGATGCTATCGCGGCGGCCTACAAGGTCACCCCGGTGCAGGTCAACGTCGCGGCAGTGCCTGCAAAGGCTATGTACGCCCGCAACAAGCGGGGCTCGACTTCGGCAGGCAAGAAAGCCTACGTCCAGCTCAAGAAGGGCGACGTCATCGAGTTCATCTAGCTTCTAACTTCTAAATTCTAACTTCTATTACCATGAAAACCTATCGACCAACATCCCCGGGCAGGCGCCAGATGCAGACGGTCAACTTCAAGGAGTACGTCACCTCCAAGGACCCGGTAAAGGCCCTGACCTACGGACGCAAGCGAGACGTCGGACGAAACGCCCAGGGACGCGTGACCGTGCGCCACAAGGGAGGAGGCCACAAGAGGCTCTACCGCGACATCTCCTTCATGTACGACAAGAAGGACATCCCGGCGACCATCAAATCCATCGAGTACGACCCTAACCGCTCGGGCTTCATCGGCCTCGCGGCGTATCGCGACGGCGAGCGACGCTACGTCCTCCTGCCAAAGGGCATGAAGGTAGGGAACACCATCCAGACCGGCGCGAGCGCCCCTCTCGAGCCAGGCAACGCATTGCCGCTCAAGAAGATCCCGGTAGGAACCTTGATCTACAACATCGAGCTCAAGCCGAATTCAGGCGCCAAGGCGGCCCGCGCCGCCGGCATCTTCGCCCAGGTCATCGGTAACGACGCCGGCTACACCATGATCAAGATGCCGTCGACCGAGGTCCGACGCGTCCACGAGGAATGCTTCGCCATGGTCGGTCAGGTGTCGAACGACGAGCACTGGCTGGTGAATTCCGGCAAGGCCGGACGATCCCGCTGGCTCGGCATCCGACCGACCGTCCGAGGAACCGCCCAGAACCCCGTCGACCACCCATACGGCGGTGGAGAAGGACGCCAGGGACGCGGCCTCCGACGCCTCAAGACCCGCTGGGGCAAGCCAGCCGGCAAGGGCCAGAAGACCCGCACGCCGAAGAAGTACTCCAACGTCTTCATCGTCACCAGGAGGAAGGTGGGGAAGGATCGAAACTCGATTCAGTAAGGCAGATCAAGAACCGCTTAATAGGGCGGTTTTTGGTTGTTAATAGGGACGACTTTTGAGTCGAGTGATATACTTTGATTGAATCTACCAAATGGGAACAACCGGTACAAAAACAATGGAAAACCTACCAACGCCTTCTCGATCGGAAGAGAGTCGGAGTATTCGGGTTGGGGGAATAGATATTGCAATTAGCTCAACCCCACCAGGAAATTTTAGTGGTACTACGAGTGGTGTTATCCAAATACTAGAGAGAGCCTCGAAGGACGGCACCTTCAGAACATTAGAGACAAAGGAACAAGGTTGGGAGCAAAAATAATTACTTATTATGGATGGTGTTGTCACACCGATTGTTGAGGCACAGAGTGCCGAGCCAACCGTCAAAGCGCTTCAAGTAGCAGCCGCAACGAGGTTCTTGATTTTGGATACCAATATACTTTCTTATCTAGACAATGAGAAATTTGGTAAGCAAATCATTGCTTTCATAAAGGACTTGTTCGATAAGTCTCCGGGATGGGGAATAGCCATATCAAACATAACTATATTTGAGGCTGTAAATGAGCTGCCTGTAGAAAAAGAAGAGGATATGACAGAGACCCTTGCAGGCGTTCCATCATACGAGATCGATAAGGAAACCTTGATATTAGCTGCTCACCTAGGCAGTCTTTATGTGGACTACTTCAAGGATCAGGGAATACAATGCAAGGTACCTGAAGCGGGGGATAAAATAATTGCTGCTTCGGCTATAAAACATAACTGTTTTATATGTACACGTAATATTCAAGATTACCCCGCACCATTCTTCATTGAGAGAATTAGGAAGGTGTTTTCTTATGAGAAGCTAGGGAAAGGCGTAAATCTTCAGCCAATGTATATTCTTGAGCCACAAATCGATACGATTATGGCTTATTTTGCAAAAATGAATGGTGCCAAAGTCGATTCTCGGGGGCAGATGGCCATGCAGTTTTTAAGGGAGAAACCAAAAGAGATAGGGTCACCTAAAAAAGGGGCTGCGGGTCCTCTGGCTGACAAAAAAGAAAACCCTTCATAGAGAAAATGGGCAAATATTTGACTTATTCCCGCTCTCTGATAGGATATCCCCACTAGCTTCGGAATGGGCACTAGACCGTAGAAACTAGGTAAAAACCTAGTTTTTGCTTTCATCAGTCGTTCTAGCGACTATAGCCCAGACGCCCGAGCTGTAATCCATTGTTTATACATACATCATGACCCGCAGCCTCTCGAAAGGACCATACGTAGACGAGCGAGTGCTCGCAAAGATCGCCGGAAAAAAGCCACAGGAGACTGGGGTCATCAAGACGTGGTCGCGCGCCTGCCACATCTCGCCGGAGATGGTGGGCTTTAAGTTCGGCGTGCATAACGGCAAGGATTTCGTCGAGGTACTGGTGGCAGAGGACATGGTGGGCCACCGACTCGGCGAATTTTCTTTGACCCGCAAGTTCACCAAGCACGGCGGCAAGATGCAGAAGGAGCTCGAGATGAAGAAGAAGGAGAGCGAGGTGGCCGCCGCCCAAGCCGCAAAGGGCGCCGCCACGGACAAGAAGGCCGCTCCCGCTAAATAAAACATATGGTCACCGCATCCCTCAAGAACTATCGCCAGTCTCCTCGGAAGGTCCGCCTCGTAGCGTCCCTCATCAAGGGCAAGACCGTCGCCCAGGCTTTGAACATGCTCGGCGTGACGACCAAGCGCGCCTCTGACCCCCTCGCCAAGCTCATCAACTCCGCCCTCGCCAATGCCAAGGACCGCGGCATCCCGACCGAGGGCCTTTTCATTAAGGAATGCACCGTCAACCAGGGTCTGACCATGAACCGCTTCATGCCGGGCGCCCGCGGCTCTGCCTTTCCGATCCGCAAGAAGACCAGCCACGTAAAGCTCGTCCTGGGTTCCAAGCCTGTAAAGGCGCCAAAGCCAGCGGCAGCGCCAAAGGCTGTTAAGAAGGCAACCAAATAATCCCATGTCGCATACCGTACACCCATATTCTCATCGCCTCGGCATCATCAGGGACTGGAAGTCCCGCTGGTTCGCAGGGAACGGAAAGTACCAGGACTACCTGAAGTCCGACGTGCTCCTGAGAGAGTTCCTGGCCAAGCGCTTCCGCGGCATGTACGTCGCCGACGTGCAGATCGAGCGCAACGAGAAGGCCGTCCGCGTCATCATCTCGACCTCGCGGCCAGGCATCATCATCGGCCGACAGGGCGAGGGGGCCATGCAGCTGAAGTCCGACATCCTGGCCTTCCTCCAGAAGAACGGCTCCAAGCTCGCCAAGGGTCAGGACCTCAAGATCGACATCGAGGAGATCCGCATGCCCGAGGCTAACGCGGCCATCGTGGCCTACATGATCGCCGAGAGCCTGGAGAAGCGCCTGCCGTTCCGCCGGGTCATGAAGCAGATGGTCGAGAAGGTCATGGCGAACCGCGACGTCAAGGGAGTGCGCATCTTCCTGGGCGGACGCCTGGGCGGCGCCGAGATGGCCCGCGTCGAGGACATGAAGAAGGGCCAGGTGCCCCTGCAGACCTTCCGCGCCGACATCGACTTCGCCCGCGAGAAGGCCCATATGACCTACGGCGACATCGGCATCAAGGTCTGGATCTACAAGGGCGAGGTCTTCGACAAGAAGGGCCAGCCTGCGGGAGCCGGAACAGGTGATCGCGGAGCCAATAAAGCCTAACCAATACTTCCATGCTCGTACCGAAAAAAGTCAAATACCGAAAGTGGCACGTCATGCGCAAGAACCCGTCGAAGATGGGCTTCGAGACCCGCGGCACGACCCTTTCCTTCGGCTCGTTCGGCCTCAAGGCCGTCACGCCGGCCCGCATCCGCTCCGAGCAGATCGAGTCCGCCCGAAAGGTCATCTCCCGCGAGGTAGGCAAGAACGGCAAGGTCTGGATCAGGATCTTCCCTGACATGCCGTACACCCAGAAGCCGGCCGAGGTGAAGCTCGGAAAGGGCAAGGGAGACCTGCAGGGCTACTGCGCCCCGGTCAAGCCTGGACGCGTCATCTTCGAGGTCGACGGCGTCGAGGAGAAGGTGGCCCGAGAGGCCCTGCGCAAGGGCGGCACCAAGCTGCCGGTCAATTCGATCGTCATCACGCGAGACCTCGCATAATACACGCATATGTCTATATTTACGAAGAAAACAAAGGGCACTGAGGACACCAAGACCACTGGAATCACCAAGAAACCAGAGGCTGCTGTCTCGACGGCTTCGGCAGGCAACCCAAAGACCCTCAAGGGCGTCGTCGTCTCGGCCAAGATGAAGGACACCGTCGTCGTCAAAGTCGATCGCTTCGTCAAGGTCCCTAAATACGAGCGCTTCATGAAGGTCTCCAAGAAATACAAGGCCCATGACGCCGGCAACACGAAAAAGGAGGGCGAGACGGTCACCATCGTCGAGTGCCGACCATTGTCCAAGGACAAGAGCTTCAAAGTCGCGTAACGTAACAACAATCCCATGCTTCAACCACGATCGATAGTCGCCATAGCGGACAACTCGGGAGCCAAAGTAGGCCGCATCTTCAAGGTGCTCGGCTCGGCGGCCAAGCGCTACGCCATGCTCGGAGACATCGTCGTGCTTTCGGTGCAAAAGGCCGAGCCTCGCAAGTCGGTCAAGAAGAAGGACGTCCTCCATGCAGTCGTCGTTCGATCCGTAAAGGAGACCAAGCGCAAGGACGGCTCGTACATCCGCTTCGACGAGAACGCCGTCGTCATCCTGGAGAAGGGCAAGAAAGAGCCCCTGGCGGGACGCGTCTTCGGCCCGATCCCTCGCGAGATCGCCGAGAAGGGCTTCCAGACCATCGCCACCCGCGCCTCCGAGATCGTCTAAATTCTAACTTCTACCAACATGCACGTAAAAAAAGGAGACAAAGTGACGGTTCTGACGGGCAAGGATGCGGGCAAGACCGGCGAGGTGGTCAAGGCCATGCCGAAGATCGACAAGGTCGTCGTCGCCGGCGTGAACAAGATGAAGCGCCATATGCGCCCGACCCGACAGGGAGGCAAGGGCCAGGTCGTCGACAAGGAGATGCCTCTTCACGTCTCGAACGTCGCCAAGGCGAAATAGATTCTAAATTCCAGATTCTAAATTCTATTTTATGAAAACTATCACTCTTAAAGACAAGCAGGCCCAGTCGTTCGACTCCATGAAGAAGGAGTTCGGCTATACGAACGCCATGCAGGCGCCAAAGGTCCTCAAGGTCGTCGTATCGGCCGGCGTCGGCTCGATCAAGGACAAGAAGAAGGTCGAGCTCGTCGCCGACAGGCTGATGAAGATCACCGGCCAGAAGGCCGTCCTCCGCGGCGCCAAGAAGTCCATCGCCTCGTTCAAGTCCCGAGAGGGCGACCCTATGGGCTACCAGGTCACTCTCCGCGGCGCCAAGATGTGGTCGTTCCTCGAGAAGCTCGTCCATATCGCCCTGCCTCGAACCAAGGACTTCCGCGGCCTGCCAGCCACCTCGATGGACGGCATGGGCGGGTATTCTATCGGCATCAAGGAGCACTCGATCTTCCCTGAGGCTACCGACGAAGAGCTCAAGGACGTCTTCGGCCTCGGCGTGACCGTCGTCACGAACGTCCGCGAGAAGGCCCAGACCAAGAAGTTCTTGGAGCTCCTCGGATTCCCGATTAAGAAGGCCTAATACAGCCACAAAGAAGCCGCCACGGGGCGGTTTTTTGTTGAGGGATATATTGACATTAATTTTATAAGTGATATAATATAGAAATAAGGCCCGGGTAAGACTTTTACCAGAACCTAAGGTATAACTACTCAATATGATCAAGAAATCAGCCCTTGCATTCGCGGTTGCCGTCCTCGCCCTTACGGCGTCTTTTGTCGCACGCCCGGCATCGGCCGTTGAGCTCACGCTTGGCCAGATGGTAGACCTTTTCATCAACCTGGGTATCATCGAGCCGGCGAAAGCGCCTGCCGCCCGTGCTTTTGTAGCCGCGACGCTCTCGAAGCCTCTGCCGAATGCCTCTGTGGGCGGCGGTGGCTCAGGCGGGTCAGGCGGCGTGAGCTCTGGGCGCGCTGTGGCTGTTGCCACGTCGGCGGGGGCGACTTCGCCATCCGTCTCGAGCCCTTCACTTGAGGCCGTTTCTATCGTCGCGCCTGCTTCTGTCTCGATCGTCGCTCCGACTTCAGGAGAAAGCTATGCGACAGGCGCCGCGCTTCCGATCCGATGGGACGCCGTGGATTTTCCTGCAGGATCGACTCTGTACATCGAGCTTAGGTCAGAAAGCATGGCAAGCACCACCTATATAGCGACTGTCGCATCGACTGACGCCGCATATTCTTGGAAGATTCCCGGCGACATTGCTTCCGGGAAGTACTATGTCGAAGTCTATAAAGCTGATGCGAGCGGCTCGATCGACCCGAACGAGTCGGTCAAGGCTCGCACGGAAGGCTTCTATATCATCGCGCCCTTAAAGTTACTCAGCCCTAACGGGGGAGAGACCTATAAGGTTGGGGATACTCTGCACGTGACCTGGACGGGTGGAGACCCTCGTAACCAAGTGCAGTTGACTCTCTTTGCTGTGCGGCAGGGAAACCCTGCAATTCTGCCTGTTTCTCCGTTTATAGCCAATAGAGGTAGCTATGACTGGGTGATCCCTGCCTCGCCTCAGTCCGATTTGGATTTTACTATGTCTGACTATTCAGGAAAATCGATTTATAGCTTAGGGATCGTCGCGCTGGGAGCGTCGGCTCCTGGTGATTCGAGCGACAACGGTTTCGCTATTGGCTCTACGGTGATCAATGAATCGCCCGTAGTGACTGTCGATAGCACGACGATATCTCTTGGCCAGACGGTCAGGATATCGCTCAAAGCTCCTGCGAACGCGGCTTCCGCCAGGTTCATGTTGAGGTGCGCGATCGATGGCGCTGTCTCGGCAGAAGGCGATGCCAATATCTGCAACAAATACATCGATATTCCAGCCGATAAAGCATTCATCGACGTCACCTTGGCTCGCTTCAATGGTACTGCAGGATATATCGTCGGGCGCTATTTCACGACGGACACGGCGGACCTGACAAAGGAAAACTATGTCGTAGGGCCAAGGATCCAGGTGGTGAAGGAAGAGGGGCCGGTTGTCGCCCCTATCACTCCGGTTATCGAGGCCTCCTCCTCGGTCGAGGTGGCGCCAGTCGAAGCGATGAGCGAGACTGTCATTGTCGCCGAAGCACCTATTGTCGAATCAGGGGAGACACAGGCTGTCGCGGCTGAAGTCCCGGCTCAAGGTACTTCCTCAGCAGCCGTAGAAAGCGCGGAATAAACAATAACTGATCAAAAACCCCCAAAAATTGCGGGGCTTTTTGATCAAACAATGAATCGTCTCAATACAACGTAATATCCGAAGTATGGGCTTTTTTGGTCTTTCTATCAAATAAAGCCTTATATTTGACATACGGGTAAGCGTTTGCTAGTATGCCCAGACGAGCTTTTTCAAAGCTTTTTATTTTTCCCAGCAGGATATGGCAAAGACCTCAGTCATAGCGCGAGCGAACAAGAAACCCAAGTTCTCCACGAGGGTGGTTCGACGCTGCTTCCGCTGCGGCCGCAAGAACGGCTTCATGCGGGACTTCGGAACCTGCCGCATCTGCTTCCGAGAGCTCGCCAACGACGGGCTCATCCCGGGAATAAAGAAGTCGTCTTGGTAGACCATTATTAATTTAGGCAGTCGTCCCCGGGGGAACACCCAGTACACAGCCGAGGACGAGACGCTAAACACCATGCGAGACCCAATATCAAATCTCATTACGAACCTCAAGAACGGATCGGCCGCCAAGAAAGAATCGGCCACCGTTCCTCTTTCCAATTTCACCATGGCCGTCGTCGAGGCTCTCTCTCGAAAGGGCTATGTGAAGCCAGCCGTCGCCCATGGCAAGAAGGTGGCAGGCAAGACCCTGGAGATCGGCCTCATCTACGTCAACGGCAAGGCCCGCATCAATGACGTCAAGCGCATCTCCAAGCCTTCCAAGCGCATCTACAAGGGCTATGAGGAGATCTTCCCGATAAAGCAGGGATACGCTTCGACGTTCATCTCGACGCCAAAGGGCGTGCTCTCGGACGACGAGGCGCGCAAGCAAAAGGTCGGCGGCGAGGTCCTCTTCCAGATCTGGTAATCCACATTCTAGATTCTAACTTCTAACTTTCACTCCCATGTCACGCGTAGCAAAAAAGCCGATAGCCGTCCCCGACAAGGTCACCGTAGCGGTCAATAACCAGACCGTCACGGTCAGGGGTCCTTTGGGCGAGATCTCCCGCGACTTCAAGCCGGGCATCGAGTTCAAGGTCGAGAACAACGCCGTCACCGTGACCCTCCATAGGCCCGAGGATTACATGCTGTGGGGAACCTATGCCTCCCACCTCAAGAACATGCTCAAGGGCGTGACCGCGGGCTTTCAGAAGAAGCTGGTCGTCGAGGGCATCGGATTCAAGTCTGACGTCAAGGGCGCCAAGCTGGACCTGGCCTTGGGCTTCTCGCACCCGGTATCCATCGAGATCCCGAAGGACCTGAAAGTGACCGCCGAGAAGAACGTCATCACCATCTCGGGCGTCTCGAACGAGAAGGTAGGCGAGATGGCCGCCAAGATCCGCGCGTACAAGAAGCCGGAGCCGTACAAGGGCAAGGGCATCCGCTACGAGGACGAGGTCATCCGCCGCAAGCAGGGTAAGAAAGCCGCATAACACATATGAAGACCAATATTAAAAAGATCAAGAGGACTCGAAGGCACGCCAAGATCCGCACGCGCCTCTCTGGCACGGCGCAGACGCCTCGACTGGCCGTCTTCCGCTCGAACAAGTTCATGTACGCCCAGCTCATCGACGACGCCGCGCAGAGGACCCTCGCCCAGGCGAACTCCTTCGACATCAAGGGCAAGAAGGGCGAGGTGGCCCACAAGGTCGGCAAGGCCATCGCCGAGAAGGCCCAGGCCCTCAAGATCAAGGCCGTCGTCTTTGACCGCGGCGGCTTCGGCTTCAAGGGCCGCGTCAAGGCCTTGGCCGACGGAGCGCGCGAAGGGGGACTTACATTTTAAACACCATGAATCCAGAAAGCACCAATAACTCGGAGAATAAGACGGTCGCACAGGCGCCGGCAGCCCCTGTGGCTCCTTCGGCTGCTCCAGCGGGAGCGGCGCCCGTCGAGAACCGCGACCGAGACTTCCGCGGCTTTCGCGGCAGCGAGCGCGGCGCAGGCCCTCGCGGCGGCGCCCGCGGCCCTCGAAAGGGCGATACCCGCGCCCCTCGCGCCAAGCCTGAGTTCGACAGCGTCATGCTCAACATCCGACGCGTCTCCCGAACCGTATCCGGCGGACGCCGATTCTCCTTCTCCGTGGCCCTGGTCGCCGGAGACCGCAAGGGCAAGGTGGGAGTAGGCCTGGGCAAGGCGGGCGATACCGCTCTGGCCATCGATAAGGCTACCCGACACGCCAAAAAGAACATGGTCCAGGTGAACGCCACCAAGGAGATGTCCATCCCTCACGAGGTTTCGGCCAAATACGCCTCTGCCCGCGTGACCGTCCGACCGGTGAAGGACCGCGGCCTGGTCGCCGGATCGTCCGCGCGAACCGTCTTGGAACTCGCCGGCCTCAAGAACGTGGCCGCAAAGATCATCTCTCCTTCGAAGAACAAGCTGAACATCGCTCGCGCCACCATCGAGGCTCTTGGCAACCTGAACCTCATCAAGCCTACGCGCGCCGCCAAATAACCAACGCCACCATGCAAATCCATAACCTCATCCGAAAGACACCGAACGAACCAAAGCCTCTCGTAGGCCGAGGAGGGAAGCGCGGCAAGACCTCGGGACGAGGCACCAAAGGCCAGCTCTCCCGCTCCGGCAACAAGAAGCGCCCAGAGCTCCGAGACTTCATCAAGCGCATTCCGAAGCTCCGCGGAGAAGGCAAGAAGGGCGGTCTCAAATCCATCGCCAAGGCGGCTGTCCCTGTGCCGCTCTCGGCCCTAGAGAAGGGCTTCAAGTCAGGCGACAGGATCGAGCCGGCCACCCTGGTAGAGCAGGGCATCGTCGAAAAGATCGACGGCAACTACCCAAGGATCAAGATCCTCGGCGACGGCGAGGTCACCAAGGCCTTTACCGTTTCGGGCGTCGAGGTCTCTGCCTCGGCCAAGGCGGCGCTTGAAAAAGCGGGCGGCAAGGTCCATGCTTAGGCCATAGCCGCGAGGCTCACGCATCATGAATATCTTTTTCCAAAAACTCTCCCACGTATTCCGAGACAAGGGTTTGCGCAAGCGGATCCTCTTCGTCGTCATCGCCCTGGTGCTCTTCCGCCTCCTCACCGCCATTCCGATCCCGGGCATCGATACGGCCAAGCTCGCGGCCCTCTTCGCCAATAGCCAGTTCCTCGGCCTTTTGAACATCTTCTCGGGAGGCGGCCTTTCCAATCTCTCGATCGTCATGCTCGGCGTCGGGCCGTACATCACCGCCTCGATCATCATGCAGCTCCTCACCATCATGATACCGAGACTCAAGGCTATGTATCAGGAGGAAGGCGAGGCTGGCCGCGCCAAGTTCGCCCAGTATTCGCGCCGCCTGGCTCTGCCGCTGGCCCTCCTGCAGGCGTTCTCCTTCATCGTCATCTTCCAGAAGCAGGGCATCATCGCCGACCTGACCGCCTTCTCGCTCATCCTGAACGTCTTTACTATCGCCGCGGGCTCTATGCTCCTCATGTGGCTCGGCGAGCTGATCTCCGAGTTCGGCTTGGGCAACGGCACGTCGCTCATCATCTTTGCCGGCATCGTGGCCAGGATGCCTCAGGGCATCTCGGGCGCCCTGGCCGCCTATGACCCATCCCAGCTGCCGGTCTATATCGCTATCCTGGCCCTAGGCCTGGCCATCGTCTACGCCGTGGTCGTGGTCACCGAGGCCGAGAGGCCTATCCCGGTCACCTATGCCAAGCAGGTCCGCGGCATGAAGGTCTATGGCGGCGTCTCGACGTACCTGCCGCTCCGCCTGAACCAGGCCGGCGTCATCCCGATCATCTTCGCCCTGTCGATCCTGCTCTTCCCGCAGATGCTCTTCAACTTCTTCGCTGCGTCGGCGAACGCCACCCTTCATAGCATCTCGTCGGTCGGCCTGGCGCTCATCAACACCCCATGGCTCTATGACTCGGTATATTTCCTCCTGGTCTTCGTCTTCACCTATTTCTACACCGCGGTGACCTTTGACCCTCTGCAGATCTCGGAGAACCTCCAGAAGTCCGGAGCCTTCATCCCTGGCGTCCGACCGGGCCAGTCGACGGCCGAGTACCTGTCGAAGATCGTCACCAGGATCACCCTGGTCGGCGCGCTCTTCCTGGGCATCATCGCCGTCCTGCCGCTAGTCTTCCGCTCGTTCACCGGCATCACCTCGCTCGCTATCGGCGGCACCGCTCTCCTTATCGTCGTCTCGGTAGTGCTCGACGTGGCCAAGAAGCTCGACGCGCAGGTCAGCATGAGGGAGTACTAGGAGGAGACGGGGAGCACAGAGAACACTCAGAACACGAAGAACGCCAGAGAAGAGAAGAAAGAGCCGCCGAAGGGCGGTTTTTCGTTTTGAGGAGAGATGCGCTACACTAGTGCCATGAAACCAACCACCGTTCTGTTTTTCGGCAAGTCGGGATCGGGCAAGGGCACGCAGGCGGCGCTGCTTTTAAAGACCTTCGAGCGCGAGGACGCGGTCAACAAGGTCGTCTACGTCGAGACGGGCCAGAAGTTCAGGAACCTGACCCAGACGAGCCAGTCGTTCATCGCCAAGAAGACCCTCGAGACCATGAGTGCCGGGAAGTTCATGCCGACCTTCATGCCGATCTGGACGTGGACCAGCCTGCTGGTCGATGAATTGAAGACGGGGCGCGAGCATATCGTCTGCGACGGCGTCTGTCGCCAGCCGGAGGAAGCGCCGATCCTGGACGAGGCTCTCCAATTCCTGGATCGAGGGAAGCCCGTCATCATCCTCCTCGACACGCACCACGAAGAAGTGACCAAACGCCTGCTGAAGCGCGGTCGCTTCGACGACAAGGAGGAAAAGATCGCCGAGCGCCTGCGCGAATACGAGAATCGGGCGGTGCCGGTCGTCAATTACTTCAAGAAGAGCCCGAACGTGAAGTTCGTGACCGTTGATGGCAACCAGACCATCGAAAAGGTCCACGAGGACGTGCTTCGGGCTATCGGCATAGACGGCAGGCTATAAAAGAGTACTCTGTAGGCATGGCGATCAAGCTCAAGACTGCGGCCGAGATCGAGACCCTCCGCGAAGGGGGGAGGAGGCACGCGCGCATACTCAAGAGGGTGGCGGCTGCCGTGGCCCCAGGCGTCTCGACCAAGGACCTGGACGACCTGGCCGCCCGGCTCATCGCCGAGGGCGGGGATCGGGCCGCCTTTTTGGACTACAAGCCGTACGGGGCCAAACGGCCCTTTCCGGCGAGCATCTGCGTTTCGGTCAACGACGCCGTCGTCCATGGCATTCCGAACGAAGAGCCTTATATTCTCCAGGAGGGAGACATCGTCTCGCTCGATCTGGGCCTTGTCCATGAGGGTCTTATCACTGACGCGGCTGTGACCGTACCGGTGGGCAAGGTCGACGCAGAGGCTCAAAGCCTCCTCAAAGCCACGAAAACGGCCCTCGACAGGGCTATCAAGGCCGCCAAGCCAGGGAACACCGTCGGCCATATCGGCGAGGCGGTGGAGTCATATATCGCCCCGCTGGGCTATGGCATCGTCGAGGAGCTGGCCGGGCACGGCGTGGGCCATAGCGTCCACGAGGACCCGTACGTGCCGAACTACGGCGTGGCGGGCGAGGGCGAAGAGCTGGTCCCCGGCATGGTCATCGCCATCGAGCCGATCATCAACGAGGGCACGGAGAAGATATTCCTGGACAAGGACGGCTATACCTACCGGACTAAGGACAGGCGCCGGAGCGCCCATTTCGAGGTGACGGTAGCCATCACTGAGAAAGGCTGCGAAGTTCTTACGAGATAGCCAGAATATATATGAAACATCCAAAGAATGAGAGGACGCTGGTGGTCATCAAGCCGGACGGGGTCCAGAGGAGCCTGGTGGGCGAGATCATCCGCCGCTTCGAGCGGGTCGGTCTGAAGATCGTGGCACTCAAGATGCTCGTGCCGACCGAGGCCTTCGTGCGAAAGCATTACACCCTGGATGCCGGTTGGATGAAGAGCGTCGGCGAGAAATCGATCAAGGCCTATGCCGACCAGGGCAAGAAGCATCCCCTCAGCGACGACCCGATGGTCGTGGCCGAGGAAGTCCTGCGAAAGCTGAGGAATTACCTGACCTCGGGCCCAGTAGTGGCCATGGTCATCGAGGGAGCCCATGCGGCGGCCACCGTGCGCAAGCTGGTCGGCAGCACCGAGCCAAAGAGCTCGGACGTGGGCACCATCCGCGGAGACTTCGTCCTGGATTCATACGAGATGAGCGACAGGGACGGCCGGTCGGTCAGGAATCTGATACATGCCTCGGGCAATGCGGCCGAGGCGGAGGCGGAGATCGCCCACTGGTTCAAGCCGGCAGAGATCGTCAGCTACAGGCATGTCCAGGAAAAGATCCTCTACGATGTCGATCTGGATGGCATCTTGGAATAAAAAACCCGCTCTCACGAGCGGGTTTGCGCCTTTCAAGCGAGGCGTTAGGGTGCCACGAAGCTGTCGGGCACCTCGTAGACCTCGATGAGCGCCGTGCCGGTGGAGCCGTTCAATCCCGAAGCGACGACCGTGTAGGCCGAGTTCGGAAAGAGCGACACCGTCAGCACGCAGTCGGCGCTTCCCGCCTGCAAGGGGAAGGCGCCGCATGCCGCAGCGGCTTTCGCGTTGAGCGGGCCGTCGCCGCTCGATTCCCAGCCGGTGTTCGTCCGCAAGACGTTCGGGCCGGCCATCAGCTCGAGCTTTGGCGCCTTGATGGCGCCGGAGATATTGAACGGGGCAGCCGCCAGGCTCGGGCCGACGACGCGGATGAGCACGCGCTTTTGGCTGGTGCCGGGTCCGGTCACGAAGCCGGCGATCATGGGGTCGTTCGCGGCGATCGGGCCGCGGGTGGCGATGTTCACCAAGCGGGCGCTGGTGGTCTGGGCCGACGCGGTCGAGGAAAACAAGGCGAGGAACAGGGCTGCGGACAGCCCGAAGAGCATTTTGGCGATGGTCTTCATTGTGGTTGTGTTTTCGAACCGAGGGGGATCAAGGTTCGTCTATTCCTGATATTAAATATATTCTAAATTTTGTCAAGCAACCATCTCTTGCCTGCGCGCGTACCTCTTTACCGCTCCGAAATTTCGTCTCGCAGGGGTTATCCACTCTTGTGCCTCTTGGCGATGAGAATATAATGACTATGGGTTATTCGAAAGATTAACTCTATAACATTTTGTTCGGGAAATGGCGCATTAAGTCTCGGCCTTGGCCAGACGTTACGCTTCCCACCTAGTTCATACTAGGGACAATCTTCCGAATGACCCCCTGAGAACGCCGGCGCGAGCCGGTTTTTTCAGTTCCCGCGCCTCGGCCTTTGGCTCGCCCCAAAGTCGTCGTGATATACTCACCATAATGTTCTGGAATCGCTATCTTCTGCCCGCATTTGCGCTCGCCGCTCTGGTGGCGGCTCTCAATTGGCTGGGGAATCTGAAAGATTATTATTATACGACCGTCTGGTACGACTGGCCGATGCATTTCCTGGGCGGGGCGACCATAGCGGCCTTGCTGCTCTGGAAGCTCGACTTCCTGGACACGCCGCGTCTGGCCTGGCTGCGGCAGCCGCGCAACCTCATCCTCTATGTATTCGCCGTCGGCATCGCCTGGGAGGTATTCGAAGTGGCCTTCCATCTGAATTCGCTCTCTGACCAGGGCTATGCCTGGGATACGGCGCACGACCTGATCATGGACGTCATTGGCGGCGCGGCGGTCGTCTGGATCGCTCGCCTGACCGCGCAGAAGCGATGAAAGGATATACGCTCACAGCCGCCGGAGGGGTAGGGAACGCGACGGGAGCGAACTTCCTCCTAAGGACCCCTGACATGTCCATCCTGGTAGATTGCGGCCTGGTCCAGGGGTCGCATTTCGCAGTCGAGGAGAATCGCGAAGCCTTTCCCTACAAGCCGTCAGAGATCGCCGCGCTCTTCATAACCCACGCGCATATGGACCATATCGGCCGCGTGCCGAAGCTGGTCAAAGAAGGCTTCGCCGGGCCGATCTATTCGACGCCCGCCACGCGCGAGCTGGCCGCGCTGATGTTCGACGACGCCTTGGGACTGCTCGAGCGCGAGGCTCGCGAGAGCGGCAAGGATCCGCTCTATGTTAGGGAGGACGTGGTCCGAGCCCTCTCGCTCTGGAAGGCCATCGAATACCGGACGCCGTTCGAGCTCTCGAAGGACGTCTCGGTCTACGCAAAGGATGCCGGCCACGTCCTGGGGTCGGCCATCCTGGAATTCGCCCTGCACGGAGCGAACGGCGGCAAGGGCCGTACCATCGCCTTTACCGGCGACCTGGGCAATTCGCCGACGCCTCTCCTGCCCGACACCGAATACGTCGAGGGCGCCGACTATATGGTCATGGAATCGGTCTACGGCGACAGGAACCACGAGCCAAAGGACGTGCGCGACCAGCGGCTGCGCCAGATCCTCGGCGACGCAATGCGCCGCGGCGGCACCGTGGTCATCCCGGCCTTCTCCCTGGAGCGCACCCAGGTCATCCTCTACGAGATCAATAACCTGGTCGAAGCCAACCAGCTGCCGCGCGTGCCCATCTATCTGGATTCGCCCCTAGCTATAAAGATCACCGGCGTCTATAGGAGCCACATCCGAGACTTCAACGAGCGGATCAAGGCCGCGACCGCCGGGGGAGACGACATTTTCGACTTCCCGGGCCTGCGCGTCGTCGCCGACCACAGCGGGTCGGAAGCCATCCATGCCGACAAAGGGCCAAAGATCGTCATCGCCGGCTCGGGCATGTCGGTCGGCGGGCGCGTGCTCTCGCACGAGGCATTCTATCTGCAAGACCCGAACGCCACCATCCTCCTGGTCGGCTACCAGGTGCCGGGCTCCCTGGGCCGCAGGATCGAAGAGAAGGCCGCTAAGGTGACTATCGCCGGAGAGACCATCGCCGTGCGGGCCCGCATCGAGAAGATCAGCGGCTATTCCTCGCACAAGGATTCCGACCACCTGGTCGAATTCGTCGAGCATGCCGTCCGCGCGGGCCGACTGCAAGCCGTCTGGGTGGCCATGGGGGAGAACAAGTCTTCCGCCTTCCTGGCCCAGCGCCTGCGCGACGAGCTCGATGTCGACGCCATGGTGGCGGAGAAGAATAAAGAGTATCCTCTGTAGATGCCTATGGAAGAGATCGAAGAAAGCCTTGCCTTGAAGTATGGGCTCAAGCGCGGCCTGACCCTATCTCGCATAGAAGCGGGATTCTTGAGCGAGAATTACAAGGTCCGGACAGATGAGGGCGACTTTTTCTTGAAACGCTACCGCTTCGAGGACAAGGAGAAGATAGAAGAGATCCACAGGGTTAAACGGTATTTTTCCTCGAAAGGCATTCCGGTCATCCTGCCGATACGGACAAGGACCGGCTCGACCTATTTTTCGCTCGGAACGAGGCATTTCGCCCTTTTTCCCTTCGTCATGGGCAGGCACTACGACCGAGGGACGATGCCGCCGCAGGTCATCGAGACTCTGGGGGCGTTCGCGGCCAGGCTCCACCGGGCGGGAGCAGAGTGCGATTTCACCACCAAGGAGAGCATGGCCGATCGCATAGCCGACGCTTTCTTGACGGAAGCCCGCCAGATCATCGGCATCATTAGAACTATCGAGCGCAAGAGCCCCTTTGATGAGCTTGCTCTTGAGAGCCTGCTCCTCAAGATCCAGCTCGTCGAGAGAGACTCTCAGCCGGTCATCGGTCCTGCTATCGGCAAGCCAATCCTACTCCAGGGCGACCTGCACGAACAGAACATCTTCTTTGACGAAGCGGGACAGGTGAAATGGATTTTTGACTTCGAGAAGGCCGTCACGGGATACCGAAGCTTCGAGCTCTGGAGGTCGGTCGATTATATGTTCATTAACGGAGATTTCTCGGACAAGCGGGTGGGCGATGCAGTCCTATTCCTGAAGGCCTATCATCGGGAGAACCCTATCGGCGAGGCTGAGCTCATGGCCGGTCTCGACTTCTATTACCAGCGTCTCATCCATAGCCTCTGGGTCGAGAAGGAGCATTACCTGAAGCACAGCGCTCGCACCGACCATTTTCTCGAGAACCGAAGCATCCGCTATCTTTCTGAGAATATGCCCGCATTCAAAGAAAGAATAAAATCAGGGATTTACAGACAGATTTGACTATAACACATATATGTAGTATCATGATATGTGGATACACGAGCATTTGGCTCGAACCATTCAGTTGCCCGGATGGGCTCAAAGGAGCGGATGCTTCAGAAAGGTTAGCTTGAAAGATCGAAACCATATACAGAAGCTTCTGCGCGAATTTCCTTGGCTATGGGGAACCAAGCCATGTTGGTATCTGTGCGGCGATACCATCGAGGTCAAGCAAGCGACGATGGCTCTCCTGCGGCAGCCTGCTGAAGGGCATACGGTAAACTATTGGGTGCTTGTCGCGAATGATTCGGGTAGGCGCGATGTGGGACTGGTAAAGATGTTCCCGCTTGCCGGAAGCATGCTACCTGTCCTCGCGCTTGAACGGCTCCGGCCATTCAAGGGTTTGAGGATGGAGATTCGATATATTGTCTGGCAAAAAAGGATGGAGCCAAACTATCCAGGTCATCAGAATTTCCTGACGACGATCATCCGTCCGCCGGCAAAGAAGAGCCTGCAAGTCATGTGCGAAGAAGCCGCCACGGCTCTTTAGAAAGCACACTGGTAAACGAAAACCGCCCTGTCTTGCGACTCGGCGGTTTTTTTGTTTATTTGACCTGCGCGACGAGCCTGTCGAAGGTCTCGGGGTTGTTATGGGCGAGGTCGGCCATGATCTTGCGGTCTACCTGGATGCCCATCTTCTTTACCTGGCCCATGAACTTGGAGTAGGAGAGGCCCTTTGCGTCGAGAGCGGCGTTGATCCTGATGATCCACTCGTTGCGGCGGTCGCCCTTTTTGTCGCGGCGGTGGGCAAAGGCGTAGGCGCCGGCGTGCATCAGTGCCTCGTAGGCCGCGCGCTCGTTAGTCGATCGGCGGAAACGGAAGCCCTTTGCGGCCTTCAATATGTTTCGGCGGGTCTTGAGGGCGTTTACTCCTTTTTTTACTCGTGCCATGGGATTAGAATTTAGAAGCTAGAATTTGGAAGCTAGATAAGGCCGGAGAGGAAGCGGGACTTCTCCTTGTTGGTCATATGGAAAGGGGTCAGGGAGCCCTTCTTGATCTGCGAGCGGCCCGACTCCTTGGCGTTGAAGTGGTTCTGGCCCGGGCGTCGCGAAAGGACCTTGCCGTTCTTCGTCACTTTGAGCCTTTTGGCGAATGACTTGTTCGTTTTCATGCTGGTAATCCTTGTTTTAGGGAAAAAATAAGAGCCCAAAGGCTAGTTCGGATATCTTAACAGATTATGCCGTTTTGTCCAGCCTTTAAGCCCTCTCGATGATGGTAGAGAGTCCCTTGGGGCTTTTCGTCGGCTTTTCGGCGAGTCTATGCGGCACGGTGACCAGGGCCAGGATCCTTTTCAGGCGCTCCTCGAGGAAGGCGGGGTCCAGGTATTTCGAGCGGCCAGGGAGGAAGAGGTCCAGCTTGATGCGGTGGCCTTCGGCCAGCCATTCCGAGGCTTTCTTGGCCTTGAGCTCGAGGTCGTGCTCGCCGGTGCCGATCTTGACCTGGAGGGTCTTGATCTCGATGACGTGGGCCTTGGCTTTCTGAGCCTTCTGCTTCTTGTTCTCTTCGTAGGAGAATTTGCCGTAGTCGGTGATCTTTGCCACGGGCGGCACGGCGTTAGGGGAGATCTCGATCAGGTCCAATCCGGCGTCGTGGGCTTTCTGCAGGGCCTCGCTGATGGTCAGGATGCCGTAATTCTCGCCCTCGGGGCCGATGACGCGCACCTGCGGCGCCTTGATCTGATGGTTGATTCGGGTTCGGTCTTTTGACAAGTGATTGATGGCTTAATGTAAGAGGATTAAAGCATATTTCGCGAAGCGGGGCAATTCGGGTATCATGAGGACATGGCGAAAGAATCGATACGGAACGCGGTCCTGGCCCTGCGCACGGGCAAGGGGGCCACGCAAGAGGATCTGGCGCGGGCGGTGGGGGTGACCCGGCAGACTATCATCGCCGTGGAAAAGGGCAACTACGTGCCCTCGGTCCTCCTCGCCCTCAAGATCGCCGCGTATTTCAGGGTCCCCGTCGAAGACATCTTTACGATCAAATAAATGAAGAAAGACATCCTCATACCCGCAGCCCTCATCGTCCTTTTGATCCTGCTGCTCGAGCCGTTCGGCTTTATGCCGCCGGCCATCGTCATGACGGTGCTCGCCCTGGCGGTAGCGGCCTTTGCCGCATTCTCGATATTCCTCTGGCGCGAGAAGGGCCAGGACGAACGGGAAGAGGCCCACATCCACAAGGCAGACCGTCTGGGATTCATATTCGGCGCGTCGGCGCTGGTCGTCGCGGTCGTGGCGGAATCGCTCGCCCACATGCTCTCGCCCTGGCTGGTAGCGGCCCTGATCGCCATGCTCTCGGCCAAAGCGGCCGGCCTCATATACGAGAGGACGCGCAACTGACCGCCGCTATCCCCAGGAGCGATGTAAAGTATACTTTACATACGGCGTCGAGCCGTCTATACTTTCTCCATGCTCGACATATCATTTCCGATAGCGTTTCTGGCGGGACTGGCCTCATTCGCCTCGCCCTGCGTCCTGCCGATCATCCCGGGCTTCCTGGCCTATATCGCGGGGACTTCACTGGGGGAGGGGTCAAGCGACGGGGGCAAGCGGCGCGACATCTTTCTCTCTTCGCTCTTCTTCGTCCTGGGCTTCTCGGTGGTCTTTGCCCTGCTGGGCGTGCTCTTGAATACGGCGTTGGCGAACGTGGCCTACGGAGCGCAGGCGTGGCTGGCCAGGATCGGCGGCACGGTCATCATCCTCTTTGGCCTGTACCTGACGGGACTGCTGCCGATACCGTGGCTGGGCCGCGCCCATACCATGAAGGTCAGCGCCCGCGGACGCTCGCGCCACCTGACCTCCTTCCTCTTCGGCTTCGCCTTTGCCGCGGGATGGACGCCCTGCGTGGGAGCCATCCTGGGCGCCATCATCGCCCTGGCGGCGGCGCATCCGGGCTCGGCCTTTCTGCTGCTCCTGTCCTACTCGGTCGGCCTGGGCGTGCCGTTCCTGGCCGTGGGGCTCTTTGCTGGCCAGGCCGCCTGCTTCATCGAGCGTCACGCCCGAGTCTTCGCCCTGGTGAGCAAAGCCTTTGGCGCGGTCCTGATCGTCTTGGGCGTGCTCGTCTTTACCCAGGAGCTGTCGCGGGTGGCCAATTTCGATTTCGTCAATAATCTGCTCATCAAATAAATGAAGAACTCAAACATCGTCGCCTTGCTCGCCGTCGTGGTCCTGGTCGTAGCGGCCATCGCCTACCTCTCTATGGGCAAAGCGGGGCCGAAAGCCTCGGCCCTGCCCGCTGTGGAAGTGACGGCCCAGGTTCCGGAGGAGGCGTCGGCTTCGACATCGGCATCGACTTCGCCCTCGGCTGCGCAGGCGCCCGTCCGCGACCTGGCGGCAAAGGCGGCCCGCTACCCAAAGGCCAAGGAGATCGTCGCTCCCTCCGGCTTCGTCAATACCGGCGGCAAGCCGGTCACGCTCGGCCAATACGTCGGCAAGAAGGTCATCCTCCTGGACATCATGACCTACAGCTGCATCAACTGCATCCGCACCTTCCCGTACCTGGTCGACTGGTACAAGAAATACGAGGACAAGGGCCTGGTCATCATCGGCATCCATACGCCCGAGTTCGATTTCGAGAAGGTCCAGGCCAACGTCGAGGCGGCCATGGCCAAGTACGGCATCACCTTCCCGGTGGTCCTAGACAACGATTACGGCACCTGGTCGGCGTACAAGAACCTGTACTGGCCGCGCAAGTACCTGATCGACATCGACGGCTACGTCGTCTACGACCATATCGGCGAGGGCGGCTATGCCGAGACCGAGGAAAAGATCCAGGAGCTTTTGAAGGAGCGCGCGGACGTCCTGGGCGCGAGCGTGTCCGTCGACATGCCAAAGACCGCCGGCGGCCAGCCGCCGGTCGCGGCGGGCCAGACGCCCGAGACGTACTTGGGCGCGGCCCGCGGCGACCAGTCGCTCGGCTGGTCGATCTCTGGCTGGGACGTGCAGCCGCAATATATAGAGAGCAAGGCCGCGGGCGCCACGATCTCGTACCCCGTGGCCGCAAAGAACATATACCTGGTCGCCTCGGCCGAGGCGCCCACCAAGCTCGACGTCTCCATCGATGGAAAGCCCGCGGGCGCCGTCGAGGTCGGCCAGGCCCGGCTCTACGATATCTACAAGGGAGAGGGGTTCGGGCCGCACAGGCTGGTCCTGACCGCCCAGGGGAAGGGCCTGCGCGCCTTTGCCTTTACCTTTGGCAATTAGTCATACCTATAAAAAATGAGCGACAAAAGAGAGGTGGCGGTGTTCGGCGGGGGATGCTTCTGGTGCACCGAGGCGGTCTTCAAGATGCTCCGCGGCGTCTCGTCGGTCCTGCCCGGCTATTCGGGCGGGAGCACGGAGAATCCCACGTACGAAGAGGTCTGCTCGGGCGCGACGGGGCATGTGGAAGTGGCGCGGGTGGAGTACGACCCGTCGCAGGTCTCGTTCCGCGACCTCATGACGGTCTTTTTCGGCAGCCATGACCCGTCGACGCCTAACCGGCAGGGGAACGACGTGGGCACGCAGTATCGCTCCGTCATCTTTTACACGACGCCGGCCCAAAAGGCCGAGGCGGAGGCCTTTATCGCCGACATCAACGCTTCCAGCAAGGAGGGCAAGCCCGTCGTCACCACGGTCGAGCCGCTCGGCGCCTTTTACGAGGCCGAGGACTACCATCGCGACTACTTCGCCCGCCATCCCGGCAACCCGTACTGCGAGGTCGTCATCAATCCCAAGCTCCAGAAAGTGAGCGAGAAATTTGCTACACTGCTAAAGACCATATGACCGAAGAAGAATTCAAGAAGAAGCTGACGCCGGAGCAATACCGCGTCCTCCGACAAAAGGGCACCGAGGCGCCCTTTTCGGGCAAGCTCCTGCACGCCGACGTCGACGGTGTCTATGCCTGCGCGGCCTGCGGCAATCCGCTCTTTGCCTCGACTGCCAAGTTCGACTCGGGCACGGGCTGGCCTTCGTTCGATCAGGCCCTGCCGGGCGCCGTGAAAGAGGTAGCCGACGACTCGCACGGCATGCGCCGCGTCGAGACGGTCTGCGCCCGCTGCGGCTCGCACCTGGGCCACGTCTTTGACGACGGGCCGACGGCCACGGGCAAGCGATACTGCATGAATTCGGTCTGCTTGGACGTGTTGCCCAAATAAAAAGGCGCGTGAATCGTCACGCGCCGTAGAATACGCTACGCTTTCGACCGGGTCAGCTCCTTCATCCGGCGGTCCGCTTGCTGCCGCTCGCGTTCCAGAGCCTGGATCTTTTCAAGCCTCGAATGCTCCCTGCTGACAAGCTCTTGGCGCTTCAGGAACCACGCCGCGGCGGATCCCGCATAGCAGGCTTCGTCTAGGTTGGCGACCATGCGGCTCTTCGTGACCGGGTGTCCATACTCGGACAGTGACGACCGAAGGGCGATTTCTTTGAGTTTCGCCAACTGGGGTTTACTGATAACGAGTAGCCATCCGTTCAGGTCCTCGAGCCGATTGATATAGGCCAGGACCTCGATCATCCAAAGCTTGACCTTTTCGATCTGCGCCTGTCTCTTGGCGTTCTCTGCCACCTTTTCTGCCCGCTCGGGCTCGGCAAAATGGGAGACATCGACGTCCTTGAACCTCCAGAGACGTCTGGCGAGTTCTGCGAGGAACGCTTGTATGATCCGTTCGGTATTCGAACGTGCCGTCCGACGGCCTACATTCTTGATAGTAACGGCATCGACGGGGCCTGGATCGATCCGAAAGAACCCCATTATGCTGTCGAGCGCTTTCGCCTGGGAAAAGATTCCATATTTCCAGCGCTTGTCGAGCGTCCATGCCTCGACCTCCTCTGCCACGAGCGGCTTGAAGAAGCGCGAGCAGAGCATGTCGACCGCCTTGTTGGCGAGCGTCTCGCGGACTTCTGACGGATTAACGTCCCGGAATATCTCGCGCTCGCTGTCATAGAGCCGGTATGTCAGGCGAAAATCCCCGTCTCTCCGCATATCGAGGCTGCCACTCCAACCGTCAGCGATCGTGCAGTAGAACGCCAGGCGATCGACGTGCGAATACTCTTTCTCGCCATACTGATATTCCTGCAAGGAGACATCGAATCCTCCGTGAAGCAGGCCTCGCATTTCCTCGAACGTTACGGCTGCTTGCCAGCGTTCGAGCCATTCGCTCCAGTTGCGGATGGGGCGGACCGGACGCGAGAACAGGTCGTGGATCGCCGGCGACTGTTCGGTTCCTTTCGTATCGAGCGTATCTTGTGTCATGGTGCCAACTACCTTTCTTTGGGTTATGCCCTGCGCTGTGGCAGGACGGTTTCACTTTCCGTACTGAACGCTACGCTTTTATGGCTGGGTGTCAAGGCTTTCGCCCGGCTAGGATCGGGGCGCTTACAATCGCGCATAGAGTGCGGTAGCATAAGGGTATGACGCTGATATATGTGGCGATCGGAGCGCTGGTAGCTACTCTCCTGGGAGGCCTTTTCGCCATCCGCTGGAGCGACAAGCTCCACCTGATCCTGGGCTTCTCGGCGGGCGCCCTCATCGGCGTGGCGCTCTTCGACCTCTTGCCCGAGGCCATGGCGGCGGCCGACGGATTCTTCTCCGCCGACACGGTCATGCTCTCGGTGGCATTAGGCTTTGCCTGCTATATGATCCTGGACAGGCTCTTCTTCATGCACGGCCATGACGACCATTGCGACCACTCGCGGCGCGACCTTTCCCATGAAGGGGAAGTAGGCGCCCGAGGCAGTTTCGGCGCCGGCAGCCTGTCGTTCCACAGCTTTTTGGACGGCGTGGCCATCGGCCTCGGCTTTCACGTCTCGACGGCGGTGGGCGCGGTTGTCGCCGCCGCGGTCCTGACCCATGACTTCTCGGACGGCATCAACACGGTCTCGATGATCCTGCGCCACGGCGGCGATCGGAAGCAGGCCCTGCGCTGGCTGATGATCGACGCGCTGGCGCCGGTCGCCGGCATCGCTTCGACCTTCCTCGTCGCCATACCCGCGGCGGCGACCGGCATCGTCCTCTCGGTCTTCTGCGGCTTCTTCCTCTATATCGGGGCGAGCGATCTTTTGCCCGAGAGCCACCACGCCCACCCGACGCGCTGGACGACCTTTGCCACTATCCTCGGCATGGCCGTCATCTATCTGGCGGTGCGCTTCGCCAGCTAACTGTCCTTTCATACGCATAAAAAAGCCCGACCGAGGTCGGGCTTTGGCGCAGTCCGCATCTTTAGGCGGGGGGAAAGAGCTCCTTGAGCCGCTTGAGGTCGTAGGGCTTGCCCAGGACCTCCTTGGCGCCGGCTTCGCGGGCCTCCCTTTCCTCGAAGTCCCGGATATCGCCCGAGGCCAGGACGATGAAGAGCTTGGGGTCCATGCTGCTCGCCAGCCGGACGACCTCGATGCCGTTCATGCGGGGCATGCGATAGTCGGTGATGAGCGCCGTAGTGTCGGGGTGGGCGACCAGCTCATGGATGGCGCGCTCGCCGCTCTCGGCGAGGACCGTCTCGTAGCCTCGGCCTTCGAAGAACGCCTGCAGGACAGCGCGATTCTCGGACACATCGTCCGCGATGATGATTTTTTTCATGGTGGGTTCTGACTTGACACTAACATCGAATAGCGTTTGTGTCAAATCAATACCCTTTCGAGGCGTGGAATACGGGATCTCCGACGCGGAACCGTCCGCCGACGAGCACTTCGGCGATGATCGCGCCGCAGTCAAAGAACGCCTCCTTGAAGCCCGGCTTTCCCGAGACGCTGCTGGGGACGTTGCAGGGATCGAGAGGGTCGACCGCTCGAAAGACGGCCTCGCCGATGCGGAATTCCTGAGCGAATTCCTTGCCGCCTCTTTTAAGCAGCCATATGAGCTCCACTCCCTCTGTGATGATGTTGCGCCTGCTGTCGGCGAACTCGAAGGCGGTGCCGGCAAAGAACCGCGCGTCCATCAGGCTGACTTGGCGGGCGCCGATGCCGCGGCGACCCCTTTTCACGTCGTTGAAGCTTCCGATGCCGTCGCAGTAGCGGTCGCCCTTGATGCCGGCCCCGGCGACGGCCTCTGCTTCGACGATCGATTGCATTGCGCCGCGCGCAGTGGGGGAGATATAGATGCCGGCTACCCCTCCCGTCGTGATGAGCTTTGTTTCAGACATGGTCGATGTGGGTTTTCTGAGAGGAACCATAGCATATGGTTATGCAATTGAAAGGCCTGCTTTGAGAATGGGCTTTCGTTTCAGGGCCATTAGCGCTTACTGATGTGGAGATGTCGAGAATCGGTCGCATCCGCACCGCCTTTCTCGTCTCGACATCTCTCCCGTTAGAACCGAGTTTATGAAAGGGAAATAAAAAACTGGTGCGCGAGGCACCAGTTGAATTAAAGAGGACGATACGGATCACTGATCAGATATTTTGAGTCACTGGTATTTCACATTTCGACTCTGCCTCCACTAGCGCAAAGGCTTCAAAGTCTCCTAGCTATGCTACAGATCCCAAAATCCAATCTAGGTATCTATTTGCGCGCAGTGTCGCGTCTGCCCGTTCACAAAAAGATAACTACTTGGTCTTCGACAAAGAACGTGACCAGATAAGGGGTTCGAACCCATGCCTCTCCTGTTTCCAGGAGCGTGCCCAGCACACCCATCTGTTCCGTATCGTCGGTTGGTAACACTACATGTGTGAAGAAAAAAGTCAATAAACAACCAAGAAAAAGAACGGTTCATTGGCCGTTCTTTTTGGTTTGTGGAGATGCCGAGAATCGAACTCGGGTGCATATGAGGCTTTCGTGCGCTTCTACGCGGCGTAGCGGTCTTTTGCCCTGGCGGGCTTTAGGCGGGCGTACTATAAAGGTCCGCGAAACGTACGGGCGCCGAGCTCCCGCGGCCGAAGCCGTTCGATCCGGGTCGGAGCCCCTCCGGATCTATCCCTGGTTTATGACATCGCCGGTCCTCCGCGCAGGGAGCGTAGAGGGGCGATGCGCTCAGGCGGGGCTATTAAGCAGCCGCGTAAGCGAACGAGAATCCGTTAACCGCGAAAGGCGATTTGATAGATTTTGCGTTTAGTTTTCGGAAGGTTTATAGAGGCATCCGGCTCTACCGCGCGCGATCGAAAGGGAATCATATGTCTAGGCCGATCATCCCCGTTTTTGCGTCGCTATTCTTTTTTCAAAGTCCTGCGTATCTCTCGGTCGCTCTCGCGCTCCTTGATGGTCTCGCGCTTGTCGAATTTCTTCTTGCCGCGGACGACGGCGATGGCGACCTTGACCTTCTTTCCTTTATTATACACCTTTAAAGGCACAATTGTCAACCCTCTGCCGGCCTCTAGGGCGGCCAGGTCGGCTATCTGAGCCTTGGTCAGGAGCAGGCGGCGGACGCGCAAGGGGTCATACTCCTGCGGCGTGTTGGCCGGCTGGTAGGGCGGGATGGCCATCTGCATGATATACGCCTCGCCGCCGCGTATTGTTACGTGGGAGCCGTCCAGGACGGCGCCGTGGGCGCGCAGCGACTTGACCTCCAGGCCCAGCAGCTCGATGCCGGCCTCGTATTCCTCGAGGATCTCGTAGTCGAAGCGGGCGCGTTTGTGTTCCGCGAGCATGAGTGTATGCTATCACAGTATCCGACACAGTATCTGATAGAGCTGATATAATCAGCAGATAACCAATCGAAATGCCAATACAATTCCCACCAAAGAACGACAAAGGCGACAAGAACCAGCCGCCGCGGAGCGTGACGCGCTTCCTGGGCAGCTTTGGCAGCGGCCTCCTGATCTTCTTCTTCCTCATCGCCCTGTACTCGTTCCTCTCGGGCAACAAGCCGGCAGGGCAGGCGGTCTCGCTCTCGGAGCTGTCGCGCGACGTGGCGGCCGGGTCGGTGACCTCTATCCAGATCGACGGCGACACATTGAGCGCCACCTATGCCGACGGCACGGTCAAGACCTCGAAAAAAGAGAGCGATAACGCCCTGACGACGACGCTGGTCAACTACGGGGTCAAGGCCGAGAGGATCGCCGCGGTACAGATCGACGTCAAAGAGCCTTCGGGCTTTGGCTACTGGCTGGCGACCCTGGCGCCCTTCATCCTGCCCCTGATATTCATCGGATTCCTGGTCTGGATGCTGACCCGCCAGGTCAGGGGAGCGGGCATGCAGGCCTTCTCGTTCGGCCAGTCGAAGGCGCGCATCACCCATCCCGACGACAAGAAGCAGAAGATCACCTTCAAGGACGTGGCCGGAGCCAGAGAGGCCAAGCAGGAGCTGTTGGAGATCGTCGACTTCCTGCGCAATCCAAAGAAATTCCTGGATGTCGGCGCCGTCATACCGAAGGGCATCCTGCTCATGGGCGCTCCGGGCACGGGCAAGACCATGCTGGCCCGGGCGGTGGCCGGCGAGGCTAACGTGGCCTTCTTCTCCATTTCGGGCTCCGAGTTCGTGGAGATGTTCGTGGGCGTGGGCGCCAGCCGCGTGCGCGACCTCTTCAAGATGGCCAAGCAGGCTGCGCCCGCCATCATATTCGTGGACGAGATAGACGCCGTCGGGCGCAGCCGAGGCGTGGGCATGGGCGGCGGCAACGACGAGAGGGAGCAGACCCTGAACCAGATCCTGGTCGAGATGGACGGCTTCGAGCCGAACGAGAAGGTCATCGTCATGGCCGCCACCAACAGGCCCGACGTCCTCGACCCGGCCCTTCTCCGACCGGGCCGCTTCGACCGCCGCGTCACCATCGACCTGCCCGACAGGAACGACCGCGAGGAGATCCTGGCTATCCACGCCCGCAAGAAGCCGTTCGCCGAGGACGTCAATCTGAAAGTCATCGCCGAGCGCACGCCGGGCTTCTCGGGCGCCGACCTCTATTCTCTGATGAACGAGGGCGCCATCCTGGCCGCCCGCGAATCCAGGACGCAGGTCTCGCAGTATGACCTGATCCGCGCCATCGAGAAGGTCATGCTCGGCCCCGAGCGCAAGAGCCATATCCTCTCGAACGAGGAGAAGAAGATCACCGCCTACCACGAGGCCGGCCACGCCGTCGTCTCGTCGGTCCTGGACTACGCCGACCCGGTCCACAAGATCTCCGTCATCTCGCGCGGCCGCGCTGCTGGCTACGTCCTCCATCTGCCCCTGGAGGACAGGAAGCTCCAGTCAAAGAAGGAGTTCCTCGACGACATCGCCGTCTCGCTGGGCGGCTATGTGACAGAGAAGCTGATGTTCAACGACCTGACCACGGGCCCGTCGAACGACCTGCAGGTCTCGACGGCCCTGGCCCGCGACATGGTCACCAAGTACGGCATGTCCGAGCACGTCGGCCCGATGGCCCTGGAGGGCGCGGGCGGCAGGGTGCTCTTTGGCCGCGGGGTGGAGGAGGGCGAATACTCCGAGCGCGTGGCGTCCGAGATCGACGCCGAGGTCAAGGCCATCATGGGCCACGCCATGAAGCGCGCCGAGGAAGCGGTGACGACCCACAGGAAGCTCCTGGACGCCATCGCAGAGAGGCTGATGGAAGTAGAGACCATCGAGCGCGACGACTTCGAGAAGCTCCTCATCGCCCATGGCGTCGTGCCGAAAAGAAAGAAGGATATCGAGCACAGGGGATAGCCGCCGCACGCGCGAAAAAAGCCGCCTCAGCCGAGGCGGCTTTGCACGTATTCAAGGGCTACGGCGGCTTCTGCCCGCGGGCTCATGCCGCTCGGCAAGACCTGCAAGTTGTGGCGGGTGACGCCATAGACCTTGCCGTTCTTGCCGCGCGAGGATTTGGCGATCACGCACAGATATACCATCGTCCCGATGAACGGCGACCCGGCCTGCTCGAGCTCGAGCAGCCGGACCTCCGAGACCGATTCGACGATCACCTCGGCGAAATGCTCCCTCAGCAGGAGCTCGGTCTGTCCGGGCGTGACGTCGCGGATCATCCCGCTCGCGATATCCCAGCCGTGGACGCCGTCCTTGGCCGAGACGAGCATAAAGGCCGCATCCCTGAATATGAGGAACACCCTTTCGGGCGGCAATGTGCTGTGGGTCATGTGACCTCCTTCGGGGTAAGTATAGCCTGTATCGGCAGAGATTGCTTACCGGCCCCCTATGCCATAGTATGGGCGTATCGCGCCTATAGCTCAGTTGGTAGAGCAGCCCGCTTATACCGGGCCGGTCCTTGGTTCGAGTCCAAGTAGGCGCACTCGGCAACACATAACACACATGAACATCTTCACATATCTGAAAAGGCATTCGGTCCTGGCTACGGCGATCGCCGTCATAGCCGTCGTCGTCATGGTCGTGGCGGGCAGGGTGGCGGCGCGCAAAGGGGGAGAGCAGTCGGCCAAGGCAGCCGCGCGCCAGGTGACCCTTGTAGACGTGGCGGCCTTTAGGCAGGATGGCTCCTCTATAGCCGCCAACGGCACGGTGGAATCGGTTGCTCAGGCAGACCTGCGCAGCCAGGTCTCGGCGCCCGTCTCGTACATAGCCGCATCGGTGGGGGATTCAGTCTATGCGGGACAGACGATCCTGGAATTGAAGAACGCCGATATCCGCGCGCGCTTGGACCAGGCGCGGGCCGCCCTGCTCTTGGCCCAGGGCCAGTCCGAGACGGCCGCCGTCTCGCTGGGCTCGGCCCGCACATCGGCGACCGATAGAGCCCGCGACGCCTTTGCCGCCCTGGACCAGGCCATCCGCGGCCAGATCGACCAGTTCCTCTTCAACTCCTCGGGCGGCGTCTCGTCGCTGGCCTCTCGCGTCGGCGACATCCAGCTCGTCGACCGCCTGCACGCCTCGCGCGACGACCTGTCGAACTATTTCCCCACGCTCAAGGAGCGGGTAGACGCCCTGTCTTCGGCCTCGACCGACGCCGAGCTCTTTGCCGCCCTGGCCCAGGCGAAATCCGCCCTGGCTGCGGCTTCGACCCTCCTCGACGACGTGACGGTCGCCCTGAACTCCGTCTCAAAGGACACGTCGTCTGCGGACGCGGCCGTGGTGAACGGCTGGAAGTCGACGGCCGGCGCGGCGAAGTCCTCTATCTCGGGCTCTTCCTCGGCGGTCACCGCCGCTGATTCTGCCTTGCGCAACGCCCTGACCTCGCGCGGCACTACCGCGGACGCCGGCATCGCTTCGGCCGAAGCCGGGGTCAAGAGCCTTGAAGCCGAGCTGGCCAAGACCGTCATCGCTTCGCCTATCACCGGCAAGATAGCGGCTATGCCGCTGCGCGTCGGCGAGCTCGCCTCGCCCGGCACCCTCCTGGCTACCGTCGTCGGCGGACAGGGCCTCCAGGTAAAGGCCTATGTCAGCGGCGACGATCTGGCCCGCATCGTCAAAGGAGCGCCGGCCCTCGTCCAGGGCACGGTCGCCGGCACGGTCGCCGCGGTCTCGCCCGCGGTCAGCGCCGCGAGCAAGAAGGCCGAAGTCACGATATCCGTATCAGACTCGGACGCTTCCGGATTGGTGGTAGGGCAGAGCGTCGCCATATCGATCAAGTCGCCGAAGGGCTCGGCCGCCGCGGGCTCCTACTTCCTGCCGATCCAAGATGTCCAGATCGTGCCGGGCGACGCCTATGTCTTTACCGTCGACGACCAGGGTAGGGCGGTCAGGCGCTCGGTCACCCTGGGCAAGGTCCAGGGCGATTTCGTCGAGGTGACGGCGGGCCTGGAGGACGACCTGCGCATAGCGACCCCGGTGTATGGCCTTGAGGACGGCCAGGCGGTCGACGCGGCACGCTAGCCAACGCCAATCAAGATGAAAAACACCGAACATTCTTCCGACAGCAGATACCTGGAACGCCTGGAGTTCGACCCCAAGCTCCGTTCGACCTGGCTGAACTTCTTCGTCACCAACTTCCGGGTGGTCATCCTGCTGATCGCCGTCATCACGGTCTGGGGCCTCTATTCGTTCTTTAGCCTGCCGCGCGAGTCTAACCCCGAGGTAAAGATCCCTATCGGCATCGTCTCCATAGCCTATCCCGGCGCTTCGCCCTCGGACGTCGAGGAGTTCGTGACCAAGAAGGTCGAGGCGAAGCTCTCGGGCCTCAAGGGCCTGGAGAAGCTGACCTCCACCTCGTATAACTCGCTCTCGGTCATCCAGGTCGAGTTCAACGCCAAGGAAGACCTGGAGGACGCCATCCGCCGCCTGCGCGACAAGGTCGCCGAAGCCAAGCCCGATCTCTCGACCGAGGCCAAGGAGCCGGCGGTCAGGGAGATCTCCCTCGACGATACGCCGATCTGGTCCATATCGCTGACCGGGCCGTACGACGGCTTTACCCTGCGCGAATTCGCCGAGACGGTCCAGGACGAGCTGGAAAAGATCCCCGGCGTGCGCGAAGTGGGCATATCCGGAGGCGACGAGAAGGAGTATCAGATCGCCTATGACCCGGGCAGCCTGATCTTCTACGGTATCAGCGCCGACGACGCCAACAGGGCCATCGCCTCTGCCAATGCCGCCATGCCGGCGGGCAACTTCGAGAACGGCACGCTGATCTTTCCGATCCGCTCGGACGGCCGGGTGACGGAAGCAGCCGACATCGCGGCACTGCCGATATCCCATACTGCCGATGGGGGAACGGTCTATGTCCGCGACGTGGCCCAGGTCACGGAGACGGCTGTAAAGAAGACCTCGTACTCACGGCTCTCGATCGGCGGCGCCGCGCCAAAGAACGCCGTCAGCCTGTCGGTCATCAAGAGGCAGGGGGCGTCGGTCCTGGACACTGCCGACGCCGCCCGCCGGGCCGTCGACCGGGCCATCGCCCAGGCGGCGCCCGGCATGGCCTATACGGTCACCCTTGATATGGCCAAGGAGGTCAGGACGAGCTTCGACCAGCTCTCGCACGACTTCCTCATCACCGTGCTCTTGGTCTCGGTCATCCTCTTCCTCATCGTCGGCTTGAAGGAGGCCTTTGTGGCTGGCCTGGCCATCCCCCTGGTGTTCTTCGTGAGCTTCGGTGCGCTCCATGTGCTCGGCTATACCCTGAACTTCCTCTCGCTCTTCTCTCTGATACTCTCGCTCGGCCTCCTCGTCGACGACGCCATCGTGGTGGTCTCGGCGACCAAGCAGTACCTCAATACGGGCAAATTCACGCCCGAGGAAGCCGTGCTCCTGGTCCTGCGCGACTTCAAATGGGTGCTCACCACCACGACCCTGGCCACGGTCTGGGCCTTCCTGCCGCTCCTCATGGCCTCGGGAATCGTCGGCGAGTACCTGAAATCGATCCCGGTGACCGTCTCGATCACCCTGGCGGCCTCGCTCCTCATCGCCCTGATGATCAACCATCCGCTCGCAGCCGTGCTCGAGCGCATCCGCATGACCCGCAGGCTGTTCTTCCTCACCGAGGGGCTGCTCATCGTCTTTGCCGGCCTGATGTTCTACTACGGCGGGGCGATCTTCGTCGTCCTGGGCGTCATCGCCCTAGCCATCGAGGGTTGGCTCATCTGGTGGTATGAAAAGGGCGGGCGCGAGGCGATGGCGGCGAACGCCGCGCTCGTCGAGAGGGAATGGCGGGACGACTCCCTGGTCAAGGCCAAGCTCGCCGCCCAGGGATCGCGCGAGCACGAGAACCTGACGGGCAGGCTCATCCACGGCATCGTCAATTTCCATCGCTTCCTGCCTATCTACGAGCGCTCGCTCAAGCATTTCATCTTCGAGAAGAAGCGCCGCAGGCGCGTCCTGGGCGGCGTGGCGGCGCTCTTCGTCCTCTCGATCGTCCTGGTCGGCACCGGCGTCATCAGGAACGAGTTCTTCCCGCAGTCTGACCAGGACTACGTCTACGTCGACCTGCGCGCGCCGGTCGGCTCGACTCTGGCCGAGACTGACAGGCTGGCCCGTCCGGTGGAGGAGAAGATGCTCGGCTATGCCGACGTGGCAAGCTACTCGACGGTCATCGGCCGCTCGAGCCCGGGCGGAGGCGGATTCAGCGGCGGCACGGGCTCGTCGAACGTGGCTTCGATCACTCTCACCCTGCGGGACAAGAAGCTCCGCTCTATGAAGTCGTTCCAGTTCGCAGACGTCCTGCGCAAGGACCTGGCGGAGGCGCGCTTTCCCGGCATCGAGGCCAGCGTCTCGTCGCAGACGGGCGGTCCTCCGGCCGGCGCGGCGTTCGAGGCGCATATCGCGGGCGAAGACCTGACCGTCATCGCAAAGATCGTCAACGACCTGCGCGTCCAGCTCTCGACGATACCGGGCGTAGTGAATATCGACACCTCTCTCAAGGGCTCGGTGCCGGAGTACACCTTTAGGCTCGACCATGCGGCCCTCGAGAGGAACTCGCTCTCTGCCGTCTCGGTGGGCGCGACCCTGCGCACCGCTATCTCGGGCTTGGAGATCATGAAGGTCATCAAGGGCGAGAAGGAGATCAGTTTGCGGGCCACTTTCGACCCTCAGACTATCCCTAATCTGGCGGCGATCCAGAATCTGGAGATCCTCAACGCCCGCAAGGAGCCGGTCTTCCTCAAGGACGTGGCGACGATAGAGCTCGTGCCGGCCGTCGACGCCATCACCCGCATCGACCAAAAGAGGACCGTCCTTTTGACCGCCGCCGCCGACTCGACGACGAACGGCCCGACCATCCTGGCCGCCTTCCAAAAGAAGACCGCCTCGTACCGCCTGCCGCAGGGCTATGCCCTGACCTTTGGCGGCGAGAACGAGCAGAACGCCGAGTCGTTCGCCTCTATCGTCCGGGCCATGCTCATCGCCATCATGCTCATCGTGGCCACCCTGGTCATCCAGTTCAATTCCTTTAGGAAGGCTCTGATCGTCCTGGTGCCGATCCCTCTCGCCCTCATCGGCGTCTTCCTGGGCATGGCGGTCTTTGACGTCTCGCTGGGCCTGCCGGGCCTGATCGGCATCCTGGCCCTCTTCGGCATCGTGGTAAAGAACTCCATCATCCTGGTGGACAAGATCGGCCTGAACGTGGAGAGCGGCATCGCCTTTGACGACGCGGTGGCCGACGCCGGCAAGTCGCGCCTGGAGGCCATCTTCATCACCTCGATCTGCACCATCTTCGGCATCTTGCCGGTCACCATGTCGGACGAGTTCTGGCGCGCCCTGGGCTCGGCCGTCATCTTCGGCCTCATGCTCTCGTCCTTCCTGACCCTCTACGTAGTGCCGGCCTTCTACCTGATATTGATGCGGCCTAAGAAGTAGCGAAAGAAATAGACGGACACGTAAAAAACAGGGCCATGGGGCCCTGTTCGCGTTCAGGTCACGACTGAGCTTCGGTCCAGACGAAATACGTCTCCTTGCGGCCGTCGTCCTCGACGTATCCTTCGGCCTTGAAGAGATCGGCAGAGATCGTCGTCGAGAAGCGGTATTTCAGATACTCGCTCGTCAGGCCGGGGAAGGAGGGCGATTCGATCGTCTCCCTTGATATCCCGTATGGTCGGACTTCGATGTCGATGGGAAATCCCAGCTCTTCGTGGAGGCCCCGTCGCGCCCCCAGGGCTTCGTCTTCGCTCGCCACGAGCTTCTCGCCGATGCTCCCTTCAAGCTCGCGGCTGCGCGTCCGACCGTCGGCGAATATCTGGCGGTCTTCCTTGAGGACCAGCAGCTTGCCTTCCTTATTGAAGCATACGTCGACGAATACGACCCGCAGGCTGCGGACCAGCTTTCCATCCAATACTTGGAGCGTGCTTTCGCCGCTCAGGATCTCTTTCAACAAGTCCGCAGGGGACTTGGCCTTTTCTACGCCCCATCGTTCCAGGGGAATGCCGTGCTCCCTGAGCGTTCGCTCAAGAGAAGCTCTGTCGGTAATGGTCAGGTTCATCTGCTTCTAACCCTACCTAAGAAGCGGTCACGGTCAAGTGGAAGACGTAACCTTTTCTATCGGTAGAGCTTTGAGTGCGTGCCGATCGCCACAAAAACGGCGACTGTTCCAGACAGGATGTAGACGGCGCGCACGTCTCCCGTGACATTGATGCTCCGATAGCCTGACCATTCGCCGTTAAGCGGGTGGTTATGGAGTGCTGGGCTCTCAGGCGATCGAAGAAAGACGTTCTTTCGTTCGATAAAGGCGTCTTGTACGCTTCGGCTCTGCTTCGCGTACGTCTTTTCGAATCTTTTATGGAATATGATGCCGCTTATCTCCATGCAGCGGTTATTTATTGCGCTTTTTTAACGAAGCGAGATGGTCGTCGATGGCGTCAGGGGTAGTGAGAAGGGGAGAGAGATTCTTGCCCTTCCGTATATCCTTGCCGGCATCGCGAAGAACCCTTGCTAGCATGGGCGAGGGCTTGTACGGAGCGACGAATTCGATCCTTCGCTCGGCGATGAATTGCTTGAGGAAGGCGTTGACGACAGTGCTGAGAGGCAGGCCCATGTCGGCCGCGACGGAAGCGGCCTGATCCTTCACCTCTTTGTCGGCTTTTATGTTGATTATAGTCTTCATATAACCGAAGTATATACGATAGATATGTGAAGTCAAGCAAGATTGACGTTAAGGTCCGGCAGAGCGAGATATAAGGCAAGGTTACCGGGTCTCAGATCGCCGCAAGCAGACGGCAAGCGGTAAGCCGCTCAAGAGGGCGGTTTTTTGCTTTAGCTATTGCGATTTCCTGGCGAGGATCTCTATCCAAGTCTGTCCGCGCAGCTCGTTCTTGATATCTTTGACCAGATTGAAGCTCTTGAGCATCTGGCGCATGTCTTCTTGAGAGTAGAGGTAATAGGTTCTGACGCCGAATTCGTCTTCTTTGATGACTTCTTTGTATACTTCGCTGAATTTCATCGAGATGCGGATGACGCCGCCGGGATTTAAAGCCGCGCGGGCACTTTCGATGACTTTCGCCAGGCTCTCTTTTGGCACATGGATGAGCGAGGCAAATGCAAAGATTGCGTCGAGACCCTGGGGAAAGGCGAAGCTCTCTATATCCGCGACCTCGAAGCGGCCTTTTGGAGCCGTTCGCTTCGCAAGCTCAATGAATCTTTCGGCGATGTCGATCCCGAGATAGTCGTTTGTATGTTTGAGGATCTCAGCGGCGTCTCTGCCGTTGCCGCAGCCGATCTCGAGCGTGGCGGGGTTCTCTTTGCTTAGGAGTCTGAACGTCTCTTCTATATCGCTCGTACGGGCTCCGACCCCGTTGAATTTCTCGGCCATCCTTTCGGCCGCGGAATCGTATGTTTCGATCGTCTGTCGTTTCTTGTCCATGTTTTTTACTCGAAATGTATCCTCTGCTTCTGCCTCCTGTCGAGCTCGGCCTTTAAAAGAGGGAAACGGGCGAACGAGTCGTCCTCGTCCACGAGCCTCTGGGCCTCGGCACGGGCAGCCTCGACCATTTTGATATTTTGCAGCGCCTCCATGGCCACGTCCGAGACGCCCCACTGCCGGCCGCCGTACAGCTGTCCGGCTCCGCGGAACTGCAGGTCGAACTCGGCCAGCTCGAAGCCGTTTTTCGCCGTGGTCAGGGCCCGCAGGCGCTCGACGGTCTTGTCGCCGCGGCTCTCGGCGTAGAGATAGCAGTACGCCTGATGGGTCGAGCGGATGACGCGGCCGCGCAGCTGGTGGAGCTGGGAGAGGCCGAACCTCTCGGCGCCCTCGATCAGGATGACGGTGGCGTTCGGCACGTTCACGCCGACCTCGACCACCGAAGTGGCGACCAGGACCTGCACCTTGCCGTCCTTGAAATCCTTCATGACGCGCTCCTTTTCGGCGTCCTTCATCTTGCCGTGGAGGACGGCCACGCGGTATTCGGGAAAGACTCGCTCCTGGAGGCGCTTGGCCTCTTCCGTGACCGACTTGGCCATGACGGCCATCTCCTTCGTCGGGTCGGGCTCGTCGATGCGCGGGCAGATGACGTAGGCTTGGCGGCCGGCCCGCAGCTCGCGGCGCACCTTCTCGTACATCTCCTCTCGGGTGCCTTCTGTGACGACCTCCGTGATCACCGTTTTCCTTCCTGCCGGCATCTCGTCGAGGAGAGTGAGGTCCAGGTCTCCGAACATGGTCAGGGCCAGGGTGCGGGGGATGGGCGTGGCGGTCATCGAGAGCAGGTGGGGGTGGATGCCGTCCTTGCGGACCAGCTTCCGGCGCTGGGCGGTGCCGAAGCGGTGCTGCTCGTCGACAATGGCGTAGGCCAGGTTCTTGAATCTGACGGATTTCTGGATGAGGGCGTGGGTGCCGATGAGGATGGGTATCTCGCCGTTCGCCACCCATTTCAGGAGCTGGGCGCGCGAGATGTCCGTCCAGCCGGCCGAGCCGTCGGGGCGGGGGATTTTCGAAGGGAACTTGCGACAGCCCGAGCCGGTGATGAGGCCGACCTGGATGCCGGCGTGGCGGAAGTACTGGATGAAGGACTCGAAATGCTGGGCGGCCAGGATCTCGGTCGGGGCCATATAGGCGACCTGGAGCTTGGCCATGACCGCGGCATAGGCAGTGGTGGCGGCTACAGCCGTCTTGCCCGAGCCCACGTCACCCTCCAAAAGGCGCGACATGGCGTGGCCTTTTTTGAAGTCAGAGAGGATCTCGGCCACGGCCCGCGACTGCGCCTCGGTAAAGGGGAAGCCGAAGCGCTCGACGAAGGTCTCGATGTGGCCGGGCTTCGGCTCGATGACGAAGGCCGGGTTCTTCTTCCATTCCCTTTTCTCCTTTTGCCGGTCTAGCTGGATGAAGAAGATCTCTTCGAAGGCGAAGCGCTTGCGGGCGGCCGCGGCGTCGCCGGCATCGCGCGGCGCATGGATCCAGACCAGGGCCGTGGCGAGGCTCGGCAGGCGGTATCGCTCCAGGATGTCGGCGGGCAGGGGGTCCTGGATGGCGTCCAGGATGCCGCTCTTGAATGCCTTTTGGATGGCGTGATAGATCCAGTTTGACGAGACGCCCCGGGATTCGGGATAGACGGGATAGAGGGTGTGGGCGGGACCGTCGGCGCCAAAGAGCGAGTCGCCCACGGCGGTCGGCAGCTTGTCGACGGTCTCGACCTTTGGGTTGGAGAGATAGAGCTCGCCCGCCGGGCCGCCCGCGGCGCCCGAGCGCGACCTCTTCTGCGAGACCTTGCCCTCGACCCGGACCAGGGCGCCCTCGGGGATCATCTTTGCCAGGTAGGGCTGGTTGAACCAGACGCACTTTATACTGCCCGACTCGTCCTCGACCACGCCGTCGGCCATAGCCATCTTGGTCCGAAAGCCTTTGGAAGTCCTCAGGCGCGAGATCCGGCCATAGACCACGGCTTCGTCGCCCTGGCGCAGGCCGGCGATGTTCCGCGCCTCGGCCGTATCGCCGTAGCGGGCGGGGAAGTGATAGAGCAGGTCCTCCACCGTGGCGATGCCCAGCTTGCGCAAAGCCCCCCGTACAGGGCCGAGCAATCGGAAATGGCTTTCGAGAGGGTGGTGGGGGTGCATGGCGTAGGGCAATTATACGATATCAGGCCTATATTGAAGGGCTGCGGGGAACTTGCTTTTGCTAACAAAGTATAGTATAATACTAACAGGGTAAGAACCTTGAAGTATAAGGAAGATCAGATGCGAAGTTCGGCCTATGTGCCCGCGGCGCACAGCCGTCGCCACGCCGTCCGGATTTCGCATCTGATTGCACCCGATATACGCTCTGGACCTCCGCTTCGCGGGGGTTAAGAGGCAGAACGGCACCATGACGATGCGAGCTATACCATGACAAAGACAGCTGATATCGAATTGGCGACCCCTGAGCAGTGCCTGTCCTTCGGCGCCCGTGTGGCGACAAAGGTGGGCAAGATGGGCGTCCCGTTCGATGTCCTTCAATCCGTGCTCAACGACGGCAATGACCATCCGGTCTATGCTGCGATCGAGGGCGCGCTTCTTCCGAAAGCCTGCGAGGCGACCGAATACCCGCACGTCGAGGGTGTCGTGATGGACCAGATCATCGACTGGCGCAAGTTCTACGTCGTGCGCTTGGGCTTCGACGTTGATATGGCGGGTGTGAGGATACCCGCTCGCGTCAAAGGCTTCGACCGCCTCATCGTCGTGCCGCAGGGCATTTCGGTGAACCAGGTCTACGAGAAAGGGAAGGTGTGCTTCCCCTCGTGGAAATGGTGCGACGACGATCTCGAGAGCGTCATGCGGGAGTTGGAGCGCGGAGGGGCCAAAGAGACCTACGCGATCTGGGTCCGCGACGGTCGCGAGGCCGACAAGGATCTGCGGAAGATGTCCGCGGAAGACATCGCCGAACGCAAGATCGACACCGAGAGTCTGCTCGAACGCCTCCTCCATGGATTCAAATATTGGAGCGAGACGGGAAAGCATCTCGATGAGAGATCGTATACCCTGTGCGCGTCCTCCCGGTTTGCCGATGGCTTTGTTCCGCGCGTGCTTCGCAGCAGCTTCGGTCGCGTGTGCGTGTACTGGTTCGACGTTCGCCGCGCGGATCCTTCCCTCGGGGCTCGTCGAGCAGTGCGGTAATCTTGTTCCTTCTGGCTTCAGCAATTCAAGCCGGCGCGCGATTTCGCGATTGCCGGCTTTTTATGCGCAAAAATATCTCCCGCGCCTCTTGACCAGGAATCCCTCCAGCGTCAACTCTTGTAAATTTTCCTTCACGCTCTTTTTCTTTCTGGCGCTCTTGGTGTTCTTCGTGCGCTTTGTCTCCTCTGTGCTCCCTGTGATCTTCGTGGCCTCTTCCACGGTGATCCCTTTCTCTTTCGCTTCCAACGCTGCCTTCACTATCCGTGACCGCATCTCCCTATTCGACCCTTTGAAGGCTGACTGTCGGACATGGTGCCGCGAGGCGCGCGAAGGGTTGGGCAGGGTCTGCTTGAGGTGGACGCCGTAGTCCATGAGGGCGTAATACCACGAGCGGGGGTCGTGCCGGTCCAGGGTCTGTTCTACTAGGGGCAGGATGTCGCGGTCGTGGATGCCGCTCTTCTGCGTGCCTTTGGGGTCGCGGAAGAAATGATGGAGATAGACGGCTCTGATGTTCGTCTCGATGAAAACTGTCGGCATATCCCAGGCAAAGGCCATGACGGCCCCGCGGGTCGAGGGGCCGACGCCGGGCAGGGATTCGAGTGCCGCGGCGTCCCGCGGGAACTCTCCGCCGAAGTCGCGGACGACCGCCTCGGCGGCGCGCTTCAATGCCAGGGCGCGCCGGTTGTAGCCCAGACCCTGCCAGGCCGCCAGGACATCGGCGACCGATGCCCTCGCCAGAGCCTGGACGGTAGGGAAGCGCCGCAGGAACTCCGGCCACTTCCGGAGGACGCGCGAGACCTGCGTCTGTTGGAGCATGACTTCTGAGACCAGTATCTCGTACGGGTCGCGCGTCAGGCGCCAGGGCAGGTCGTGCCTTCCGCTCTTTCTGTGGTAGTCTTTTACGGTGCCGATAAACCGTTTAAGCGTCATATTCGTATCATAACGTACGCCAAGTATAGGCCATGCCCCCGCTATCCACTCAAAAACCCAAGATAATCGACATATTAAAGCCCTACTGGGGCTTTGTGGCTTTGCTCTCGCTCTGTACCATCGCCGGCAACGCCCTGGGCCTTTTCATCCCCAAGCTCATCGCCCGGGGCATCGACACCTTTGCCCGCGGTACCCTGGACCTGGATCGCATCGCCCTGGAATTTTTGGGCATCTCCCTCGCCGTCCTGGTCTCCACCTATCTCCAGGGCGCCTTTCAGACCTACCTCTCTGAGCGGGCGGCGCGCGACCTGCGCGGCCGGCTCGCCGACAAGATCTCGCGCATGAGCTATGCCCGCCTGGAGAAAGAGACGCCCTCCAAGCTCCTGACCAATCTGACTTCCGACATCGAGGCGGTAAAGATGCTGGCCTCCCAGGGCGTGGCCACCGTCGTCTCGTCCGTCATCCTCATCATCGGCGCTTCGGCCCTGCTCTTTTCCATCGACTGGAGGCTGGCCCTGGCCGTGCTCGCCCTCTTGCCGATCATCGCCATCGTCCTCTCCTTGGTCTTCCGCCGCCTGGGACCCTTGTTCAAGAGGGGGCAGGAGATCATCGACCGCCTGAACGGCATCATCAGCCAGTCCATCGTCGGCGCCGCCTTGGTCCGGGTGGTCGACGCCCAGGGCCTAGAGCTCGGCAAGTTCCACGGCGAGAACCTCCAGGCCCGCGAGAACGGCATGAGGGTACTGAAGCTCTTCTGCGTGGTCATCCCGACCGTCGGCATCGTCGCCAACATGGCGGCCCTGGTCATCCTGGCCCTGGGAGGCCGGTTCGTCATCGCCGGCACGCTCTCCATCGGCGATTTCATCGCCTTCAATAGCTATGTCATCATCCTCATATTCCCGATCATCATGCTGGGCTTCGTCTCGCAGATCGTCTCGCGCGCGCAGACGTCGTACGCGCGCATCGCCGAGATCCTGGGCCTGGAGGACGAGAAGGATGATGGGCGGGACGCGTCGCAGCTCCGCGGCGACCTGGAGGTCAGGGGCTTGACCGTCTCCTACGGAGAAAAGGACGCCCTCCGCGACGTCTCGTTCAGCATCCCTGCGGGCACGCGCGCGGCCATCGTCGGCCCGACGGCGGCGGGCAAGACCCAGCTCCTCTACGCCCTCATCGGGCTCATCAAGCCGCGCTCGGGGCAGGTCCTCTACGACGGCAAGCCGCTCGAGAGCTATGCAAAGGACGCCCTCCACGCCCAGGCAGCCATCGTCTTTCAGGACAGCGTGATGTTCAACCTGAGCCTGCGCGAGAACGTCGCCTTTGGCCGGACGGCTTCGGCCGAAGCGGTGGACAGGGCCATCCAGACCGCCGAGCTCGCCGATTTCGTGGCGTCCTTGCCCCAGGGCCTCGATACCATGGTCTCGGAGCGCGGCACGACGCTGTCGGGCGGCCAGAAGCAGCGCATCATGCTGGCCCGCGCCCTGGCCCTGAATCCACGGATCCTTTTCCTGGACGACTTCACCGCCCGCGTCGACGCGGCTACCGAGGCCAGGATCCTGGCGAACCTGGAAAAGAACTATCCGGGCATCACTCTGGTCTCTGTCACCCAAAAGGTCCAGTCGGCCGAGCGCTTCGACCAGGTCATCCTCCTGATGGAGGGCGAGGTCCTGGCCCAGGGCACGCACGCCGAGCTCGCGGAGTCGTCGCCGGAATATGCTCAAATCGTCGAATCGCAAAAAAGCACGCATACCTATGAATAACTATTCTCTGAACGAGATATTGAAGGAAGACGAGGCCAAGAAGGCCCCGGCTTCTGCCTGGAAGAAGATGCTGCCGCTCCTGCGCGGGGAAAAGAGGGGCCTGGCGATCGCCTTTGTGGCCGTCATCGCCAACTCGGGCCTGAACCTGGCGGGACCGCTGGTCATCGGCCATGCCATCGACCGCTACGTGGTCAAGGGAGACTATCATGGCGTGCTGGTCTCGTCGGGCCTGCTCTTGGCCATCTACCTGGGCGCCTTTATCGCCAACTATATCCAGATGAGGGTCATGGGCGGCGTGGCCCAGCGCACCCTCTGGCGCCTGCGCAACGACCTGTTCGCCAAGCTTCAGGAATTGCCCCTGGCGTTCTTTGCCGTGAACAAGACCGGCGACCTGATCTCGCGCATCAACAGCGACACCGACAGGCTCAATCAGTTCTTTTCCCAGGGGCTGATGCGCTTCGCCGGGAACATCTTCCTGATCATCGGCGCGGGGCTCTTCATCCTCTTCATCAACTGGCAATTGGGAGTGGCGGCGCTCCTGCCGGCCGTCGGCATCTTCATCTTTACCCGTCTGATATCGCGGCTGGTGGCGCGAAGGAACGCCGGCAGCCTGCGCGCGGGCGGCCTCTTGTCCGCCGAAGTCCAGGAATCGATCGCCAATTTCAAGGTCGTCCTGGCCTTTAACCGCCGCGACTATTTCCGTTCCCATTTCGCCGAGGCGAACCAGGCGGCCTTTCGGTCCGCCGTCGGGGCGGGCTATGTGAACGAGCTCTTCACCCCGGTATTCGAATTCGCCGGCAATGTCGCCCAGCTCATCGTCCTGGGCGTCGGCCTCTATCTCATCACCCAGGGCCAGTTCGCCATCGGTCTCTTGGTCTCGTTCGTCCTCTACGTCACGCGCTTCTATGACCCGCTGCGCGAGATGGCCCGCCTGTGGTCGACCTTCCAGGTGGCCCTGGCGGCCTGGGACCGCGTCTCCAGGATCCTCCATCTGTCGTCCGACCTGGCCGTCATCCCTGCCTCAGAGGGCAAGAAGGGCGGGCGCGGGGTCATCGACTTCGAGCGTGTCTCGTTCGCCTATCCGGGCGGCAGGGAAGTGCTCCGCGACGCCAGCTTCGCCTTCGAGCGCGGCAAGACCTACGCCCTGGTCGGCCCGACCGGCGGGGGCAAGACCACCACCGCCTCGCTCATCGCCCGCCTCTACGACCCGACCGCGGGCACGGTCTATTTGGACGGCCGCGACATCAGGTCCTACGACCCGGCCGAGCGCTCCAAAAAGATCGGCTTCATCCTCCAGGAGCCGTTCCTCTTTAGCGGCACGGTGCGCGACAACATATTGTATGGCAATCCAGGATACGCCGGCCTTTCCGAGGAGGCCTTGAAAAAAGTCTTGGCCGAGGCGGGGCTAGGGTCGCTCCTCGAGCGATTCAAGGGCGGGCTCTCGGCCTCGGTCGACGCGAGCGGGGCGCTCTCCCTGGGAGAGAAGCAGATCATCGCCTTTGTCCGCGCCGTCCTGCGCAAGCCCGAGATACTCATCCTGGACGAAGCCACGGCCAACATCGACACGGTGACGGAAAAGATCCTGGAGGACATCCTGGCCAAGCTGCCACCGACGACGACCAAGGTGGTCATCGCCCACAGGCTGAACACCATCGCCAGCGCCGACGACATATTCTTCGTCAACGCCGGCGAGATCCGCGAGGCCGGCTCCATGGAGCACGCCGTTGACATGCTCCTCCATCACAAGAGGCAGAGCTAGCGGTTCAGACTAGCCAAAGAAAAAACCCGCGCAGGCGGGTCATGTGCGATCGATGCGGCATGCCTATCCGATCAGTCGTGGGCGCGGCCGGCGCGGATCATGCGATCCATCTCCTCGGAGAAGAACTTCTTGATCTGCAGATAGAAGACGGCGTCGCCGCGCTTACCGGTGCCCGGATTGGGGAAGACGGCCTCGTTGCCGTTCCGAGCGAACTTGCCGGGCACGGCGTGGTCGGCGCCATAGGCGAAGGCGTATTCATGGTCGCTTGGATCCAGGTCTCGGTCAGGCACGTCGGCAAAGGCGGCCAGCTGCGCGCCGGTCAGGCGCTTCTTGATGAAGACTTCGCCGTCGCCGTGGTAGACGGTCGCCTCGATCTCGAAGGTGTCGATGGCGCGCGGGACCTTGGTCACCGTCATGATGCCGGAGACTTTGCCGTTCATATGCGTGACGTATTTCGGTCGGCGCGGGTCGCGCCTGTCGTTCTTTGGCCGCGTGAAGCTGCGGCCGACGGAATTCCATTTCCAGGCAGGGCGGGGAGTAGCGGTAGAGGACATAGGGAATAAAGGTTCGATCTCAGGCCCGACCTTACCAAAAAAGCAGATTTTATGCTAACTTTGAAACGCTACCGGTCGGGAGAAAGGTATGAGAGAAGCCCGGCGACGGAGCGAAACGGAGACGTGTCAGAGTGGTCGAATGAGCTTCTTTGCTAAAGAAGTGTACCCTTTAAAAAGGTACCGAGGGTTCGAATCCCTCCGTCTCCGCCATTGATAGCTAGCACGAGATATTGTGTTTCCTCGTATAGAAAAAAGGCCCGCATCATGTGCGGGCCTCGATGTTTCCTTGGCTTTTTGTCATGCCGCTTTCGCCAGGGCGCTGTTCTTGAAGGCGGGGTCGTCGGTGACGTCCCGAATAACCCTGAGGAACGGCGGCAGGTCTGTCGAGTCGTTGATGTCCGTCTTCTCGCGCTCCAGGAGGAACAGCCCTTCGTGTCGGCCGTGGAAGGCGTCCGCCTCGAAGTATTGGTTGTTCCAGACGAAGCAGTAGCGGGTCTTCACGATCGGCTGGCGGCTGGCGTCGGCGCGCTCCAGGAGCCGCCGATACTCGCTGACCGTGATCAACCGTTCGATCTCGACGCGCCCTCCGTCGGGCGAGGGCCGCTTCACCGTGTGGTAATACGACCCGCTGCCCAGCCATCGGCGCGCCCGCACCCGCTCTTCGGAGCCTTTTTCCTTGGGCACCAGATAGGTCTGCTCCAGGGAGATGGCTTCGTAGGGAACCGTCAGCGCCGTCGGGTCGAACCGCTCGAGAAGGAACTTGTCTTCGATCTCGATCGGCTGAGGATAGCCGAGGATCCGAAAGACCTCGGCGACGACCGTGGCGATCTTTGCGTCGAACGAGACGGGCCTGCCTTGCTGGTCGACGTTCGCCGCCACGGCGACGTGCGGATGGCCGAGCCAGGCGGCGAGCGTCCGTTTATCGACGACCCGCGCCTGTTCCGGCGTCTCCGTCCGCGCCTCGTTGTTCGCGAGCGTATAAAAGGACTCGGCGCCGTCTGCTGCCGTGACCATGTGGATCACGCCGGCATAGCGCGCGCGAGCCGATTCTACGCTCGTGCCTCTTTCGGCGAATAGGTCGTCGAGGAGCGCGAGAGGGGACGGTCCGGGCAGGTATGCTGCCTGGCCGACCAGTCCTCGGTCGCACACGACGACGCATTTCTTGCCATGCTTCCGCGCGAGCTCCTCCGCTGCCTTGTTGAAGGTGCTTTCGAGGCTGATCTGCACGTCGGTGACGTGCCCTTGGAATTCGAGCGAGTCGAGGTCCCAGGGCGTGACGCCCGCTTTGATGAGAAGCGTCGCGGCTTCCGGCATGACGAGGGCGATGATGCCCACGCCTTCCAGAGCTTGTTTGATGCGGGCTAGTCCGGTCGTTTTTCCTGAGCAAGGGCCCCCATCGATGACGATGAAGGCGGTTTTGGGCGAAGTCTGGCTGATGTCGGTGTTCATCTGTTTTTATTATAACATTCATAAGCATTTAGGTCAAATGGTGTAAAAGAGGTATGATTCGTAGTATCCATATGAAAACCATAACCATCTTCAAGATAGCGATAGTGGCGCTCTTTGTGACGGCGGGGGCGTGGTATCTGGCGCACCGGGGCGAGGCGCCGGCGGATAGCCAGCCTTCGCAGTCGGTCAGCAGCGGCGAGCAGGGTGCTGTCGAAGCTGCGGCGCGGGGCCTGGGCTCCAGGCTGAAGAACGTCTCGCTCATGGCTCCGGCTGCAAGCCTGGCGGCGGCCCTGGATAGGGAATATGGCGCTTATGTAGCGCCCGAGCTTTTGGCGCGCTGGAAGGCCGACCCGTCGCGGGCCCTGGGCAGGCAGACGTCCAATCCGTATCCGGACAGCCTCTCGGTGGTCGGCGTCTCGCTTCAGCCGGACGGCTCGTACGTCGTCGAAGGCAACGTCGTCGAGACCACCAGTGCCGATCCTCAGCGCGTGGCGGCTGTCTATCCGGTGATGCTCCGCTGGGAGAAGCGCTCTGGGTCATGGCTCTTGGTCTCTGCCGAAAAGGGCGCCTCTTCGACCCTGCCCGCACGAGTATCCGTCACGGGCACGCAGACGTGCCTGGAGCATCGCATCAAGACCGGCCCTCAGACGCTGGAGTGCGCCATGGGCTTTCGCGCCGACGATGGCCATGTATATGCCCTGAACATGAGCCTGTTGTCCTCGACCGACGTCTCTCGGCTGATCGGCTCTGGCGTCCGCGTGCGCGTCGAGGGCGTGCTCACCCCGGCAGAGACGCTCAACACCGACATGTGGCAGAAGTACGATATGGAAGGCATCCTCTCGGTCACCTCGGCTGCGGCGATATGACGCGTCGCTCTCATCTGCATCGCAGATAGCGGTTCAGCATAGGCCTACAGAGCGTCTTTATCTTTTCTTCAGGCCGATTTTATCTGGATTTTATCGGCCTCGTGTATGCTCGCGGCATGCAGGAGACGTTGAATCTGGTAGACAGGGCGGGCAAGAGGATCGGGGCCATGGAAAAGATCGCGGCGCATCGCGCGGGAGAGCTCCACGAGGCTTTTTCCATCTTCATATTCAATTCCCGGGGAGAATGGCTGTTGCAGAAGCGCTCGCGCAGGAAATACCACTCGGCCGGGCTCTGGTCGAACGCTTGCTGCGGCCACCCGCGCGCCGGCGAGCTTTTGGAATCGGCGGCGCACCGCAGGCTGCGCGAAGAGATGGGCTTCGACTGCTCGCTTCGCGAGGCCTTCGCCCTAACGTATTGCGTCGAATTGCCGGGAGGCATGGTCGAGCATGAATTCGACCATGTCTTCGTCGGCCGATACGAGCGCGATCCGCGTTCCGACAGGCGCGAGGCGAGCGACTGGAAATGGTCGACGCCATCGCGCATCGAGCGGGACTTGGCCGCGGCGCCCGACGCGTATACCTATTGGTTCAGACTGATCTTTCCTCGCGTGGCTGCGCATCTGGCGGCTCAGAGGAAAGACCTCATCCTGCGCGACTACACTCCCATTTCCGAAGGCATAGAGAATCTCGCCCGGCTGAAGGACGAGAGGATATACAGCATCACGGAAAAGCCGCTGAGGCTGACGGGTCAATGAGCGATCGCCACGCAGAGGACCTTGCGCGCGCCGGCGGCGAGGAGGGCGCGGCGGGCTTCGGCAAAAGTAGCGCCGGTGGTGAGGACGTCGTCGATGACTATGACGCTGCGGCCGGCGACCTCTGCGGCGGCTTGAGGCCGCACGGCAAAGCAGTTTCGAAGGTTCTCGCGCCGCTGGGCTTTGCTGAGGCCGACCGAATCGACGTTCTCGCGCGTTTTGACGAGGATATCCTTCCTGGCCTCGAACCGTACGCCGCTGTCTGTCCGCGCGAGACCTTCCAAGATCAGCTCGCACTGGTTCCAGCCGCGCTCGCGCCGCTTGCGGCTGGTGATGGGAATGGGCAGGACGAGCGGCAGGGGAGGCGGCTTGGCGACGGACCCATCGGCGAGCGCCTCGCCGAGCATTCTGCCGACGATCGCCGCCATCCGCCGATTGCCGTAGCTTTTGATGTCGAGGATGGCTGCCTGGGCCGCTGGGTGCTTGTACGAGGCCAGGTAAAAGAAGCCCTGGTATTCGCCGACTACGGGCCAGGGCCTGAACGCCTGGACGCCCAGCTTTTCAACCCGCCGGACCAGCGGATGAGCGGGCATGAGCGTCTCGAGGACGAAATCGAATATGTTCCGGAAAAGATCCATGCCGCGATCATACACGAGGGCGATAAAATCCAGATAAAGAAACGGCGCGGCCGCCGCGCGCTCCGCTGCCGTGTTATACTTTCCCTATATGGCTATTCCTTTCCTAGGAAAGATGTTCGGCGACCTCCTGAAAAAGCAGAGCCAGAGCGTCCTGGGCGTCGACATAGGCTCCTCTTCCATAAAGGTCGTCCAGCTTCGCAAGAAGGGCGGCAAAGCCGTGCTCGAGACGTACGGCGAGCTGGCCCTAGGCCCGTATGCCGGAACCGAGATCGGCCGCGCCACGAACCTGCCGAACGACAAGCTCGTCGAAGCCCTGCGCGACCTGATCAAGGAGTCGAACGTCACTACCAAATCCGCGGGCATCGCCATCTCCTCGGCGGCCAGCCTGCTGTCCTTCATCCGCATGCCGGAGATGGATCAGAAGCAGCTGGCCGCTATGATCCCTATCGAGGCGCGCAAATACATCCCTGTGCCGATCACCGAGGTGGCCTTGGACTGGTGGGTCATGCCAAAGGAGGAGAGGTCGTTCTCGGAATTCGAGAAGCCGGCGGCATCCGCAGCTCCGGGCGCGGCAACGCCCCCGGACAAGGGCATCGACGTCCTCCTGGTCGTCATCCATAACGACGTCCTGAACAAGCTGAACCAGATCTCGGGCGGCGCTGCCCTGGAGACGACCTTCTATGAGATCGAGGTCTTCAGCTCGATGCGCTCGGTCGTGGACCAGTCCCTGGAGTCGGTGATGATCTTTGACATGGGCGCGGGCACGACGAAGCTGAACGTCATCGAGCGCGGCATCCTGCGCAGCTCGCATACGATAAACCGCGGTTCCCAGGAGATCACCCTGGCCCTCTCGCGCTCGCTGGGCGTCTCGGTGGGGGACGCCGAGCATATCAAGAGGACCATCGGCCTCTCGCCCGACCCGGACAACAAAGCGGTCAAAGAGATCGTCACCCTGAACCTGGACTATATCTTCTCGGAGACCAATCGCGTCATCGGCTCGTACGAGCGCAAGTATAACAAGAGCATCTCAAAGGTCATCCTGACCGGCGGCGGCACCCTCCTCAAGGGCTTCCTGGATCTGGCCCGCACGCGCTTCCAGACCGAGGTGGTGGCCGGCGACCCCTTCGCGAAGACCGAGGCACCCGCCTTCCTCGAGCCCGTGCTGCGCACCGCCGGCCCCGAATTCGCCGTGGCCATCGGCATCGCGCTCAGAAAATTGCAGGAGACGGAGTAGGGGGTCGCAAATGGGGATAGCTTCGCTCCTGGCGGGTGTATAATAGGCGAGTGATTTGCGGCCTCTGCGCCAGCTTTGCATCATGGATCCTCGATTTCAATCATCGTTCATACCGAAGAAGCCGATAACGGCGGCGACGGCGCGGCCGTCCTCTTCGATCAGCCTGTTCGTCCTGCTGGCGACCATCGTCTTTACCATCGCCATCGCCGCGGCGGGCGGCGTCTATTTCTACCAAGGCTACCTGCAGAAGCAGATCGATTCGGCGGCCGCTTCGCTCGATAGGGCAAAGGCCGCCTTTGAGCCCGAGACGATCAACAGGATCGTCAGGCTGGATACCCGCATCGAAACGGCCAAAAAGCTGCTCTCGTCCCATGTCTATGTCACGCCGCTCTTCGATTTCCTCTCGTCGGTGACGCTCAAGAGCGTCCGCTTCAAGGACTTCAGCTTCGGCTACCTGGCCCCCGACAAGATCGGCGTATCGATGAAAGGCCAGGCGGCCAGCTATTCCGCGGTAGCACTGCAGTCTGACATCTTGAATGCCCAGAAGCGCCTGTCGGGCACGCTGCTTACCGACATGGCCCTGGAGGCGCAAGGCACCGTCGCCTTTAATCTGACGACGAACATCGACCCAGCCCTTCTCTCTAACCAACAGACGCGATGAGCAATATCGTCTCCATCATCCTCATACTCGCATCCATCGGCCTTTTCTTTGGCTATGTCGACCCTGCGTATAGCAAGGCGAAGCTCCTTGCCGAAAAAAAGGCCCAATACGACAACGCCCTGAACAACTCGGCGTCGCTCCAGGCCGAGAGGGAGAAGCTCCTCAAGAAATATAACGCCATATCCGAGGCGGACCGCGCCAACCTGGCGAAGCTGCTGCCGGACAACATCGACAATATCCGCCTGGTCATCGACATCGACGAGATGGCCAAGTCCCACGGCATGCGCATCAGGAACTTCAAGACCGACGTCACGGAAAAGAAAGACACCATCGGCAAAAGCGACAGCGCCTACGGCACCCTGACCATGTCGTTCACCACCACGGCCACATACGCGACCTTTCTGGCATTCATGGGCGACCTGGAGAGGAGTTTGCGCATCATCGACGTCACCGGCATCCAGTTCTCGGCAAGCGACCAGAGCCAGCTCTATGACTATACGGTGACGGTCAAGACCTATTGGCTTAAATAAGCGAACCGCTATGAAAGAAAAAGGAAATCTGAAGAATCTCTTGACGGTCGGCGGCATCCTTATCGCCGTGGCGGTGGCGGCATATTTCTATTTCACTCGCGACCAATCGGGAGACGAGCTGCTGTCGTCTACCGACGCGGGCAGCGTCCCGGCGCCGATCGACGGCACCCTCTTGGCGGCTCTCCAGCAGCTGCGCAAGATCCACCTCGACGACTCCATATTCCAGCGGCTCAACCCGGCTCTGCAGTCCGGCCAGATCCGCGACTTCGGCCAGACCCTCCAGAGCGAGGAGCCGTACCGCCAGAATCCGTTCGCGCCGCTGTCGGCCGGCGCAGGCTCCGCGTCGACGTCTACCAGCCCCGCTCGGTAAAGAATCCCCGCCATGAGCATACTCGACATCCTCGTAGCCAAAGGCGCACTGCAGAAGAAAGACGCTGTCTCGGCGGCCGAAGAGTCGCGCTCTACCGGAGCCCCGCTCGAGGCGGTACTCAAGAAGAAAGGGGTGGACGACGCCGCTATCCTGGCCGCCAAGGGCGAGGCTGCCGGGGTGCCGACGCGGTCGCTCAAGGACCAGACCATCCCCTTCGATATCCTGAAATTCATCCCCGAGGAGTCGGCCGTCCATTATCGCCTGATACCGCTTGCGGTCAGGCAGAGCGTGCTGGAGGTGGGCATGGTCGACCCTGACGACATCGAAGCCCGCGACGCCCTGAACTTCATCGCCTCGAAGGTCAACATGCCTTTCAAGGTCTTCCTCATCTCCGAGGAGGACTTCCAGGAGGCCGTCACCCTCTACAAGGGCCTCTCGGGCGAGGTGACCAAGGCGTTGGACGAGCTGGAGACCGACATCGCCGATGTCGACGCCGAGGCAGGAGAGGAAGGCGAGGCGGGCAAGGGCGGCGGAGCGGTCATCATCGAGGACGCCCCCGTGACCAAGATCGTGGCCACTATCCTGCGCTATGCCGTCGAAGGCAACGCCTCGGACATCCATATCGAGAGGCTTGCGGACAAGGTCCGCGTGCGCTTCCGCGTGGACGGCGACCTGCATACGTCGCTCGTCCTGCCGGTCAAGGTCCATGACGCGGTTGTGGCCCGCATCAAGATCCTCTCCAACATGAAGCTGGATGAGAAGCGCAAGCCGCAGGACGGCCGCTTCTCGGCGCGCATCGAGGGCCGCAAGGTCGACTTCCGCGTCTCGACGTTCCCGGCCTATTACGGCGAAAAGGTGGTCATGCGAATCCTGGACCAGGAGAAGGGCGTTCGGTCGCTCGAGGACATAGGCTTCTCTCAGGCCAACGTCGACGCCATCAGGAAGGCTATGAAGCGCCCCTATGGCCTCATCCTCATCTCGGGCCCGACCGGCTCTGGTAAATCGACGACCCTCTACGCCATGCTCAAGGAGATCAACGACGAGACCAAGAACGTCCTCTCGCTCGAGGATCCGGTCGAGTACAACATGGAGGGCGTCAACCAGTCCCAGGTCAGGCCGGAGATCGGCTATACCTTTGCCTCGGGACTGCGCACGACCCTGCGCCAGGACCCTGACATCATCATGGTGGGCGAGATCCGCGACAAGGAGACCGCTCAGCTTGCCATCCAGGCCGCCTTGACCGGACACCTGGTCTTTTCGACCATCCACACCAACACCGCCATAGGCGTCATACCTCGCCTGGTGGACATGGGCGTCGATCCCTATCTCATCGCCCCGACCCTGGTCCTGGCCATGGCCCAGCGCCTGGTCTCGAAGCTCTGCGAGGGAGGCAAGGAGGTGCCTATCGAGGGCTCGCTCGAAGTGATGATCCAGAAGCAGTTCGCCGACCTGCCGGAGCAGTACCGCAAGTCGATCCAGACGCCGAAGGTCGTTCTGGAGGCCCAGCCTTCGGCCACCTGTCCGGCCGGCACGCGCGGGCGCATGGCCGTCGCAGAGGTCATCGAGATGGACAAAGACCTCGAGAGGGCCATCCTCGCAAATTCAGACGAGCAGACCATCTACAAGATGGCTCGAGCAAAGGGCATGACGACCATGAGGGAGGACGCCATGTTCAAGGCCTTTAGGAAGGAGATCCCATGGAGCGAGGTGAATAGGCTCTAGCCGCCGCGTGCTATACTAACCCCAAGCAAAAATCCCCTATATGCCACCAGTACAACCAACCAAGAACGTGCCGAAGAAGGGCATCAAAGTGATGATCGTCGACGACGATAAGTTCCTCTTGGGCATGTATTCGCTGAAGTTCGTCAATAACGGCTATGACGTCGATACCGGCGTGGGATCGCTGGCCGCACTGGAGAAGCTTCGCGGAGGGGCCAAGCCGGATATCCTTCTTTTGGACATCGTCATGCCGTATATGGACGGCTTGGAGCTGCTCAAGACCATCCGCGCGGAGAAGCTTGTCCAGGATTCTATCGTCATCATGCTGACCAACCAGAGCCAATCGTCCGACATCGAACGCGCCAAGGAGCTGGGGGTCGACGGTTACATCGTCAAGGCCGCCACCATCCCTTCCGAGGTACTGCACGAAGTAGAAAAGATCTATGCAGCCAAACATCGACTATAAGAAGGAGTTCGAGGAGCTTGTCGAGACCGTCATGAAGGAGTCCGCCTCGGACCTGCATCTGTCGGTGGGCAGGTATCCCACGGTCCGCGTGGCGGGTTTCCTCATCCCTTTGATGAATCGCAGGATCCTGACCAAAGAGGACATGATCGGCTACATCCCCGCGGTCCTCACTCCCGAGGATGCCGAGCTTTTCCAAAGGAACAAGGAGATCGACTTCTCGTACAGCTACGGAGACAAGGCGCGCTTCCGCGGCAACGGCTATTTCCAGCAGGGCCGCATCTCGTTCGCCTTTCGCCTGATACCGAAGAAGATCCGCTCGTTCGAGGAGCTGAACCTGCCGCCGGTGCTCGAGACCTTCGTCGAGAAGCAGCAGGGCTTCTTCCTGGTCGTTGGCCCTGTAGGGCACGGCAAGACCACGACCCTGGCCGCCATGATCGAGCGCATCAACGAGACCCGCGCCGAGCACATCATCACCATCGAGGATCCGATCGAATACATCTACGAGCAGAAGAAGTCCATGATCGATCAGCGCGAGGTCAGGCTGGATACCTTGGACTTCTCGACGGCCTTGCGCTCGGTCTTTCGCGAGGACGTCGACGTCATCCTCATCGGCGAGATGCGCGGCATCGAGACCATGGCCACGGCGGTGACCGCCGCCGAGACCGGTCACCTGGTCTTTTCCACCCTCCATACCAATAACGCCTCGCAGACCATCAACCGCATCATCGATTCGTTCCCGGCCGCCCAGCAGGACCAGATCCGCATCCAGCTAGCGGCCACTCTGACGGGCATATTCTCCCAGCGCCTCATCCCGTCGATCTCGGGAGGGCTGGTCCCGGCCTACGAGCTCCTGGTATCGACGCCGGCCGTGCAGAATCTGATCCGCGAGCGGCGCGTGCACGAGATAACCACGGTCATCGAGACGGGCCTGGACCAGGGCATGATAGACATGAACCGCTCGCTGGCCGAGCTGGTCCGCCGAGGCCAGATCACCGCCGAGAACGCCTATCTGTATTCGCCGAACCCAAAGGTCCTCGAGAGGCTCATGTAACCACATCTCACACCCATGCTATTCAACTACAGCGCAGTAGACCAGTCGGGCAACGAGTCGAAGGGCTCGATCGACGCCATTAACGTCGACGTCGCCATCACCTCGCTGCAGAGGCGGGGATTAGTCATCAAGAACATCGCCGATGCCGGCAAGGTGCCGTTCTTCCAGCACGACATCTCTCTCTTCTCGGGGGTTTCGAACAAGGACGTGGTCGTCCTCTCGCGCCAGCTGGCGACGCTGTTCGAGGCCCAGGTCTCGGCCTTGCGCGTCTTCCGCCTGATCGCCGCCGAGGTCGAGAACAAGGCCCTGGGCAAGGCCTTGACCCTGATCGCGGACGAGCTGCAGGCCGGCAGCTCGATATCGAAGGCGCTCTCCAAGCACCCAAAGATATTTAGCGAGTTCTATGTGAATATGGTCCGCTCGGGCGAGGAGTCCGGTAAGCTCGACGAAGTCTTCATCTTCCTGGCCGACTACCTGGACAGGACCTACGAGGTGAACTCCAAGGCGCGCAACGCCCTGATCTATCCCGCCTTCGTCATCATGACCTTCTTTACCGTCATGATCCTGATGCTGACCGTGGTCATACCGAAGATATCTACCATCCTGACCGAATCAGGCCAGGAGATACCGCTCTACACCCGCTTCGTCATCGGCTTCTCGCACATATTGACGACGTATGGCATATTCGCCGTGCCGCTTTTGATCGTCGTGGCCGTGTTCCTGTTCCGCTTCTTCCGCACGCCGACGGGAAAGGTGGCCCTCGACGACCTAAAGATCCGGGTCCCGTACGTCAAGAACCTCTATCAGAAGCTCTACCTTTCTCGCATATCGGATAACATGAATACCATGATCATCTCGGGGATCCCGATGGTGCGAGCCCTGGAGCTGACCTCTGGCGTGGTCTCCAACGAGATCTACAAGAAGGTCCTGAACGACGCCACCGAAGAGGTTAAAGGCGGAAAATCGGTCTCCGATGCCCTGTCCGGCAAAAAAGTGATTCCCGGCATGATGATCCAGATGATCAAGGTGGGCGAGGAATCCGGCGAATTGGGCAAGATATTGAAGACCCTTTCGGCCTTTTACAGCAGGGAGGTCATAAACGCCGTCGATACCCTGGTAGACCTGATCGAGCCGGCCATGATCGTCTTGCTCGGCCTGGGCGTGGGATTCCTGCTCGCTTCCGTGCTGATCCCTATATATAACATCTCGTCCAATATCTCGTAAGGGCGTAAAAGGGTTTAAATGGGTTATCCCCAGCCCCTTGACCCTTATAAATCAAGGATTCTGTATACTATAAGAGCTTAAAGGCATTATCATTTAATCATTCAGACATGAACAAGAGACAGGGTTTCACCCTTATCGAACTCCTCGTCGTCATCGCGATCATAGGCATCCTGTCCTCGGTCGTGCTGGCTTCGCTTAACACCGCCCGCGCAAAGGGCTCGGATTCGGCCATCAAATCCCAGCTTGCCTCGATCAGGCCTCAGGCGGAGATCTATTATGATTCGAACGGCAACTACGGCGCTAACGCGACGCTGACCGCCACTGCCGTCGTGAACACCGGCTGCGCCGCCCTTACCTCGACCCTTTACGCAGACACCACCATCAAGAACCAGGTCGCGGGAGCGGTAAGCTCTGCCGGAACCGGAAAGGTATATTGTGCCCTGAACGCCAACCCCGCTACTGCCTGGGCGGTCGTAGCGCAGCTCAAGGCTTCGAACACCACGGCGTGGTGCGTCGATTCCACGGGAGCCTCGAAGCAGGTCACCATCACGGCTGACACGCCTTCGACGGGCGTATCGTCCGGAGCCTGCATCTAGCCGCATCGCGGCGGGAAAGCCACCCTCACAGGGCGGCTTTCTTTTGCTATACTAAACTACATGAAAAAAGGATTCACCCTCATCGAACTTCTTGTCGTCATCGCGATCATAGGCATCCTGTCCTCGGTCGTGCTGGCTTCGCTTAATTCTGCCCGGACGAAGAACTATGACGCCGCCGCAAAGGCCGGCATGAAGCAGCTCTACGTCGAGGGACAGAACTATCTGGATACGGCTTCGTCCCTGGGAACATCGGTCTCGAGCTGCACGTCGGGGACGCATTTCTTTACGAGCGCCAAAGCCGCGGCCATCATCGCCAATATCCAGAGCAACGCGGCGGGCAGCCCGACCTGCTCGACAGATTCCAGCGGCACGAAATGGGCCGTATCGGTATCCCTCAAGGGAGGCAGCGTCTTGTGCGCGGATAACAGCCAGGGCGTGTTCAAGGTCGGCACGCTGACGTCGAGCGCCGGGCTCTGCCAATAGCGCCGTAGCCGGCCCCCGCCTTATGAAAAGACCTCGCGCCGACGGCTTCACCCTTATCGAGATACTGCTTGTCCTCGCCATCACGGGCTTTTTGACGGGCATCGTCCTGGCCTCGACCACGGTCTCTAGGGCCAAGGCCCGCGATACGCGCAGGGTCAGCGATATGAAGGAGATCCAGCTCGGCTTGGCTCTGTATTACGAAGTGAACAAAGCCTATCCGTCCGGTACGGGCATGGCCCCGCTGGGCGTCCTGGTCACGGATAAATATCTGCCCGAGCTGCCGAGCGACCCCGGGGGCGGGACGTATGAATATGCGTCCTATAACGGCGACAAAAGCTACTGCATCGGGGCAAAGCTCGACGACGTTTCGAGCGCGCCGAACGACAACGTGACCACGAACGCGACCTGCAACACAGCCCTGCCGAATTCGAACTACAGATCGGTACCAAATATTTGATATGCCTCATCTGGTATTCCCTGCGATCCTTGTCCTCTCCGCGCTCTTTGTCTTTGGCCTCCTTGTCGGCAGCTTCCTGAATGTCGTCATCCTGCGCTTCAATACCGGCATGTCCATAGCCCGCGGGAGGTCGGGCTGCTTTTCTTGCGGCAAGGAACTGGGCTGGCGGGAGCTGATCCCTTTGGCCAGCTTCCTGGCCCAGAGGGGGAAATGCAAGGGTTGCGGGAGCAAGATCTCGTGGCAGTATCCGCTCGTAGAGCTCTCCACCGGCCTTTGCTTCGTCGCGGCGTATGCGCGGTCGGACGCCCCCGTCGAATTCTTGCTCTGGGCAGCTTTGCTCTGCTTCTATGTCGTCATCTTCGCCTACGACCTGCGGCACAAGATCATCCCCGACTTCTTCTCGTATGGCGCCGCTCTCATCGCCCTCGGCATCATCTTTCTCGGTATCGGACCGAGCATCGGTCCCGGGCTTCATCCTCTGGATTTCGGGCTTCGTATCCTGTCTGGCCCGCTGTTCTTTTTGTTCTTCTGGTCCCTCTGGTCATTTTCGCGCGGCCGCTGGATGGGCCTGGGCGACGGCAAGCTGGCCCTGTCGATGGGGTGGGCGCTGGGCCTCGGCCAAGGCCTCTCGGCCTTTCTGCTGTCGTTCTGGATCGGCGCCGCGGCCACGCTGGCCATCATGGCTCTGCAGCGTGTATTCCGCCGCTCCGCATCCCTGGGCATGGGCAGCCAGGTGCCTTTTGGTCCGTTCATGCTGGTCGCCTTTCTCATCGTCTATGTCCTTGGGCTGGATTTCTGGACCTTAATCTCGTATTTGGCGCTATAATAGAGGGAGCATGAATAAAGGATTCACCCTGGTAGAGCTGCTGGTCTCGATCTCCATCTTTACGGTCATCACGACCATGGCCGTCTACAACCATAGCCAATTCAACGGCAGCGTGCTTTTGACTAACCTTGCCTACGAGGTCGGTCTCTCCATCCGCCAGGCTCAATTCTACGGCATATCCGTCAGGCAGAATGCCGCCACTGCCTTTGATTCTGGCTATGGCATCCATTTCGACCCCGCTTCGCCCACTTCGTACATCCTCTTCGAGGACAAGGCGGGAGGCGTCAGCCATGCGCGCGACGCCGGCGACCTGGACCTGCAGGTATTCGCCATCTCGAAGGGAAACAAGATAAACAAGGTCTGCGTGAACGGGACCTGTGGGCAATTGGCCGTCGACATCACCTTTCTCAGGCCGAATCCCGACGCCTATTTCACCCAGGGCGGCAGCGGCAGCCTGATCGGCGGCAAGGTCGACGTATGCGTGAAGTCGCCTCAGGGCACGGCGCGCAGGGTCACCGTCGAGTCGACCGGCCAGATATCGATCGGCAACGACGGCCCGCCGGCAATCTGCGACTAGCATGAAAAAAGGATTCACCCTCATCGAAGTCCTGGTCTCGGTCTCGATATTCTCCATCGTCATGCTCGTGGCCACGGGCGCGGTCTTCTCTATCGTCGAGGCGAACAAGAAGACCCATACCCTGAAATCCGTCATGACTAACCTGAATTTCGCGCTCGAGAGCATGGCGCGCGACATGCGCGTGGGCTTCCGCTATGCCTGCACCTCGAATATCGCGGTACGCTCGGCGGATTGCGCCGAGGGCGATAGCGTCTTTCACTACAAGGCCAACCGCGACGTTGACGGCGACGGCTTGTATAGCACTACGGACGACAACGACAGGATAGAGTACAGCCTCTCGGGGAATAGGATCATGAAGACGGTCTATGGCGCCAATAGCTCTAATCCGCCGGTGGCTATCACGGCGAGCGAGATCAAGATCACTTCGCTGTCGTTCTATGCCGTAGGCACGGCGGCAGGCGATCGCCTGCAGCCAAAGGTCGTCATCACCGTCCAGGGCTATGCGGGCGAGGGCTCGACCAGGTCCGACTTCGACATCGAGACGACGGTCACCCAGAGAGCCATAGATTCATAAAGCCATGAAAAAGCGCAGCGCACTCAGCGGATTCACTCTCGTCGAAGCCATGGTGGCCATATCCATCCTCTCTTTGGCCGTGACCGGACCGCTCGTCATCGCCCAAAAAGGCATCAGCTCGGCGATCTACGCCCGAGACCAGATTACCGCCTACTATCTGGCCCAGGAAGCGGTCGAGTACGTGCGCAACGCGCGCGACACCAATCGCATCCAGGGAAATCCCTGGCTTGCCTCGCTCGCCGCGTGCAAGCAGGGCGCCTCGGGCGGGGAAGCTTGTCAGATCGACGCGCGCTATACAGACTTCACCTCGACGGGGGCGGTATCGGCATGCCCCGGCTCGGGCTGTCCCGCCATATCCGTAGACAGCTCGTCGGGGCAGTACGGATATGCGTCCGGGGGGGCTTGGAAGCAGACTGCCTTTACTCGTACCGTGTCTATCGACGACCGTGCCTCGGCCAAGGAAGCCGTGATATCCGTCACGGTGTCGTGGAGGACCAATCTGTTCCTGCCGCTCAGGACGTTCACTATAAAAGAATATGTATTCGATTTTTAAAAGAAGACACGGGGATCACGAAGATCACCGAGAATACAAAGAGCACAAGGATCACCAGAAGAGGGGGTTCGCCATGCTCTTTGCCGTGCTGGTGTCCAGCGTCCTGCTGTCGATCGGCATATCGATATTCAGCTTGACGGTAAAAGAGCTGGCGCTGTCGGCGTCCGGTCGCGAATCGCAATTTTCGTTCTACGCTGCGGACACGGGCGCGGAGTGCGCGCTGTACTGGGATATCAAAGGCATCGACGTCTTTGCCACCTCGACGGACCAGCGCTCGCCTAACCCTTCGAATCCTGACTGCGTAGACTCTGTCGGCTCTCCTCAGTACATAACGAACGGCAACTATATATCCCGCACGCCCACCTCCGCGGCGACGCGATTCGAGCTGGTCATCCCGAATGCCGACGCCCAGGGCGTCTCGGCTCCGTATTGCGCCACGGTCACGGTGACAAAGACCGTATCGAGCGGCATCGTCTCTACTTCGATCGACTCGCGCGGCTACAACACCTGCGTGACAACGGACCCCGGACGCGTGGAGAGGGCCTTGAAGGTGACCTATTAGGCAGGTACACTATCCCTATGCCGAAAGCGCCGAAAGACCTGCAAAAAAGGGCGGAAAAGCTGCGCGAACTGATCGACTATCATCGCGCCCTCTATCATACCCACGACAGACCCGAGATCTCGGATACGGCCTATGACAGCCTGGTCAAAGAGCTGGAAGACATCGAGGCCGCCCATCCAGAGCTCCAGACCCCTGACTCTCCGACCCAGCGCGTGGGCGGCGCGCCTCTGCCAGAATTCGTCAAAGTCGAGCACAAGGTGCCGCAGTGGTCGTTCAACGACGCCTTCTCCGAGGAAGATATGCGCGACTTCGACGCCCGCGTCAGGCGCTTCATCAAGGCCGAGACCGGCAGGGAGCAGGTCCCGAACTATGTCTGCGAGCTGAAGATCGACGGGCTCAAGGTCGTTCTGGAATATCAGAAGGGTGTTCTCGTCCGGGCGGCTACCCGCGGCGACGGCCTGGTCGGCGAGGACGTCACCCAGAATGTCCGCACCATCGCGGACGTGCCGCTGCGGCTGAAAAAGCCTCTCGATATCATCGTCGAAGGAGAGGTGTATATGAAGAAGTCGAATCTTGCCCGTCTGAACGCCGCCCAGGAAAAGGCCGGCAAGCCGCTCTTCGCCAATCCCCGCAACGTAGCCGCCGGCTCCGTGCGCCAGCTCGACCCAAAGGTGGCGGCATCTCGCAAGCTCAGTAATTTCGTATACGACGTGGCCCGCGTCGACGGCCCGATGCCTGAAACACAGCACCAGGAGCTCGAATTTCTGGCCGGCCTGGGCTTCGTCACCAACGAGCATTGGAAGCGGGTCCGCGACATCGACGGAGCCATCGCCTACTGGCGCGAATGGCAGAAGAAGGCGCCGAAACAGGACTACCTGATCGACGGCGTGGTCATCAAAGTCGACGAGAGGGAGCTCCAGGAAGCCATCGGCTACACCGGCAAGGCGCCGCGCTGGGGCATCGCCTTCAAATTTCCGGCCGAGCAGGTCACGACGGTCCTCGAGGACATCGTCTTCCAGGTCGGCAGGACGGGCGTCATCACCCCGGTGGCCGTCCTTCGGCCCGTGCTGGTGGCCGGTTCGACCGTCTCGCGCGCCACCCTCCACAACGAGGACGAGATCAAGCGTCTGGACGTCCGCATCGGCGACACGGTCATCCTCCAGAAGGCTGGGGATGTCATCCCTGACATCGTGCGCGTCGTGGCCGAGCTTCGCACCGGCAAGGAGAAGCCCTTCGTCTTTCCAACCCATATCGCCGAGTGCGGGGGAGACGGCAGGATCGAGCGCGTGCCCGGCCAGGCCGCTCACCGCTGCGTCGTGCGCGACTCCCAGACGCTCGTCAGGCGCAAATTCCACTACTTCACCTCGCGCGCGGCCCTGGACATCGACGGCTGCGGGCCAAAGATCCTCGACGCCCTCCTGGATGCCGGTCTGATCGCCACTTTTCCAGACCTCTTCACCCTGAAAAAAGGCGACGTTCTGGCTCTGCCGCGCTTTGGCGAGAAATCGGCCGATAACTTGCTGGCGGCCATCGAGTCGGCTCGCCAGACGACCCTGCCGCGCCTCATCACCGGCCTTTCCATAGACCATGTCGGGGAAGAGACGGCCCACCTATTGGCCGAACATTTCAAGGCCGTCGACGCCCTGGCCACAGCGAGCAAGGAAGAGCTCGAAGCCATCGAGGGCGTCGGCCCGGTGGTCGCGGCTTCTATCGCCGCCTGGTTCTCAGAAAAGGCTAATCGGCGCATGCTCGACCGCCTGATGAAAGAGGTGCGGATCAAGAAGGCCGCCAAGGGCACAGGCAAGCTCGCAGGCCTCTCGTTCGTCCTCACCGGCACTCTGCCGACTCTGGACCGCGTGCGCGCCGAAGAGACGATCCGCGAGAACGGCGGCTCGGTCTCGGGCTCCGTCTCGAAAAAGACCTCGTATGTCCTGGCGGGCGAGAGCGCTGGCTCGAAGCTCGAAAAGGCTCGCGAGCTGGGAGTGAAGGTGATAGGGGAGGAGGAATTCAAAAAGCTCCTCGCCTAGAAAAGCTTCGGCCAAAAGATCAGGATGCCGATCGTTAGCGCCGTCAGGGAAGCGATGAGCACTGCGCCTGCCGCCAGGTCCTTGATGAGGGCGATGTGGGGGTGGCTTTCGGGATGGAACTTGTTGCAGACCTCCTCGAGGGCGGTGTTGGTGGCTTCCAGAGCGAGGACAAAACCGATGGCCGAAATGATGAAGAGCCATTCGGTCCGCGCGATGTGGAGATAATAGGCCAAGGCGAGGCCGATGGCGCCGATGGCCGACTGGATCCTGAAATTGCGGCCCGATAGGGCATAGCCGATGCCCACCGCAGCGTAGCCAAAGCTCTTGATGGTCTTTCTCATGCCTGAATTATCGCAAAACAGCGCCATATTTGCTATATTGGTCCCAACTCCACACGACATGATCTCCCGCGAAGAAATAGCCAAACTAGCCAGCCTTTCCCGCCTCAAGCTCTCCGACGAAGAGGTGGCGAAGATGCAGCAGGACATGGGCGCCATCCTGTCCTACGTCGACAAGCTTACCTCGGCGCCGATCGCTCCTGAGCAGATGGGCGCGCCGGTCATGTCCACGAACAAGAACGTCATGCGCCAGGACGAGGGCGCTCACCAGCCGGGCATCTACACCGACAGGCTCATGGCCCTGGCGCCGAAACAGGCAACGACCAAGGATGGCGCGTACGTCAAAGTAAAGAAGATCCTGGGCGGCAGCCAGTAGCCTTGCACCACTATGATCGACCTCAAGAACCTGACCATCAAAAAGGCTCACGACTCCCTCGTCCGGGGCGATTTCACCGCGCGCGAGCTCGCCCAGGCCTATCTGGACGAGATCAATAAGCGCGACGGCGACATCCACTCCTATTTGGAAGTCTATGACGACGTTCTCGCCCAGGCCGAGGCGGCGGACAAGCTCATCAAGGCCCAGGGCGCAAAATCCTCCCTGCTCGCCGGTATACCGATCGCTCTCAAGGACAACATGCTCCTGGAGGGCAAGCGCGCCGGATCCGCTTCAAAGATCCTCGCAGGTTATGTCGCGCCCTATACCGCCACTGCCGTGCAGAAGCTCCGCGACGCCGGGGCGGTCTTTCTGGGCCGCGCCAACATGGACGAGTTCGCCATGGGCAGCTCGACCGAGAACTCTGCCTATGGCCTGACGAAGAATCCGCACGACCTCTCTCGTGTGGCGGGAGGCTCGTCGGGAGGCTCGGCTGCGGCTGTAGCGGGCGACCTCGCCCTGGCCAGCCTGGGCTCTGATACCGGCGGTTCTATTCGCCAGCCTGCATCCCATTGCGGCATCGTCGGTCTCAAGCCGACCTACGGCTCTATATCTCGTCACGGCCTCATGGCCATGGGCTCGTCCCTCGACATCATCGGCCCCTTCGCAAAGACCGTCGCCGACGCCGAGATCCTCTTTGACGCAATGAAAGGCAAGGATCACTACGACAGCACCTCGATAGATACGGCGAGCAAGAAGCCAGAAGCAGCGGGCAAGAAGCCCGTCCTGGGCGTTCCAAGGCATTTCCTGCAGGGCGACGGCATCGACCCTGAAGTGATGAAGGTCTTTGAGTCAGCGCTCGTCCGATTCAAAGCAGCCGGCTACGAGATCCGCGACATCGAGCTGCCGAACATTGAATACTCCTTGGCGGTCTATTATGTGCTTATGCCGGCCGAGGTCTCGACCAACCTCTCTCGCTTCGACGGCGTGAAATACGGCCTCCATGTCGAGGGCAAGGACCTGCTCGAGGACTATCTGAACAGCCGCGGCCAGGGCTTTGGCACCGAGGCGCGCCGCCGCATCATGCTGGGCGCCTACGTGCTCTCGTCGGGCTACTATGACGCCTATTACAACAAGGCCTTGGCCGTGCGCGAGCTTCTGAAAGCCGATTTTGCCAAAGCCTTTGCCAGCGTCGACGCCATCCTCACGCCGACCGCTCCGGCGCCGGCCTTCAAGATAGGGGAGAAAACGTCGGACCCGGTGGCCATGTATCTGGAAGACATCTTTACCGTCACGGCGAACCTCGTCGGGGTGCCCGCCATCTCTATCCCTGCCGGAGCAAAGGCCGTCGAGGGCAAGCAGCTGCCGATCGGCCTGCAGATCCTGGCAGACAACGGCCGCGAGGATATCCTCTTTGCCCTGGGCAAGAAGTTCCTGGGCGAAGTATAATGGAGGGAATCATCTAGCAGCATGGATTCCGTCAACTTTCTCAACCTCGAGTACCTTTTCCTGCGCATCGTCGACCTGTTCAAGAACTTCGACGTCGTGGCCATCTTGAACTGGCTGATCTACTACATCAACCTGATCAAGCCGATCGCCATCGTCGCCTCGCTTGCTCTGTTCTACGTCATCGGCTACGCCTATATCAAGCTCCGCCGGGTAGAAGAGGCCGCCGAAGCGAAATTCCATTCCGTCAGGCTCAAGGAAGCCCTGGCCGAGCCGCACCACGACGCCGTGCTGAACAAGAAATGGCAGCAGGTCCAGGAGCACATCAATTCAAGCAACCCTTCCGACTGGAGGCTGGCCATACTGGAGGCCGACATCATGCTCGGCGACATCCTGGAGAAGATGGGTTACCAGGGCGATTCGATCGGCGACAAACTAAAAGGTATCGAGAAGAGCGATTTCGTCACCCTGGACCTGGCCTGGGAGGCTCACAGGACCAGGAACCAGGTCGCGCATCAGGGCAGCGACTTCCAGCTGAACGAGAGGGAGGCCAAGCGCATCGTCGAGCTCTACAAGAAGGTCTTCGAGGAGTTCTACTACATATAGCGGCATCGCCAGGCCTCGCGCCGTTCCAAAGGGAGATGCCTTGATTAGCCGGATGGGCGGTGGTATAATTGTCGGTACCTCGCTTTTCGGTCGTAGTATGGAAGCGAGGATAAAGGACGGCCAATATAGCGGGGTAGAGCAGCCCGGTAGCTCGTCAGGCTCATAACCTGAAGGTCGTGGGTTCAAATCCCACCCCCGCAACAATTTTTAAGCAAAAAGCATCCAATTTCGGGTGCTTTTTGCTTCGCTCTGCCCTGGGCCGGTTGCTTCGCCGGCAGGATAAAACGTAGCAAAAAGGAGATAAAGGAATCATAAAGAAACGATGAATTCTGGCGATTGTTCAGGTTACGCAACGAAAAGCGCTCGTGGTATAGTCAGAGCATGAAAAAAATACTTTGGATCGCGGCCGCTATCGCAGTCCTCGCGTACGCCGTAATGACAGCTTCAAGGAAAGAGATGCCGCCACAATCTGCCGATACCAGGAATTCGACTTTTACGATCGATTCCGAGACGGTCACGCTCGTCGATGGCGTTTCGAATGCTCCGGCAGCGCCGGGATCGGCCGCGCAGAAAGTCACTCGGTACTTTGGAAATGAAGCGGTGGGGGATTTGAACGGCGACGGCTCTCCCGATACAGCGTTCCTGGTCACTCGAGAGACCGGCGGCAGCGGGCTGTTCTATTACGCAGTCGTATTATTAAAACTGCCGGGTGGCGACAGGGCTACGAACGCCTTTTACATCGGCGATAGGATAGCTCCACAGTCCACGCTCATACCTGCTGGTTCGCGCGAGCTCCAAATCGCCTACGCGGAGCGCAAGAAGGGCGAGCCGATGACCGCTCGGCCCAGCGTGGGGGCGGTCCTTCTCCTGAAAGTCACTCCGGAAGGGGTCTTGGAGGGGCTGATGAGATAGGTTTTATTCGCCTAGCGGGCACCCGGCGACTTGCGCCAATTTTTCGAGCGGCTGTTCGCTTTCATATTTGGCGCCGGAGGCGTCGATCCAGGTGGGGTAGCCGCGGATGCCCTTATCGATGCAGAGCTGCTCGTTCTGCGGGCATTCGACGTAGGGCACCTGGGCGAAGGCTGCGCCAAAGAGAGCTTTTTGAGCCTTGCAATGAGGGCACCATTCGGCGCCGTACATGGTCAGCTTCTTGTCCGCCAGGCAGAGAGCGAAAGATCTGAGCGTCTCCTGGCTATATGCGGTCTTTGGCTGGGATAGATAGAGCGCCGCCGCGGCCACGGCGACGATAGCGAGCGCGAGGATGACGATCGGCCATATAGTGTTCTTATTCATACGGTAGCGGTTATTCTTTGCAGCAATCGACGAGGCCCTTCATGATGTCGTCATAGGACATCGGCTTCTCCTCGCGCATGAGGTTGACGACCTCGGGCGCGCTGATTATCTGCAGGCGCAGGGCGAAGAAGAGATTGAACGACTTGTAGGCCAGCTTGAAGGTCTCCTCGGCCTCGATTTTCTTGCCCCCGGATTGCAGCTTCGATCCCACCTCCATGAGGCGCATGGTCGTGGCCAGGAGATGCTTCGAGATACACCAGCTCTCGCCCTCGGTCTTTTCGATCATGCGGGCCAAAAGGGCCTTCCTCATCTCGCGGACCTCGTTCAAGAGGTCATAGTACCCGTTCTTGCCTGTCTTTGCCCCGGTAAAGAAGAAATGTTCCTCCAGCGATACTAGGTTCATGACGGCGATAGCCAGATCCTCCTCCATAGAGAGGTCGACGGCGGATTTCTTTGCCGCCTCCACCTTTTTTCTCAGTTCTTCGTAGCTCTGTATGGTCTTCATGGTCATATTCTATGCCCCTTAGAGGGCGATTACTAATGCTAGGCCGATGGCCAGGAGCGCCGCGTTCAGGATGATGCGGCCCTTCTTGCTCTCGATCTTGCGCAGGCGATCGGCCTTTTCTAGGGCCGTGCGGGTGGTGGCGGCCAGGAGGATGACGACGAGCGGCAGGACGAAGACCGCGTTATAGGCGAGCAGGTAGCCGAAGCCCTGCCAGAACGTCGCCTGGTCATGGAGGAGGGAAAGGACGAAGAGGTAAGGGCCGCCCGTGCAAGGGAATTCAAAGAGCCCGACCAGCACGCCCAGGGCGAAGGCCGCGGGCAGGCTGGCCTTATGGATGAAGCGGGCCAGGGTCTGGTGGCTCTGGGCGGGGATCTTGAGCTTGATGGGGAATGCGGGAAAGAATTCGTTCAAGAGGCCGATCAGGCTGTAGGCGACCAGGATGGCGGCGCCGACCTTGCCCAGGACGTTCGGCATGGCAAAGGCCGAGAGGACGCGCAGGATGCCCACGCCGATGAGCATATAGACCAGGCCGATGCCGGCGATATAGAGGCCGCCGGCAGCCAGGATGTGCCTGCGCCCCTTGCCCAGGCTCAAGAGAAAAGCGATAGAAAGGAAGAGGATGGAGAAGGCGCAGGGGTTGATACTGTCGGCCACGGCCGCTCCCATGATGACGGGCAGGAACCAGCCGCCTGCCTTAGCCGCGAAGAGAGTGCTGAGCATGTGTCTTGCTTCCTATGATACTCCTGTATCCCCACAAAGCGAATTCGAAGGCTCCAAAGAGCGCCCAGCTGTACCAGATGTCGCCGACCACGGCGTTGCGGTAGAAGGGCAGGCCGGCGACGTATGCGGCGAGGAGGCCGTCCAGGCCGGGTGCGTATGAAGAGCCCAGATACCAGACGGCGCCGTTGGTGACCAAGAAGAAGAGCGTCGACCCTGCCAGGGCTGCGGCGGCGACGGAAATCGGCGACCTGCGACGGCGCAAGAGGAGCCCGATGGCGCCGGAGAGGGCCATGGCGGCGTAGACGGTCAGGTTCAGCTTCCAGCCGTAGAAGCCGATGACGGCGTCAGAGGCGGCCATGGCGATCACCGGCACCAGAAAGGCGAAGCGTTTGCCCAGATACGCTCCCGAAAAGATGCCGATGGCTACGATGGGAGCGAAATTCCAGGCGTGGGGCAGCAGTCGTCCGGCCACGCCGATGGCCACCAGGGCGACGGCGACGAGGATGCGGGTTTTTAGGGTCAGTTGTTTGTTCATCTAGCGTGTGAAGAAGCGGATAATCCTGTCCAGCCAGCCGGTTCCGGCGGGAGCGGTCGTCGATGCGGCCTTCATGGCTTGGAAGACGCTGGCGGTCTGGGTGACTGGCTTTACCGCGGCTGGCGCTGGTCTCGTTGTATTCGCGCTCGCGAGCAGGGTATAGCGCGCGGCAAAGGCCTCCCAAGAGATATCGAGGGTGATCATCGGCTCTTCAGATATGATTGCCGGAATATCTGCGGCGATTGATGGAGTCGAAATCGCTTGAGGGGGAATGGAGGCGGCCGTAGGTGTCGAGGTTGCGGCTGCTGGCGCCGAACCGCCGGCGCTCCATGACCCTCCGTTGGAGCTTGACGAGGTTCTTTGAGCCGCCGCCGCTGCCTGGGCCGCGCGGATAGTTATGGGCTCGGCGGGGTAATAATAGTCTGTCGCCAGCCCGATGCCGTAGTCTCCCGGCTGAGCGATGGCGATGGCGGCGACGCCGTCAGGGCCGCTGACGGCCGAATAGGCGACGATAGGGGAATAGGGATCGTTCGGATTTGGCTGCGTGGCCCCGACAGAGGCGCCAGGCAGAGGCGTCCAGGTATCGGTCGTATAGTCGTACTTCTCGGCCAGGGCATGCACGGTCGCCGGCGCTTCGGCTGAGCCGCCGGACTGGACGGTCACGCGTCGAGGGTTGCCGTAATAGAAATAGAGCGTGTCGCCCTCATGGATGGCGTACTTGTCGACCCCAATCTGAGGATAGTCGGAATTGACGACGTACTGCCAGTTGCCGCAGGCGTGCTTTGGCAGGGCGGCGATGTCGATGCAGTTGATGAAGAAAGATCCGTAGTCAGAGTAATAGGTCAGGTCCGAGAGCGAGAAGTCGGGAGAGAAAGAATCCGCGGCCGCCAGAGCCTGGAGGGCGCTGTCCGAGGCGATCGAATGCGAAAGGCCCGAACTGTCGGATATCGCGGCGGTCGAGCCTTGAACAAGCGCCACTTGCCCGGTCCAGGCCAGCGAGCCCTGGTAGCGGACGCTGAGATTTGCGCGGATAGTGGCCGGAGCAGGGGCTGATTCTTGTGCCGGAGCTTCCACGACCGGGTCAGACGTAGCGGCTTCCTGCGCCCGCGCGTTAATCGGCGCGGCAGAACTGAGAGCGGAGCTGATAATTAGGAGACCGAGAAGCGATCGTTTCATGGATATTGGTTAGCCGATAATAAAAACGCTTCCGCGGCGGGAAGGGTAGTCATGACGGCTATCGATTCCTGCTCGGGATATCGCCATACGAGAGACCGGGCTCGCCTGCGCGGGACTCTGGCCCGGGCAGGACTACCGTTGCGGCACAGCGGAGGGATCTCACCTCTCTTCCGACGCATGGCTATCCTTAGAGTAGACCCGATGTGACACTATTTCAATGTTTCGAAATAGTTAAACTACTGCGCGAGAGAAAGCGCAAGAGGGGAGGGGGATAGATAAGAGATAGGAGCTAGGAGAGGGAGAGGACTCGAGCTATGGCGAGGAGGGCGATGATGGTCCAGATGATATTGAGGATGCCTGGCTGGTAGGTGCGCCTATAGAGAGATATTGCGGCGACGCCCAGAGCTCCGGTTCCGTTGAGGACCTGATAGGCGAGCGAGGCGGGGCTCAAGTAGCCAAAGCTAACCAGCGCATAGGCAAGGACTATGGCTGCGGTGCCGTACCAGCCGAAGATCTCGAAGGCCGTCTTCATAATGGCTATACGACCAGCTTCTTGTGGCGGAGGTCGTGGAGGATCTTGCAGGGCTCGACGATGCGGGGATCGACGATGCGGTAGAAGATGTTGAGCCCGTGGCGGCGGGGCACTACCAGGCCGTTGTGGCGCATGAGGGCCAGATGCTGGGATAGGTTGGCTTTTGGCAGGCCCGTAGAGCGGAGAAGCTCCTCGACGGCGGTCTCCTTCTTCTTGAGCATGTTCAGGATCTCCAGGCGCTTTGGGTTGGCCAGGAGCTTGTAGATATGGGCGTTCTTCTGGTATGCCTCTTTCGGCAGGGGAGATTTCATAGTTTCGATAGTTTGTATACGCGGCCAGTATATCAGCCGATTGACAGCTCGCCAAGGCGCATTTCATAGAATTCGTTATCCACCGTTTTCCTTCGGCGCTCGGCCCGAGGGCCGTATAATGATTTCACATTCTATTATCAAGTTGCGAAACTACGAAATAAACGACGAACGATGCCAGCCGAACAAAGGAACCTGTGGGGCAAGACGGATGACATGTCGAAGGAGGCTCTGGTCAAGCGCGTGCAGAAGAGGAACGGGGTCATCGTGGCCTTCGACTACATGAAGATCGTCCGGGCAGTGGACAAGGCCATGCGCTCGGCCCAGGAGGGCTCGCTCGCCGAGGCGGAAAAGGTGGCGGACGCGGTCTGGACGGACATCGCCTCGATCGCGGCAAAATACAAGAACTTTATTCCCAACGTCGAGGGCATCCAGGACAGCGTGGAAAAGGAGCTTATCTTGGGTAAATACGTGCAGACGGCCAAGACCTTCATCCTGTATCGCCAGAATCGGGCCGCCTTGCGCGAGGCTGGTGCCGCAGTGCCCGAGCACGTCCGAAAATTGGCCGAGGACAGCAAAAAATACTTCCGCAATACCCTGGGCGAGTTCGTCTACTACCGCACCTACGCGCGCTGGATCGAAGCCGAGTCGCGCCGCGAGACCTGGATCGAGACAGTCGATCGATATATGGCGTTCATGCGCGAGAATTTGGGAGAGAAGCTCACTGCCGCGGAATACGCCGAGGTCCGCGAGGGCATCCTCAGGCAGGAGGTCATGCCGTCGATGCGCCTCTTGCAGTTCGCCGGCCCGGCCGCGCGCAAGACGCACGTCTGCGCCTATAACTGCTCGTTCATCGCCCCCGAGAGCTTCCGCGACTTGGCCGAGATCATGTACATATCCATGTGCGGCACTGGCGTCGGCTGGTCGGTCGAGAGCCAGAACGTCCAGAAATTCGACCAGATAAAGGTCCAGACGGGCAAAAGGCTACCGACCCACGTCATCGCCGACAGCAAGGAGGGCTGGGCCGACGCCCTGACCGCCGGCGTCATGGCCTGGGTCTCGGGCGCCGACATCGACTTCGATTTCAGCCAGCTCCGCCCTGCCGGCGCTAGGCTCAAGACCATGGGAGGCAAGGCTTCGGGCCCCGAGCCGCTCAAGCGCCTCCTGGCCTTTACCCGCGAGAAGATGTTAGCGCGTCAGGGCAAGCGCCTGCGCAACATCGACGTCCACGACATCATCTGCACCATCGGCGACTGCGTGGTGGCCGGCGGCGTGCGCAGGAGCGCCATGATCTCGCTCTCGGACCTGGACGACACCGAGATCCGCGATGCCAAAAAGGGCACCTTCTACGCCACCGAGCCGCAGCGCATGCTGGCCAACAACTCGGCCGTCTATCTGACCAAGCCGTCGAACGTCGAATTCATGGACGAGTGGGTGGCCCTGATGAAGTCCGGATCGGGAGAGCGCGGCATCTTTAACCGCGGGTCGCTGGCCAAGACCCTGCCGGCCCGCCGTATCGAGGTGCTCAAAAAATACGAAGGCTACTTCGACGCTGCCGGCAACGTCATCGGCCCTGTCGGCACCAATCCCTGCGGCGAGATCATCCTCCAGTCAAAGCAGTTCTGCAACCTCTCCGAGGTGGTGGCCCGCCGCGAGGACTCGCGCCAGGACCTCTTGCGCAAGGCTCGCCTGGCCACGCTCATCGGCACTTATCAGTCGACCCTGACCTATTTCCCGTACCTGTCGAAAGAATGGCAGGAACACTGCGAGCATGAGCGCCTCTTGGGCGTCTCGGTGACGGGCCAGTGGGATTCGCCGGTTGCTCGCGAGGCCGAGACGATGGTAGCCATGAAAGAAGAGTCGGTCCGCGCCAATGCCGAGTATGCCGCGCGCTTCGGCATCAACGCCTCGACCTGCATCACCTGCGTCAAGCCGTCCGGCACCGTATCGCAGACCGTCGACTGCTCGTCGGGCATGCATCCGCGCCATGCGGAATACTACATCCGCCGCGTGCGCATCTCGGCCACCGATTCGCTCTTCAAGATGCTCAAGGACCAGGGCGTGCCGTACCATCCCGAGGTCGGCCAGTCGGCCTCCAGCGCCACGACCTACGTCCTGGAATTCCCGGTCAAGGCTCCCGAAGGGTCGATCTACAAGGACGACCTCTCGGCCATCGACCTCTTGGAATTCTGGAAGACGGTAAAGGTCAATTACACCGAGCATAACCCCTCGGTGACCGTCTCGGTCGGCGAGAGCGAGTGGATCGAGGTCGGCAATTGGGTCTACAAGAACTGGGATATCGTCGGCGGCCTCTCGTTCCTGCCGCGCGACAACCACGTCTACCAGCTGGCGCCGTACGAGGCCATCGACAAGGCCCGCTACGAGGAATTGGCCGCCAAGCTGGCCCACATCGATTATTCGAAGATCATCACCTACGAGAAGACCAACGAGCTGGACGTGAAAAAAGAGCTCGCCTGCGTGGCGGGGGTCTGCGAGGTGGCATTGTAACCATATGCTCATCATTTTTACAGGCAACGGCAAGGGCAAGACCACGGCTGCCATCGGCCAGGCCCTCCGGGCCATCGGCAACGGCTCCCGGGTGCTCATGGTCCAGCTCATCAAGGGGCCGTGGGAGTCGGGAGAAGATAAATCCTCGCGGAAGTTCGGCGACGACTTCCATATCGTCAAGATGGGCAAAGGCTTCGTAAAGACCCCCTGCGACAAGCTTCCCATAGAAGAGCACATCAAAGCCGCGCACGATGCGCTGGCTTTTTCTCTCAAGGAGCTGAAGACGGGAAAGTGGGACATCCTCATCATGGACGAGATCTGGGTGGCCCAGTCGCTCGGTCTTTTGACTGCCGCCGAGGTCTCGGCCTTCATCGACCGCGCCCTCATCAAATGCGAGCACCTCATCATGACGGGCCGCGGCTGCCCCAAGCAGTTCATGGAGCGCGCCGACCTGGTCACCGAGATGTGCGAGATCAAGCATCCCTACGCCCTGGGCGTCCGGGCGGCGAGGGGAGTGGAATACTAGGTCTGGTACAATAGGGTTACGATGGAGATAACTCCTCAAGACAAGGCAGACCTGTGGCTGGCCGTGCCGATCGCCCTGGCGCTCGGCATGGTCTTTTGGGCTTTGCAGAAGAGCGGCCTGTTGAGCGTCGTCCAGGCGGGCAGCGTCTCGTTCGGCGCGGCCTTCGCCATCGGCCTGGTCGCCTCGCTCTCGATGTGCACCGCCGTCGTCGGCGGCCTGGTGCTCTCTATGACGGCGACCTTCGTCAAAGACGGCAGGGGAGGCGCTCGCGCCCAGGCTTTCTTTCATGTCGGCCGCCTGGCCTCGTTCTTCGTCCTGGGCGGGGCCCTGGGCGCCCTGGGCATGGCATTCACCCTGAGCGCCTGGATGTCGTCGCTCCTCGGCATCGCTATCAGCCTGGTCATGCTCGGCTTGGGGCTGAACCTCCTCGGCATCTTTCCCTGGGCAGAGAGGCTGGTGCCCTCGATGCCGGAATGGCTTGCCGATCGAGCCAGGGGAGCCTCGACGGTCAGCCACTGGCTGGCGCCGTTCTTCTTTGGCGCGGCGACCTTCTTTTTGCCCTGTGGCTTTACTCAATCCATGCAGGTCTATGCCCTGGGCACGGGCAGCTTTATGGCTGGCGGGTTGGCTATGCTGGCGTTCTCGCTCGGCACGCTGCCTGTCCTGGCCCTGGCGAGCGTAGGCTCGGCCCGGGCCGGCGGCTGGCAGAGGAAGGGCGTCTTTTTCAAGGCAGCCGGCCTGCTCGTCATCGTCCTAGCTGTGACGAATCTGGCATATAGCCTAACGGCAGCGGGCCTCTGGCCGAGCGAGTCGAATGGCGGAACCGAACGCGCGCAGGGACGGGCCACAAGCAGCAACATCTCTCTTGAGAACGGCATTCAGGTCGTTTCTATTCGCGCCGAAGGCGGCTATCAGCCGCGCCGGAGCGTCGCCCAGGCTGGTCTGCCGACCGTTATCCGCTTTATCACGCGCGGCTCGTTCGACTGCTCGTCGTCGGTGCGCATCCCGAGCCTCTCAGTGAGCCGCCAATTGGCCCAGACGGGCTCGACCGACATCGATATCGGCACGCCGCAGCCAGGCGCCTACAAAGGCACCTGCGGCATGGGCATGTATCCCTTTGAAGTGGAATTCAAAAGCTAGGTGCCGCCCTACGCCACCCGATTCTGTGGCTCGCGCCCTTCCAGGCAGTCGATGACGTTCTGCGCCGCCAGGACGGCCATGGCGTTGCGCACGCTGTCGCGAGCCGAGGCGATATGGGGCGTCAGCACCACGTTGGGGAGCTTCGCCAGGCCGCGGGTGAGCTTTGGCTCGAATTCGTATACGTCCAGGCCAGCGCCGGCGATTTTGCCTGCTTGCAGGGCTTTCACCAGAGCGTTCTCGTCTATGACGGGGCCGCGCGAGGTATTCACCAGGAATGCCGTCGGTTTCATCATGCCGAGGCGCGTTTCATCGATGAGGTGATGGGTCGAAGGCAGGAGCGGCACATGGATGCTGACGAAATCCGCCTCGCGGAGGAGCTCCTCGAGCGAGAGCTTGCGCTGGGCGCCGCATTCTTTCTCGATCGAGGCGTTTTCCGCGACGTCGTAATAGACTACGCGCGCCCCAAAGCCGTTCTTCATGATGCGGGCGGCATGGGCTCCGATATGGCCGGCGCCGACCAGGCCGAGGGTCTTGCCCCCGAGATCGGTGCCGATGAGATTCATGGGCGCCCAGCCGCGATACTTGCCGCGGCGGGTGAAAGCGTCCGCTTCGACGAGGCGCGTAGCCAGGGCGAGCATCAGGGCCACAGCGTGCTCGGCCACTGCCTGCGAGGAAACGCCGGGCGTATTGGTCACGGCGATGCCGCGCTTTTTCGCCTCGGCCAGGTCGATATTATTGAAGCCATCGGCGTAGTTGGCGAATATGCGCACCGTCGGGGCGGCGTCCATGACCTCTGCGTCGATGGTGTCGGTCAAAAGAGTGATGGCCCCGTCATAGGCGCCCTTCTTGAGGGCCTTGATGATGTCTCCCTTGCTCGGAGCCGTATCGCGCGGCCAGACGTCTACGGCATATCCTTGCTTGCGAAGGAGGGAGAGGCCGGCTGCCGGGATCTGACGAGTGATGTATATCTTTTTCATGATGATGGATAGGGCCTATGGCTATGAATTGACCTGCGATTCGACGCGCCTGGTTTCTTTGTGCGTCGCATGGCCGTCCGCGTCGACGTCGTAGATGAAGATGCCGCCAAAGGGCATTTCGACGCCCTGGATTTCCTGGTCAGAGACGTTCTCGATGTATTTGATAAGGGCGCGGCAGGAATTGCCGTGGGCTACGACGAGTACGGTCTTGCCGGCTGAGAGGGCGGGCACTATCTTTTCTTTATAGAAAGGCAGGGCGCGAGCCGAGACCATCTTCAGGGTCTCGCCGTTCGGTATCGGGCAGTCCCAGTCGCGGCGCACCTTGTTCCACTGCTCCTCGCCGATGAGCTTTTCCATCTCCCATTTGTTCTTGCCGGTGTAGTCGCCGTAATCGCGCTCGTTCAGGGCCGCGGCGTGTTCGGTGGGCACGCTGTACTGGCCCATGGCGTTGAGCATCGAGGAAAGCGTCTCGATCGAGCGGACCTGCATGGAGGCAAAGGCCTGGTCGATGCGGAAGTCGCGTATCAGGAGGCCCATTTCCTCGGATTTTTTGAAGCCGTATTCGGTCAGATGGCGGTCGCGGACGCCGGTCCATAGGCCGAGCTTGTTCCATTCGGATTCGTGGTGGCGCGCAAGGATGAGCTTTCCCATACGACTATAATACCACGCAGGCCCGGCGGGTATGCTTCTCAGCTTCTAGGACGATTCTCTCCATTACGGCCACTGCTTCGACGGGATGCTTGCCGACAGACGTCTCTTCCGAGAGCATGACGGCATCCGAGCCCTGCAGGATGGCGTTCGCCACGTCGGTCGTCTCGGCGCGGGTGGGGCGCAGGCTCTCTTTCATGGATAGGAGCATCTCGGTGGCGGTGATGACCGGTTTTCCGGCGGCGTTGGCCCGCTTGATGATGTCTGCCTGGGCAAAGGGGAGCTTTTCCAAAGGTATATTGTCTCCCAAGTCGCCACGGGCGACCATGACTGCGTCTGCCGCGCCGATGATGGCGTCGATGTCGGCCAGGGCTTCGGCGCGCTCGATCTTTGCGATCAAGGGTTGGCTGCCCCCGGCAGCGGCCAGGGCGGCGCGGGCCGTTCTGACGTCCTGGGCCGAGCCGATGAACGACAGGGCAAAGTAATCTACGGCGTGACGGATGCCGAACTTCATATGTTCCGCGTCCTGGGGCGTCAGGGCAGGGGCGCCCAGGCGAAAGCTGTGGCCCTGGTCGCCCTGGACCCGCGGTCCAGGCAGGTCGGCGATGATAGGGATGCGCCGGCCTGCGCGCTTCTCTACCGAGCGCACCACGGCGATCTGCGCGGCCTTCTCGACATAATCGCCCCAGGCGAAGTTCAAGCGCGCCGCGTCCGCTTGATGGGCCACCATGGCGGAAAAGACCTCTTCGTTCGAAGAGGCCGGTCCGAGGGTGACGACGATCTGGGCCTTTGAGGCCGCGGTCTTCATGCCCCTAGTATAGCAAGTCCTGCGGGATTTATCCCTTGCCCTCGAGAGGCTCGGCGCCGGGGACCGCTGCCCCGCTGCCGTTCTGGTGTACTTCAAAGGTGAAGCGGTAATCATTTGAGGCGATGTCCACGCCCGCTCTTTTGTCTGGGGTTACGCTGACGAGCGAGACGGCGAAGGTGCCGATGGGCGTGGTGCTGCCCAGGGCTATGACGTCCTGGCGGGACGAACCTGCTGCCAGGTCCGACCTGACGGCGACCCTGACGGTGCCCGCCCAGACGCACTGGACGCCCGCGGCGCAGCGGCTGTCTTCGGCGACGGTCAGTGGGGTGATGGTTATGCCGTCGAACGAAGCGCTTTGGCCGACCGCCACCGTTGTCCTTCCATAGGGAAGGACGGTCGTAGACCCTGTCCGGGCGGCGGTTCCGGCAGTGTCCGAGGCGTTCGACCTCCAGAGCACTATGCCGCCGATAACGACTATGAGGATGATGATGCCGGCTACCCAATAGCCTACGGACGACGCCTCTCGATTATCTTGGTTATCCATGATGTATAAAGCCTATTGATATATTGTTAGTACCGTCGAGCCGAGGCGTTTGTTTCAAAAGACAAAGGCGCCGTCTCATCGGGAGGGCGCCCTGGTCGATCACTATTAGAAGGACACATTGATATTACGGGGCACCTGGAGATTTCTTTCAAACCATCCTTTTCGGTGTCGGGGGTGGGAGTCGAACCCACGACCCCAGGCTTATGAGTCCTGTGCTCTAACCAACTGAGCTACCCCGACATATCGTTCCTAGCCATATTTCAAGCCCCTCGTGCGCGAGTGACGGGGTTCGAACCCGCGACCTCTTCCGTGACAGGGAAGCGCTCTAACCAAACTGAGCTACACCCGCAAGACTGCCATGCAGCGCACGGCGTGGCACTATTTAAGCATATCCTGGCCTAAAAATCGAGGCGAACCCAAGGCCAGCCGCAGCTACGTATATACAGCGAGGCTCAATAAATAGAAAAACATATGTATGAGAACAATTCAACGACGAACGCCATCCTGGTCATCTTGGTCGTCATAGTCGTCGGTTTCATCGTCTGGTTCGTCATGGCTCGCAAGGCTCCGGCGGTAGAGACCACCTCTACGAACCCAGCCCTCCAGGTGAATCTGGGCGGCACGACCGGCGGCAACGGTTCCGGGACTTCGGGGCAGCAGTAAGGCGATCCGAGAAAGGCCTATCCAGAAAACAAGGCATCGCATCCTCTCGAGGATGCGATGTTCGTTATCCGCGCCCCAGAGCAGGGCTTAGGCGGCTTTTCTGAGCAATCGGATGCCCGCCGGGTTCCTGTAGATCTTTACGAAGATGACGGCGATGTAGGTCGAGAGGGCGACGGTAAAGGCGGTAGCTATGATCGACTGGAGGGGCAGGATGCCGTAGATCGTCTGCGCCGCCGAGGCGAAGTACGCCGGGGTCATGGCGAAGGTATCCTTGAGGCTCTGGAGGGCCTGCTCAGCGCCTTCCTTGCTGAAGGCGCGATAGAGGTCCAGGCCCAGGACGCCCAGGTTAAGGGCCAGGATAGAGCTCGAGAAGGCCAGATACTTGCCGTATCCTGCCAGGAAGACGCGCTTCATGATGCGGGCATGGAGGTGTGATGGCATCGGTATGTCGTCCATCTTCAGCTGTTCGTTCATGTGGGTGGTGTTCATGTTGATCTTTTAAACCTATTCGTAGTTCACCAGCAGATTCGCCAATTGCTTCTTTGCCCGCGAGAGCCGGGTCTTGAGCGTATTGATCGGGATCGAGAGCATCTCGGCTATCTCTTCATAGCTGAAGCCATCTTTGTAATAGAGAATTATCGGCCCTCTGTACAGAAGGTCGAGCTGGTCTATCGCCGCGGTCACATCCTTCCTTTCAATGCTATCTTCTACCGATACACTGTAGTACGATGCGTTATCAGGCTTTGTTTCGTATTCTTCGTCAAGAGCCGTGGTGGACTCGCGCTTCTTCTTGCGGAGGAAGTCGTAGGCCGTATTGGTGGCGATCGTATATATCCAGGATTTGATGTTCCTGGTGGAATCGATGTTCTTGAGGTGCTTGTATACCTTGACGAAGGTGTCCTGGATCAGGTCCTCTGCGTCGTCCTTGCTGCCGACCAGGCGGACCAGGTAGTTCCACAGGGGCTTTTCGAAGGTGGAGACGATCTCCTCAAAGGCGATAAGGTCGCCCTTTTTCGCGCGTTCGATGACTTCAGGCGGGATAATGCTCATACGTGATAGTTATACGCTCCAGGTGCGGGCGATGTTTCAGGTCTCTCCGACCCGATTTTGGGACTGGAACCGTAGTATTGTCGTACATTATGAAGCATATGCAAGCCAGAACGTCACGGGAAGCTATAGCCCTGCAGGACCGCCTGCGGGAGGAGCTCCGCATCCAGCCTTTGCCGGGTCTGCGCGGCCAGGGCAAGCCGGTCACGGTCATCGCCGGCGTTGACGTATCCATGGAGCGCTTTGGCACGGAGCTTTTTGCGGGCGTCGCGGCTATGACGTATCCGAGGCTCGAGCCGATAGGCCATGCGGTCGTCCGCATGCGGATAGGCTTTCCCTATATACCCGGCCTGCTGTCGTTCAGGGAGATTCCGGGCCTGCTGGCCTGCCTGGAAAAGCTCAGAGAGAAGCTGGGTCACAGCCCTGACCTCATCATGGTCGATGGGCAGGGCATCGCCCATCCGCGCCGTTTGGGCATCGCCGCGCACCTGGGCATCGTCACGGGCATCCCGACCATCGGCTGCGCCAAGTCGCGGCTCTATGGCTCGTACGAGGAGCCGCAGAGGGTCGGCGAGGCTTCTCCCGTGGTCGATCCCAAGACTGGCGAGGCGATCGGCTATGCCCTGAAGTCGAAACAGCGAGCAAATTCCCTCGTCATCTCGCCGGGACATATGACGAGCGTCGACGACGCCCTGGAGGTCGTGCGGACCTGTCTGCGCGGCTATCGCTTGCCCGAGCCCACGCGCCTGGCGCACGAATTGGTCAATAGGTTCAGGAGAGGGGAGATCTCTGAGTAAGCAGGAGCTTCGCCTGAGCAGCTCTTCTGCTCGGCGTCCTATGGGGACGACCCTTGCCCCGATTTAGGCCTGAGTATGTCGGCGTGAGCGAGTCGCAATTAGGGCAGATAAGCCGCAGATTGCTCTCGACGTTATTGCGCCAATCGCCATCGATATGGTCTGCGACCAGCGGAACTTTATTGGTTATAGGATTTTTTTGCGCCCAGCCGCACAGCATGCACGTATCATTGAATTTTCTTCTTAGGTATTTTTTGATATACGGGTTGACGACGCCGATGCTTTGGAGTCCGGTCACTTTTCCTGATTTCCATTTTTCAATATATTGACGGTATTGATATTCTTGCTGACACGCATTGCTGCAATATTTGTAGAAAGAGCGATAGGGTTCTTTGCCGCAGATAGGACAAAGGATCCTAGGTTTTTTAGGATTAGGCATATTGTCATGAGCATTAGCTGATAATGTTCATGAAGCAACTTCGTGGAGCCACCGCCCAGAATCGGACTGGGGTCTGCGGTTTACGATACCGCCGTTCTACCACTGAACTAAGGTGGCGTTCTATTCCGTCTGGAGCCAACGTCCGGGATCGAACCGGAGACCTCGTCATTCGTTAACACCTCTCCTTGCGGGAGGACTAGACTGTATCTTTCTCCGCAGAGCGGAGACCCTTGTCAGTCGTTCGGGCGCTGTCAATGGAGACGTGGCGCCACGGTCTTGACCCGGTCCAAGGACGCTAGGGCTTTAACCGTTATTCGGGATTCACGCGAGCGTTGCCGCGCGCGTGGGCAGGGGTTACGACCCACCAATGACGTGCTCTACCGACTGAGCTACGTTGGCTGCGTGCTGTAAAAGAGCCGAGACCAAATACTAGTATAATTCTGGCTGTTTTTCAAGATTGGCGGCGTAGGCCTCCGGTTTCCTTGACTTCCCTCGGAAATCGAGCATGATAGAGCGGTCGCCGCCTGTTCTGCTGCTCAACCCCCAAGCAGGCGCGACCTATAAAAGCACCAGTGTTTCCACCCGCCACCCCAGGACCTCGGTCCTGACCCGAAACCCTGCAGTAGCTTTTGGCCGGCGGCTCGCGCGAAGGATACGGATGTCCCTTCAGCGCTGCCCCCGGCCTTTTGTTTGATATACTCGACCTATGGCAAACACCGCCACAGACCCCCGCAAAAGGATAGCAGAGATCGAGGCGCTCATGGCCGAGGCCTCTTTTTGGGATGACAAAGACCGCGCCCAGGGCATCCTCAAGGAATTGAACGAGCTCAAGGCCGCCATGGCTGAAGTCGAGCGCTACGAGCGGGGCAACGCCGTCGTAACCATATTTTCGGGCGCCGGCGGGGACGACGCCGAGGATTTCTCGCGCATGCTCTACGAGATGTACTCCCGCTTCGCGGCCAAGCGCGGCTGGCAGACCTATCTGGTCCACGACAACCCGAATGACCACGGCGGCTACCGTAATATCTCGTTCGAGATCATGGGCAAGGGAGCCTATGGCGAGCTCAAGAACGAATCCGGCGTCCACCGCCTGGTCCGCATCTCGCCCTTTAACGCCAAAAAGCTCCGCCAGACGTCGTTCTCCCTGGTCGAGGTCATCCCGAAATTCGACAAGCTTGAGAACATCCCCCTGAATCCCGACGAGATAAAGATAGAATTCGCCAAATCGTCCGGTCCCGGCGGCCAGAACGTCAATAAGCGCGAGACCGCCGTGCGCCTGATCCACCTGCCGACAAAAATGTCCGTGCACGTCTCGTCCGAACGCTCCCAGGCCCAGAACCGCGAGCGCGCCATGGCCATGCTCCAGGCAAAGATCTACAAGCTCCGCGAGGAGGAGCGCCTGGCCAAGGAAAAGGGCATGCAGATATCCCGGACCGCCGACATCGAGTGGGGCAACCAGATCCGCTCGTACGTCCAGCATCCCTACAAGATGGTCAAGGATCACCGCACCGGCGCCGAGACCTCGAACATCGACGCCGTCCTAGAAGGAGATCTCGATATGTTCTTGGAAGCAGAAAAAGGTTTATAATAGGCAAGCATGATCAAATTCGACAAAGTGACGAAGGTATACGCCGACGACTCGATCGCCCTGGACGAGGTCTCGCTCCATATCCAGCCAAAGGAATTCGTCTCAATCGTTGGCCACTCGGGCGCGGGCAAGACCACCCTCATAAAGATGATCCTGGCCGAGGAGCGGCCGACCCGCGGCACCGTTTATTTCGAGTCCGTGGACGTCCACAAGCAGAAGCGCAAGGCCATGCCGCAGTACCGCCGCCGCATCGGCACGGTATTCCAGGATTTCCGCCTGATACCCGGCAAGACCGTCTACGAGAACATCGCCTTTGCCATGGAGGCGGCTGGCAGGACGGACGAGGAGATCGCCTCCGACGTGCCGCATGTCCTGGAACTGGTCGACCTGGGCAAGAAGATCTGGAGCTTCCCGCACGAGCTCTCGGGCGGCGAGAAGCAGCGCGTAGCCATCGCCCGCGCCATCGTCAACCAGCCGGACCTGATCATCGCCGACGAGCCGACGGGCAACCTGGACCCGGTCAACACCTTCGAGATCGTCCAGATATTAAAGAAGGTCAACGGCCTGGGCACCACGGTCGTCCTGACCACGCATAACAAGGGCGTCGTTGAGAACATCGGCGGGCGCGTCGTTACCATGGAGAAGGGCAGGGTCGTCAGGGACGACAAGGAGGGCAGGTACGCGATATAATCTAACCATATCCACATACGGCATGTTCTGGACCACCACCAAGCGCATCATAAAATCGGGCTTCGTCTCGTTCTGGAGGAACGGCTTCGTCTCGCTCTCGTCCGTGCTCATCATCACGGTGACCTTGTTCTCGCTCGGCGGCATGGTCTTTGCGGGCGCTCTCCTGAACTCCTCGCTGAACGAGATAAAGAAGAAAGTCGACGTGAACGTCTATTTCGTCCCTCAGGCCGCGGAGGCGGACATCTTGGGCCTCAAAAAGAAGCTCGAGGCCCTTCCCGAGGTTGCCAACGTCGAGTACGTCTCTCGCGAGGCGGCCCTGGAGGGTTTTAAATCCAAGCACGCCAACGACCAGGTGACCCTGCAGGCTTTGGCGGAACTGGGCGAGAATCCATTGGGCGCCATCCTGAACATCAAGGCAAAGCAGACCTCGCAGTACGAAGGCATCGCCAAATTCCTCGATTCTGAATCGGGGACGCCAGGGACCTTCGTCGACAAGATCAATTACTATCAGAACAAGACCGCCATCGACACCCTGACGAAGATGATCGCCGGCGGCACGCGCATCGGCATCTTCCTGGGCCTCGTGCTGGTCTTCATCTCTATCCTCATCGTCTTCAATACCATCCGCCTGGCCATCTACATCGCCCGCGAGGAGATCTCGGTCATGAGGCTGGTGGGCGCGTCTAACCGTTTCGTCAGAGGGCCGTTCATCATCTCGGGCGTCATGTACGGTCTGGTCTCGGCGATCATCACCCTGGCCCTCTTCTATCCCGCTACGTTCTGGGTCTCGCGGGTCACGGGCACGTTCTTCAGCGGTTTCAGCGTCTTTCGATACTATACGGGATATTTCGCCGCCATCGGAGGCGGCATATTGGCTGCGGGGGCCCTGCTCGGGGCTTTGTCCAGCTATCTGGCGGTGCGCAAATACCTCAGGCTGTAGACCTTTTTGGGCAGGATATTCGTACTATTGAGAAGGATGCGCTATTAGAAGGCGGCGTCCCTTATCATTAACGATACTACTCTATGATTATACAGCGATTGACCTTCGTGGCGGCTGCGCTGTCGATCTTTGCGGCCGCTCCGGCCTTTGCCCAGATAGGGGTCTCGGCCGACGTCTACGGCGCCGCGTCGAGCGTGGGGGTGGACGCCTCTGCCGCTGTCGGGAATCCGGCTTCGGCGAACAAGGCTTCCAGCTCGGCGGGGAGCGACTCGGCTTACGCCTCTACGACCATGAACGGCTCGTATAACACCCTGAACGGCGGCACGAATGGCGGCGCTGCGGCGGACCTGCACGCTTTCACCATCTCACGCGGAGACCTCCAGGCATCGACTACCGCCTATGTCTCGGCGACGAACGTCTCGACGTCAGACGACCTCCGCGACTATTCTCGCGCCTTGATGATGAGCGACGATAACGTCGCCAAGATCGAGGCCGACGACTCGCAGGTATCCGTCTGGTACCATGAGCCGGCGAAGTTCCTGGGCATCGTGCCGGTCACCGTCACCGTGCGCGCCACGGTCGATGCCGGCGGCAATGTCGATGTCGCATATCCATGGTGGTACAGCCTCTTCGTCAAAGACGAGACCCAGGCCGCCTTTGAGAGCGATCTGAACAGCACCGCGGGCACCCTGGCCAAGGCCGAAGCCACCACGACACTCTCGTCGTCGGCCAAGGCACGCCTCGTCAACGCCCTCCAGTCGATATTGAAGAGCAGATACCAGTCGGCGTCTGCCACTTCCTCGGCCGAGACGCGGGCATACTAGGCCAGCAGGCCTCTGTCGAGCTCCCGCGCGCAAAAAGAGTCTCTCGAAAGAGAGGCTTTTTTGCGCATATGTCCCGCTGACAGTACAATCAACCCATGCAAAGCGACGCGGACATCGTCAGGGAAGCGCTCGCGGGGCGCCAGGCCGCCTTTGGCGAGCTCGTCCGCAGGCATGCCCGCCGAGCCTATGCCTTTGCCTATCGGCTGTCGGGAGACCGGGACGTCGCCGAGGATGCGGTCCAAGAAGCCTTCGTCAAGGCGTGGAAGAGCCTGGGCGCGTACGACCTCTCCCGGGAGTTCCGGCCCTGGCTCTTTGCCATCGTCCGCAACGCGACCTACGACCTCTTGCGCAAGAGGCGCGACGCGGCCCTCTCGGACGTCTATGAAGACGACGAAAGCCTGGCGGCCGAGGATGACGGCGCGGCCGCGTCCTTTGACGCCCGCATAGCCGAGGGCGTCCTCGAGGAGGCCCTGCGGGAGCTGTCGTTCGACCAGCGCAACGCGGTCTATCTCCACGACGTCGAAGGGCGCACGTTCGAGCAGATCTCGTCGCTGACCGGACGGCCGCTCAACACCGAAAAGAGCCATTATCGACGGGCGATCCTGGCTTTGCGCAAGATATTGGCCCACCGCGGGTTTAGGGGCTAGAGGCTGGCAGGTGCACCAGGCGGGCGATCTGATCCGTATACCGTTTGCATGGATACCCATTCGCCGTTCAAGCGTCTCCAGCCGGTCGAGCCGGACTCCGGATTCGAATCCAGGGTCATCGCCCGGGTGGCCGCCGCCGTTCGGGCAAGGCTCGCGCGGCGCCTGGCCGCGGCGTCTGCCCTGGCTGTCGCGTCGGCCGGGGGCCTGGCCGCAGCGGTCGCCTATATCTGGGATGCCTCTGCGTCTTCGGGCCTGGGAGACTTTCTCTCGTTCATGTTCTCGGACACGGCGGCAGCCCTGTCGTATTCGAAAGAGCTTGGCCTGTCCATCCTGGAATCGCTGCCGGCGCTGGGCATCGCCCTGGCCCTTTCGGCGGCGCTCGTCCTGGGCTGGTCTGCCATATCGGCGGCCGGCATTATCAAGCGGCGCAAGACATATTCATATGCATAAGCTATCCGCGCGCACGCGCGCCCTTATATTGACGGTCATAGCGGTCATCGCCGGGCTCGTCGTCTTTCAGGCCGGCATATTCGTCGGCTATCACAAGGCCCTGTTCTCCTACCGCGGGGGCGAGCGCTACGCGCGCCTGATCGAAGGGCCGCGAGGGCAGTTCGGCCCGGGCCGCGGACAGATCCATGGCGCGACCGGCAGGGTGGTCTCGGTCTCGCTGCCTTCGTTCGTTGTCGTAGGCCCTGACGGCGCGGAGAAGACCATCGTCGTCGCTTCGAGCACATCGGTGGTGCGCTTTCGGGAAGCGGTCGGCCAGACGGCCATACGCGTCGATGACGATGCCTTCGTCCTGGGAGACCCGGACGCCGGCGGCTCGATCCAGGCCCGCTTTATCCGCCTTATGCCCGTATCGGCTCAATGACCATGAAACGAATCCACGCTATCCGCTCGTACCTGTTCGCCCATAAAGCCCTCTCTGCCGTGGCCCTCGTCGCCGTCGCCGGCTCGGGCTATGCGGTCTGGAGCCATGCGCAATCGGGGTCAGCCGCGCCGAAGTACGTCCTTGCCCAGGCCGCGCGGGGCACGCTCATCACTTCCATATCCGGGTCTGGCCAGGTAGCCGCCGAGAATCAGGTGTCGGTCACGAGCGCCGTATCGGGCACGGTCATCTCGGTGCCGGCGGCGAACGGCGACCGAGTCGTCGAGGGCCAGACCCTGGCCGCGATCGACAGCGCGGACGCCGCGCGCGCCGTGAGCAACGCCGAGCTGGCTCTCGAGAACGCGAAAGTCTCTTATGAAAAGGCGAAAAAGCAGGCCGCCGACCAGGCCCCCGCTTCGCAGGCCTCTGATATCGCCAAGGCTTACCAGAATGGCTATAACGCCATCGTTGCTACGTCGATCGACTTGCCGACGATATTCTCGGGCATGAGCGACATCTATTATTCTGCCTCGCATTCGCCGTACTTCTCGGATCTGAGCATCGCCGCCCAGGCCGGCAGCTCGGCCGCCGAGTACAAGCTCCAGGCCGGAGCGGCCTTTGACGCGGCCAAGGCCGAATACGACGCTAACTTCACGCGCTACAAGAACATCTCTGGCGAATCGTCGGCTGAAGAGACCGTCTCGCTCCTGAACGAGACCAACGTCATCCTCAAAAAGCTTCTCTCGGCCCTCTCGGGCACGTACAGCACCCTGGATTTCATCCAGAACAGGCTGGGCTCGGCGCCTCGAGAGCTCGCCGCGGACAAGGCCTCGGTCACCTCGTATGTGAGCAAGGTGAACGCCGACGCGGCCAGCGTGACGAACGCCCTGTCAGCCATCGACGACGCAAAGACGAGCGGCACCACAGCCGACCTGGGCATGAAGTCGGCCGAGCTGGCGGTGAACCAGGCCGCAGCCGCGCTTTCGGACGCCCAAAAGGCCCTTGCCGACCACCGCATCAGGGCTCCTTTCGACGGCATCGTGGCAAAAGTATCGGCGAAGGTCGGGGACAAGGCGGGCAACGGCACGGCCATCGCCACGGTCGTGACCGACCGCCAGGTCGTGAACATATCGCTGAACGAGGTCGACGCGGCCAAAGTCAAGAAAGGCGACAAGGCCACTTTGACCTTTGACGCCATCGACGGCTTGACTCTGGCCGGCCACGTATCCGACGTCGATATCGTGGGCACGGTCTCGCAGGGAGTGGTGAGCTATTCGGTCGAGATCGCCTTTGACGACGTCGATCCGCGGGTCAAGCCCGGCATGACCGTCAACGCAGGCATCATCGCCCAGGCCAAGCAGGACGTCCTCTTGGTCCCGGCGAGCGCGATCAAGACCGCTTCCGGTTCTCGCTACGTGCAGAAGCTGGGTGCCGATGGCTCGCCGGTCAACGTGCCAGTCGAGGTCGGCGATTCTAACGACACGTCGGTCGAGGTCGTTTCCGGCCTCTCGGAGGGCGACCAGGTCATCGCCCGCACCGTTTCGGTCGCGGCGGCAAAGGCAGCGGCCGCGCCGAGCATCTTGAACAGCCTGGGCGGGACCCGAGCGACTAGCGCGGGCGCGACGGGCGCGGTGCGTAACGTCCAATTCATCTCTCGATAGGCCATGATCGAGATCAAGGACGTCGCCAAGACATATTCTGAAGGCACCGACGTGGCCTTTCAGGCTCTGCGCGGGGTGAGCTTTACCGTCCGCGACGGCGAGTTCGTGGCCGTTATGGGCCCTTCGGGATCGGGCAAATCGACCCTTATGCATATCTTGGGAGCCTTGGACACGCCCTCTCGGGGCACCTACGTCCTGGATGGCAAGGACGTATCGACCCTCTCCGACGACGAGCTGGCGGATATCAGAAGGAGCAAGATAGGCTTCGTCTTTCAGTCGTTCAACCTGTTGCCGAGGACGACCGTCCTGCGCAACGTCATATTGCCGCTGGTGTATGGGGAGGGGGACGCGGGGAATACGAAGAACACAGAGAACACCAAGAACACTAAGAACACGAAGAACACCAGAGAAGAGAGGGCGAGGGCGGCGCTCATATCGGCGGGGCTCGACGAGAGCCATTTCCATCACCGCTCGAACGAGCTGTCGGGCGGACAGATCCAGCGCGTAGCCATCGCCCGCGCCCTGGTGAACGACCCGACGCTCATCCTGGCCGACGAGCCCACGGGAAACCTGGATTCCCGGACGGGCGAGATCGTCCTGGGCACCTTTCAGAGGCTGAATAGGGAGGAGGGCAGGACCATCGTGCTCATCACCCACGAGCACGACGTGGCGGAGCATGCGGACAGGATCATCTGTATCAAGGACGGCGTCATCCAGAGCGATTCAGCTTCGCATGCGCGCCGCATCGCACGCATATGAGAACCATTGATCTTATCGACGAGACTCGCGCCGCTCTGTCGGCTAACAAAGTACGCACCGGTCTGACCATGCTCGGCATCGTCATCGGCATCGCCTCCGTCATAGCCATGACGGCCATCGGCAACGGCGCCAAGAACGCCATCCAAGCGAGCATCCAGTCGATCGGTTCGAACCTCATCATCGTCACGCCGGGCGCCCAGCGCACCCAGGGCTTCCAGGTCAGCACGGGCAGGGGGGCCTCGCGTACGCTCGTGAGCTCGGACGCCGAGGCCATCGCCTCGCAATCCAGCCTAGCGAAGGCAGTGGCTCCCGAACTCTCTGGGCGCTACCAGGTGACGGCCAAGGGCACGAACACCAATACCTCGGTCGTCGGCGCGACGGCGGCGTATCCCGGCGTGCGCAACGTCCAGGTGGCGGCAGGAGATTTCATCGCCGACGAGCAGTCAAAGGGCGCGGCAAAGGTCGCCGTGCTCGGGCCCACCGCGCTCGGCGACCTGTTCGGGGCGGATGCGGACGCCCAGAGCGCCATCGGCCAGGTCATCCGTATCAAGGGCGTGCAGTTCAAGGTCATCGGCGTGACCGCGGCGAAAGGAGGATCGGGCTTCGGCAGCCAGGATGACGTGATATATGTGCCCCTGGGGAGCGCCCAGAGGTACCTGGCGGGAGGAACGTATGTGACCTCGATCAGCGTCCAGGCGAGCGATGCCCAGTCAATGGCTGCTCTGCAGGCCGAGATAGGCGACATCCTCTTGGCCAGGCACCGGATCTCGGACCCGGCGCAGGCTGATTTCAGCGTGCTCAACCAGGCCGATATCGTCGCTACCGCGTCCTCGGTCACGGGGACTTTCACCATGCTCCTGGCGGCCGTGGCGGGCATATCGCTCTTGGTCGGAGGCATCGGCATCATGAACATGATGCTCACCACCGTCACCGAGAGGACGCGCGAGATCGGCCTGCGCAAAGCCATTGGCGCCAAACGGCGCGACATCAGCCTGCAATTCCTCGTCGAGGCGGTGGTCCTGACCTTTTTGGGCGGGGCTATCGGCGTCGCCATCGGCTGGGGCATATCGCTCGCCTTGGGGTATTTCGGCATCCTCCAGGCGCAGGTATCGCTGTCGTCGGTCCTGCTGGCCTTCGGCGTGTCGGCGGGCATCGGCATCATCTTTGGCTACTATCCGGCCCGGCGGGCGTCGATGCTGAATCCGATAGAAGCGTTGAGGTATGAGTAGGAGCAAAGAACATACACATTACAAAGAGCACAAAGATAATCAGAAAGAAAGGAGATGAATAATAACGCAAAGACGGCGATAGGAGCGGTAGCGATAGCGGCGATATTCTTTTGGGGAGGATACGCCATGGCGTCGGGCGCCAAGGGCGGCTCGCAGAGGGCGGCCGCGGCGGGCGGCATGCGCGTCAATTCCAACGGCGCCGGAGGAGGCTTGGTCTTCCAAAGGAATATCGGAGGGCAGGGCGGTCCCGGAGTCCAGGGCGGCTTCATCGGCGGCACGGTCATAGCCCGGGACGGCCAGTCGGTCACGGTCAAGCTTCAGGACGGCGGTTCGAAGATCGTCTTTATCGGCGGCTCGACCCAGGTGGCAAAGACCGTTTCCGGGTCGCTTGCAGACTTGGCTGTCGGCACCAACGTTATGGTCACGGGATCGGCGAACCCAGACGGCAGCGTCACGGCCCAGTCCGTACAGATCAGGCCCGTTAGGATGGCAACGTCTTCGCCGGCGGTTCGATAAACGCAAAAAGCCCGGAACTTGCCGGGCTTTCGCTCGCATCTAGGCCGCTTCATGCTGGCTTTGGCGCGAGAAGCCGTCACGGATCTCCTGTAGGCGGATCTTTGTCGTCAGGAGCTCGCGGACGAAGCGCGAGAGCAGGGCTGGGAACTCGCCCAGAAAGAGGACGAGGAAGCTGGCTCTCTGCAGGCTGGTGCGGCGCTCGCCGTTCGGGTCATACGAGCCGCGCAGCATATTCGCGTATATCTTCCACAGCTCGACGAAAGAATCGAGATAGGCGCGCATATGCACCTTTGATCCCGCTGGATTATCCCAGGCCACCGGCAATTCGCGGATGGAGAATCCGTGGGCGCGCGCGATGACCAGGAGCTCGATGTCAAAGCCGAAGCGGTCGACTTTCTGCTGGGGAAAGACGGCTTGGGCGGCCCTGCCGGTGAAAAGCTTGAAGCCGCGCTGCGTGTCGTAGATGCCCGGAGTGGCCACCGCGCGGACTAGGAGCTTCGACACCGAGCCAAAGACCCGCCTATGCCAGCCGTTATGCTCGACGACCTTGGCTTCGGCTGAAAAGGCGATCGAGCCGATGGTCACGTCGCAGCCGCTTTTTCGCGCTTCTTCTATGAACGGCTCTACGGTGTCGATGGTCACGGAATTATCTGCATCCATAAAGAGGCGGTATTGCCCTCGCGCCTCGAGCATGCCGCAGCGCACGGCATAGCCCTTGCCTCGATTCTCTTTGTTGTCGATCAGCTTGAGGGCGGGGAACCCTTTGGCGAACCGCGATACCGCTTCGGCCGTGCCGTCGGTCGAGCCGTCTGACACGACGATAACCTCGTAAGCATAGCCCTTGTCGGAAAAATATCGCTTTAAATCGGCGAGGGTGGCGCCGATTCTTTTTTCTTCGTTATATGCCGGGATCACTACGGAAAGGTATATGTTGTTCATGGGGAGGTTTCATTTTAGGGTGGCGAGCTTTTTAAAGACGAAGAATTTATAGCCGGTGTAGTTCCAGGCCAGGACGAGCAGGGTGCCGACTAGGGCGCCGATGTTCGCCCTGACCCTGAAGTCAAAGACGTTAAGGGCGCCCAGGAGGCCAAAGACTATGGACGATCCCACGATATTGAAGACCAGCCCTGCGACTGACACGGCAAAGAAGCGAGCGGTCTCTTCCATGTTCTTGCCCTCGCCTTTGGCTTGGAATACCCAATACTTGTTCAGGAAGTAGCTTTGGACGACCGCGATGGCGAACGAAACGGCCTTGCATGCCAGATATGCGCCGTGAGAGCCTCCGGTGATAGAGAGAAGGCTGTTGAGCACGACGAAATCCGTACCTGTATTGAGAGCCCCGGTAAAGCCGAATCTTGCGTATTCCGCGAGGCGCGATCCGTATGTCCGAGATGCGATGGTCTTTGCGAGCGCCATATGTCTGTCGATGTAAGCGAGCCGAGAGAGGTCATGCCGATAGCCTGTTCGTCCCGAGCGTCTCTCACCGATAGTACGGGAGCCTTTCCGCCATTGTTTCGGCTTTGGCGCCCGAATCGGACTACATATCCATGCTCATGTACAGAGCCTATGGGGGCCCGAGGGGCGTATTAGATACGGAAGCTCTTTGTACACACAATCTCAAAAGATCAAAATAGTGCTGCAAGGGAATCACGCTTCCTGGGCGATCTCTTCGTCCCAGGGCCGGCATAGCCGGTTCAGCGTCGCATAATGTCCTCCTCTCGGGAGGCATTTTGCGTTTCGGGATGGTAACTTTTGGAGCGGGAGCCGCGTAGTATCCACGAACCACTGATTACAAGCGATTAGCATATAAAGAACATGCTCATAACTTTAGCAACGATCCTTCTGGTCCTCTGGATCCTCGGCCTGGTCACTTCGTATACGCTCGGCGGGTTCATCCACATCCTCCTCGTCGTGGCCATCATCATGTTCCTGGTCAGGATCATCCAAGGCCGCAATCCTGTAGCCTAAGGGCCACAGGGTCTATAAAAGAAGGCGGGGAGGCAAGATTCCCCGCCTTCTTTCTTTTATCTCACGATATTCCCGTAGAACTTGTCCAGCTCCATCTTTGCTCCGGCGGCGTTGCGGTGGCCGTTGCCGCCGACCAGCTTGGCGATGTCCAGGGCCGAGGGCGTATGGGCCTCGAGCGAGCGGAAGCTGACGCGCATGTGGAGGGCCTCGACGGTGTAGAGCGCGACCGTACCCCCATGCTTGGCGCAGAGGAGGTTGCCGAGCTCCGACTTGAAGTCCGTCAGATTATAGAAAGGCACCTTGAAGGCGCCGACCATGACTTGGGTCGGCTCGGCCTTGGCCATAGCCCTCTGGATTAGGGCCTGCTTGTATTCGGTGATCGCACGGCCTTCTTTCTTTAGGCCGTCGAGCGGTTGGAACATCAGGCGCAGCACCTCGTCGGGGCGGTTGTCGAGCATCCACAGGCGGTTGGTGACGTTATCGGTATCAGGCGAATAGCGCCAGTTCCAGATGTCCTGGTCCTCGACGAGCTTGACGAGCTCGGGCATCGGCTCGTCGGGAAAGAGGGTGATCCACGTCAGGCCGGCGCCCGAATGCTTCTCGTCAAAGATGAAGGTATAGGCAGGGTTCTCGGCGGCGAGCTTCGCATATTCGCCCTGGGCCCCGACATGGTGGTCGATGGTCGTGACGGCGTGGCCGGCGGCCAGGAACTCGCGGGCGCCTATGGCGCAGTCGACGGTCAGGATGCGATCGCCTTTTTCGACGGAGGCTAGGATGGGCTCGAGTTCTCGCGGATCATAGCCGTGGCCGAGGGGGTAGAGGACGGCGTCGGGATGCTTGCGCAGGACTATTGCCGCAGCGGCCGTGCCGTCCGTGCAGTCTTTGTGGTATATGCAGATGGTCTTCATGCCCTCCATTGTATATGAGACAACGGCGCCGGTACATGCGTACTACATACGACCGGCTTGGATCATAAGCAGATTTTCACCATGACCGAACAAAGCCATACCCAACTCTCGGCCCTCGTGTACGGCACGTGTATCGTCATCGTCGTCCTTGTAGCGGCTTTCGCTCTTAACATTGGGGGCATCTTAGACATGCGCCCGCCGGAATTCTCGAAGAGGAACATGCTGGCCGCCCTCTGGTACCAGTACAAGCTGAACTATCTGGAGCCCAGCTCGCTGCGCAGCCTAGACAAGCAGAGAGACAACATCACGACCTCGGAAGGGCAGAGCTATACCCTTTTGCGCGCCGCCTGGATGGACGACAAGGACACGTTCGATTCGTCCTGGCAGTGGACGAAGGACAACCTCCAGAGAAAGGAGGACCATCTGGTGAGCTGGCTCTTTGGCAAGAGGGCCGACGGATCGTACGGCGTCCTGCGAGACCAGGGTGGCTACAACACGGCCTCGGACGCAGACAGCGATATCGCCCTGGCGCTCATCTTCGCCTCTCGGCGCTGGAACGACCAGAAGTATTTCGGCGACGGCATCCTCATCGTGCGCGACATCTGGAACAAGGAGGTGGTGACGATCGGCGGCAGGCCGTACCTGGCCGCCAACAACGTCGAGAAGACGACGAGCAAGGGCACCATCGTGGTCAATCCGTCCTATCTCTCGCCCTATGCCTACAAGATATTCGCTGAGGTCGACCCTGTCCATGACTGGCGCGCCCTGGCTTCGACCTCATACGAAGTGATCGACCAGAGCATGCGGCTGACCTTGGATTCGGGGGCGAGCGCCACCATTCCGCCCGATTGGGTGGTCGTCGACAAGGCGACGGGCGCCGTCTCGGCCGCGCCTGCCTCGACGGGTCTCTCGACGAATTTCAGCTTTGACGCTATGCGCCTGCCGTGGCGCCTGGCTCTGGATTATGCCTGGACGAGCGATCCGCGGGCAAAGGAGGCCTTGGACAAGATGGGTTTCCTGCGGAGCGAATGGCGGGCCAAGGGCAGTCTGGCGACATCGTACCGCCACGACGGGGCGAGGCTGACCGAGGACCAGGCGCTCTCTATGTACGGCGGGGCGATGGGGTATTTCGCCGTATCCGATGTGGCCGATGCCGACGCTGTCTATCGGCGGAAGCTTGAGGCCGTCTATGACACCAACGAGTCGAAGTGGGCCAAGCCGCAGTCCTATTATGACGAGAATTGGGCGTGGTTCGGCATAGCCCTGTATGCCGGCGAGCTTACGAACCTGTATGGCGATATCAATTATGCCGCGCATAGCGCGAAATAAAACCATGGCTATACGAGAACGCGCGCTGAAAACAGACGGCCTCCTCCTCGCTCCGGCGGCCTATCTGAGCCTGCTCTGCCTCCTTTCCGCTCTCCTCTCGTTCTTTGTCTGGATGGGGCAGAGCATCCGCCTGGACGAGGCCCAGAGCATCTGGCAGACGTCCCGCTCGCTCGGCGGAGTCCTGAACGTTGTGGCAAAGGACGTGCACGTGCCGCTCTACTTCATCGGCCTGCACTTCTGGGAGGTCGCCTTTGGCACCTCTGCGGCCGCTCTGCGCCTGTTCTCTCTGGTATTCTTCGTGCTCTCCGTGCCCGCGGTGTTCTATCTGTCTCTGGAGGCCTATTCTCCCCGCGTGGCCTATGTAGCCGCCCTGGTCACGTCCGTTTCGCCCTTTATGAACTGGTATGGCTCGGAGGCGCGCATGTATTCGCTGATGTTCCTGTTGGCCGCGCTCAGCCACCTGCTCTTTATCAGGCTGTGGAAGAGGCCGACCGCCGACGGCTGGTTCTGGTATTCGCTCGTCATCCTCTTGGGCCTCTTTACGCACCTCTTCTTCGTCTTTATCGCCGCGGTGCAGGTCGCGTTCTTCGCGGTACGGAAAGAACTCTTTCAAAAGGACGCGCTCAAGAGGTTCCTATGGCTGATGGCGGCGGCCGGCGCCGGGTACCTGGCGTGGTTCGCCTACCGTTACGCGGCCGGCGCCGGCCTGACTAACCCTGTGCTGGAGCGGCCGACGACGGTTGACTTCTTCAACGTCTTCTCGAACTTCATCATCGGCTTCCAGTCGGATCCGGTCAACACCGTCTTCCTCTCGCTGTGGCCTCTCTTGGTCCTTGTAGGCTTCACTTTTCTGGCGCGCAGGCGATCGCGCGAGCCGGAGACCGCATACCTGCTCGCCGCCTCCTTCGTGCCGGTTGTCTTGGCCTTCCTGGTCTCGGCGACGCTCCAGCCGATCTTTCTTTCGCGCTATCTGATCATCTGCCTGCCGTCGCTCTATATCCTGGCCTCTTTCTTCCTCTCCTCGTATCGCGGCTGGGCCAGGAGCCTTGCCGTGGGAGCGCTGGCGGCCCTCCTCCTTGCCGCTCTGGCGGCCCAAGCGTTTGATCCGTCGTCGCCGGTCAAGGAGGATTTCCGCTCGGCATCAGCGTACGTGACTGCCCATGCGACCCCGAGCGACCTCTTCGTCGTTTCCGCTCCGTTCATCACGTACCCGGTCGAGTACTACTACCGGGGATCGGCCAGCCTGCAGAGCTTCCCGCGCTGGGATCGTTTCGCCAAGGGCAAGGTCGCCCAGCCGTACTCTGAAGGGGCGCTCCGGCAGAGCCTTGATACGTGGTCGGGCGTCTACGGCAGACTCTATCTCTTGATGGGCTATGACCAGGGCTATGAGGAAGACCTGCGCCTCTATATGGACAAGCACTACCAGAGGCTCGAGATGGTGCCGTTCTCCCCCGGCCTGACCCTGTACGTTTATAAGCTTCGCTATCCATAACGACTATGCCATCGAAAACCCAATTCCTGTCGAGCGCGCCGACCCGGCTCATCCTGGGGGCGAACCTCCTTATGGCCCTCGTCTATTTCTTCGTCCTGCTGTTCTTCTTTCCGCACGGCAACGAGATCCTCTTTTGGCTGCTGATCGCCGGAGAGGTCTTCCATACCTGGCAGGCTTTGACGTATCTGCATACGGTCTGGCGCCTGGACCACAAAGCCCGGCACGACCCGGATCTCGCGCCGCCAGTCGACGTCTTCATCACCGTGGCAGGGGAGCCGATCGACATCGTCGAGGCGACCGCGGCGGCCGCGCGCGACATGGACTATCCGAACCACAAGGTCTATATATTGAACGACGGCTTCGTGGCCAAAAAAGACGATTGGGAAGACGTGGTAGCCCTGGCAAAGAGGCTGGGCGTCCATTGCATCACCCGAACGGCGCCGGGAGGGGCAAAGGCGGGCAATATCAATAACGCCCTGCGCGAGACGCGCTCGCCGTACGTGGCTGTCTTTGACGCGGACCACGTGCCGCACGCCGATTTCCTGAAAAAGACCATGGGATATTTCGCCGACCCAAAGCTGGGCTTCGTCCAGACCCCGCAGTTCTACAAGAACGCCCATGAGAACGCCGTCGCCCTGTCGTCCTGGGAGCAGCAGGAGCTCTTCTTTGGCCCGATCTGCAGGGGCAAGAACCGCTTGAACGCCGCCACTATGTGCGGCACCAATATGGTCATCTCGCGCAAAGCCCTGGAGCAGGTCGGCGGCATGTGCACGGAATCCATCGCCGAGGATTTCGCCACAGGGCTCTTCATCCACGAGAGGGGTTGGCGATCGCTCTATGTGCCCGAAGTGCTCGCCGAAGGCCTGGCGCCCGAGGATTTCCTGTCGTACACCAAGCAGCAGTTCAGGTGGGCCAGGGGAGCGCTCGACGTCGTCTTTCGCTATGGGCTGCTCTTCCGCCGCGGCCTCCGCTTCCAGCAAAAGATCCAGTACCTCTCGTCCGTCTCGTACTTCCTTTCGGGCGCGGTGGTGCTCATGAACGTCTCTTTGCCGCTGCTCTTCTTCTACTTCGACCTGATCCCAGTGAGGATCGACACCATGCTCCTGGCCCTGGTCTTCATCCCGTATATCTTCCTGACCATAGGCGTGCTGTCCGCTACCTCGAACGACCGCTTCTCCTTCCGCGCCCTGTCCTTCTCGCTCTCGTCGTTCTGGATCCAGATCCGCGCCCTCTGGTCCGTGCTGACCGGACAGAAGGTCGGCTTCTCGGTGACGGCAAAGAAAGGCCTGAAGGGCAACTTCCTCCACCTGGCGGCGCCGCACATCGCCTACGTCGTCCTGGCCGTCGTCGGCTTTGGCTATGCGGTCGGGCGCGAGGGCTTCTCGGCATCGGTCATCAACAACGCCTCGTGGTGCGCCTTTAACGTCGGCATGTTCCTGCCGTACATATTCGCGGCGGCTCCGCAGGGCTACATGCGCAAGCGCTTGAAGCCGCTCCACGAAGCGGTGTTCACCCCGCAGAAGCCCGACTCGGCCAGCGTGACGGCGGATGCCCTCTAGGGATCTGATGACAGCCTAGAGCGTCGGCGTCCTCTCCTGGGCCAAGGAGTTGCGCAGGGACAGGCCCAATATGATGCCGTTCATGACGAAGATGACGATCGGCACGGCGGCGATGGTCATGGTCCACGAAGAGACGGCCATCAGGTTAAAGATCGAGCCCAAGAAGAAGAGCGTCCACCCCTCCAGGGCCAGCTCCTCGCTCTTCGTCTTGTTCAGGGCCAGGGCCTTGATCGTCGGCAGATAGCCCAAAAAGCCGATGGCCATGTTCAGGGCTAGGGTGACGAACGGCTGAGCGAAGTAGATCCAGCGGATCGACGAGATGATGGCTACCACCAGGGCCAATTGCTCGAGGACGCCCCAACCTTCCTTGCCGTGGGTATAGGCCAGGACGGTGATGAAGGCGGAGCCGATGACGTAGGCCAGGGGGAGCCAGATGGTCGTGCGGGCGCCGACCTCCCAGTATGAAAAGAGCACCAGGCAGCTGGAGAGGGTCCAGATCAGCCACGAGGCGCGCTGAGGAGCGCTTTTGCCCTGGATGATCTCGCGGGCATAGGGGACATAGCCCGCGAGCGAGCAGACGCCGCCCACTACTCCCATGAACGCGAGCAGGCTCATGCTATTTGACGTTCACCGTGGCGGCGAACTCGATTATGTACTGCGCGCACATGGTGCCCGAGGCGCAGACGGGGCGGCCCTGGGCCGTGACGACGGCGGTTCCGACGGTATTGGCCGTATAGACGCCCTGAGAACCGCGCACGGCCGCTATGTTCTTGGCTCGGTCGATGACGCCGGTCGGCTTGATGGAGAGGGCCCAGGATTCCTTGTCGCCGAGCTTGATGACCAAGCGGTCGCCTCTGTTCATGTCTACGGCCTTGCCGTTATCGGCCTGGGTAAGCTCGCGGGTTATGACGACAGGGCCGTTCTTCGGCATGCCGAAGAGGAGGTATGCCGCAGCGGCCACGGCGATGACGGCCGCTATGCCTATGATGAGGTTCTTTTTGCTTGCCATTGAGCCATTATACCACGTCCTACGGCCAGGCCTATGACCGTGCCGATGATGGCGCCGGCGACGAATTCGGAGAGCCAGTGGATCGAGACCGAGACCGCCAGGCCGACGTAGAGAGCCCAGGCCAGGCTCGCCCAGCGCCAGGGCCTGCCGGGGGAGATAGCATAGAGCGCCGCGCCCAGGGCAAAGGCTACGGCGGTATGCGAGGATGGCCAGCCCCAAAAGACGCCGCCGCGGAGAAAGCCCAGCTGGAAGCCGTGGCTGATATCCATGAGGGAGTCCGCGCCGCCGAGGCCTGTCGCCAGTTCGGGCGGGATGCGGCCGGTGAACGCCTTGTACAAGGAAGATATGAGCAGGCCCAGAAGCGTTGCCTGGCCCAGTGCCCAGCCCTGCGCCCTAAGGAGCGCGTCCTTGCGCAGGGAGCCGACGGCTACGACGCAGAGCGGCAGGACGATCGGCACGATGCCGCCCAGGGCCACGGCCGGCATGACGGCCGACCAGGGGATAGGGCGCGTGGCCAGGAAATACCTCCAGTCCAGGCCGCTTGCCACGATGGCATAGGTCAGGGCGACTGCCGCGGCCTGCCAGGCTAGATTCTTCCCTTTGTATATCGCCGCGACGTTCTGGGGTAGGTGGGTGAAGAGGGTCATGGCCATAAGTATATAGCAAAAGCCCCGACGCGAAGTCGGGGCTCGGATAGCTCGGGTGGGCCCGAGGGTCTCCTTAAGGCCGGGTATATACTCCGGCGTCATGACCGGCCGGTCATTTCTATATCGTGCGTCTGATTGCGTTCTTCTCCGGCTGTGTGTATCTCAACGACAGCTACCCGTCATAGACTTGGTGGGCTATTACCCCGCCAACTATCTGATAGGTCGCGAACCCTTCTTTCGATCCGGTATTCATCGTGGCGCAACAGGTCCACCATTACTCGCCGGCAAGCTAGGTTTCCGCGTATTACTCGCACATGCCCGAAGGCTGAAGAACAGTGGCACTGGCATAAATCTAGCATGGATAGTTTTACATGCAAAGACTTATGCTGCTTCGGAGGCAAGGATATCGCAAAATTTCCTTTTCGCCGAAATGGAGCTTTAAAACTCCATTTTGACGAACGTCATTTTTTGAAGAGGGGGCGGCCTCATAGCAAAACGCCCGGCAGGGAGCCGAGCGTTTCGCGACAATCTTCCGAGCATTCTGCGGCCTTAGTAGCCCGCCCTCTGGCCGAGGCCGAGAGCGTACTCTGGCCACCACTGTCCGGCGCTTGGGCCGCCGTTACAGCTTCCGTCCGACTCTCCGGGCTTCTTGGCCCAGAGGAAGGCGTCTACGAGGGTCTTGCCCGTGGACAGGGTCGGCTGCTGGCCAAGCGACCTGCCCGAAGGGTTGCACCACTCTCCGTTCGATCCCGAGCCGTTTCGGGAGGTATCGACGACGAAGTGCGCTCCGCCGGCGATCTGCGAGACGCGCGCGCCGTAGGCGACGTTCTCGTCCGTGCCGACGAAGTTCGAGACGTTCAGGGAGAACCCGGCTGCCTTGGCGATGCCGGCCTTGGCCAGGCGGCTGGCGATCTCGGTCTCGTTCACCCAGCCGGAGTGGCCGGCGTCGACGTAGACCTTGGTCCCGGCATTGTTCGCTTTCAGGATGTCCAGGGCCTGGGAGAGCATCGAGTAGCGGTCCGCCTTCTGGGAATCAGAGAGGCAGTCGATCGAGGCGATGCCGTCCGGCTCGAGGATGAGGATGGCCTTGCCCGAGCCGAGGCCTGCGGATACCTTGCGTATCCAGCCCAGGTACTCGCTGGCGTTCGAGGCGCCGCCGGCCGAATACGACCCGCAGTCGCGGCCAGGGATGTTATATGCCACGAAGGTGGGCATCGAGCCCTGGGACGAAGCGGCGCTCATGGCGCGGGAGACGTCAGACTGCACGTCTGCGTTCCAGCCGCCGAGCCAGATGCCCGTGGACTGGGTGCCGATCTTGGCCATGACGGCCGCGTCGGCTGGCCGGGAGCTTGCCCATGCCTGCGACTGGGCGATGGCAGGGTTGTTGGGGTCTACGTACAGCTTCGCGGAGGAAACTGTCGGAGCGGACGCCGCCACCGGGGCGGGGGCCGCGCTCTTCACATACACCGAGACGCTGCCGGTGCCGACGACGTTGCCTTTCAGGTCCTTGGCCGTCAGGGTGATGACGTAGGCGCTCGAGCCCTTCCAGGTCCAGCTGGAAAAGTCGATCATCGCCTCCTTGTGGGGAGCGTCTGCGTAGCTGTCCTTCATCTCGGTCATGGCCCCGCCATCGACGGACCAGTACATCCTATAGGCGGAGAGGTTCGAGCCGAGCACGGCCTTGAGGGGCTGGACGCCGCTCACGGTCGCGTTCGCCGTCGGCCACCAAACTCGGATATCAAGCCTTGCGGTTTCTACCGGCGTTACCGTGGTCGTCGCTGGGGCGACCGAGATGGTAGGGGTAGGAGCAGTAGGGTTTGTAAGAGGGTTTGGCGCCGTAGGCGCTGGGGCAGGCGCGCCGTGCTTGATCGTCACCGCGCTGCGGGCGATCTCGTTCCCTGAATGGTCCTTGGCTATGAACGAGAGGGAATAGGTCCCGGTCGAGCTCCAGTTCCATCCGGAGAGGTCGACTATGGCTTCCTTGTGGGGATAGTCCGCCTGGCTGTCGTACATCTTGACCTGGCCGCCGCCGTCGACGGACCAGTACATGTCGTAGTCGGACAGATCATGGCCGTCGACGACCGCCTTGAAGGGCTGAGTGCCGTCGAGGGCGGCGTTCTGGGCCGGCCACCAGATATTTACGCTTGCGTTAACGGGCGTCGCTGCGTATGCCGTCGCATGGATCGAGGCCGCTGCCGCTGCGACCACGGCCAGAGCCAACACAACCTTTCTCAAAGGGTCTAACAATACTGCAATGGTTCTCATGTAGCGTGCTTTTCGCGGGGAGGGAAGGCCCCGCTAACGGAAGTTCGGCATCCACGGTCGTTCAGGGGCGCCAGGAGTATACAGGAACCCGTATGGAGCGCAAGTCCATCCCTATAAAGGCCCCATTGAGCCATTCGGCCACTGTCCCGCTTGACGCGACAGGGCGGGCGGCGAGGGGTATTGATTTAGTACTGTTAATATTGTATAATATGAAAAATATACGTTCCTTGACGTCACTTCAGGACCGTGCCATCGGTACACGGCACAGGGAATTTCCTCATGAAGACTCAGAATCGTTTGTTCCAGGTGGCCTTTGCCATCTTTGCCGGGGCCTTCTTTGGCTCCGTTGTCAGCGTCCGCTGGTTCGAGAAGTCCTTCCTGTCGCTCGCCATCGGCCTCATCGCCGGCGGTGCGGCGGGCTACGTGCTCCTCGACCCGAAGAGCGTGGCCGTGGCCGTCATCGAGGCCTGGAAGGAATGCGACTTCGGCCTCTACTTCAGTCGGGTGGCGGCATGGATTGGTCGGAAGACTGTTGCTTTCCTTCGATGGGCCGGCTGGACGATTGTGTTTGTGATCGTCGGAGTGGCAATGAGCGCGACAAATATTGTCGTATGTTTGATCGTAAGTGGCTACTCGGGTGGCGATATTCTCCCGGCATCAGTTACGATGAGTGCATCGCTGCTTTTCTCTGCGGCAATGCCACTTTGTCCGGCCATGTTCATGCTCATCATCGGCGATGCGGCGTATGGCAAGAAAATGTTCTCCGATCTGAGGTGGTCATTGCTACCCATTGGCACCGCGCGCCTGATCACCTTGACCGTATCGGCGCTCTACAGGCACCGCGCGACGATAGGCAAAGGCGTCACGTGGTTCTTCGTGCACATGGCGAAGTTCACGGCTCTCGTGTTCCGCAAGATCCACTGCGAAGCCCGGGTCCAGACCGCCACCTACGCCATGATCGGCACCGTCGTCGGATGGAAGTTCGATTCGCCGCTCGTCGGGGCGTCGGTCGGAGCCATCCTCGGTGCAATCGGATACTCGCTCGTGACGGTCCGACTGCTCGAAGCGGTCAGGCCGGCCGAAGCCAAGAAGTGACCGACAGTTCGATAGCAAGGGCGTCCCTCACCGGGCGTCTTTTTTCTTGCCTCTGTAATCCGTGATTACGCCTTCTGCGGGCCGCTCAGCATGCTTTTGAGGCTCTCCTCGATGGATCGGTCGAGCTCTAGGGCCTCGCGCTTGGCATGTTCGGCCAGATAGATGCGCTCGCGCAATTCCGAAGTGGAGTAGGGGTGGTCGCGGCGGTGGAAGTAGGCCGTATGCGGCAGGTCGTGGCCGGTGTAGGGCTTGCCCTCCCAGTCGGAGCCTAGGATGCGCACGTCGTAGCGGTTGTTTTTCAGCCAGTTCAAGAGGTCCTCCTCCGTAGAATAGACGAAGATTTCGTCGACGTAGCGGACGCCCTCCAGGATCTCGCGGCGTTCGGCCAGGGACATGATGGGCGTGTTCTTTGGCTTGCCGCCCGTGCGCAGGCGGTAGTCTCGGTCAGTGGACTGCGCCGGATCGTCCTGCAGGCCGACGATGAGATAGTCGCACTGATTTTTGGCATCCTTGAGCATCCTCATGTGCCCGGCATGGCAGAGGTCGAAGGCGCTGAACGTCACGCCGATCTTTTTTGAGTCTTTCTTCTTTATGCTTTCCATACGCCTCTAGTACGAACGACGCAATGAAAAAGGCGCCAACCTTTTCAGTCGGCGCCTTGATCGCGGGTGGTGGCCGCTCGTCATAACCTGCCGCAGAATCTCAGCTGGGCGATGAGCCGATGGACGTTCTCGGGAGCGATGCGGTCGGTCACCACGGTGCGGGGGAAGTTCGGCTCGATGTCGAGCCTGACGCCGTCCTCGCTGCCGGGCCGGACGAAATCTTCGATGAAGTCCATGCCGCCGCGCGGCTTGATCCATTTCCAGTAGGGGTCGGGATCCTCGGATTCGATGAGGATCTCTGCATGCAGGAAGACGTTGCAGTAGAGGGTCAGGTCGCGAAAGGACGAGAACCACGTCGGCGGTGTCACGAGCTGGTCGCGGATGATGAGGGACATTCGCCCTCCATCATATCCCTATCTGATGTAGATGTTAACTGCCTTTGAATTGCTAGGCGGTGCTGTGCAGGGCAGAATTTCTAAAATGGTCGCACAAAATCACGCGCGGCGCGCAGTGTTTTAAAAATATAGTTAGCAATTGCTGACCGAAAGATATGGCTTGGAATATAGAAAACCGGAGGTATGCAATTGCTGACTATGAAAAGGGAAGGTAAATCCCCGACGCGAATGGCTCGCGTCGCGTGGGACATCTCATTGACAAAGCACTTTCCTTGCTTAATGTGGGGAAAGAACCCTTCAACCTCAATCCTGAACATTCAGTCATGAAGATACCTGCGCAGCTGGCATTGGAGAACTTCAACGCCCTCGCCCAAAATCCCTATCCCGGCCGGGGCCTCATCCTCGGCATGGACGAGGAGGGCAATAACGCCCTCCAGGTCTACTGGATCATGGGGCGGAGCGAGAGCAGCCGCAATCGCGTCTTTGGCCAGGAATTCGGCCGCCTCTCAGTCGAGCTCGCCGACCCGTCAAAGTCCACGGATCCGAAACAGCTTGAGCTCATCGTCTATGACGCCATGCTCGACGATGGCGCATATTTTGTGGTCAGCAATGGCCGCCAGACCGATGACGTGATGGCTTCGAGGAATATGGATGTGGGTCTCATGGACTATACATACGAATCGGATGTGCCGAACTTTACTCCGCGCATCACGGGAGTTTTCGGGATCCATCCCATCACCGGCGAGCGGCACTACAAGATCGTCATCATCCGCAAATCGTCCCGGGACGATTCGTGCGAGCGGATCGGCTATCGGTATCAGACCATCGGCCGCGGATTCGGCTACTGTGTCACTACCTACAGGGGTGACGGCAATCCGCTGCCGTCGTTTCATGGTGAGCCCTTGCTCATGCCGCTGCGGGGGAGTCCCGAGGAGATCCTCGAGGCGTATTGGCAGGCCCTCAACGCCGACAATCGCGTCGCCCTGGCCGTAAAGGTCATCCCGCTCGATCAGGTTGGTCGGTCGCGCATCCTTATCAGGAACAAATACGAGAAGGTCGCGGCCGTCACGTCCTAACGGCACAGCCACCCCTAGGGGTGGCTTTTTCTTGTTCGCTTTTTGCTCGCTGCCGTTACTGCGTGCCGTCGTACGCCTTTTGAAGCTCTGCGATGTCGAGCTTCTTCATCGTCCAGAGGGCCTTGAGCATGCGGTCGTTCTTCTCCTTGTCTCCCCGGGCCATCAGCTCCGAGAACATCTTTGGCACGATCTGCCAGGAGAGGCCGTACTTGTCCTTGAGCCAGCCGCACTCGACCTCCTTGCCGCCGTCGGCGGTCAGGCTATTCCAATAATGGTCGATCTCGGCCTGGTCCTCGCACTCGACCATAAAGGAGACGGCCTCGGTGAATGTGAAGACCGGCCCGCCGTTCAGGGCGGAGAACTTCTGGCCGAAAAGCTCGAAAGAGACGAGCATCACCGAGCCGGCCTTGCCCGGGGAATTCTCGGGGTAGCGGGCCACATCCAGGATCCGGGAATCCTTGAATATCGAGACGTAGAAATGAGCGGCTTCTTCGGCCCGGCTATCGAACCACAGGAACGGAGTGATCTTTTGTATCTTCATATATTATTTCGCTGCCTTCTCCGCGTAGCGGGCGAAGTTGTCTAATATCGCCTGCCAGCCGGCGCGCTGCATCTCTAGGGGGTTCTCGCTCTCCGGATCAAAGGTCTCGGCGATCTTTGTGGCGCTGCCCACGGTCTCGAAGCGGACAGAGACCCGGCGCCCGTCGGCCATGACGTAGTCGATCTCCCTGTGCGGCGTCACCCGCGCGTACGTTCCCGCGAAATCGAAGCGGGCGCTGCCGTCGCGGGCGGCCATGACTGTGCGGAAGGTCCCGCCGACGCGCAGGTCGTTCTCGGCGGTCGGAGCCTCCCAGTCGTCCGAGGCGTGGCACCATCGCACGATATGCTCGGGCTCGTTCCATATCTCCCATACGCGCTCGACGGGCGCCTGGATCGAGGTCTCGACAGTGATGGTTTGTTTGTTGGGCATTCGTTCTTTGCTTATGCGGTCTGCATTATTGGTACGAAAGAAGTGTAGCAGACGGCTTCATGGATGGCGAAATATGATACTATCTTATCTACGTATGAAATGGGTCCTCTTTACCGGCACCTTTCGCTTGACCGACAAGCGCGTCGAGGCTGACGTCAGAGAGGCCGTGCGCGAGGTCATCGCCCGCGGCGACGGCGTGCTGACGGGCGGCGCCACCGGCGTCGACTACTTCGCCATGGACGAGGCCTTTCGGCTCGATCCGACCTGCGCCCACTTGAAAGTCATCATCCCCGCCGACCTGGAGAGCTACATCGAGGACAACCGCGCCAACGGCGTGCTCTTTCCCTTGACCATGCGAGATATCGACAATCTGGCGCGCCTGCTGTGGGCCATCAAGAGGGCCAATCCGCGCAACCTGGTCGAGATGCCCTACACCACCATCACCCAGGAGCATTACGACCTGCGCGACAGGGAAGAGGTCCGCGCCGCCCAGGAGGTCTATGCCTTCCAGGTCAACGGCTCGACCGGCACCCAGGACACCATCAGAAAGGCGGTTGCCAACGGCATCAAGATCAGCCTGCACAAGCAATACAGGATCTAGGCGATCGCCGCTTTAGATTCCAGGAAATCTCTTTTTTCTCTCGGCCGTGTAGCGCCACCAGGGCCGCGCGGGCGCTGGTCGCTTTCATAGGTTTTTTCTGGCTGACGATAGTATAGCCCTTTCCTTGTTAAAGAACACGGCGGAGTATATCTGCTATAGTTAAGGGATGATAACCATACGTCGAGCGACCGGTCAGGATGTGTCGTATCTACAGGCGCTGAACAACGAAGTCTTCGTCGACAACCAACAATACGACAGTGACCCTCAGGTTGGGTGGTCGCTGACTGATGAAGCAAAGGGCTATTACACATCGATGGCGAGGGATGCCGACGCTCTTTGTCTCATTGCCGAAGAGAATGGCAAGAGGATCGGCTATTTGGCAGGAAGCAAAAAAGAAGAAGTAGGGCGCAAAAGCAGATACTTGGAAGTGAATGATATGGGAGTAAGCCCTGCTTATCGATCAAAAGGCGTGGGGAGGATGCTCCTAGACGAATGCTTCAAGATAGCTAAAGAGAAGGGTTTCGACCGGGTCTTTGTCCGAGTCTATTTCGACAACGCAAAGGCTATCGGCTTCTACAAGAATTCCGGATTCAAAGAGATCGAGCTGGGTCTCGAAAGAGCGCTCTGAGCATGGTGATAGGGATGCTGGCAGATGGCAAACAATCAGCGCCGCGGATCAATAATGCAAGCTTTATGTCAGTAAGCCCAGCGCAACTGCGCCGACAGCGATCAGTGCAAGGGCGATGATCTTGCGCCTACCCAGGTCTTCATTGAAAGCGCGGGCGCCAAAGATGGCCGAGAACGTAGAGGAGAGCGACCGGATGGCCGTCACATAGGCGATCGGCCCCGTCGCCACGGCGTAAAAATAGAAAGCGGCCGCGGAGCCCTGAATGGCGCCGTTTTGAGCGATCATGCCCTTGTTCGCGCCGCGATATTTGCCTGGCGCGATGATCTGAGCGTACACGAACTGGACCACTACTGACCCGATGGTCATCCAGAGAGCGAAGAACAGCGGCGCCGACTGGGCGACCCCGATCGCGCCTAGAGTCGAGTTACAGGCAAGCGTGACGATTCCAATGAGGGCAAAGCGCGTGCCGCGATCGTTCCACAGGTTACGAAAGACATTTCCCTCACCTCGCTTTGTATTCAATACATATACTCCGACTACAATGATGAGCACTGCCAGTACGGCCGCAATGCTTGGAATCTGCTTCAAGAAAACAGCGCCGGTCACAAGCGTGAGCGCTGGCCACAAAGAAAGGAGTGGGGATATCTTTGATAGCTGCCCGTGCTGTAGGCTCTGTAGATACACAATCGTATCGAGCGGCGTCGTCACGCAGATGACGACGGTCAGGCTGACCCAAAACGACATCGACAGCGGGCGATCTACCAAGAGCTGTCCGGTCATGGCTGCAAGCGCTGCTATCACAGGCAATGATGCTAGTCGCGTCATCCATGCTAAATGCAAATGATCGACCGCATGGCTTAGATGCTTTTCGTTTATCTTTCGAAACGATGATATTAGTGCGCCTGAAAGCGCGTAGATGAACCACATATTATTTAGAGTATATCCTATTGGTCGGTGGCGTGGGACGATGTTAGAGAACTAGTTCTCAGCTAGTTGAGGAACCACGATACGATGGCGGTATTTGGCATGCCGGACAGAGCCGTCCAGGAAGCGGGTGACGCGAACCTCGCGGCCGCCGTCAGAGAGAACGCGCGCGTCCGCAATGAAGAACTCGTTACCCGTCTTAAAGAGAAAGCGAAAACATGTCCATTCTGCCTCGAGAAGGTGGTCCTTTGCATGATTCGCCACAAAGCTCTTGATCTGCGGGGTGGTCAACACCAGACGATCGAGGCTCTGATCCAAGCTGCCGAAGATCTGCGGATAATCAGCGTCTTTGACTTGTTCGTATACCAGAACGGCTACATCGGGAGTCGCTCGTTCGGCTTTGTCGCATCCCAACTTTTTGAAGTCGGGGCTGATAGACCTGAATACGTCGGTAGCGGAAGCAAGTGTTTCAGTACCTGAGGTTCCCTATGCACCCCTATAAGAAGGCAATCGTCAAACGGAAGATGATTGAGAAATCGGGCGTCAAGCCCGGTGATCAAGTTACCGTATCAAACGGCCGAGGAGAATTCATTTTCCTAGAGATCATCAAAGGCGGAGAGATGAAAGTTAAACCCATCGCTGGCGGACGAACACTTCTCGTCAGCCCGTTTTCGGTTAGCTTCAAAGGAAAGGAACTCCGCTACTATTAAACGTAATCAGACAAATACGTTCAAACTTTGTCGAAACTCGCTCCAAGTCGGGCGAGCTTTTAATTTGAGCTAGATATACTGACCGAAGCAGAATTATCTTCGATATTGATAACCCGTATGATCGGACCATTTGTCCCCAGACGGTAAGATGTCCCTATTTTGAGTGGCTGATTTTTGTCAGCACTGTTGGTCACAAGGAAGCTATCGACTCCGCCGTTTGTTATATCCAAAATAACACCATTTGGTTTGTTGTCACCGAGCAGTCTGAAGGACACGTATGCCGTATAGTTTGTTCCCCGGATAGGAATTTTTAGAGCTTTCGGACTTGGTCCAGCTTGTTCGAGTGCTGATAAAAGATATTCTCCGGATGTCGCTGTAATGATATCGGAACCATCCAACCAATCAGCAGTTTCCTTTTCGATAGCACTATAATCAGCCAAAGTGTTTGGCGTAGACATCATTGTGTAGATCGGTGTTGCACCACTATTGAAATCGAAAATATGGCGACAGGTATTTGATATAGCGATTTGAACTTCACTGCCATTTGTTGTTATTGGACAGTTCATATAGTCGGGGTGACCGATTCCTTTTTCTAGTTTATAGCCAAGTGAGTGTCCAAATTCATGAAAGAGATAATGATCGGACAAGTCGCTTATATGTATGCCTCTTAGGTTGACGGTCCTACCATTGAGACTATATGTCTTGAATTGACCCCGTCCTTCATAACTCCAATATTCACCACTCGGACAATCGGGCAATGGATGAATTACAACGTAGAAAGAATAGTCTTCGAGTGGACTTTCTGAATCAGCAGCTTTCAAAGCTCGTTCGATGAGATCATTTACCTTGGCTCCATACGAACTCTTGTCACATACACCCCTCCCAAGTTCATATACACCCGAGGTAGTCCATTCTAATTGTGCTTTTTCGTATGAACTTTTCTTTACAAACGTATTCAATCTCTGAAGTGCTTGGTCTACTTCGGATAATTTCGACTTACCAAATTTCATCCCATAGGATCCAAACTTATCGCTCACTTCATCTATATTTGCAACGATTGCTCGGATAGAAATAGTGCCGAGATTGTAGCTTTTGATCGGTTTCTGATTTTCTGTAGGAGTTTTTTGGTCCTGAGCGAGTGGAGCTTCTTTAGTCTCGTCTTGAATCGGTGGGACGACGGTATTTTTAGAGTTATCGATATTTATAGAATTATCTCTAAATATCATTTCTGAGACATCAGGATTTTCTACGGTCTGACGTAGGTTGGGTTGAGCGCTTTTCGTTATATGCGCGAATGCGACACCTCCTAAAACTAGGAATAATATAGCAGAAAAGATATAAGGCAGGACCGATCTTCTTGGTGTGGAGTTAATAACCCTGAACGCTTCATCTATATCTGACGCTGACCATCCACCACTAGAAATCAGCTCCTGTTTTATATCCAGAGAATTTTTCCCTAGAGCGGATTGATTTTTTATATGTTCAATGAGCTCTTTCGTGATCATAACCTAAAGACGAGATGACTTTTAATTCGTAATGGTGAAATAATTGTCACTTGAATCCATTAGCCCCTTTCCACCGCCGTAATTCGTGGCACCGAGCTCGACTTTATACCTACCAGCAGTGAGCTTGAATCTGTCTTCTGGTCGACTTGATGTGATGCCGACACATACAGTAGTTGCTGGGGTGATAGCAAATGAACCCTGCTTTGCTAAAACTTCTGCCCCAACAGGATCACAGAAATAGGAAAAATCTTTTTCTGACCTCAGCCTAATGCCAACCTTTGCATTACTTGGCAGGTTAGATGAAGTCCAAACAATAGATTTCTGTTCGGACATTTTCCAAGTTTCACCGCCATTTGGAGAAGTAACTTTGATTGATGGCACATTGCTTGCTCCGGTGAATTTCAAGCCTGTAAGCAAGAAATTGTCACTTACTTGATCTCCCACGGCGTAAAAGAAAACATGGGGATACGATGGATTGTAGAGGAAGTATGCTGATGGGGAACGTCCAACATAATAGGTTGGGAGCTTCTCGTAATTTTTATACTCAGTCTCAGTGTCACCGCAGTCTATGTACCTTCTTGTATAATCGCCCATTTCTGATAGGGGCAATGCTCTACACACATCCTTAGGATTATGTTCAGATGTGAGGATCACTCTCTTAATAGCATTGTCTATTGTTTCAGCAACTTCTTTCGGAAAGGCATACAACGTATGACTCTCTTCAAATCCGCGCTTATTAGATTCGTTAAAAATTAAATCGTAATCTGTATAACCGACGATTTTATCTCCCTCTGCTTTTATAGAATGCTTTGACGAATCGTATGAAATCTCAAAGTCATACTGTTCGTTTTTGTAGGTTGTTAAGCCAGAGACGTTATTTGTTCCTTCGGTTATCGGCTGAACTTTTTTCTTTTGAACAAAATATATTCCACCGCCTACCGCAATTAAAATAATTAACCCGATGACTGTAGGAGCTATAAAATCCCCTTGATAATTTTTCATACCAAAATTGTATCAGATTTTCTGATTTGTAACTTTGATACTAGAGCACCCGTCCTGAGCGATATAAACTACTCTCAACTTGGTTGGCGTTCTCGGGATAGAACCAAACGATGCTATACCCAGCAACGCTTTTGTGACGTTCCTAATTTTATCAAATCGACCCGTCCTGAGCGACCAAAATGTGACAAAAGTGACACTGCTTTAAGGATTATGATTTCTTTGATCTGGAGAAATGCTCGGTTAGCGGTTCTTGTACGGATCGTGCGACCGTGCCGGTCTTATTATCGATTACCAGCTCTTCGTACTTATTGTTCTCTCTATCGACGACCCTGCTCAGTATCACTCCCTCGGGATGTTTAGTGGTATCCCCACTTAGTGAAAAGCCTGCCCAGACCCTTCTTAGGAAACGCTTGAAGCCGGGCCTCATGTGAGTGACCCTCAGCACATTCAGGGTGAGCTTGAAGGTTCCTGCCTCGGCCTTCATCCTGTAATTCTTTTTCTCCATATTTTGTTTGGGAGCGACAGTGGCTACTCGAAAAGGGTATAGAGGCTGACGATACCAGCAACTGCCCCTATAAAGGCAATGATCTGCACCCAGGTAGTTTCCCACCACCTCCTTTTCTTGAGCAGTTCTTGGAGCTTCTCTACCTTATCCTCAAGACCCTTCATGTTGGGCGTACCATTCGTTGCAAATGCCATATTAGTACACGCAGAGGCCGTTAATAATTGGTCTGATTACGCTATTAACCTGCCAGATGAACAGACTTATAAGCAGTCCATATGTGATGAGCGCGAGCCATGAATGCTTGTTCTGATTGATCTCTTTAAGAACGCCAATCATGCCCTTTTGCTTCCAATCTTCCTTTGCATCTTTGTCTCCGAATAATTCCTTGTAGAGAGACTTGCCGAATTGCGCTGTCACATAGATGAAGCCGAATCCAATAAGGGTCATCAGCGCGCTGTCTGCCACGCGCTCGTCAATAGGCAGGTCGCAGTAAGACTGGCCTATGAATATGATGAAGCTGAGCCCGACGCTCGCGACGAGGAGTGAGCGGAATACAGCATAGCCAGCAACAAACCACAGGATTGAGAAAAAGACACCAAAGACGATGATAAGAATTGCTGGACCGATAGTTGCAAAGAATGGAGTTACAGTAAATGCGGTTGTGACTAGGATAATGCCCAGCACGAAGAGTGAAAACGGTTTGAGATTTCCTCTTTCTATGCCGATTTTCTGAAGAAAATTGTTTGGCTTCATACGATTCTGATTATAGTTTGAGTTTCTCAATCAGAGTAAATGTTTGAAGTGTCTTTGCGCGAGAGTAGCCGTAGAACCTTCGTGTTCTATTGAGGGTGAGATAGGCAATGAATGAGGCTATGCTGAAAAGTATGAGGATGTGCAGGCTGAAGCCATGCATTATGCTCGTAAATGAAAGGAAATTCATCTCTAGCAGGAAAATTATGAACCAGCCCCGATACAGGCTGTAGTACGCATTGAATGATTGGACTTGGCCCGTTACATCTTTTGCAGACGCGAGCATGTAACACAAGAGATATGTGGCATTGAGTTCTTGCTTCTTGAGGTCGAAGAAGTGCTTTCCTCGTTCAAGTATCTCCTTGTCCGATTCGGAGAAATCGGTTTTATTTTCTTTGATGATTATATTGGCAACTGCGTGGACGATATGACCCACGAAATAAGCCACGATCGCCCATATGATTAGGCTACTGATATCAAAAGCCGGGATGTCGATAGGGGAGCCGAGTAATTTGTTGTTGAAAAGGAAAACCAGTGAGGCGATGCTGCCAACAAGCAGATATCCGATCTGGTCGTATACGTTCAGCTTAGAGAATATCTTATCGGTCATGAGCAAATAATACGCTTAAACCACTTTTTCGCCAGTCGTCAACACATCAAGCTTGTAGAGCATCGTTTTGGTTTGGAATCCGACATATAGACCGTCGGGAAGCTCTAAGGTCCCTATGATTACTAATAGGATGCCTGGCAGGGTATGGCGACTTTGCCTCATGGTCTCTGCGATACTTCTTGCATCGCTCCCAGAAGGGGATGGCGTGGATTCAGGGTGAGTGTGCCAGTCGCCTACGAAGTGCAAGCCTTTTTTCTTAAAGCGTTCCTTGATTTCGGTTTGTTCAGTTGGTCGGTGGGGCCAAAAGCTGAATTTCCCTCGACGGTCTTTTTTTCTTGGTTCGGTCGCGTCTACTATTCGCATGACACCGTTCTCAATTTCTGCAAATAGCTGCCCTCCTGCTTCCTTGCTGAAGAAGCCGCACTGACGATACGTTGAGATTGTTCTGAGCGCAGCCTCGCTGAAGATTACTATGCCCAAAGACCCAGGTAGTTTGTAGGTTAAGTCTTTCATGTTTTTTGTGAGCAGAGTGGACACTCTTTGTGTTTCTTTAAGGGCCTCTCATATTGGAAGCTCCCGTTGAAACCCTCGGGACGAAACTTTTTGTGGGTATCTGTCCATTTTCCTCGAAGTTTTTCCATGCGGCTTTTAGACACCGCGTGTACCCTATGAATGCTCTCTACCTGATCTCCTGTCAACATGGCGATGGCCAGGTCCGAGACGAGGGCTTCAGCGAAAGCTAGATCGATGGGTCCGTAGGGTTGAAACGTTGAGCCGCACGCTGGTTCTGATTCCAATCCATCGTTATCAGGCCAACCTTCAGAGTCAGGCGCCCTCATGTCGCCGTTTTCTTCCAATACGCACTGAAGACATGGACCTGGTTTTTTTATCAGCACTGCGTGTGCGACCGATGCGCGCGCCTCCATCCAACCGTATAGGATTGGTGGGGCTAAATCTTCTGATGACTGCCATTCGTTTAATGGCCCCTCCGCATGCCATTCACCAATCGTGCTTATGACGAGGTCGGCTTTTTTAAAATGATCTGAATTTTTCTCCATCAGAATCTCCCATTTCGTAGGACAAGGTAGGATTTTAAGGTGAGGGAATCGCTCCCTTAGCTCCTCTGAAAGAGAATATGCTTTCGACCTTTCTATGTGGCGGATTCCCAAAGCATGTCGCCCCACGTTAGCGGCATCAAGGCTTTCTGGGTCCACTAGGGTGATTTGTCCCACGCCCGCTTGTGCGAGCCGTACTGCCGTATGAGAACCCAGAGAACCGCAACCAAGGATTGTTACCCTCGATTTCTTTAAGATACCTTGAGACGTGTCTTTGCCTCGGCCGTGCACCCAATCATGTTCTAGGCGGACTACCTGACATCTTTTGGTTTCCGAGTGCTCTGTCAGTCGATTCAGTTTCATTTCGGGGGTCATGTAGGCGGTGCCTCTGAAGCCGCGGGTGATTCGCGACTTGTCGGTGTTGCTAAGAATGCTTACGCCGATAAGTCCGACTTCGGAGCCCTTGGCGAACGACATTATAACGACATACGGGTTCACGTTTATTAGGCGCCCCATAAAGGCATTTAGGGCGCTTGGAGCATTAGATACGATCAGATTCTTAAGTTCCGAAACTGTATCTGGAAACTGCTCTGGTATCGGGGGTTTGTCCAATTTTATAAAGAGACCTTTTTGAAAAGGTAGCTCTTTCGTCATCGGAAATCGATTTTTATGCCAGCTGCTGATGGTCTCGGTCGATTCACCAACGATCAGGAAACCATCCTTCGTCTTGCTGACCATTATCTCATGCGTCTCAGAGAGGGGGTCGATTAGCGACAAGATCGGGTCCGCATCCTTTGTCCTATGTCGATTCCAATAAGAGATGAACTCGTCTTGGAAATCTTGATCAACCCTTTCTGGTTGGTTAGAGAAGGTCTCTATGTATGTCTTCGCCATCTGGAGTAGCTCGCGCACAAGTCCTGTCGGGTTGCTTGGAGAAGCATTGAGCTTCGGGAGGCAGAGGAGACCCTTGCCTTCAATGTGGGGGACAGTTTTACCGAGATCCCTGTCGGGTTCTTCTAGATCCTCAATCGCGATTCTTGGGACACCGTATGGAAAGTCGCTTGGAATCAAGACTTTAAATATTGCCTCGAGCGATTTGTCTTTGATTTTCCATCCACGCACAAAGCGATGGCCGTTATCATAACCGCTCAGCTCTCTATTTGAGAGGGTGCTAATCGCGTTTCCGAGTTTTTCTCGAAGAAACTTGTCGACATTCGAAATGGACTCACGGAATGTCCTGCGGTGTGTTGTTGTTGACTTAGGCATAACGACCGCCACCGTGTTTTTCAAACTCTCCTGTTGGCGGGTCGAGGCGAGAGATTACTGGGCCGGTTGGAATAGGGGAATGGTATCCTTTATTTCCACCATCTTCGCCAAGCGTGAAGAGAAGCACGTCAGGCTCTCCCTCTCCGTGGTGTGTCATTGTACATATGAACTTTCCACCAACCCTTTTGGCAATTGCCTCGTATTCGCGCGCGGCGCGAACGCAAGGAGGATCATCGTCATCGTCCGAAATCGGCTTTGAACTAGAAACTATGCTTGCGCCTTTCTTTGCTTGGGACAGAGCGTTCAACGCTTTCGAATTCACCTTCGCATCCTCGCCTCGCTCGGACCAGCTGTCTGAGGACATTGAATGAAATGAGCAATGATGAGGTGTCTGAAGAAGGTCGTAGGAGAGGGTTGCGGGATGGTCTTTATGCATGTCCCAAATGCGCTCCCATACGAACACTTCGGCGTCTCCTCCGGCGAGGAACATGAATGCATCATCTGTATCGTCTATCGTGAATCGGAAACGGGCTATTACGCTTGAGCGGTTTTTCGCCAATGCCTCTTCGTCCTCTTCGGTTTCCTGCTGAGGCAATGGGCCGAGCAAGTCAATAATCACAGAGCCGTCCTCGGTTCCGCAGATGTGGCTAAAGCTATTTCCGATGCGGATATTGATTTGTTCCAATCCCGCTTCCTTATCGCCAATATCGTCTCCTAGCACAAGAATTCGGTTACCGTCGTTGAGACCGTCTCCATCCCTGAAAGCTTTTACTCGTCGGCGCGCCTCGTTCCACCAAGCGATGGCGTCATCGCAAAGTGTGACGCTCGCTTTTTCAGCCAGCGTACTCTTTCGGCGGAATATGATCGGAGACGACCACATCTCTCGGATGATAATTTTGTCGGAATCCTCGTCCCAGTCTTCGATTGGTCCGAGATGGAAGTGTTCAGAGAGTCCGAGGATATGATCCTCGTCTGGGTGGGTGAGCAGGAAAGCGTCGACGTACAGGCGGTTCTGTTCATCTCGTTTCAGTCGATTGCGGAGCATGGTCGTAACGTCTGGTGGTGATTCCTCAGAATCATCAATCTGTCTGATGTGGATATCAATGAGCACCTGGCGCCCGCTCTCAAGCGTCAGGAGTGTCATGTCTCCGTTGTCTACGGGAAAGAATTCAATTTTTGCTGCCATGTTGTAATTACTTAGCTTTGATAATGCCGATAACCTTCCCGTTCAGGAGGAAGTCGTCGCCCTCATGGAGAAAGATGGGGAGGTACTTCTCCGTTGAATCCGCCTCGAGAACGATGGTCTCATCCCCTTTGTTGAACCTATACTTTTTGATGGTCGCCATGCCGTCGATGACCGCAACTACAATGTCGCCGTTCTTAAACGTCTTGCAATTTCCGTCCACGAGAACAAAGTCACCGTCCTCTATCGTCTTGCCGTCTATCTTCGCCTTGTTCATGGACTGGCCGTCCGCGATGAGGGCGTAGAGCCTCTCCTTGTTGCGGGGGAGCATCCTCGACGATACTTTGAGGTACTGGCTCACGTTCTCTTCGGCTATGTCGGCGGCTGGTCCGCAGTTCGCCATGCCTACGACGGGCAGGGAATAGAGCGGGCTCGCTACGGGCTTGTTGTAGCCTTTCTTCACGAGCTTAAGGAACTTCTCCTCAAGGTTCATTTGGATCAGCCCGTTCTTCTCGAGCTGTTGGAGGTGGTGTTTGATGGTCTGGGGCCGATTTGGTACGCCGACAATCTCCGCCATCTTCCTGAGGCTAAGCGAACCTGCGTCTTCGCGGTTGCTGATGAGCTCTATGAGCTTTTTCTGTATCTGATGCATGACCCAATCCTACCTCTTCTACTTTACTCATGCAAGACATTTCGCGAGAAATGTTGTACACAGGTTATACACATTGTACACACATAATGAGAATGCTACGATTTTGTCATGGAGGCGGAAATCAGGGATTCCAAAGCGGTTTCCATAAGCTTCCCGAATAGGAAGCTCAGGAATCGCGACGAGAAGAACTGGGACCCCTCCAAGCGACAGAATATATTTCTAGAGAAGGTGAACGCTCGTCTGGACGGATCGGACGGGAGTGTGCGGGTCGATTTCCGCATCCCTCCTTATCTCAAGCAGAAGATCGTGAAAGGGGAGATATCTATAAATGGTATATATTTTCCTGACAGCTCCGATTCAGAGCTTGAATCTCTACTCGATACGACCGATCGAATGACGCTCGGTGGCAAGACGTACCGAGAGGCCAGCCTGAGCGAGCTCAAACGAGCAGGTCTCCTTATCTAGGGAAACATAGAGTGTTGGTGCCGCTTAAATAGACATATTTAACCCGCCTGACCTCATATAAAGCCTGAGTGCATCAGATTTTGGTGCGCTGAGCCTTCGTATGAAGTCAGGCTTTTGTGATTCCTCTGTCTATTTATTCGCTAGCGCACGTGACACAATGAAAAACACGAAGCTCACATGGACCACGGTCCAGAGAAAGGTGGACGATCTTATCCCTCAGGAGATCAACCCTCGCAAGATATCCGACAAGCAGATGTCGGACCTCAAGAGGAGCCTCAAGAAGTACAATCTCGTCGAAATTCCCGCCATCGATACCAATGGCGCTATACTGGCTGGCCACCAGCGCATCAAGGCCCTCCAAATCCTTGGCAGGGGAGATGAGCTGATCGATGTTCGGGTTCCGAACAGGAAGCTCACTGAGCAAGAGTCTAAGGAATATCTCATCGCCTCTAACAAGATCGGTGGTGATTGGGACTTCGACCTGCTCAAGTCCTTCGACTTGGAAACCCTCGAATTCGCAGGCTTTGACGATATTGAGCTCTCTAAGATATTCGACGAGGATAGGGAGGTGAAAGAGGAGGATTTCGATGTCGAAGCAGAGCTTGAGAAGATAGAGGAGCCGAAGACGAGGCTTGGCGATATCATTTTTCTTGGAAAGCATCGGGTTATTTGTGGCGACTCGACGAAGACGGAGACTTTGGAGCGTCTGTTCGGAAAAGACCGAGCCTCGATGATCTATTCTGATCCCGTCTACAACATAGACGTGGACTATAACGGAGGTATAGGAGGGGAGAAGTCGTATGGAGGCGACGTGAACGATTCGCGCTCGTTCGGAGAATATAAAGAATTCCTAAAGAAGAGTATGGAGTGTGCTTTGCTTTATCTCGGCAAAGACGCGCACGTCTTCTACTGGTGCGATCAGATCTATATTGGCGTGGTCCAAGAGCTCTACCGCACTCTGGATATCACGAACAGGCGCGTGTGCCTCTGGCTCAAGAACGCGCTCAATCCCGTGCCGACCGTCGCCTTCAACAAGGCGTATGAGCCCGCTGTATATGGGACGAGAGGGAGGCCGTACATCGCCGAATCGATCACCGATCTCAACGAAGTGATGAATAAGGAGCTGGGTACGGGTAACGACCTCATAGAGAAAGTGGACGGCATGTTCGATGTGTGGACGGCCAAGCGCCTATCTGCAAGGAGCTATGAGCACGCAACCTCGAAGCCGCCACAGCTCCACGAGAAGGCGATAAAGAGGTGCACGAAACAGAACGACATAATCCTCGATAGCTTCCTCGGATCGGGAAGCACGCTTATTGCCGCCGAATCCCTCGGTCGAAGGGTCTACGGATGCGAGCTTGAGCCGAGGTTCTGCGACCTCATCATCCGTCGCTGGGAGAAGCTGACGGGTCTTAAGGTAAAAATTATACACCAATGAAAGGGAGGAGGATGCAAGAAAAATTCCTCGAAACGCTGTCAGAGGTTTCCATCGTTTCTTACGCGTGCAAGAAGCACGGAATATCTCGACAGACCTATTATCGGTGGAGGGCGCATGAGGAATGGTTCGCAATACTCGCCGACGCAGCTATTTTGTCTGGCGATGAAGTTTTGAATGACGTGGCTGAAATGGGCGCATTCAAGAAAGTGGAGCAGGGCGATTGGAAGGCCATTCAGTATTGGCTTAGTCGCAGGCATCCTAAATTCAAGCAATCGCCGTGGTACGCGAGAGGATTTGCTCAGGAGCAGGAAGAGGATCCGATTCGTACCGCGAGAAAGAGAAGGGAGGCGGAGGCGAAGGTTAGAGAATGGGTGAATGAATGGGAGGCCGAGAGGAAGCGGAAAGTTAAGGATGCGGAACGCATGAAAGCCAAGGGGTCTTCATCGGAGGACGGGGCCTAGTAACTCCTGACCGAGTTCGGATCTACCGCCTGAATCGCGTAGCACATTGCGTTCTTCCCGCCGAACCAGCCGCCACACTGCCAGCTCAGCTGTTGTCCCACGGTCGTGACCATAGTCTCGAACCCGACCGTGCAGAGCTTGTCCTTGGTGAAGCCGTTGAACTTTGGAGGAACGATGCTGTTCGCTAGGCTTCCGCATACGCCGTCCTCGGTCTTGTACGCTTGGCATGTCGATGCGTTCCAGCCGCCGTTTTTGCCCATGCATGTCCAGCTGTAGGTATTGTCCTTCTCCTCGACCGAAGTCGGATCTCCTGTAGTGCAGAGAGACTCGGTCGGCGCTTGCGTTAATTTCCTGTTGGCGACATCCCCGCATGAGCCGTTCACGGGCTTTGCGTACACGACCGGATCAACCTTCGTTGGTGCGGGTTCTTCCACGACGATGAGGACATCGTTGTTTGATTTCACCGCGGGCGCAGAGGTCTGAGCCTGGACAGGCTTAGTCGTAACAGGTCTTTCTTCGACACGAGAAGTTTCTATAGTCGTGGTAGTGGCCGTAGGGGTTTCCGCAATCGTTTCGATGATTGCTTGAGGTTCTACGATCGGTGTGGGCGCAATGGACGTAGTGGTGGCGGGGGACATGATTCCTACGGCGACGAGCGCCTGTATTAAGAAAAGTTTGAGCGAGGTGAACATAGGAATGATTTAAGACAGTATGGCCGACATGATCACTATGTTCCCGATGAAGACCGCTATGAGTACAAGTATGACGATCTTTCTGGTTTTTGCCCTCTTGGCGTTGATGGCATCAAGACTTTTTGCGGTATCTAAATATTCTGCCTGGTTCTGACCCGTGCTCTCAAATATACTCTTCGCATTCGGGGAGGTTACTGGTATGAGCGACGGACTCTTGCATTGCTCGCAGACGTTCGTCTTAGAGGATAGCCTCCATATCGAGTAGATGAGGCCCGGTACGAGGAAGAAGAGCCATAAAAGCATCTCGATGCCGAAGCTTCCTTTCGTGGCGTACACGGGTTTTCCGACGTGGCCGCATTGGGTACATATGAGAATTTTCGCCATTGTTTATTTCAGATCTCTGATAAATCCAGTGGCGCTCTGTAAATACAAAAAGCCCACCACCAGGTAGAGCCGAAGCTCATATCGCAGGTTTCCCTGAAATAGCACAAGACGTGACCCCTGATGATGGGTTCTTTATCGTCTTGTGACTAACTGTATTCGTACCGTGCCCGCATGTCGCCATACGGGGTTAGGTAACTATGTTGTTACTGACGACATCATATTATCGCTAAAAGACCCTTTTGTTAAGCGATTTTAACCTAGTGCTGTCAACATGATGCCAATGCCTCGGGCTTAGCAAAACCGATGGTTCTGTCATCAATGGATGTATGGAACAACAAGCAACCAAGGTCCGATATTGCCTGTACGCCCGCAAGTCTACCGAACAAGAGGAGAAGCAGGCTCTGTCGATCGAATCGCAGGTAAACGAGATGAAGAAGATCGCGGAGCGGGAGGGGCTAGAGATAGTCGATATAAAAAGGGAAGCGCATTCAGCAAAAGCTTCGGGACAGCGAGAGGAGTTCAAGAAGCTCCTCGACGAGATACGAGAGAAGAAGTACGACGGCATTCTCGTCTGGCATCCAGACCGATTATCCCGAAACGCAGGAGACCTCGGTTCGGTCGTGGATCTCATGGATCAGAAATTACTCGCCGAGATACGGACATATGGGCAGAAGTTCACAAACAACCCGAATGACAAGTTCCTCCTCATGATTCTTTGCTCGCAGGCGAAGCTCGAGAACGACAATAAGAGCGTGAACGTGAAGCGGGGACTGAGGACGAGGTGCGAAATGGGCCTATGGCCTGCTCCTGCGCCTACTGGATACGTGAATAGTTCGAACGTGAATGAGGTTTGCGTGGTCCACATAGATCCGATTCGCGCCCCGATCATCAAACAAGTATTTGAGAAAGTAGGCTATGAGGGTTGGGGCGGAAAGAAAGTGTATCAGTGGCTCAAAGACCGGGAATTCACTGCTCGGAGCGGAAAGCCTCTCACGCTAAGCAATATTTTCATTATCCTCCACAATCATTTCTATTACGGCACTTTTGAATATCCCAAGAACAGCGCAAAGTTCTACCAAGGCAAACACACCCCGCTCATCTCTAAGGAGCTTTTTGACCAAGTTCAGAATCAACTGAGATGCCAGCGAAAGAGTAAAGAGACGAATAAAGAATTTGCTTTCACGAAACTCATGACATGCGGTCTTTGCGGATCAGGTATTACCGCTCAAGAGAAGTTCAAGAATCTTGCCGATGGGTCTGTTAAAAAATACATTTATTACGGATGCACGAAAATTAGAGATACGCATTGCAAGAACGGGTATCTCGAAGAGGGTGATCTCGTAAAACAACTACTCGAATTTACTGAAAAGATAGATCTTGACCAATCCGGGTTGCGGAAGAAGCTTCATCAGGAAATCGAAAGGCATAAAAAATTTAGCATCGGAATTCTTGGTGGAGAAACATGTGATTATTCAGTCAAAGATATCGATATAAGGAACTACGCGAAGTATTTAATAAAAGAGGGTAACATTTTTGAAAAGAGAGATTTACTAACATGTTTTAAATCAAAGATTGTTCTTAGGAACAAGAAGATCACCGTTTTGAATTAAGTAGATCCATAAAAGTTATCCACCGACGCTCTTGCGGGTATACCCCCTAGGGGTATACTTAAGCTATGGAAAGCGATTACCTGAAAAATGCTGTTAGAAGGCTTAGGATCGCGGCTGGGCAAATTAGCGGCCTCGAGAAAATGCTTTTAGACGGTAAATACTGCATAGACATTATCAACCAGTCTGCCGCCGTTAAGGAGGCTCTTTCAGGCTTTGAGAACCTTGTTCTCGAGCATCATCTGAAAACACATGTGGCCGATCAGATGAGAAAGGGCGAAGACGATAAGGCGACTAAAGAAATGCTGTCAGTCTATAGGATATCTCGAAGGAGATAATATTATTTAATTTTATGGAAAAACTAGCTTTAAAGTCATACGCTTGGAAGTGCGTGCTCGGATTAGAGGTCGCATATTTGATTTGCCTTGTCGGAGGATATCTCCCTCTTGGCAGAACATCTGTCGGTCAGGATCTGCATCATGCATTGTTTGAGACTCTGCCTGGTTTTGTGTGGGGCAATCCGTGGAGCATGGCTCTTGGAGCAGTGTATATGCTCATCTTCGCTTGGATCTTCGGCGCGTATTATGTATGGATGCATAACTCAAGCTTGAAGAGTAACTAAATGAAGCAAGATCATACTCATTCAGATCATCAGACAACGCTCCAAGAGGGGTCTGTATACTCGTGTCTGATGCATCCTAAAATCATTCAGAAGACGCCGGGGATATGTCCTGAATGCGGTATGAGATTGTTGCCCGTGTCTTCAAAGAAGAAGGACTCAGGAGGTCACATGGACCATGATAAACATGCGGGTCACAGCACATCAGTATTTTTGAAAAAGTTTTGGGTGAGTCTCATTCTTACTCTTCCTGTTGTGATATATGCTGATGTCCTCAAGACTTTGTTCGGATGGACGTTGCCAGGGTTTCGCGGAATAGAGTACATGCCGCTTGTGCTCGGAACGCTCGTTTTCTTTTACGGTGGGTGGGTCTTTATCGCGAGCGCGTGGAGAGAAATCAAGGGTCGTCTTCCGGGGATGATGACGCTCATCGCGATCGCAATATCAGCCGCTTATGTTTGGAGCGTATATGCGGTACTGGCGGGCAAAGAGGCATTGTTTTGGGAGCTTACAACCCTCATTACGATCATGCTTCTCGGGCATTGGCTCGAAATGCGAGCGGTTTCTGGCGCTCAAGGCGCTTTGAAGGAGTTATCGAAGCTCTTGCCTGACACCGCCGAAGTCTTGCGTGATGGTCAGACAATCTCTATTTCTCTTTCTGAACTTAGAGAGAAAGATCTGGTGCTTGTCCGACCTGGAGGCAAAATACCTGCTGACGGCAAAATCTTGGAGGGTGAATCAGATGTGAATGAATCGATGGTAACCGGCGAATCAAAGCCTGTCTCGAAAAGAGTCAATGACAGTGTTATTGCGGGTACGATAAACGGAGACGGAGCACTTCGCGTCGAGGTCGACAATATTGGCGATAAGACCTTTCTAGCGGGCGTCATGCGTCTCGTAGCCGAAGCCCAGGCCTCCAAATCGAGGCTTCAGATGCTTTCCGATAGAGCCGCCTTTTATCTCACTCTCGTTGCTGTTATTGGAGGTTTGATTACTTTTGTCTCATGGATCTTCGCGGGTGCGGAAGTGGCGTTTGCTATGGCACGTCTGGTCGCTGTTCTTGTTATCGCTTGTCCTCATGCGCTCGGACTCGCTGTGCCGCTGGTCGCATCGATTTCGACCACCAAGGCCGCCCACAATGGCTTTCTTGTAAAGCAGAGGCTGGCGCTTGAAGCTGCGCGGACTGTTGACATAGTTCTTTTCGACAAGACCGGCACTCTTACTGAGGGACGGTTCGGAGTAGTCGATATTTGGAATGTGGGTACTACTGACACTGACGAGGTGTTGAATCTCGCAGCTTCCCTTGACTCTCTTTCTGAACATCCAATTGCAAAAGGAATAGTGGCAAAGGCGAAAGAGCGAAGAATTGCCCTTCTCGAACCGAAGAAGTTCGAGGCATTAAAGGGTAAGGGTGTAAAGGCGTATGTCGACGGTAAGGAAGTCATGGTGGGAGGTCCAGCTCTGCTTGAGAACCTACGCATAAACCTTCCCAATTCACTGACAGGTAAGTTGGAGTCCGCGGGCAAAAAAGGACAAACCATTGTTTTTGTCCTTCGCGACGGCGTGTTACTCGGCGCGATCGCGCTTGCAGATATAATCCGAGAGGAATCATCTGAGACGATAAAATCTCTCAAGAAAATAGGAGTACAAACCGCCATGATCACCGGTGACTCACATGACGTCGCAGAATGGGTGAGTAAAGAGCTGGGGATCGACGAATATTTCGCTCGAGTGCTTCCTCATCAAAAGTCTGAGAAGGTAAAAGAGCTCCAAGAGAGAAATCTAAAGGTCGCTATGGTTGGCGATGGTATCAACGATGCACCAGCTCTTACTCAAGCAGATCTCGGTATAGCTATAGGGGCGGGAACCAATGTTGCAATCGAATCAGCAGGAATCATTCTCGTAAGGGATGATCCGAGAGACATCGTGAAGATCATCAATTTGTCAAAGATGACATACAGGAAGATGATCCAAAATCTATGGTGGGCAGCTGGATACAATATCTTCGCCCTGCCTCTCGCGGCGGGGGCGTTGGCATTCAAAGGTATCTTGCTTGATCCGGCGATCGCGGCTGTTCTCATGTCGGTAAGCACGATAGTTGTTGCGATAAACGCCATCGCGCTTAAGCGCAAGGCGTTGTAGAGATACGTTATATTTCGAAACAATGAAATTGCGTGTCGAGACTAAAAATGGTAAAATGGAAGTGCTAATGTGAGGTAATGAAATGACGAAGATTTCTTTAAACAAAATCGGATATCTGCTTCTCCTCGCTGTATTACTTTCGGGCGTATTTGGCTTTATCGGTATGAACCATGCTCAGATGAGTTGTGATCCTGAGATGCCGAATACGACCTGTCCTCCGATGCAGTGGGGTGAGGCGCTCCACAATATCTCTGTATATCAGAGCGCGATGAATGCGACGCTTTCCATTTTTGCGAGTACTCTCCTGGCTCTCGCAGCCTTTGTTGTCGTTTTTCTTGGGTCGCTCGCCTTTCTATTCTCTTCTCAAGACAAGCTATTTGTTTTCTATAGGCGCAGATCACTCGAAGCTTATTATTTTTTCAAACATAAGGTCCATAGCTGGCTTTCTCGCTTTGAACTGAGTCCGTCTCTCGCGTAGGTAGCACTCTCTCTTTCGATAAGGAGATTTGTGCTACCTGAAGTCCCTTTTTCACGGGACTTTTTTGCTTGCTTGGAATCTCTTATCAACTTCATCAGAACATCATGGACATGTTACTCGGAGCTTCTATCATCTCGGCCTTTGTCGCCGGTGTGGCAGCGCTCTTCGCCCCGTGCTGTATAACTGTTCTCCTGCCTTCATACCTTGCCTCGATCTTTCGAGAAAAATACAAGGTCTTTCTCATGACCTTCATATTCTTTCTCGGGATACTGACCGTGTTTCTGCCTTTGGGACTTGGCGTGGCGGCACTTGGACAGGTATTCAGCACCTACCATACGCCCATCTTCGTCGCGGGCAGCATTCTGCTCATAGCTCTCGGTTTGTCGACTCTCACAGGAGTTCATCTCAAGTTGCCGTTTCATGTCACGCCTCGGCTCAAAAAACACAATGCGGTGTCAGTTTATTCCTTGGGAATATTCTCAGGTATAGCGACCACATGTTGCGCCCCTGTCTTGGCCGGCGTCCTTGCTCTTGCAGCTATGCCAGGTTCTCTCTTCTGGGGCGGCATCTATACTCTGGCGTATGTGCTTGGAATGGTAGCGCCCCTCTTCATCCTCGCTTTCATTCTCGATAGCTCGAAGGTGTCAGGAAAGCTCCATGAGAAATTCGCTGCGCCGGTAACCTATTCTCTCGGATCTAAAAAAGTCGAGATTACGCTCATGGAGTCGGTGTCTGCTCTCATGTTCCTCGGTATGGGAATCATAACGCTCTATCTTGCATTTACAGGAAAGCTTCTGTCCCACGCAGGAAGCGGCGTCGTCATAAACATCTATGCTGCGAAGATAACTGAAACGTTATCGGGAATCGTTCGACTCCCCGTAATCGGCTGGCTTCTCATCGTTACGGCTATCGCTGCGCTTATCACATGGGTCGCTCTCAGGCAGTGGAAATCAACTAAGTAAAAACTAACTAAAAGAATGAAAAATTCAAATCAGATATTTTACGGCTTCGTGATCATAGCTCTTGCGATTATCGGTAGTGTTCTATATGCAAACTATAATTCGGGAGACTCTGATCAAGCGCAAGCAAGCGCCGGCGGTTCTCACATGGCCCGCTCGAATTCGGGAGACATGTCGGGCCATCACTCAAGCCAGCCCTCGACTGCTTCGGAGATAAAGGATCTCGTCGATAAGCCTGCACCGGACTTCAGCCTCGCTGATAAGGACGGCAATACACTTCGTCTCTCAGAGCTTAAGGGTAAGACCGTGGTCCTATTCTTCAATGAAGGACTCATGTGCTATCCGTCCTGTTGGAATCAGATGGTGCAGCTCTCCTCGGATCCAAGGCTAAATTCAGAATCAGTTGCTTCTTATTCGATTGTCGTGGATTCAGCGTCTAATTGGGGGACAGCGGTGGCGAAAATGCCGAAGCTCGCAGGCGCGAAGGTTCTCTTCGACACGGATAAGAACGTTTCGTCGTCTCTCGGCATGCTCGCTACGCCGTCTTCCATGCACAAGGGCGCGTATCCTGGCCATAGCTATGTAGTCATAGACGCCGCAGGGGTCGTGAGATTTGTCTATGACGATCCGAGAATGGGAATCAATAATGACCTTATTTCAGAGAAAGTAGATGCGATCCGATCTAACCAGTAAAAACATGGATTCTGACAAATCAAATCTTTGGATGATGGCGATTTGCTGCGGATTACCGCTCATCCTCATTATCTTCGGTGCTGGCTCCCTGGGTGGTGGAAAGTGGGTCGTCTTTGCGTTTCTCGCGGTCGCGGTCCTCGGATATATGGCTATGCGTAGTCGCGAGAAAAAAGATGAGGTTAGAGAAGCTGAATGGTCAGATAAATCACAAAGTCATGAGAAAAAGAATTAAGGGAATCATAAAGAAACTTGCTCGATTCGGATATAAGGTTGAGCCTAAGAATACACTTGTCGACCCCGTCTGTGGCATGGAAGCAACGTCGGGCATGCCGAGTCTCACCTTCGAAGGTCGTGACTATCACTTCTGCTCCGAACACTGCCGAAAGCAGTTTGAGGCACATCCGAATGAGTTCGTAAAAAAGCAATGAAAGAGACCGATCGAAAATCTTACATCATAGGCATCACTGCCTCAATCGCACTGCTCGGAGTGTATTTTGGGGTAGTCTCACTTGTTTCGGGAACCGCTTTCGCGAGCAAGCAATTCGGATTGTACTGGCCGTTTCTCCTGACTCTTGCCCTCGGATTCGGCGCGCAAGTTGGCTTGTATCTGTATTTTAAAGGACTCGCATCTAATCTTTGTAGAAAGGTATCGTCGAAGACGATAGCTGTGACAGGAACGACATCGACGCTGTCCATGATCTCTTGTTGCGCCCACTACTTGGTGAACGTGCTACCGATATTGGGAGCGACTGGAGCCCTTGCTTTTATCGGCGCATACCAAGTTGAGTTCTTCTGGGTCGGAATATTGGCAAACATCGCAGGTCTTGCGTTCATTATCAGAAAAATAATTCTCATTAAAAATTATGAAGAATAAGCTTATCGTCCTCGGCCTCATAGCGGTCCTCGGCGTCGTCGGGTTTATGATATCTGCTCGTCGAAGCGAGATATCCATCTATCCAAACGATGCGAATGCGGGCATGGATATGCTCGAGTCTACGTCTGATTCGGCGGAAAACATTGATATCGGGATTGAGCCTGTAGACCTTGCTTCATCGGAATGGGTTTTTGAGGTATCGCTTAACACACATACAGGTTCTCTTGATCAGGATCTTACTCGATCGGCAAACATCGTAAGCGACGACGGGAGGGTCTTAGAGCCTCTGAGGTGGGAGGGAGACCCTGAGGGAGGTCATCACAGGTCCGGCAAGCTCATTTTCAAGGCGCTTGATCCGAGACCTCGTTCGATTCTTTTGAAGATCTCTGGATTCGGTGGCAGAGAAAGAAGTTACCCATGGGAGTTAAACCAGTAAAAGCCATGTTCAGCTCATCTTATGGTCTATGGTTCATGGTCGTCTTGAATTCTCTGGTGTTTATCATCTTCGCTTTCAGTTTCGCTAAGCCGAAGACGAAGCGCGATTGGCGGTCTTTCGGGGCCTTCAGCGCATTCATAGTCGCCCTCTTCGCTGAGATGTATGGATTCCCGCTCACGATATACCTCCTTTCTGGGTGGTTACTAAGCAAGAACCCAGGAACCGATCTATACGCTCACAATTCGGGCCACTTGTGGGAGACGATATTCAATCTGGGAGGAGATCCGCACTTCAACATTCTCCATATAGTTAGTTACGTGGCGATTGGAGGAGGATTCATCTTGCTCTCGAAAGCGTGGCGCGTGCTTCACAAGGCACAGCAGGAACATCGGTTCGCTACAGATGGACCTTACTCGAAAATAAGCCACCCGCAGTATGTGGGGTTTGTCCTCATCATGATCGGATTTCTGTTTCAGTGGCCCACGCTCATCACATTGGTGATGTTTCCTATCCTTGTCTGGATGTATGCTCGTCTTGCACGATCTGAGGAGAAGGATATGACGAAAGAGTTCGGCGCTCCATATACGGCCTACTTGTTACAGGTCCCTCGATTTATCCCTCGCATTCGCTAACCAAATAAACAATTCATAAATACCATGAATACACATCATTCACATGAACATCACGAAGCCGTTCGCGAAGACTCAAAAAGCAAATATATGCTCCCTGGAGCAATCGTTATTGCGGGCGTGATTGTAGCCTCAGGAATTTTCTTGAAATCAAGCTCCGATGATCGGTATAGGACTCTTAAAGCTTCTCAAGTCAGGGAAAATGAACCAACTCAGGACACAACTCTTGTTGATGAGGAGTTGACTCCCTTATCGGGAGTCAGGCTTCCTGTGGTCTGGGGCGATCTGGGGGTTCAATTAGTGAAGACTGGCGCTATCGATGGAGAGAGACTCAGGGCATTGTATGAAGAGCGAGGCCAATTTTCAAAAGATGATGAGAAGCTTCTTTTTGGAAAAAGCACCGACAGGCTCGTTATTACGCCAAAAAATGCAGGCCTCATCCTAAACCTTCTCTGGGCGCTCGGACTGGCTCAAGACAATCCAATTCTAACTCAGGGAGAAATGGTGGACAAACGATACGGCGGCGCGCAAAATTTCGCTTCTACGGGAGGATGGACGATGGCAAAAGGAAACGCTATGGACCACTACAGCAAACACGTTTTCTTTAATCTAACGCCCGAGCAGCAGGCACTCGTAGACAAAGTCTCTCGTACCGTGTATCGACCATGTTGCGGTAACTCGACGCATTTCCCAGACTGCAATCATGGAATGGCGATGCTCGCGCTTCTTGAACTGATGGCTTCGCAGGGCGCGACTGAAGCGGAGATGTATAAAGCCGGCGTCGCAGTCAACTCGTTCTGGTTCCCTGATCAGTATGAGATCCTTGCAACATTCATACGGCAGAGTGGTGGGGACTGGAAGACTGCCAACCCTCAGACGATATTAGGTGCAAGCATGTCGAGTGCCCAGGGATTTAGTAAAATCGCCTCACAGGTAAGGGGCCCGATCCAGTCTTCAGGTGGTGGATCGGGTTGCGGGGTCGATACTGGTGGAGCGACCTCACAGAGGCGCAGCAGCGGGTGTGGTATATAATCAAATCCTATGAAGAACAAATTATTCATCATACTGGCAGTCGTCATAATCGGAATCTTGGGTTTCGCGCTGTTCAATACAGAAAAACAGAACGGATTCACATCTCCTGACATATCAGGTCTCTCAGAAGCACAGGAGGCAAAAGTGGTTAATCTCAAGAATGGAGATACTTATAATCTCACTGCAAACATAGTCAAGAAGAAGATCGCCGGAAGAGAGGTGAAAATGCTCGCGTATAACGGATCAATACCGGGCCCAATACTGAAGGCACCGCAAGGGTCAGAGATAACGATCAATTTCACGAACAACATAGACGCGCCCACGACGATTCATTCTCACGGAATCCGCCTCGATAATGAATTCGATGGGGTGCCTGGAAGCACGCAAAAGGAAGTGGGCATAGGAGAGACTTTTAGTTACAAAATAAAATTCCCGGATACAGGAGTGTATTGGTATCACCCTCACCTTCGAGAAGATTACGCCCAAGAATTAGGGCTTTATGGAAACTATATCGTTTCTCCGGCTGATCAGACCTATTGGCCTGCCGCGAACAGGGAAATTCCTCTCGTAATCGATGATCTCTTGATGGAAAACGGAGAGATCGCCCCTTTCGGAGAGACCGTAGATCACGCTCTCATGGGCAGGTTCGGAAATGTGATGCTTGTGAATGGCAGTGACAGCTACGCGCTTTCTGTTGAACAGGAAGAAGTTGTCAGGTTTTACGTCACGAATACGGCGAATACTCGAGTATTCAACCTTGCGATCCCAGGAGCAAAAATGAAATTAGTGGGAGGCGACAATGGAAGATACGAGAAAGAATCCTTTGTGAATAGCATCGTTCTCGGTCCTTCCGAACGCGCGGTGATTGATGTGCTCTTCGAGAAGCCGGGACAATTTTCTCTCGAGCATAAGACTCCTTCCAAAACGTATATCATGGGAAAAATCTCTGTATTGCCTCACGTGATAGCAAAATCATATAAGGAGCAGTTCACTACATTGCGTTCGAATAATGACATACGCAAAGCTATTCCAAATCTCGATTCTTACTTCTCAAAAGCAGCAGACAAGAATATCTCTCTTACTGTGAATATGGGAAGTATGAGCATGAATGGAAGTCACGCGATGCATGGCGGAGAAATGATGGCGAACAACGGCATGCATATGATGCCTGACGGTACCATGATGAACAGCGAAGGAATGACTATGGGCGGAAGCGACGAAGATAAAATTGAGTGGGAGGATACCATGGCGATGATGAACGAGATGTCCTACGCTGACTCTGTTCAGTGGAAAATTACTGATCAGGATACAGGAAAGACCGGAGATAATATAAATTGGACTTTCAAGAAGGGCGATCTAGTGAAAATCAGGATCTTCAATGATCCAAATTCAGAACACCCTATGCAACACCCTATCCACTTCCATGGCCAGAGATTCCTTGTTCTTTCGACCAACGGCGAAAGAAATCAGAATCTTGTCTGGAAAGACACGGCGCTCATAGAGAAAGGGGATACTGTCGAGATTCTCGTTGAAATGGATAATCTAGGAGAATGGATGGCGCACTGCCACATTTCAGAACATTTGGAGGCCGGAATGATGCTCAATTTCAAGGTTCAATAGAAGGCAACAAAACCGCCAATAGGCGGTTTTGTTATTCAATAAACGATCCTGAGTGATAAAAACTACTCTCAACTTGGTTGCCGGACTTGGAATCGAACCAAAATTTTCGCTTTCAGAGAGCGACGTCCTACCATTAGACGATCCGGCAATATGGCGCGGCGAGCGCCGCGATGTCACTAGAAACTATCATATCCGCCGCGGAAAATAAAGCGCCAGGGCCTGCGCGCCGGGGTGCGGCGAAAGGGAATAGAATCGCCCTCTCCGTACGTAGTAATGGTATGGCACAGACACATATGAACATAACCAGCCCCGCGTTCGTTCCTGGGGGCTCGATACCGCCGCAGTATACCTGCGACGCGACGGACGGCGTGGGCTCGCACGTGCCCCTGGACTTCCAGGGCGTGCCCGCCGAGGCGAAATCCCTGGTCCTGATCATGGAGGACCCGGACGTGCCGCGGGACCGCATGCCCGAGGGTGTCTTTGACCATTGGGTGGTCTTTAACATCCCGCCAAAGACCGCGGGCGTAAAGGAAAAGGAGATCGAATCCGCCCTGCCGGGTACCTACGGCAACAACTCCGCCGGCCAGGCCGCCTATGCGGGGCCGTGCCCGCCGGACCGCCAGCACCGCTATTTCTTCCGCCTGTACGCCCTGGACACGCAGCTCGCCCTGAAAAAGGGAGCGACCAAGAAAGAAGTCCAGGAAGCCATGGAAGGGCACATCGTCGCAGAGGCCGAGCTCGTGGGCGTCTATGAGCGAAAGCTTTAGGGTGCCAGACGCGGTATACTAGAGGCATTACCACAGTAATCGAACGCATATGATGTACGCATACGGATACGGACCATATTATGGAGGCTTTCACTTCATCGGCGCCATATTCTGGATCCTGGTCATCCTGGCCATCGTCGCCGCCATCCGCCGCAGGCGCGCCAACGGCGGCCGCTGGAGCTGGGGCATGCCATGGCCGGACAAGGGCATGGAGATCCTCAAGGAGCGCTACGCCAAGGGCGAGATCACCAAGGAAGAATACGAGGAGAGGAAGAAGGTGCTGATGGGGTAGGGAAACGGCGGCAGGGAAACCGGCTGCCGTTTGACCTGTGCGTCTGTGTATTGTAATTTCGAGACAGAAACGCCTGCCTCGGTTTTCTCATGTCCCTAGCCTCGTTTGGCGGCCCGAAACCGTCCAAGTGAGCGGAGCACCGACGCTCTATCGACATGCCATGAGGCATCGAAAGGAAACGACGGTGAATACGCAAGACCAAGAAGCGGCGGTTCGCGCCACGCTTGAAAGCTACGGACGCGCCATCGAGCAGTTCCCTCAGGCCCAGCGCATACAGTTGCTCATGGCATACAAAGCCAAGAAAGGCATTGACCTCGCGACTGTCGAGAATAGTGTAAGAGATCTGGCCTCAGGACAGGCGAAGCGCCTGGGCTGGATGGCTTTCTTTGAACGGTTCGGCGGAGCAGTCCTGGCAGTATGCATAGTCTATGCCACGCTTAGCTTTGGCTGGGGCAAGCACAGCCTGGCGAAGGCGCTCTCGATCGCTTCTGGCTGGGATTCGCTCCTCGGGATCGTCCTCGCAGGCGTTCCGGTCTTTGGCGCTCTCTCGCTCATCGTCATGATGCAGCGGCGCGCCCAGGTAGCAGAGGATCTGTTCATGCTCGACAAATTGAAGCTGAATGTGGCGACGAGGCTCCTCGTCTCTGCCGCTACTTACCGGTCCTCGCCGTATTACGATTCTTTGCGCGTAGCGGTCGAGGCCGTCCTGGACAAGCTTGCCCTGGAGGTCGTGACTATGGAAAAGGCTTTGCCGGCTGATCCCGAAGAATACGTCTATTCCAAAGAGCTCGAGAAAGCCCGGGAAGAGATCAAGCGGGCGGCATCGGTCTTTGAGGACCTTGGCATAGTCGACGGCACGCTCGACAGGCATTTCATGCATGCCGAGGCAGTCTGGAAAAAACTCGCCGCGGCCGGCCTGGCCAGTCTGGACTACGTGATCTGAGCCGTTCCGCTCCGTCTCTCATCTCCTGGGTATATCCCGGGAGATTTTTTATCTTTCCTTTATATTGCCGTGATAGACTTGCCCCATGACGCAAGCCCAGGCATTAGAGATATTGAAGACAGGCAAGAACGTCTTCGTCACCGGCCCGGCCGGCAGCGGCAAGACGCACCTGGTCAACTCGTACATCGCCTATCTGCGCCAGCACGAGATCGACGCGGGCATCACCGCCTCGACCGGCATCGCCGCCACCCACATGGGCGGCATGACCATCCATTCCTGGGCGGGCATCGGCGTGGCGGCGTCGCTCTCGCAGGGCGACCTAGAGGCCATGGCGGAGAAGCAGTACCTCTCCAAGCGCTTCGAGCGGGTCAAGGTCCTGATCATCGACGAGGTCTCGATGCTCCATGACTTCCGCTTCGACCTGGTCAACGCCGTGCTGCGGGCCATGAAGGGCAGCGACAAGCCCTTTGGCGGCGTGCAGGTGGTGCTCTGCGGGGACTTCTTCCAATTGCCGCCGGTCTCGCGTCCGGGCGAGCCGGAGAGCCGTTTCATCTATCGGAGCGACTCGTGGGCCGAGGCGGGCTTCACCGTCTGTTACCTGTCGGAGCAGTTCAGGCAGAAGGAGGCGGACGGCAGCGGCGGCATCCTGGGCGTCCTGAACGAGATCCGCCGCGGCGACGTCACCGACGGCTCGCGCGAGCTTCTGGAATCCCGCTACAAGAAGCGCTCCCAGGGCATAGGGATCGAGCCGACGCGCCTTTTTACCCATAACGCCGACGTCGACGCCCTGAACGACCGCGAGCTGGCCGCCCTCCAGAGCCCCGAGGAGACAGACTATCATATGGAGTCCAACGGCAGGGACGTCCTGGTCGCCGCCCTAAAGAAGTCATGCCTGGCCCCCGAGGTCCTGCGGCTGAAGGTCGGCGCCCGCGTCATGTGCGTCAAGAACAACTTCGAGGAGGGTTACGTCAACGGCACCCTGGGCGTCGTCACCTCATGCCGCCCCGACCGCGATCCGGTCGTCCGCACCGCCCAGGGCAAGCTCCTGACCATCGAGCGCGCCTCGTGGAAGGTCGAGGAAGAGGGCAGGGTCAAGGCCGAGATCAGCCAGTACCCCTTGCGCCTGGCCTGGGCCATCACCGTGCACAAGAGCCAGGGCATGTCGCTCGACGCCGTCGAGGTCGACCTCTCGCGCTCGTTCGAGCCGGGCATGGGATATGTGGCGCTCTCGCGCGTGCGCAGCCTGGAGGGCCTGACCATCCTGGGCATGAACGAGACGGCCCTGGGCGTGCATAACGAGGTCCTGGAATTCGACGCCGAGCTCCAGGCGCTCTCGGCCCAGGCGGAGTCCGACCTTGCCGCGATGAAGCCCGGCCAGCTGAAAAAGGAGCAAGAGCTCTTCCTGTTGACGCGCAAGCCCGCGCCGCGGGAAAAGAAGGCCTCGACCTTTGAGCAGACCCTGGGGCTCATCGAGGACAGGAAATCCATCGCCGAGATCGCCGCCGCGCGCGGCATCACCGCCGAGACCGTGGTGGCCCACATCGAGAAGCTCCTGGAGCTCGGCATGTCCGCCGACATCGGCTATCTGAAATACGAGGTCAGCCCGGCGCACTGGAAGAAGATCCAGAAGGTCATTGAAGAGCTGACAGCGGCCGGAGAGGACGGGAACGGCAGCGACGAAGTCCTCCTTTCGCCCGTAAAGAAGAAAGTCGGCGCCAACGTCTCGTTCCTGCACATCCGGTTGGCCCGGGCCATCCTCGGCTACGCGCCAAAGGGAGGGGATCGCTAGCGGGATCGACAAGGTTTTCGCTCTTTTCAAGCAGGGTGGGGCGGTAGGCCCCACATGAGATCGGTTTTTTCTTCCTTGCAATTCCCCAAAGGACGTGCTATAATAGCCATTACAACCTTAATTCTCCTCATTATCGGGAGAAACGTGCTCTGAATCTCTCGTCATATTTCGTGACTTGCGGGACTCGGGTCACACAATATATGACATTCAAAGAACTCACTATCAGCGAGAAAGTGCTCGCCGTCCTCGACAAGCATGGCTTTACCACCCCGACTCCTATCCAGGAGAAGGTCATCGCCCACGGCATCGCCGGCAAGGACATCATCGGCATCGCCCAGACGGGAACGGGCAAGACCTTGGGCTTTGGCATCCCTATGGTCGAGCGCCTGCTCGCCGCCCGCGCCGCCCGCCAGGAGGCCCGCGGCCTGATCATCCTGCCGACGCGCGAGCTGGCCCTCCAGGTCGACGAGACCATCAGGAAGATCGGCAACCCGCTCGGCATCTATTCCGCCGTTCTTATCGGAGGCGACTCGATGTACCGCCAGGTCAAGGAGCTCCGCCAGGGTCCTGACATCGCCATCGCCACGCCGGGACGCCTGATCGACCACCTCAAGCAGGGCAACATCAAGCTGGACCGCGTCTCCATCATCGTCCTGGACGAGGCCGACCACATGTTCGACATCGGCTTCGCGCCGCAGATCCGCGAGATCATGAAGAAGGTGCCGAAGGCCCGCCAGACCCTCCTGTTCTCGGCAACCATGCCGAACGAGATCGCCGCCCTGGCCATGGAGCACATGCAGCTGCCCCTGCGCATCGAGGTCGCCCCTCAGGGTACGGCCGCCCAGAACGTCGAGCAGGAGATCATCGTCGTCGAGCGCAAGTCGAAATTCAACCTCCTGGTCAAGCTCATCGGCGAGCACCCCGGCCAGCCGATCATCGTCTTTACCCGCACCAAGCATGGAGCCCGCCACATCGCCGAAGACCTGCGCCGCATCGGCACGACCGCCGCGGAGATCCACTCGAACCGCTCGCTGGGCCAGCGAAAGGAGGCATTGGAGGGCTTCAAGAAGCACAAGTACCAGGTCCTGGTGGCCACCGACATCGCCGCACGCGGCATCGACGTCAAGGACATCGGCCTGGTGGTGAACTACGACCTGCCCGAGCAGTCCGAGGACTACGTCCACCGCATCGGCCGCACCGGCCGCGCGGGCAAGGCCGGCAAGGCGGTGTCTTTCGCGACCCCTGACCAGAAGCGCGACATCATGGATATCGAGCGCCTGATCAAGAAGCAGCTGACCATCAAGAGCCACGAGGGTGCGGCCATCTCGGCGCACGCCGCATCGGCGCCAAGGCCGTACTATGGCGGCCGCGGCCGACGCTCGGGCTTTAGGGCCCATACAAACCAGCCGTTCAAGGGCGGCGCTCCTCGACGCCCAAGGGGCTTTAACTCCAAGTACCCAAGGCCGCTCAAGACCGACCCGACCAAGACCGCCGAGCTCGGCACCGGCTACAGGCGCGTCTTCAGGAAGGGGGTTCGATAAAGAGCCCGACGCCGCGGCTTTTTCGGCCTTTACAAAATCGGGTAGAGGAGTAGGTTGGGGGAGAAACCCATGAAAACTTACTTAATGCTCCTTTTACCCGAGATGCAGACATCGCCAGACGTTATCCTTCCGGTTTTAGCGGGTTCCGACCCACGGGCAGCGTTGGAAAAGGCGCGTTCATATACAAAGCCGTTCGCCCAGCACTTCATCGGGCGGGTCCAGCTGTATCAGTTGGAGCAGGGCAAGAATGAAGATTATTATCGATTCTTCACTGCCTTTAGAGAAACTGTCTGTGATCCTGTCGTATATGTGGCAGTCCCCAAGAGCGGCGGTATGGGAACGGAATGGTCTGAAGAGATCAGTCCTACCTTTCAAGCGCTCTGCGACGCTGCGCCGCCGGTCGATGATTCGCGCCTGGGCGAGCCCATCGGCAGCATCCAAGGATGCGTCTCTGGTTGGAAATCCTGATTTCGTGATCGCATTCATCACCGCCCTTCCTGGGCGGCTTTTTCTAGTTAGCACATGCCAACTAATAAAAAAGACCGGCCTGCGGAGGGTCGGTCGCGCTGTCGTTCCGCGCATCAGGCAGCGATGAAATAGAGGCTGAGCGCCGCGTCGGCGTCGCAGATATCGTCGTATTACCATACCCTTTGAGATTCGGCAATTGTGCGGTACGCTATCAGTCTTATGGCGAAAACAGCAAAAGCGGCCAGGGCCAATGGCGAGCGCCCGCAGGGAGACGTCGTCCTCCGCTTCGACGAAGCGTCGTTCGAATACGGCCACAACAAGCCCATCCTGGACGAGGTCGGCTTTTCCGTGCGCCGCGGCTCAAAGGTCACCATCATGGGCCAGAACGGCGCCGGCAAATCGACGATCTTTAGCCTGATCGTCTCGGCGGCGGGCAAGGGCAGCGCCAAGCTGGAATCGGGCGCGATTAGCATCGACCCGCGCGCCACGGTGGCCATCTCGCGCCAGGTGGTGCCGCGCGACGAGGCGGGCCTGACCGTCACGGCCTTTTTCGAGCGCTGCTTCGGCGAAAAAGTCTATGACATCGAGCCGCGCATGGACGCGGTCCTCGAAGCGGTCGATTTTCCCGGCAGGGCGGCAGCCATCGGCTCCCGCGTCGTGAAATCGTTCTCGGGTGGCCAGCAGGCCCGCCTGCTCCTGGCCTCGGCCCTTATCCAGAACCCTGACATTCTCCTTTTGGACGAGCCGACGAACAACCTGGACAAGGCCGGCATCGCCCATCTGACCGACTTCCTGAAAGCCTACCCAAAGACAGTCATCGTCATCTCCCACGACGCCGAATTCCTGAACTCATTCACCGACGGCGTGCTCTATCTGGACGTCCATACGAAGAAAGTCGAGCAATACCAGGGCGACTACTACGACGTGCTCAAAGAGATCACCGCTCGCGTCGAAAGGGAGAACCGCGCCAACGCCCTTTTGCAAAAGGAGATCCAGGCAAAGAAAGACCAGGCCAACGCCTTTTCCAACAAGGGCGGCCAGATGCGCTTGGTGGCCAAGCGCATGCGCGAAAAGGCCGAGGAGCTGGAGGAGGATATCGTCGAGGTGCGCAAGGAGGACAAGACCATCCGGCCCTTCCATATAGAGTCGCAGCCAGACTTCACCGGCGTGATCATGGAGATCAAGTCGTACAAGGTCTTCAAGAACCACAAGCCGGTCAAGCGCACCTGCGCCATCAAGCTCAAGCGCAAGCAGCACCTGCTCCTCCAGGGCCCGAACGGCATCGGCAAGTCTACGCTCCTGGAAGCGCTGGCCAGCGGCCACGCCGAAGGAGCGACCATCAGCGAGGGCATCCGCGTCGGCTACTACCGCCAGGATTTCTCCACCCTGAATTTCGAGGACACCGTGCACCAGTCGCTGGTCTCTGCCTCTGCCACCCACGTCGAGCAGCATATCCGTAGCGTAGCCGCCGGCTTCCTCATCCACGCGGACATGATGGATACCAAGATCGGCGCCCTGTCGGAAGGGCAGAAGGGCCTGGTAGCCTTTGCCCGGCTGGTCCTGCAGAAGCCTGGCCTGCTCATCCTGGACGAGCCGACCAACCACATCAATTTCCGCCACATCCCCGTCATCGCCAAGGCTCTCGACGAGTACGAAGGCGCCATGATCCTGGTATCGCACGTGCCCGAATTCGTCAGCCAGATCAGGATCGACGAGGTCCTTGACTTGGAGAAGTGGGGTGGTATCGTCAGGGCATGAACTTGCTCTTTGCTTCTCCCGCCGCCGGAGCGCTCATCGTCGAGGCTTGTCAGCTTCGCCGCCAAGGGGCGCCCTTTCGCCCAGGCGACCTGGTCAAGCCCATCGTCGGCGTCGACTTCAAGGTCGGCAACCGCATCGTTCCCGGTTCCATCATCGGCGAGCGGCGCGTCCAGTCGATCAAGTTCTGCGACGAACTGAAAGCCTTTCCCGGCACCTCAGAATTCTACGTCGTCGGCTGGATGGCCCAGCTCGAAGGCCTGGATTTCACGGTCCATTGCCCGTCCCTGGAGCGGGCATGAGCAGGCTCTCTCCCTGTTTTTTCCGGCGCGCGTTACGGCGCGCCTTTTTCTTGGATGAGCTACTATATACCTCTATGAGGCACCGCATATACACCACCTCCGAAAAGGCTTGGGAGGCCATGCTCGAGGCCATTCGCGGCGCCCGCAAGGCCGTCTATCTGGAGCTCTATATCCTGGACGACGACTCGCGCGGGCATGAGTTCTTCAAGGCCTTGGAGGACGCCAGCCTGCGCGGCGTGCGGGTGGTCGCCCTCCTGGACGTGGTGGGCAGCTTTGACCTGCTCTCGAACGCCGTGGCCGGCCTGCGGGCGGCCGGGGCCGAGGCGCTCTTCTGCAGCTTCTTTTGGAAGCGCCTGCACCGCAAGGTCCTGATCGTCGACGGAGGCGCGGCGGACGCTCGGGCCTTTATCGGCGGGGTGAACGTGGGCAAGAAATACGCGCGCTGGCGCGACCTGCAGGTCGAGGTCCGGGGCGCGGTCGTCCAGTCGGCCATCCGCTCGTTCGCCCGGGTCTACCGCAGGTGCGGCGGCCAGGCGCCGATCGAGCAGGCGGCAGGCGTCTCGGGACCGGCCCGCAGAGGCGTCTTCCGCAAGGCCCGCCTGTGGTTCGTCGATCACGGCATCGGCACTCGCCGCAAG
>DASTLR010000006.1:0-38275 GCA_035714745.1 Minisyncoccota bacterium | reverse complement strand
CGCGGATGGACTGGTTCGAATTGAGCGAGGACGGGGTCGAGACCGTAGGCCAGGTCGAAGGGTCGTCGGCGTACCAGCTGGTCGTCGAGAGCGATGGGGCGGCTATGGAGGCTGCGGGAGCGGTAGTGGCTGAAGGAGCGGTCGTCGAAGGAGCTGTCTGCGCCGCCTGAGCGGGAGCAGCGGCAGGCGCCGTAGAGACAGAGGCGGCTGCGCCAGAGGTGACGGTCACGTTCAGGACCCCCATAGCGCCGTTCGAGGCGCCGCTATCCTTCTTATAGAAGAGAAATTGGACCTGCTTTTTCCCCGCAGAGGGAGAGGAAGCGATCTTCATGGAGCTCTTGGACTGGGTCAAGAGGGCGATCTGCGCGAACGTCTCCCCGTCGCGCACGCGTACCTCCTCGTTGCTTCCCAGATTGCCGACCGAGACCGTCGGCCAGGTCGAAGGGTCGTCGGCGCTCCAGGTAAAGGACGAGATAGAGACCGTCTTGCCGTCGACCTGGTAGTGCCCGTTCACCGTGACGGGCAGAACTTGGAGGAATACGCGCGTCGGGCCGTTGTCGACGCTCACGGCTATTGTCTGGCGGGCGTAGTTGTTATCAGGTACCTGCGGCGACCTGGACAGCTTGATGGTCGACTGGCCGGCACTGCCCCGGGCAATGATGTTGTTGTTCATGTCCGTCACCGTGACGACCTCCGTCGGCAGGACGCCCGCGAGCGATATCGTAGGCCACGTCGCGGGATCGTCGGCGTCCCAGGCCGTGCTAGAAATAGTAAGCTTCTTCGAAGGGTCGACCGAGGAAACGGACCCTCCGGTCTGGGCCTCGGGCGCGCTGCCGCTCACCGCGACCGTCACCGTGGACTCCGCGAGCACGTTGGCGTCGTCGAACGTCTGCAGCTTGAGGGTCGCCTGGCCGGACTTCGGCGAAACAGGTATCGTGCCCGACTGCGCGCGCTGCGGGAGCTCGTAGCGCCTGCCCGTCGACGCGTCGACGAAGCCGATCGACACGAACGGAGGCAGCTCCTCGTCTGTAGAGAGGGTCGGCCAGGTCGAAGGTTCGTCGGCGTTCCATGACAGCGAAGACAGCCGTGGCGCCTTTGGATCCTTTAATACGGTCGGCGTGACGAAGCCTCGAGCCACTACCCCTCCCTTGTCATAATCGTATACCGCAAGGGCCAGCAGGCGCTTGCCTGACGGTATCGACGACCCGAGCTTCGCGCTCTGCTCGCCGCGCGGAGCTTCGAAATACAGCCTGTCAGTCACCGCGTCGCGCACCTGCATCGCCTGGTTCTTTCCGAGGTCGTTGGCGTTCAGCTCTGGCCAAGTGAACTTCAAGCCTTCATACCAGACATCCTTGCTGAAGCGCGGAAAGCTTCCAGCCGCTCCCTTCTCGACGACCATGGTCCTGCGGTCGCCGAACGGCTCATACGCTCGAGCCGCGGATTTTCTGACTGCCAGAAAGACATAATACGTGCCCTCGACGTCAGGATATACCCAGATCTGGGCAGAGGCGCCCGCCTCGACCGAGACAGGATAATAGCGCGGGCTCTCGGAGACGCCGATCCTCAGCATGCCCACGGCATAGGTATCCATCCCCCAAGCCTCGCTGCCGCTGTTCGCTACGGTCACAGGCGCGCCGCCCATCGTCGTCACCGTCGACGGCAGGGAGACGATCTGGCCCGCTTTCTGCATGCCTTTATCCGGCACGCAGGTATTCGCCGAGCAGGTCGACGAGTCCGAGCACTCGTACGTAGGCACCGAGTCGCCCAGCGGGTTGCGGCCGTCGGCGTGGCAGACGCCGCCGTCAGGGACGTCCTTGCAGACGACGGCGCGGCCGCTCACGGAACAGCCGCCGCCCCTGCTCGTCTCGTCGAGATTTTCCGGGATCACGCCTTCCTGCGGGTATATGTAGCCCAGGAAGAGGTCGAGCTTCTCGGTCGAGCCTATGACGAAGGGTCCGTCCTTTGCGTCGTTCCAGTCCGAACGGTAATAGTACAGCTCCCCCGTCTTGCTCGTGATGGCCGATGTATAGTGCACGTCGTGAACCTTGTACAGAGGCACCGTGTTCAGATGCTCCTTTTCGAACACGTAGCCGAGCACTCTTTTGCCCTCGTTGTCTCGCAATTCGCGCGTCCCCGGCACCTTACTCTTGAATATAAAGCCCAGCCTCGAGCTGTTCCCGCCGCTCGCCCCCTGCGGGGCGTTGGCGTCGCTCGTGAATATCTGGCCGCCCAGGTTCACGTATGCGTAGGCGCCTTTGGCGTATTCGATGGCAACCCTCGGGGAGTAGTTATACAAAGGGAGCAGGCTGGCGTCGACCTCGCTCTTGGAGACGGCTTCGGCCGCTCGCGGCAAGAAGCCTAGGGCGAACAGGCCCGCGACCGCCGAAAGGACTATGGTAAAGACCGCGACGTGCTTCTTCATGATGAAATAATGATGCTGGAGCTTATAAACAAACTCGCCCAAACCGTCCAAGCGAGGTTTGGGCGAGCTTTCGAGGACCGAAACTCACGTCCACATTATCCCCCGCCAAAAAACGCGCCGCAAGGGCAAGTTATGCACACACAGGAAAAGACCGCCTTGCGGCGGCCCTTTCCTTTTCTTGTTCCCTGAAAGCTGACGGCTGGAAGCCCTATTTCCTGGCCGCAACGATCTCTTTCTCGACGTGCGGCGGCACGACCTCGTAGTGGTCGAACTCCATCTGGGCGCTGCCCTGCCCCGAGGTCATCGAGCGGAGGGCCGTGGTGTAGCCGAACATCTCGGAGAGCGGCACTTTGGCGATGATGGAGAGGGCCTGGCCCTTTGGGTTGGTGCCCTCTATCATGCCTCGCTTGGACATGATGGAGCCGGTGACGTCTCCCATGAACTTCTCCGGAGCGACGACCTCCAGCTTCATGATCGGCTCGAGGATGACAGGCTTGGCCCTCTTGGCGCCGTCCTGGAAGGCCATGGAAGCGGCGATCTTGTAGGCGATCTCGGACGAGTCGACGTCGTGGTACGAGCCGTAGGTCAGCTCGCAGGAGACGTTGACCATCTTGTAGCCGGCCACGATGCCGCGGTCCATAGCCTCGCGCACGCCCTTTTCGACGGCTGGGATGAACTCGCCCGGGATGACGCCTCCCTTGATCGAGTCGATGAACTCGAACTCGTCGTAGCGCTTGACGTTCTTGGGGATCTTCTCGCCCTCGACCTTTGGCGGCAGCGGCTTGAGGGTGATCTTGACGTGGCCGTACTGACCCTTGCCTCCGGACTGCTTGATGTACTTGTGCTCGGCCTCGGCGGTGCCCAGGATGGTCTCGCGGTAGGCGACCTGAGGCTTGCCGACGTTGGCGTTCACGCCGAACTCGCGCTTCATGCGGTCCACCATGATCTCCAGGTGGAGCTCGCCCATGCCGGCGATGAGGGTCTCGCCCGTCTCGGGGTTAGAGGTGATGCGGAAGGTAGGGTCCTCGTTGGCGAGCTTGCGCAGGGCGGTGCCCATCTTCTCCTGGTCGGCCTTGGTGGCGGGCTCGATGCGCAGCGAGATGACCGGCTCCATGAACTTGATGGCCTCCAGGATGATCGGATTGTTCTCGTCGCAGAGGGTGTGCGAGGTCAGGGCGTCCTTCAGTCCCACGGCAGCGGCGATCTCGCCGGCGTAGACCTTGGCCACCTCCTCGCGCTTGTCGGCCTGCAGGCGGACGATGCGGGAGAGGCGCTCCTTCTTGCCGGTGGTGGCGTTATAGATATACGAGCCCGCCTCGACGGTTCCCGAGTAGACGCGGAAGAAGGTCAGGGCGCCGACGAACGGGTCGTTCTGGAGCTTGAAAGCCAGAGCGGTGAACGGCTCCTTGTCATCCGCATGGCGGATGATCTCCTCGCCCGTGTCAGGGTGGTGGCCCTTGACCGGCGGGATGTCCAGAGGCGACGGCAGGTAGTCGACGACGGCGTCGAGGACCAGCTGGACGCCCTTGTTCTTGAGGGCCGTGCCGGTCAGGACCGGAAAGACCTTGCAGGCCAGGGTCGCCTTGCGCAGGCCGGCCTTGAGGGTCTCGATGTCGAACTGCTTGCCCTCCAGATAGGCGTTCATCAGGCTGTCGTCTGTCTCGGCTACGCGCTCGACGAGCTCGGCGCGGTACTTCTCGGCCTCGGCCTTCATGTCGGCAGGGATCTCGTGCTCGATGATGTTATCGCCCTTCTCGCCCTCGAAGGTGTAGTACTTCATGCGGACCAGGTCGATGACGCCCGAGAAGTTCTCCTCGGCGCCGACAGGGATCTGGATGCGCACGGCGGCCTTGTTCAGACGCTCGCGGATAGAGGCGAAGGACTTCTCGAAGGAAGCGCCCATGCGGTCCAGCTTGTTGATGAAGCAGACGCGAGGGACGTTCGACTCGTCTGCGTAGCGCCAGTTCGTCTCGGACTGAGGCTCCACGCCTGCCACGCCGTCGAAGACCACCACGGCGCCGTCCAGGACGCGCAGCGAGCGCTTCACCTCCACGGTGAAGTCGATGTGCCCCGGAGTGTCGATGACGTTGAAGCGGTGCTTGCGGCTGTTGTCGCCCTTTGGCACGTACGTCGGGTTCCAAAAGCAGGTGATGGCGGCCGCGGTGATGGTGATGCCGCGCTCCCTCTCCTGCTCCATCCAGTCGGTGGTCGTCTCGCCCTCGTGCACCTCGCCGATCTTGTGGATCATGCCGGTGTAATAGAGGATGCGCTCCGAAGTGGTCGTCTTGCCCGCGTCGATGTGGGCGATGACGCCGAAGTTGCGGACCTTGTCGAGTGGATAGTCGCGGTTCATATAATGATTAGTGGTAACATGCGGCCAAAGCCGCGGTTTTTAAACTAAAAAGCGAGAGGGAGTCTCTAGCAGTTAGGCCTCTAGAGTATAGGAAATGGACGGGAAAATCAAGAAAGGCCCTCGTCCTATGCCTTGAAGCCCATCCTCCTTGCTTTCTTGATCGGCTCGTCTATGAGCCGTTTGACGATCGCATATATCTCCGCGAGATTTCCATCATGCTCCGACTGCCTCCTTTCAAGCTCCTCCAGCTTGTACGCCAGATCCTTGTTCGTCGCTAGGAGCTCTCGAATCTTCACAAAAGCGCGGATGATGAAGATATTCATCTGAACCGCCCTTTCGCCGCGCAAGACGGAGGAAAGCATGGCGACGCCGTGTTCGGTAAAGGCGTAAGGCAAGAGCTTGGCGCTGCGGTGCTTTTGAGAACCTATCACAAATTGTGATAGGTTCAGCGTTTGAATCTCCTCCTGTGTAAGTTGAAACATGAAGTCAGCTGGAAATCGTTCAATATTTCTCTTGATCTGTTGATTGAGCTGTCCTGTGCTGACCTGATACATTTCCGCCAAGTTGAAATCCAGCATCACCTTCTGCTTACGGATAAAATAAATCTTCTGCGCTATCGCGCTTGGCTCTATGGTCGCTAAGGAATGATAAAGATTCTAGCTTCGCTGTGGACAAGACAAAACCGCCTTGCGGCGGCTTTGCGATGCGGTCGCAAATCGCGACCGGTTCAAGCGATACAGCACCGCTACCACGCAAAGTGCGCGAAGGCCTTGTTGGCCTCGGCCATCTTGTGGGTGTTCTCCTTCTTCTTGACAGCCTCGCCCTCGTTCTTTGAGGCGGCGATGATCTCGTCGGCGAGCTTGGCCGAGATAGGCGCGCCCTTTTTATTGCGGGCGGCGTCTATGATCCACTTGATCGAGAGAGCCTGGCGACGCTCCGGTCGGACCTCGACAGGGACCTGGTAGTTAGCGCCTCCGACGCGTCGCGAGCGGACCTCGACGTTAGGGGCGGTGTTCTTGAGGGCCGCCTCGTAGACGTCCAGGGGCTCCTGCTTGGTCTTCTCCTTGATGATGTCGAAGCACTTGTAGACGTTCGTGCGAGCCTGGTTCTTCTTGCCGTCGTACATGATGTAGTTCATGAGCTTTGCCACCCTCTCGGACTGGAACTTCACGTCCGGGGTGAGCTCGCGCTTTATATTTATCTTTCGTCGCATGGTGGTTTAGGTTAAATATAAAGGTTATTTAGCCGCCTTTGGCTTCTTGGTGCCGTACTGCGAGCGGCCCTTGCCTCGCTTCTCTACGCCGGCTGCGTCCAGGACGCCGCGGACGACCGAATAGCGGAGGCCGACGTCCTTGACGCGTCCGCCGCGCAGGAGGACGACCGAGTGCTCCTGCAGGTTGTGGCCCATGCCCGGGATGTATGCCGTCACCTCCATGCCGTTCGACAGCCGCACGCGGGCGATCTTTCGGATAGCGGAGTTAGGCTTTTTCGGGGTCTTGGTGGTCACCTTGATGCAGACGCCTCGCTTGAAAGGCGAGTCGAAGAATCGAGGCTTGTTGGTAAGCACGTTGAAGCTCTTGGTCAGAGCCACGGACTTGGACTTTCGCTTGAGCGACTTGCGGCGTCGCTTCACGAGCTGGTGAATGGTCGGCATTCTATGATGTTGTTACGGAAGAGGCGCTAATTCGCGGCCGGCGGGCGTGAGATGCGCCAGCTGATGAGCTGGGCGCTTGCCCGTGGCCGTTACTCGCCCATTCCCTGTTAAATAGCGTCCTTTCGGATGCAGGGATGAGATTACTATAAAAGGCGGATTTGGGCAAGAATAATGGCTTCTCTCGAGAGATCGTGCGCGTTACCATGGGAAAGGAGGCTTAGGTAAGAATCCAGACTCCCTTCTTTTCGTTCGACCCGAAGCTTTCGGAACATCTTCCTCTTCGTGGCCGTCCTCGGCACGCGGTATCGCGGGAAGTGAATCCATCCCAGGAAATCGACGCCGGAGCTCAGGGTCTTTATGAAGACTTTGTCAGGATGAAGGTCAAGCCTGAGACGGTTTTTAAGGAACGCCGACATCTCAGGCAACAGCTTTTCAAGATTCCTCGTGGTATCTGACAGGATCACGAAATCATCGGCATACCGTACGTAATGGCGCACTTTTAGTTCCTGTTTGACGAATTGATCGAACTCGTTCATGTAGATATTCACCAATAGCTGCGACGTGAGGTTGCCGAGAGGCAGTCCGACGCCCTGCTTCGAAGACTGGAAGCTGAAGATTACTTTCTTCAAGAGCCACAGCAGATCCTGGTCAGGAATATATTCGGCAAGGATCGAATAAAGGATATCCTGATCGATCGACGCGAAGAATTTTCTGATATCGCATTTCAAAACGAAGCACTGCTGGGTCGCGTTGGCACCCACCGATCCCGCGAATCGCCGGAACCTCTTCAGAGCGCGATGGGTTCCCTTTCCAATACGGCATGAATACGAGTCAGATATAAAAATTCTCCCGAAAAAAGGAAACAAAATCCTATAGATCGCATGATGCAACAGCCTGTCGCGCACCGATGCCTTATGGATATCCCTTGGTTTAGGGTCGCTTATGGAAAAAGCGTGATAACCTCCGTGCTCATACATCTTTGACGCCAGATCGACATGGAGGTCGAGAATATTGTCCATGAGCCGGAGCTGGAACTGTTGCACATCCCTCTTTCCGCGCTTCCCCTTCGCGAAATCCCTCCAAGCCGACAGCAGATTATCGACAGAGATGATATCGTAGTAGGTATGAATCAATCGCACCCTCCTGCTTTTAGAAAGACCCCCCCCCGACGCTATCGCGGGCAATCAGCGGCTCTTGCCTGTTCTCGAAAAGATGAAGTTGGCGTACAAGATCTGGCATGGATATATTGTAGCTTTTCCAAAGACCTCGCGATACACGCTCGGCGAGACAATTGACCGATACTTCCTGCAGACGATCGAGAATATCCTGGTCGCCAGCTTCCTTCAGAAGCAGGACAAACAGCCATTCGTCAGAAAAGCTATCGTATCGCTCGATACGCTTAAATTCTTCCTTTTAGTGGCATGGGAAAATGACATCATAGACATGAAAAAATACACGACTCTGTCCCTGCCACTCTCTGAATCTGGAAAAATGCTCGGAGGTTGGCATGGCCAGCTCGCAAAACAAAACTCCTCTGAATCCGCCCAGGGGCAGTCAAAGGAGAAATGAGACAGTTGCGAAGGCGGAAGACGAACCGATTGTCGACGTTCCACCGATTCTCGGGATGGGCATTGTGGTCCGTGTTCAGCCAGAGCTTGGAGCCATTCCGTTCCAAGTTGAGCACGTTCCAGTTGCCATCAGAATCGCGATCGTGCGATCCGCCGTCCATGCCACCTTCCCTCGAATGCTCTCGGGAATGAATAGTATCCGGCATCGAAATGCCCTAGCGGATCGTACCAAGTATCTTCATTTTTTGAAGTCCTTCATGGACCGCTCCGTCCGAAACCACGCGCCACCCGGAGTCGCGGACGCTCTGGATCCATGGATACTGGATTCGGCAGGAAAGAACCAAATGATTTGATCCTCTCCATACTCGCCTACTACCTCGATCAGTATATCAAACATAAAAACAGCCTCTCGTCGAAACGAGAGGCTGGAGAACTAAGTTCTGAGATTCCAAGCGCCAGAGCGCTGATCTCACAAATCTTAGAACTGAGCCTTGCGAAGGCGGAAGACGAACCGACGGCCGACGCGCCACCGACTCTCGGGATGGGCACCGTGGCCCGTGTCCAGCCAGAGCTTGGAGCCATTCCGCCCCAAGCCGAGCACGTCCCAGCTGCCATCAGAATCGCGAATCGGCTTCATGGCGATCGGAAGCCATTCACCGTCGGGCTGGTTGAGATAGACTAACCGGAGCGAAGGACCGTCGTCGGGCCGGCACAGTTCAAGACTATGCTTGGCCAGATTCTCTTCGTCGAAGAGCTCCTTCGTCGTCGGATTCTCGATGAAACCGAGGTCCGAGGGCGTGACAGTGACGAAGTCTGCTTCCTCGACCTCTTTCGCGACGACGAACGCGGGCTTGGACATGACGTCCCTAGCCCAGTCTCCGAGGCGGAATACGAGGCCGTTGCCTGCCGAGACGTTATCGAGCTTACGCTTGATCTCGTCGAGCGACAGGCCTCCGACTTTGGCGCGTAACCAGAGACTGAATCTCTTCAGCACCAGCTCCGCCTTTCCACGGACCAGCTTGAGGACGCTCTCCATGAGGGCGCGATTGTTAGCCATCGCGGAGTAATCCTTCGGCTCGAAGCCGACCTTTTCGCCGGTGATGGCGAGCTCTGCCAGACACGTAACGGTTGGAATTGCCATGACGTTGACTTTCCTTGATGGACACATCGTTCTCCGCAAACGCGCGGAGGATACGACTCATCCTATTTCGAGCGCCGTCCCTTTCGGGTTTGATCGTGTACGACGCTTTTCAGAGGCTCTGTAGCTTTCAAAATCCCTGAAAAGCGCCGTACATCGCAAGGCTTTCAATGTCCTTACTCTGAGTATATTATACACCTTGTATATCATGTTTGTCAAGTATGCGGATGGCGCCGAAAAGCCTAGTATTAAAGCCATGTCCAAGGATAACCTTCCCCTCGCCCTCTACGAGAAGCACCGCGAAGAGCTCGGGCTCGATAATCCGGCGCTGTTCGAGAACGAGAACCAGCTATTCGAAGAGCGAGCCGCTCCTATCCGAAGCGCCGTGGTCTTCCTGCCGAAATCGAAGCCGCTCATCGCCATGACGCTCTCCCTGGTCTCGGGCCTGGTGGCCGAGGGCGGCACGATCGTCCTGGCCGGAGCGAACGACGCGGGCATCAGGTCGGCGCGCGACGCGTACGAGGCGGCTATCGGCCCGGTCGAGCGCAAGATCATCGGCAATCACTCGGCGCTGTATGTCGGCAAGAACAAGAGATTGGGCGCCGGCAAGACATGGCGCGACTTCCTCTCCTTCTTCCCTCTGGCCTATAGCGGCGTCTCGATCGAGGCGGCCAGCCTGCCGGGAGTATTCAGCGCGGGCTCCCTCGACGAGGGCACCCGGCTGCTGCTCGACGCCGTTCCCTATAGCGCCGAATCTATGGCGAGCGGCAAGGCGGCAGTCCGGGCCCTCGACATGGGCTGCGGCGCGGGCATCGTCGGGGCCGTATATAAAAAGCGCTCGCCGGGAACTGAAGTCGTATTCTGCGACATCAGTCTGGCGGCGGTACATGCCGCCCAGGAGACGCTGGCGCGCAACGGCCTGGCCGGCACGGTCGTCCGCTCGGACGTTTTCGACGGCGTGACGGGCACATTCGATTTGATCCTCTGCAATCCCCCCTTCCATATCGGCATAGAGACCGATTATTCCTTCATCGAGAAATTCGCCCGCGGCGCCCGCGCCCATCTCGCTCCCGGGGGCGAGGTCTGGGTGGTGGCGAACGCCTTCCTGCCCTACATGGAGATCCTGGAGAGGCATATCGGCCCGACGGAAGTTGCGGCCGACGGAAAAAAGTTCAGAATATACAGGAGCCGCGCGGCGGCGTGACAAGGGCCTATAGTCTAGTGGTACGACGCGTCATTCGCATTGACGAGGCGCGAGTTCGATTCTCGCTAGGTCCACATACGGAAGACGGTCTAGAGCGACATCCCCGTGATCGTCCCGAACAGCCACGGCACTACAGGCGCCAGGAACCTCCAGACGAAGAGGAGGAAGACGACCACGCCCAGAAAGCCGAAGCGCTCGATGGCCGCTCGGACGCGCATCCAGCCCTGGGGCAGGACGGCCGAGAGGATCTTTGAGCCGTCGAGGGGCGGGATCGGCACCAGGTTAAAGACGGCCAGGGTCAGGTTGACCAGGACGATGACGGCGCAGATCGTGCCCGCCGGCCCGACGGCGATGCCGTGCGGCGCCAGATAGAGGCGGATGAAGAGGCCAAAGACCAGGGCGACGATGAGATTCGAGGCCGGCCCCGCCACGGCTACCAGGGCTTCGCCCCAGCGCTGGTTGCGCAGGTTATATGGATTGAACGGCACCGGCTTGGCCCAGCCAAAGAGGAAGCCGCCAGACCAATACGAGAGGAGCGGCAGAAGGACGGTGCCGATCGGGTCGATATGCTTGAGCGGGTTCAAGGTCAGCCGGCCTTCGTATTCCGCCGTGCGATCCCCCTGGGCCAGGGCCGCGTATCCGTGCGAGATCTCGTGGATGATCACCGAAAAGAGGAGGACTATGAGCGAAAAAGCTTGCATATGGATGATATGTGCCTAGTATACGGGAAAATTTGCCTTTATATAAGGCCTGTGTTACGATGGCGTCTCCACTAGCCCAATACTTCTATGGCAAAAGCATGCCCAGTGACCAAGCGAACGTCCCTCGTCGGAGGAGGATACTCTAACCGCACCCGCGCGACGCAGTTCAACCCTACCGGCAAGGTCCGACGCTATCTGAATCTCCAGTCGAAAAAGATCTACATCCCCGAGATGAAGAAGTCGATCCGCCTGACCCTCTCGACCCGCGCCATCAAGACCATCAACAAGAACGGCGCCTACGCCACCCTCAAGAAGGCGGGGATCATATAAGACCGCGGAAGCCGGCCGGGAGGCCGGTTTTTCGTTTGACGAGAGGAGTTTGACGGGAGCGCAAAGAAGAGTAGTCTTGGGAAAAGATGAACGCTATCCTCCCCATCTGCACCGTCGGCTACCTCTTGCGCCAGATGGACGGGCGCAAGGAGATCCATCTGGGCCTCAAGGCCGCCACGGAAAAGGCCGTGCGACGCAAGATCGCCGGCAAGCTCCTGGGCTACGGCGGCGATTTCGAGCCGCACGTGGACCTGACCATCAAAGAAAGCTTCCTTCGGGAATTGCGAGCCGAGTCGGGCTTCGACGCGGACCCTCGCGACGTCGAGACCATGGCAAAGGTCCTCATCCTGGACGAGACGGGCCCGCGCCTTTGGCTCTACTGGCTCCTGGCCCGGCGCTGGACCGGACGGGCTACCGCCAACCGCGAGTTCGACTCGTATGGCTGGTATCCGACCGACCCCTTGCCCGAGAACATCCTGGGCGCCGACAAGCTCGTCCTGCCCCGAATACTCAAAGGCGAGAAGCTCGAGGGCTCAGTGGAATACGACAGGGATATGAACGTCGTCTCGTCCGAATTCGCGACTGTCGATTCGATACAGTGACAGCGCCCCGCCAGGGCGCTTTTTTATATTCAGACAAGAAAAAGCCCTCTCATGAGGGCGGAAAGAAGATCCGGTCGAAAAAAGGCGCGAATCGTTCGCCGGCGGCTCTCGCCATATCGACGAAATATACGCCGACGAGGATACCCATGCCTCCGCAGGCCAGGGCCAGATAGGCCGACATGACCAAAAGCGAAAGGAAGCTCATGTCCTGCCATCGGTGGCTGAACAAGGATGCGAAAAGATGGATAGCGGGATAGGCTGCGATCGCCGCGGCACACGCGAAGCGGGCCTGCCCGTCAAGGCCGAAGCGATACTCGGCGGCTGCGATCGAGAAAAAAGCCGCCCATGCGGTCACCATGGTCCCGATGACATAGGGCACGGCGACGGCAGCAATGGCTTCATCCCTGAAGGGCAAGACCCTGCAGAGGACTAGCGCCAGGAGCAGCGTAGCCGCCGCCCCGACGATACCGATCACCGCGAGCCGGAAGAGGCTCGTGACAGAGAGCGAGCGTTTAGAGTTCATCTGCGCTCATATTTACCGTCCGGCCCCTCTTTGTCAATCCCCTTCTTGCCAGCGTATAATCTGTATACAAGCCTAATCAATGCATATCTCCATGAAAAAATTTGAAGAGAGGAAGTTCGATATCCCCGCCCTCAAGGGCATCTCGGCAAAGTCTATCGAAGAGCACCTCAAGCTCTATGCCGGCTACGTGAAGAACCTGAACGGCATCTACGAGCTGGCGCAGAATCCGGCCACACCCGAATACGCTCTCCGCGAGGCCTTCCGCCGACAGGCCTTCGAATGGGGCGGCATGAGGAACCACGAGCTCTATTTCAGCCATTTCGAAGGCGGGGCGAAGCCTCTCTCGGCCGATTCCGCCCTGTCGAAAAAGATCGCCGGGCAGTTCGGCTCGACCGACGCCTTCCTGGCCGGCTTCAAGGGCCTGGCGACCACCCGCGGCGTGGGATGGGCCATGCTCGGATACGACAAAGCGACTGATACGTTGGTCCAGTACTGGGTCGACGAGCAGCATTTAGGACACCTGCCCTGCATCCAGCCGATACTCTGCCTGGACCTCTGGGAGCACTCATACGTCGCCGACTATCAGCCGTCCGGCAGGAAGCAGTACGTCGAGGACTTCTTCGCCAACCTCAACTGGCAGACGGCGGAGACGTACTACGAATACGCCTCAGGCGCCAGATAAGCGCGGCGAAAGCGGCATACGACAGTAGCGCAAACGGCGCCCCGAGCGTCGCTCGTATCGTCGCGAGCGGGAATGAGCTGAAAAAATGAGTGACGGCGAGCATGTACGAGAGCATCAGGCGCGTGGCCAAGGCCGCGGGCCAGGCGACGAGAGCGCCCATCGGCCCAGGGATGAAAGCGAGGCCGCCCGCCACGAATCCGCCGAGCATGGCGTACGAGACGATCGGCAGGACGAGCAGGTTCGGCAAAAGGGCGATGACCGAAATCTCTCCCATCTTGTAGAAGATGAAGGGAAAAGTGAACAGCTGGACCGACGTCGTCATCGCCACCACTTCGCGCAAGCCGAGCTTTTCAGGCACCCAGCCGATGCGCTCCTTGACCAAGGGCGAGACATAGATGACTGCCAGGGTGGCCAGGAAGCTGAGCTGGAAGGATATGTCGAAGGCCAGGATGCGCGGATTCTGCAGGACCATGCCGACCGCCGCGGCTGTCAGGGCGCGCGTCACGTCGTATCTCCTGCCCACAGCGCCGGCAAGCAGGCCGACCAGGGCCATCAGCGTCGCCCGGACCGTGGTCGCGGACGCTCCAGTCATCAGGGCGAAGAGGACGATCGACCCGGCGCCAAACAACCGTCCGACCGAGCGCGGCAAGACCGCGAAGACGCGCAGCAGGCTCTCGGCGACCACGGTCACATTCGACCCCGACAGGACCAGGATATGCGTCAGGCCCGAGCGCTTGAAGTCGTCGCCGACCTCTTTGGGCAGGGTCCCCTTCTCGCCCAAGAGCAGCCCGCCGACCAAGGACGATTGCGGCTCTGGTATGAGGCTGCGCACCCGGTCCATGAATGCCGTCTTTATGTATATGAGGACAGCGACCAGCCGAGAGCCCCGTCCCGATCCCAGCTTGCCGATCGACGGACGCGACATGCTGTAGCGTATGCCGTCCTTGCCCAGATACGAGACGTAATCGAATTCTGGGCCGCCCTCGTATGCCTGGAAGTTCTTGGGCAATTCCAGCCTGCCCTCGATGCGCAGATAGTCGCCATAGGCATAGGCGGGGCGCTTGCCCGCGCTGACGATGATCCTGTCCGTCAGGCCGTCCGGCTGGAAGCACAGCCCCTGCGACGTCTCGCGCGCCTGCGGCTCGTCGCAGACGACGCCCGCGAGCGCGATCCTGCGGCCGACGCTCTGGTCAAGCGCATGTCCCCCGGCTCGCACCGACTCCATGCGCAGGAAACCGAGAATGAAAGCTGTTACGCAGCCACAGATGAGGACCGCCGGAGCCCTGCCCTGCGATCTCGCCCAGAGCGCGACGGCTATGCAGACGACCGTAACCGGAACAAAGACCCTTGGCATTGCAGGCAACGCAAAGAGCGAGGCCGTCATCACCCCGCACAGGAGCGCTATGGAAAAAGAATAGAAGGTCGAGGCTTTCACCCGACCAGCCTAGCAAAAGAGAGATAAAGGAATTATAAAATTCTATCGGGCCTTATTTCCCGATCCAGCTGCGGATGATCTCGCCTTCATCATCGGCGCTGGTCGCTTTCTTGAATTTGGCTCCTTTGACGCCTTTGACGCGCGCCTCGCAATCCTTCCAGGCCTTGTGCTTCTCCAAGACGCCGTCGACATACGACAGATATGAATATGCGGGAACGGAAGAAGACCGCTTCTTTTTCGCTGCGGCTCCCGGCGTCGGGGCGGCGTCCAGGTCGACAGGATATCTTCCTCGCGGGCCTGCATAGAGGTCGACCGCGGCCCTGTCGGCAAAAGCCGTGGCGACCTCGTCGCAGCGCTCGTTGCCGGGATGGCCGGCATGGCCCTCGACATACCTCCACTCGATGTCCAAGCCGCTCGCCGCCGCAGAAAGAGCTTCCCAGAGGTCGCGGTTGCCTACCTCTTTTTTGCCCCTCGTCATCCAGCCGTTCTTCTGCCACCCCTGGACCCATGTGGTGATGCCCTGGATGACGTATTTAGAGTCGCTCTGCAAGAGTATCGGGCCCGAGAGCTTGTGCGTTCGGACCGCCCGCAGGGCCTGGATAGCCGCCATCAGCTCCATGCGGTTGTTCGTAGTGTGGTCCTCGCGGCCGCCCAGCTCGAATACGCTCGCCTGGTCACGGATGATGGCTGCCCAGCCGCCGGGGCCGGGATTCCCGCGAGAAGAGCCGTCAGTGTAGATAGCGATCGACATGGCTAGAGTATATCAACGATGCGCAAACGAAGCTCGGGATAGCGCTTGAAGGTGGACTTTTCGAGCTGGACGACCAGATCGATGCTGGACTGCGGGGCAACGTGCCCCGGCAGCGATTCTTTCGGCAAGAAGAACTGGATGGCCGATATCTTGCGGTTGCCCAAGTCGCGGAAGACTATCTCGGTATGGTTGCCTTCCTTGCCGAAGCCTTTGATCGCGTCAACGAACGCGCCTTTCAAAAGAAAGAGGGGCTTGGGATTGCCGACGCCAAAGGGCGCGAGCCTCTCGATGTCCCTGTATAGGTCCCACGAGACATCCTCCAAGGAGATCTGGGCGTCGACGCCGCTATCGGCCGCTTCCGGCTCGCCCTCCTCTAGGCTAAGCCTCTCAGCCGCCTCCTCGAGCGTCGTGGCCAGAGTATGGACGCTCTCGTTCGAGACCTCGAAGCCGCCCGAGGCGCCATGGCCGCCGAACTGGAGAAAGGCTCCGGGCGCTTTTTTCATGATGGAGAGCACGCTCGCTCCGCGGCCGCCCCGGGCGCCCGACCTGCAGGAGCCCTTGATGACGCCTTCGCCGTCCCTGCCCCAGAGGAAAGCGGGCCTGCCGTACTCCTCGGCCAGGCTGTTGGCCACCAGGCCCAAAAGCGACGGCCTCCAGGCCGGATTGCCGAGGACGATGACCTTTTTGCCGGAGAGGTCGCGCTCGGAGAGGATCTTCTTCACTTCTTTGACCAGAGCCGCCACCGTGCCCTTGCGCTCGTTGTTCACGTGCTCCAGAGCGTCGGCATAGGCGCCTGCCAGGGCCTCGTCCGTCGTAGAGAGGAGGTCGAAGGCCGCCCGCGGCTCCCCCATGCGGGAGGCAGCGTTGATGCGCGGCGTGATGGAGAAGCCGATGTCGTCCTCGGAGAGGTGCTCGCGGCTGACCCGCAGCTTCATAAAGAGCTGTGAGAGGCCCGGGCGCGGGGTTTTCTTAAGGACCTTGAGGCCGTAATAGGCCAGGGCGCGATTCTCGCCCAACAGCGGCACCATATCCGAGAGCGTGGCGATGCCCACCATGTCCAGGAGCCACTTCTCCCAGCCTGGCAGAACGTTGAATTCTGCGCCATGCTTCCTTAGAAAAGCCTGGGCGAATTTGAATATCACGCCCGAGCCGCAAAGCATCTTTTCGGGATACTGACAGCCGGCGCTCTTTGGATTGAGAATAGCGTAGGCCTGCGGCGCGACGTCGGGCGGCATATGGTGGTCGGTGACGATGACGTCGATGCCCAGAGCCTGCGCATGGGCGACCTCAGCGACGTCGGCGATGCCGCAATCGATGGTGACCATCAGTGTCGCTCCCACATCCTTGAACCGATCGATGGCGGCCGTAGAGAGGCCGAAGCCCTCGTCGTGGCGGTGCGGGATGTAGTTCTGAAAGCCCTGATAGCCGATCTTCTTGAAGAGGTCGTGGAGGATGACCGCCCCGGGTATGCCGTCGGCGTCGTAATCGCTGAATATGACGGTCTCCTCGCCGTTCTTGACGGCTCGATAGACGCGCTCGACCGCCCGCTCCATATCCTTCATGAGAAAGGGGTCGTGGGTGTGAGCGTCATAATCCGGAGCAAAGAACGCCTGCGCATCGGCGAGCGTCCGCACCCCTCGGGAAAGCAGGAGATTTCCCACGACGTCGGAAAAGACGACGAATTCAGCGGGCTTTGGGCCGGAAATCTCTCGGAGGGAATAGCTCATGAGGGCCATTCTATCACGCGCGGCACGGCAGCGGACACGGCCGATGCGAAGCGTGTATACTTAAGCCATGGAAAAAGACTGCGTATTCTGCAAGATCGCGGCCGGCGAGATCCCGAGCCACACGGTATATGAAGACGAGGACTTCAAAGCTTTCCTGAGCATCGATCCCCTGTCGCCCGGCCATACGCTGGTCATCCCCAAGCGCCACTATCGCTGGGTCTGGGACGTGCCGAACGCCGGAGCGTATTTCGAGGCCGTCAGGAAGATAGCCATGGCCCAAAAGAGAGCCTTTGCCACCGATTTCGTCCTCTCAAAGGTCGTCGGCGAAGAAGTGCCCCACGCTCATATCTGGGTTTATCCGGACAAGAACATCGCCGGAGACAAAAAAGACCTTGCCCTGAACGCGGCAAAGATCCGAGAAGCTCTCTAGGCCGGCTACCGCCCTAGGCCTGCCTGAGAGCTTCGATGCCCGGCAGCGTGCCCTTGGCCAAGAATTCGACCATAGCCCCGCCGCCGGTCGAGACGAAGGTGAACTTGTCCAGCAGGCCGGCCTTTGCGACCACTGCCACCGTATCGGCGCCGCCGATGATGGATTTGGCGCCGCTTTCGACGATGGCCTTGGCTAGTCCCTCGGTCCCGGCCGAGAAGCCTTTCTCGTAATCCCCCAACGGCCCGTTCCAGAGCACCATCTGCGCCTCGCTGAGGATATCCGAGAGCTCGGAGACGCTCTGAGGGCCCGCGTCCATGATCTTTTCATCGATGCCTACCTGATCAGGCTTCTTCGTGGCCTTTTCCCGAGGCGACGAGACGACCACGTCCGATGGTACGACAAGCTTTGGGTTTGCTTCGATGTGCTTGAGATTGATAGGCGCGCGAGCGGCGAGAGACGTTCCTATCTCCAGCCCTTTCTCCTTGTAGACGTCGTTAGCCAAGGCTCCCCCGACGAAGACGGTGTCGGCTATGTCCAGGAATTTCTCGATGAGAGGCAGCTTGGTGTCGAATTTTGCCCCGCCCAGGACGAAGAGAAAGGGATGCGGCGGATCGAAGGTCTTCGAGAGCTCCTCGACCTCTTCGGAGAGGAGCGGCCCGGCGAAGGACGGCATCAGCCGGGGCACCGAGACGACGGAGGCATGCTCGCGGTGGCAGACGGCAAAGGCGTCGTTGACGAAATAATCCGCCAGATGGGCGAGCCTGCCGGCGAATACCGGGTCGTTGGCCTTTTCTCCCGGATTCTTGCGGAGATTCTCGAGCATGACGATCTCCCCCTCCTGCATGGTGGCGATGACAGCCGCCGCATCCTCCAGTCGGGTGACGAATGCTTTGATCGGAGCGTACCTGCCGATATAGGAAGCGACCCGGGAGAGCGAATCGGTCAGCTCGCTCTCGATATGGCTGACGATGATGATCTTGGCCTTCTTTTCCTGGAGGAGGGCGATGGTGGGCAGGGAGCGGCGGATCCTGAAATCGTCCCTGACCTCGTCCTCGACGATGGGCACGTTCAAATCGAGGCGGAGGAGCACTCGCTTGCCCCGCAGGTCTCTTTCATCGGCGATCTTTTTAAAGGGAGTCGGCATACTGGATGATCTCGGAGAAGGCCTTGGGGTCGAGCGACTGGCGGCCGATGAGCAGGCCGTCGATGGAAGCGTCTCGCAGGATGTGCTTGGCGTTCTCGGCGTCGACCGAGCCGCCATAGAGCACCGTGGCTTTGAGCCCCTCTTTCTTGCCCAGGGCTTCTATGGCTACTTTCTTTATATAGATCGACATCTCGTGGATCTCGGCGGGCTTGAGGGCCGTGTCGTAGCTCTTGCCCACAGCCCAGACCGGCTCATAGGCAAAGATGACGGAACGCGCATTCTTTGGTCCCACGGCTGCGATGATCGAGAGCACCTGGTCGCGGACGGCCTTCAAGTAGCGCGCATGGCCGTCTCTCTCCTCTTCTCCCACGCAGGCGACGATGCGCAGGCCCGCCTCGACCGCTCGCGCCGCTTTGGCAGAGACGGTCGCCTCGGTATCCCCCGCTCGGCGGCGGTCGCTATGGCCCACCAGGGCATATTCGGCGCCGATACTCTGCGCCTCGCGGGCGCTCACGGAACCGGTAAAAGACCCTGAAGGGTGCTCGGAGACGTCCTGGGCGATGAGCGCCACCGGCGAGCCCTTGCGCGCCAGCTCGGCGATGAACGGCATAGGCGCGGCTACCGCTACCGCTGTCTGTGCGGCCTGCTTTGCAGCGCGGGCGACAGCCGAAAAGAGCGCGGAAGCCTCTTCGCGCGTGTCAGGATTCATCTTCCAATTGCCTATGATCAAAAAGCCTTTCTTTGCCCTTGCCATAGGCCTGATTATAGCACTATTCGACCTCTTTCCAGGACTTGATGGACGGTCCAGCTCCCCCGCCGCGCGAAAAGTTCAGCCTGGACATCTCGGGGTCGTAGGTCACCGTGGCGCCGTCTGACAAGCTCAGATGGAGGGAAGCTGCCGCTTTGGCCGAAGCGCCGCCAGACAGGAATATGCCTCCATACGGGGCAAAGAGCGCCGTGTCGTTGGCGCCGCCGCTCACCGATATAGCCGGATCGGTCGGAGCGGTAGAAACGATCATGACATGGTTGCCGCTCGACCCTGCCACCGAGGCCCCTCCCGAAAGGGTCACCCCGCCATCCGCCACGATGACAAAGCTGTTTTGCCCTGGAGCGGGAGCGACGACGGAATTCCCGGCGACCGTCAGCGCGCCAGTGACCCACAGAGTACCGCTGACGGTCAGCGTACCCCCGCCATCGACCGTCAGGTTACCCTGCACCTTGAGCGGGCCGAGAGTATCTCCCGAATGCCCTATCTGCATGCTTCCGTCCGATACGCCGCCGGCCTTGGCCTCCTCTTTCCAATTGGCGATCATGGTAGCGCTCACGGGATAGTCCCTGGCCTCGGGATCGGGCCGGGAAGTGTCGCAGGCTTTGTTATTGCCCGAGCCGATCTGGCAATAGATAGCGCCGCTCGCCGCCGTATTGCCGACATGATAGGCGTAGGCGCTGCCCGTTCCCAGCTGGACAGCCTCGCTCTCTCCCGTGATGCCCGACTGATTCGCTCCTGTCGAGAGCTTGAAATAGATATCGAGGCCAGAAGGCGACGTCTCGTACCAGGTGTCAGCGTCGTATCTGCCGATCCGAGCCTGGCCTTCGGCAAAGGCAGTGTTGGCGGCCAAGAGATAATATGCCGAGGAATTAGTGTTGTTGTCGAAGACGATCCAGTACGTATCGCCCGTGACGAGCACGGGATTCGAGCTCAGGGCGATATCCACCCACGAGTAGGTCACGCCCACCAGGGATGACGAGAGCGTGCCCGAGGTCAGAGTCGCTCCTCCCGGCTTGCCGCCCTCGTCCTCCACGATCCTGACCGTCACGTTGGCAGGACTGCCCGTCCTTTTAACGAAGACCTGTAGGCCGGTGACCGAGAGGCTCCTTGTCACGGTGAAGCTTTGGGCTGCGTCCTGGGTGACGTTCGAATTTCCAAAGGTCAGAGAGTTCGAAGCGGGTATCGGCTGGTCATTGACCCTGTCGACGCTCGAATACGACGTCCCTGCCGCTATGGCGTCGCCGGAGATGCCGCTGAATCCCAGGGAACGGATGGATCCCGTAGTATACGCGCTCCCAATGATCTGGGAGGAAGAGAGGTCGATGCCTCCGGAGCCCGTCTGAATGGCATACTCGAACGAAGCGTTGATCCCTGAATCGACGACCGCCAGGGTATTGCGCTCGGCTCCGTCGAATACTGCCCTGGAATAGACCTGCTTCGTGCCGTCTTGCATGTACGTGACCGTATACGACGCCGTCGACGACGCCACGGCGAGAACGCCCGCAAGCTCCACTTGCTTGCCTACGCTCATCCTGTAGAGCGCGTCTTCCAAGGCGGATTCGGAGGCGAAATAGCTCTGTCGAGAGACCGACTCGTCCCTGATCACCCGGACTTCGCGCAGCACGGAATCGGAGAGCCCGGCGAGCACGGCCGTGGTGGCGGCCAGAAAGAATATCAGGGCTGTGACGAGGGCATAGCCCCCTTGTGATCTCTTAGCGGACATATGATCCTCGAAGCACATAGGTGCCATAGAAGTTTAAAGCAGGCACCGAGGTGCTCGCTGCCGGCGCCATGGTCATCTCTATCCTGATCGCCGTCGAAGAAGCGCTCGCGAACTTCCTGAACGTCAGGTTAAAGACCGCCACGTCGCCCTGAGTGACGTCTCCCGCGTACGCGCCGTTCTCGTCGACTTTTACCTTCGAATCAGAGACATAGTACGAGACGGAGTCGTTCGTGTCGTCGCTTCTTTTCATGAGCAGCGTGAGCCTGCCCGGAGTGGCCGCCAGAACGCTGTCGTTCAGATCGATGGCGCTTGCCCTGCGGATATCGCGTGAAAAGCGGCTAAAGGCCGTCACGGCCGCAGAATTGATATCGAGATAGGTGCGCGATCGCCTATAGACCGCGCCCATGGACAGGGCCGTCGAGACGATCACGCCCAAGAGTATGGCCACCAGAGCCACGTAGACGATGAGCTCTGCCAGGGAAAAGCCTCCGTCGCGCCGATCAGATGCTCGTGACATAGGCTGTATAGGTTACGGACGTCGTGGCCCCGCGCCAGTTCCAGGAAACCGTCGAGCTGACCAAGAGCGCGCCGGGATCGACCGTCCCGCCCGACGCCACGATCACGTCGCTCGCGTCTCTTCGCACCTGCGACAGACGGAACGACCGATAGAAAGCGCCGTCGACTATCTCGGGCGTGGTGGTGGCTTTCCACGAAGCAGGCGCTATCTCTAGATAGCGGTCCTGATCCTTGGGTAGCGACGCGAGAGCGGCCCAGCCCGAGCCTTTGATATAGCGGACGGCCTCGATGCCCTCCTCTGCTAATAGCGAACCCTTTATAGCCAGCATGTCGCGCTGGTGAAAGCGGGCCAAGAGCGACAGGGTGCCCAAAAAGGCCAGAGCGACGACCGAAAGGATGGCCGCGCCGACGACCACCTCGACCAGGCCGCTGCCGTTCGTACGCGCTCCTGCCTGTGCCTGGGATCCTGTGATCATATTAGATTATTAATAGAGATTAACGAGGCCGGTACCCTGCACGCTCACCGTGCGCTTTTTGGCGGGATCGCCGACGATATACAGGTCAATTGTACCAGATGCGCTGGAATTCCCCGTCACGCGGGAAAAGAGAACGACCGGAACCGCCGTAGAGGCGCGCACGCCCGAAGCAAAGAGGTAGGGGGCATCCGCGGTCGTAGAGGAGAGAGCGGGGCCCGAAAAGAGCGTGAAGCGATCGGAATCGACCTGCACGCCGTATTGCTGGCCCTTGATCGAGGCCAGGGTCCTCGAACGCGCTTCGCGGATGGCGTTCGCCAGGGCGGCGGCGTTCGAAGCCAGGCTCTCTCGCTTCAGGTAGCTGGACAGCGAAGCGACAGAGATCGTCGCCATCAGAGCGACGATAGCGACGGCGACCATGAGCTCGGCCAGGCTGTATCCCTTTTTCATAGGCGTTAGATAGCGTTGGAAAGCGAATATATCGGCGAGATCATGGCCAAAGCGAAGAATCCGACGCCGATGCCTATGGCGATCATCAGCAAGGGCTCGATGACGGTCGACATATCCTTTGTCTTTTGGTCGATCTCGTTCTCGTAGAACACCGCGACTTCCATAAGGGATTTCGAGAGCGTGCCGGTCTCTTCGCCGACGCCCGCCATCTCCCCTACAAAGGCGGGATAGAGATCCTGCCTCTCCGAGAAGGCGCTCTGGAGAGTCGCGCCCTTTTGCACGCCCGCTTCGGTTGCCTTGAGCATGGCCTTGTAATGGACGTTCTGGACGACGTCCTCGGAGATCTTGAGGGCTTCCACCATAGAGACGCCCGACGACAGCAAGGACGACAGCGTGCGGGCCATGCGGGCGGAATTGACCTCTTGGACCATGGAGCCGATGACCGGCAGCTTGAGGACGATTTTGTGGAGGACCCTCTTGCCGAAGGCCGACCTCTCGAAGGCGATGAAGAGCGCCGCGACGACCGCGATGACGATGGCTATGGCGAGGGAATGAGACTGGAAGGCGTCGCTCACGGCGATGACCGCGCGGGTCGCCAGCGGCAGCTCGGCGTTGAAGTCTTTGAAGGTAGCGGTGAGCTTTGGCAGGACGTAGACCAGCATAAGCGCGCCGATGGCGCCCATCAGCCCCATGATAAGCAGAGGGTACACCATCGCCCCTCTGACCTTCTTGCTGAGCTCATGGGACTTCTCAAGCTCGTCGCCGGCGATAGAGAGCGAGCCCGCCAGATTGCCCGACTCCTCGCCCGCCGCCACCATCGAAGTGAAGAGCGGTCCGAACGCGCGCGGGAACTTCTTGAGCGACGCGGACAGCGCCACGCCCTTTGCTAGATTGTCCTGGATGGAGGCGAACACCCTCTTCCACTCGCTGCTGCCGATCTGGCGCTCGAGCACAGCCAGAGCGCGAGCCAGCGGCAAGCCCGCTCGGAGCATGGCCGAGAGGTTCTTGGCGAACATGATGCGGTCGGCAGCCTTTACGCCGCCGACTGACAGAGAAAGGAGGCCGCGAAGCTTGCCTCCCGCGGTCTTTTCATGGGCAGAGATCACCGCGTCACCCTTCGCATGGACTTCCTTGTACAGGGCGAATTTGTCGGCAGCCTCCATGGTCGCCTCGTATTCCCCGCCTCCCGCGCGCACTGCTTTATAGACGTAGAGCATCTGTGTAGAGCAGCTCTATTGTAGCAGAAGGAACCGGTTAGATGCTCGTCCAGGACGAGCCGTCGCAATACTGGAGCGCCTGGCTATGGTAGCGCAACGTGCCAGCCTTTGCCGAAACGCATGTCGCCGCGTCGTCGCCGAACTGCACGCCGCCGGCCACCGAGAGGCTCGCCGCCGGATTCGCCGTGCCGATGCCGACTTTGCCATAGGGGATCAAAAGTCCATACGTCGCGCCGCCGGTGTTGAGGGTCAGAGCGCCCACTTTCGACTGGCCAGTCCCTCCCGCATTGAGAGGAATCGACGCGTTATTGCTACTCGGAGCCGTCGAAGGCCCTGTCCAGGCTAGCGCCTGCGCCATGCAGGAAAAGAGCGCGGCGGCGAAAAGTCCCGCGAGCAGTTTCGACCTGTATGAATCCTGTCTTCGAATATCGTGACCCATAACGATAGATTGATCCTATTTGCGGCATTCGAACGTATAGCTGCCGCTGCCCGGACCCGGGTTATACGTCATGTTGGCCATACTGCTTGGCGAATCGCAATAGCCGCCCGAATGGGCTGCGCCAAAGCACTCGTTCATGCCCTGCCCGCCTCCGAAGTTGCCGATAAAGCAAGCCCCCGTGACCGTCGTGGACGACTTATTGCACGTATAGTAATTGGTCGTTGCGTACCCCTTGCCCGACACGTAGACAGAATTAGTGCGCACAAGCTGAAGGCTCCAATCAGACGGACAGGTGCAGAGATTGGTGGCTGTCGAATTATATGCCGCGCATGTGGCGGGAGACTGCGCCGCGCACTGGACCTTGTCGCTTGAAGCATATGCAGGATTATAGTTCACGCATCCGCCGTCCGTCGTCCCAGAAGAGGCTGTCGAACACGTGCCATATGCGCCTGTAGGAGGGTTAAAAGCCGACCAAGCATTGCTCGAGCAGATCTGCATGGCTCCGGAATGCCAGCGGATAGTGCCCGCCTTTGACGAATCGCATGTGCCTGTATCGTCGCCGACCTGTAGGCCCCCCGCGACGCTGAGAAGGGATGCCGGGGAAAGCGTGCCGACACCGACCTTGCCGTTAGGCACGAGCAGGCCGTAGGTCGCGCCGCCGGTGTTCAGGGTCAGGCCGCCAATCTTCGTCTGGCCGGTACCCGAGACGTTCAAAGGAGAGGCTACGTTGCCAAGAGGGGGCGTGGAGGTCGGAGCGGACCATTGGGCGCGAGCGGCAGGGGCAGAGAGAGCGGAGAAGGCGAAGGCGAAGGCGAGCGGAGCGATTATCGATAGTCTATTCATATGGCTCTGATGCTAATGCTTAAAATTTCTTGGGCGCCGTGGTATTGCGTATCGCCTCGGCTTCGGCTTGCTTTGAAAGCAGGCTTTTCGAGCTCACCGCATCGAGCCGCGAAGCGTCAGACCGGGATATCTCGGCTCCGCCATCGTCGCCGACCGGCGGATATTGGATGTGCGCAGACAAGACGGAGAGGAGCGCAACGAGCACGGCGAGGGCGAACGAGACCGCCGCCGCCAGATGGAGAAGCCTCCTGTCCGTCTTCTTTCTTCGTGCGTTCATGCTATGCGAATATAACGTCCTATAATGCCCTACTCCGAGACGACCCGGAGCACCTCCTCGATAGTCGTCAGGCCCTGGGCCGCGACGAATATGCCGTCCTCGAGCATAGTAATCATACCATCTTTTTTAGCCTGCTCTTCAATCGCCGACGAGGTCGCGCCCTTCATGACCAGCTCCTTGATCGTCGGGGTCATCTTGAGCACCTCGTGGATGCCGATGCGGCCTTTGTAGCCGTCCCCGTCGCCTTCGGCGATATCGGCCCTTGCCCAGCCGAACATGACCTTGTCCCAACCTCCGTCGGGACCGATGACCTTCTCATCGCGCAGCAGCTTGAGCATCCTGTCTAGATTGACTGCCTTTGCCAACGCCGCAAGCTCAGGCTTCGTCAGGGCGCGCCGCTCCCTCTTGTCGTCCAGGCGCCTGACGAGCCTTTGACCGATGACGACGGAGAGGGTCGAGGCGAGGAGAAAAGGCTCGGCTTTCATATCCAAGAGGCGCGGTATCGCCCCTGCCGCCGAATTGGTATGGAGAGTCGAGAGAACCAGATGTCCCGTGAGAGCCGCATTGACGGCCAGACCAGCCGTCTCGTTGTCGCGGATCTCTCCCACCATGATGATGTCTGGGTCCTGGCGCACGAGCGAGCGCAGGCCCGAGGCGAAGGTGAAACCGATATCAGGCCTGACCTGCGTCTGATTGACGCGCGGCATCTGGTATTCGACCGGATCCTCGACCGTGGCGATGTTCACGTCGGGTGTATTGAGGATATCGAGGATGGTATAGAGCGTCGTCGACTTTCCCGAGCCGGTCGGACCGGTGGCCAGGATCATGCCCGTCGTCAGCTTGGTGGCGGCATGGATCCTCTCGAGGGCCGAGCCATGGAAGCCTAGATTCTCCAGGGTGAAGCCCGAAACGCTTTCGCGCAGGAGGCGCATGACGGTCTTTTCGCCATAGAACGTCGGCATGATCGAGACGCGCAGCGAAACCCTCTCCCCGTTCATCTCGACCTTGAAGCGGCCGTCCTGTGGCAGGCGCTTCTCGTCCAGCTTTAGGTTAGCCAGGAACTTCACGCGGGCGGTCACCGAGGTCTCGGCCTCCTTAGGCAAGACCATAGCGTCATGCAAGATGCCGTCGATGCGGTAACGGACCAGGAGCTCCTTCTCGAGCGGCTCCATATGGATGTCGGAAGCGCCCTGGATGATGGCATGCTTGAGGAGCGAGTCGACGATTCGCACGACCGGCAGGTCCTCGGCCAGCTTCTTCAGGTCCTTCTCGGAGACGCCTCCGGCTTCGTCCGACAGCGCTTTCAGCGACGACGTCTCCTGCTTGATCAGGTCGCCGAACTCGGCTTTAAGGCTCTTTTGATATTGAAGGAGGGCTGACTTTATGGAATCTGCGTCGGTCAGGCGCGGCAGGATGCGCAAGCCGACCTTCTTCTTCACGAAATCGATGGCGTTCAGGTCGTCGGTGTCGAGCATGGCCACCTCCAGCGAATCGGCGGTCTTCTTGAACGCCACGATGTTATGGTTGCGCGCGATCGGCTCGGGAACGAGCGAGAGCACGTCGAAGTCTATCTTCTGGCCCTTGAGGTCGACGAAGGGTATGCCCAGGAGATACGCCTGCATCTTGCGCAGGTCGTCCTCCGACATCTTGCCCTGGCTGACGAGCATGTCGCCCAGGTCAGAGCTCTTTGCCCGCGCCTCTTCCCTGGCCACGTCAAGGTCTTTGCGCGACACCAGGCCGGAATCGCTGATAAAGGCGGCAAGCTGTTCTTCTTCTATATACATAGGATTTAGTACTCCTCGAACCGAGGAGCCTTCGACGTAGGGTTGACGATAAAGGTCTTCGTCGCTGCGGGATAGCCGGCAGCGGTGCCTGTCAGGGTGACGGTATACGGCTGGGTCACCTCCCGAGAGATCCTGACCTGAAAAGTCGTGCCGACGGCATACGGGCTATAGAGCTGGACCGGACTCGGGTTCGCCGAGAAGCCGCTCGACCCCAGTTTGTAGGATATCGTCGTGCTTGCGGGCATGTCGGGCGAGCCGGTCACCGCGATCGTGACAGGGCTGTTGAAGCCTCCGGTAGACGAAACAAAGACGGTCTTTTCTTCAGAATCCGCTTGACCGCCTCCGACGAACTGGATGCGCGCCGTCTCGGGGCCGCCAAGCGAGAAGCTTGCCGGCTGAGGCAGCACCGTAAAGCCGTACTGAGAGGAAGCGATCGTCGTCGCGCCCTGCACGCACTGTATCCTGTAGGCATACGTACCCTGGACCAGAGCGTCCCCTTGCTGGCTGCCGCTGGTCGTCAGTCCGTTCCTAGCAGAGAAGTCGGTGCCCCCGACCGAGACCTTTGACACCGAGCACGAAGCGCCCGACGGGAGGCCCGAGATGCTCCATGAAAAGGTAGGGACCGTACCATAAGGAACCGAGCCGCTGTCGACGATAGAGACGCCGTTGCCATTCACGATGCTAAGAGACGCGGATGCGGACATACGCACGCCGAGCGAGCCTGCCGCGTCAAAGCTCAACCAGCCGATCACATCGCCTCCCCACGCATACCCCGAAAACGTGGAGGTCGCGACGGTCACGCCGTAGCCTGCCCCCGACAGCGATACCCATCCGTCCCAGCCTCCGCCATACGAGAGAGCTCGCGCCCAACCCTTCAGATTATTCCCATTGATGTTGGCGTTCTGCGCCTGGGTCCCAGATCCCGAAGGAAAGCCCGACAGGCACGATCCGCCGGTCGGACATCCGAATTGGATCCAGCCGATATTAGAAGACCATGCATAGCCATCGAGCGATCCTTCGGGATCGAGGCTCACGCCATAGTTGGACGACCCGCACGAGCTATCGTTCGAACAGCTCAGGCTGACCCAGCCTACGCTGTCCGACCACGCATAGCCAGAGAGGTCGTACGAACCAGCCGCCTGCGCGGCGCCGATCCCTGCTGAAGCAAAGACGACCAGCGCCGCTACGACGACCAGCGCCGTCCTGCGGGCGAAGCCAATTATGATCATTATGCTCATATGTGCCTATTATGATAGATGCTCCCCTCTATCATACTACGCTCCGGACCCTATTGCTCGCGATACTGTAGGTCGACGCTGTTCGCATCGATCGCGAACGACGTCGTCCGAGCCGGAACCGTCCCGCCCACGGCCCGGATCGTCACGATATGCGAGCCGGCAGGGACCGTCCCGCCCGAGAGGCGTATAGACAATGTCGTAGGAGGGTAGCCATTCGATGTCGGCTGGATCGTCCTTGTGGATACTGCGTCGAAACCGCCGCCGTTCCACGAATACTCAGCCTCTAGACCCGCGAATTCCGCTGGTAGGACCACCGTCACCGCCACAGGGCTCGAAAAGCCGTTAGCCGCGCCGATGGATATGGTCGAGGGATTGGTCGTACCGCCTACGCCGCCTATCGCCTGCATCTTTATCGGCGAGGTGGCGCTGACAGTGAAGTCAGGGACAGGGACCGGCGCGGACTGCGAGCCGGAAGGGCACGATACGGAGACGGACGGCTTGCTGAAGGCCGGCGGGAATCCGCCTCCTGCGCATACGGCGCTCCACGTGGTCGTACGGCTGACCGAGACCGTCACGGAGCCCTGCGAGGTATTGCTCTGCGAGCCCATCCATGACGGATTGGCGGCGGCGCAGCTGCCTCCGGGATAATCCCAACGGATCGTCGCGGTGCCGCCCGAGAGGGAAAGGGAGAGCGGGCCGTCGCTTCCCTTTGATATAGAGCACTGGGCAGAGCCTGAACCGGAACCTGACCCAGCCGTGCCGCCCTGGGTAGGAGGCGTTACAGACACGGGCGGATCCTGGACTGCCGAGGCCGACACCTGCAGCGTCTTGCTTGGCTCAGGACCGAACCATTCGATGCCCGGCTCGAGAGCTTGGAAATAATACGTCTGGTCGAACGAGACGCCTGAAGCCTGGGCGAGAAGCGCGGAAGCGGCCTGGCGATAGGCGACAGAGAGCGCCGCAGAGGCAGGCGCTGTCGCGACGAAATTGACCGTCGCCGACTGGCCCGGCGTGACAGAATAGGGCGGCGGGACCTCCTGGAGGCCGCGATGGTCGCTTCCCTTCATGACGAATCGATAGTTGGTTCCCCAGGTCTTTGTGCCTGTGTTCTTTACGACCGCCGAGAATACTATCGTCTGGCCTGGCCTGACGCTGGCAGGCGCGTCGATGCGCACCCACGAAACCGCGTTCGTCGAGCCCGCCTGCGCTGCGGGATCGACGCCGTCAGAGGACGCCGGCGCATACGAGACCGGCACCGTCACGGAATCCGTAGCCGATCCTCCGCCCGGCGCGGTGCAGGTGACGCTAAAGGTCGTCGCGCTCGATATCAGCGGCGACACCTCGCTTCCCAAAGGAGCCTTTGACCCCGCCGACCAGGAGACGCGGCACTCGCTCGCTCCCGTCGACAGCCAAGCGAGGCTGACCGTTCCTGGAGCTGACAAAGACGCAGGGGAAGCGGTGATGCCGACTACAGGGTCGTTTATCGTCCGCGTCGTCGTCTGAGAGATATCGGAAAGGCAGTCGACCGGCTTCGGGCTGCCGGCGAGCGCGACCTCTCGGCCCGTCCCCCCGCTATCCGCCGCATACGCGTAGACCATGTGGATGACGCCGTCCTTCAGCGATGACGGGATCGCGTATGCGAAGCCGTGGTTCCCCGATATGCCCTTCGACTGATTGACATCCGGCCTGTATCGATCGGTCGCGAGCGCGGCAAGCTGTCGGCCAGATTCCTTTGGCCCTTCGTAAAGGCGAACGCTCAGCTGGTCCTCCGGCGTATCCTGATCATAGGCCCAGCCGCTGAGCGCGGTGCATGACGACCCGTCCACCCAACCCTCCGGCTCGTGCGCCACGGCAGTAGACGGTCCAGGCTGGTCAGGCTGGCTTCCTGGATTCGTAGAGACAGGCTGGTTCTCGATGACCGTCACGACGACGCGTCCGTCCGCGCCGAATCCCCCGACGCCCGTATCCGAGCCGCCGCCGGCGCCGCCGGGAACGGAGCCGTCCATGGCCCATGTATCGCTGGAGACGCAGCAGCCGATGCCGTCCCTGCCGAGCCTGCCGCGAGACCCGCCCGCGCCGCCCATAGGGGCGCCGCCACCAGACGAGGCATAAGGATTGCCGCCGACGCTGCTGTATCCTCCTCCGTCCGCGCCCTTTTGCGTCACGTCTCCCGCATATCCCTTGCCTCCCTGGCCCGCTACGCCGCTGTAGAAGGCGTCAAAGGCCGGAGCCAGAGCTTCGTCGGTCTGTGCCAGGGCTATCGCCGGCGCAAAGGCGCTATACAGATAGCGCGCGGCTATCGCGAAGAGCGATCCGTCCCGCTCATAGTTCAGAAGCTGTCGTATGTTGCCCGATGAATTATCGTTATCATAATCGGATATGAGCTTGGACTTCTGGACATACGAGACGTTGGTGCCTCCCGCGCCAGCCCCGGCGCCTGATGCGCTCTGGCCGTTCGTGCTGCCGCTCATGCCTCCGCCTCCGCCTCCCGCGCCGACCACGACCTGTCCCCCTTTCGAGAATTCGCTATTAGATCCTCCTGCGCCAGGGCTTTTGCCCCCAGAACCGACCGTTACCTGGTATACGTCGCCCGGCGTCACGGATATCTCCTTTGACGCATAGCCTCCTGCGCCTCCCCCGAATCCTGACACATGGTGGTTAGAGGTCTTGACCCCTCGGCCCCCGGCGCCGCCGCCTCCCCATGCCTCGACGCGGATCTTCGCCGCGCCGCCTGGCACCGTCCACGCGCGAGTCCCTGGAGACGAGAATTCTTCTGCCCGGGCGGGAGCCGCCGTCAAAAGGACCAAAGCGGCCGCCGCGAGAATGTATTTTTTCATGCGCATCGAGAATGAATAAATAATTAGAGTTTCCTCGCCTTCCTATAACGCAGGCGGCTGACCGCAAAGCCCAGGCCCGCCAAAGCGACGAGGGTCTCCGCGACGTACATGAGCCAGAGCGATGCCGAGCGGGAGCCTGCTCCGGCAACATCCGCGCACAGCGCAGGAAGAGCCTTGCAGTCATAGGACAATGCGACGGCGTCCAACGGCTTGCCCTGGGCGTCGCGGACTACCGCGCTCAAGATCAACGAGGAGGCCTGTCTGCCGCGAAGGGCGCTCCGGGAAAAGCCGACAGTAGAAGCGGCGCCCAGGTCTATCGACCCTTCATAGGCCGTCCCGCCCCCAAGACGCTCAAGGCTCAAGTCTATCGACTTGGCGATGCCCGGGAGGCTGCTCGACACACAGCCGAATATCCTGCCCTGGTCGAGCCCGATGGAGTGGATCGCGGCGTTCGGCTTCGCGGCGCGCGCGAACGAGACGGTCGCGTAAGCTGTCGCGTCCAGATATCGGGCTTCGAACACCACGTGGTATTCGGAAAAGCGCGTATCCCGAATGACCGCGGCTGCCTTGCCGATCCCGCCGGGCGGCATGACGATAGCCTGCGAGCCGCTGTCTACGATAGAGCCGGCCGAAATGCCGAATCCCCCATAAGCCTGCCACTTGACGATGACCGGCGCCTGGTTCGGCAAAGAGCTGTCGAGGCCGATACCCACCGTCACAGGCTCGGAAGCAGAAAAGACCCGTTCCCCCGAGAGGATGGTCCCATTGCCCGTAGCGCTCGACGCGTCAAAAGATACGCCGCCCTTGGCCCCTGCCACCCTGACGCGCGCGGAACCGGCAGGAACGGCGTCAGACCATGCCGGATGGGCAAAGCTGATCCTTGATCCCGAGACGAAAGAGCCCGTCACTTCATACTCCCCCGAGGGCGAAGAGCGCGGCACCGTCCAAGGAAAAGAGAACGGATAGGCTGCGCCCGCGGCTATGCTGGCGTTCAGGCGGACGATAAAACGCTCTACCATCGAGACGCTATCGCCCTCGATACGGTAGATCTTTATCAGCGCGTCGCCATTGACCACCGGCGCGCTGCCTCTGTTAGAGGCAACCCCGCGGACAAGCAATGCCTCCCCGGCCTTGACGCTGGCCAGCTCGGGCGCCAGCTCCAGCCGTACGGAATCAAGCGAGTAGTCCGAACAGAACGGGGAGATCTCTGGCGCCTGCTCCTGGGCGAAGCCTGCCAAGGGGGTGCCAGCCGCTGATAATGCCAATAAAGCCGAAAGAGCAGCGAGAACGTTTCTTTTCATCCTATAAGTATATCAAAATTGACAAAGCAAATGCGTGGGGATACTATATATGTACGTAAGTTCGCCCGTGTCGGCGGACTTTCTTGCTTAATAGGCACACATAAGGCTCAATAGAGCCACAAAAATAACAATGTTCGACCTTAAAGTCATCCATTCCGTCCTGAGCCAGCTCGAAGAAGAGCGCGGCATCCCCCGAGAAAAGATCATAGAAGCCATAGAGATGGCCCTGGCGACCGCGTACAAAAAGGAATACGGCAAGCGCGGCCAGATCGTAAAGGCTACCTTTGACCTGGATACAGGCGCCACGGAGTTCTTCCAGGTAAAGAAGGTCGTGGACGAGTCGCGCGTCATCGATATACCTGAAGAGGAGGAAATGCCCGAGCTTCCGCCCGAGGATATCCGCGTACGCTACAATCCCGAGCATCATATCTGGCTCCAGGACGCAAAGCTGATCAAGAAGAACGTAGAATTGGACGAGGAGATGCTCTTCCCTCTCGAGCCAAAGGACGATTTCGGCCGCATCGCCGCGCAAACCGCAAAGCAGGTGATAATCCAGAAGATCCGCGAGGCCGAGAAGGTCTCGGTCATGGGCGAGTACGGCAAGCGCGAAGGCGACATCGTCTCGGGTACCGTCCAGAGGATCGAGCGCGGCACCATCTTCGTCGACATGGGCCGGGCAGTCGGCATCCTGCCCTTCGAGGAGCAGATCCGCTCCGAGCACTACAAGCAGGGCGAGCGCATCCGCGCCTACCTCTTTAGGGTCGAAGAGTCGCCCCGCGGCGTCTTCCTCAAGCTCTCCCGGTCGCATCCGCAGTTCCTGACCAAGCTCTTTGAGATCGAGGCTCCCGAGATCGCCAATAGATCCGTCGAGGTAAAAGCCGTAGCCCGCGAGGCAGGCTCTAGGTCTAAGATCGCCGTCGCCTCTAACGATTCGCACATTGACCCGATCGGCTCCCTGGTAGGCCAGCGCGGCGTGCGCGTGTCGACCGTGACGAGCGAGCTGGGCGGCGAGAAGATCGATATCGTCGAGTGGTCGTCCGACGCCAAGAAATTCATCGAGGATTCCCTTTCCCCGGCCAAGATAAGCGCCATAACGCTCGATGAGACGACAAAGACGGCCACCGTCGAAGTAGCCGAGGACCAGCAGTCCCTGGCCATCGGCAAGGGCGGACAGAACGTGCGCCTGGCGGCCAAGCTCACCGGCTGGAAGATCGACATCCGCCCTATCGGCGGAGTAAACGCAGAGGCGACGGCCGCCGCGCCAGATAGCGCAGAGATCGAATAAGAACACTATGGCTAACATCAACCACAAGCCTTCGAAGTACATGCTGAACCTCCTCCACGTCCTGCCGGCCTTCGCGGACGAGGAGAAGAAGACCATCAACGTCATCGTCGAGGTCTCGTCGGGCTCGCTCAACAAATACGAGCTCATCACCGAGTCCGGCCAGCTCAAGCTGGACCGCGTCGGCTATTCGTCGATGGCCTATCCCTTCACCTACGGCGCCATTCCGACGACCTGGGACCTGGACAACGACCCCTTGGACGTAGAGATCGTCAGCGTCACCGAACCGCTCGTGCCCGGATCCGTCGTCGAAGCCCGCGTCATCGGCGCCATGAAATTCAACGACGGCGGCGAAGTCGACGACAAGATCATCGCCGTACTAGCCTCTGACAAGCGCGTCGACCATATCAAATCGTACAAAGACCTCGGGGAGCACTTCCAGATCGAGACCAAGTATTATTGGGAGAACTACAAGGCCCTCAAGAAGCCGGGCACGGGCCAGGTCGGCCAGTTCCTGGGCGTCGACGACGCCATGGAGATCATCCGCGAATCGCAAGAGCGCTACGAGAACGCCTATAAGCCGAAACTAGAGCAGTAACCCGGTTTTTTCAGCCCGTGGTATACTGTGCCGAGCCCTTTTCATTGCCTGGCCAGCACTGCGGCAGGACCAGAAAAGCGCTATATATAACATCCATATGAAAAAAACCCTTATCATCGGCTCTGCGGCAGCCCTCGCCCTTTTAGGCGCCGCGACCGCCCGCGCTGACGAGAAGCCGAAGCCTATGCCTCTGCGAGCGCAGGTCAAAGCAAACGTCAAAGACATGCGCGCCGAGCTGAAAAGCGAGATCGAGGCCAAGAAACAAGAGCTCCAGGCAAAGAAAGCCTCTACTACCGCCGAGATCAAGCTGGCCCGCCTCGGCGAGACCGTCAAACAGTCGCAGATCCACCTGTCGAACGAGCTCAGGAGGCTCGATGACGCCCGAGCAAAGATCGAGAGCCGACTGGCTAAATTCGAGCAGGCAGGCGCCACGACTACCGCTTCCCGAGCCGATCTCGCCCAAGCATCGAGCACGATGGCCGTAGCCCAGGCGAAAGTCGCCGCAGTAGGCACGGTGACCCCTTCTACCGACACCAAAGCCTTCGCCGACGCTCTTCGAAAGGCGGTTAGGGATGCCCAGTCTGCCATAAACGACGCCCAAAAGGCCCTGAGCAAGGTCGTCAGCTCGATGCGCGGCCTCGAAGCGAGCGCCGCCAAGCTCAAGAAGGCCGCCCCTTCAACCCAAGAATAATATGTCGAGAACCACCCTATTCGGCATCATAGCGGTCATCGTCGTAGCGGCGGCGATCTATATATGGAGCGGCAAGGCCCAGATAGCCCGCCAGACATCGCTCTCCACGGCGGTTGCGACGTCATCAAGCGACGAACTGGATTCCATCGAAGCCGACCTGGGCTTCAGCGATCCTGGACCCGACCTCTCTTCACTCAATAACATCTAGACGAAAGCCGGCGACCGCCGGCTTTTTCGCGCACGGACGCCATGAAATGGACAAAAGCCCCGCCAACGGATAGACTTTCGAAACACACATAACGCACCATGGAACACAAGCACTCATACAAGACGACGGTGAAAAAGCTGCCCGAGACGAGCGAGGTCGAGATCAAAGCGGTCATTTCGGCCGACGAGTTCTCTGCGGCCGTCCAGGAAACCCTCTCGTCCATAAAGGCCGACATGGAGCTGCCCGGCTTCCGCAAGGGCACGGCTCCCGAGAAGCTGGTCCGTGAAAAGGTCGGCGAGGCTGCCCTCCTCAAGGAAGCGGCGGAGCACGCCATCTCCCACGCCTACGGCCACATCATCCATGACGAGAAGATCGACGCCATCGGCCATCCAAAGGTCTCGATCACCAAGCTCGCCGAGGGCAATCCTCTGGAATTCACCCTGGTCACCGCGGTCGTCCCCCAGGTGAAGTCTCTGGACTACAAGAAGATCGCCGCCGCCGAGATGGCAAAGAAAGCCGAAGCGCCGACGGTCACCGACGAGGAACTGGCCAAAGCGAAAGAGCGTATACCCGAAGCGACAAGGGAAGATCTGTTGAAGGAAAAGGAATACCGAGCCGTCGAGAAGAAGCGTCTCGAGCTCGTCGAGGCCCTGACCAAAGGCATCGACGTCGTCGTGCCCGAGGCCCTCGTCGACGGAGAGCTCGGCAGGATGGCGGAGCAGATGGCTCACGACATCGGCCGCATGGGCCTGAAGTTCGATGACTATCTGAAGCACATCAAGAAGACGCCCGAAGAGCTGATGAAGGACTGGCGACCGGACGCCCTCAAGAGGGTCAAGCTCGACCTGGCCCTGGCCCACATCGCCAAAGCCGAGAAGCTCTCGCCTGACAAGCAGAAGGTGGAGGACGAGATAAAACACGCCCAGGAGCATCACAAGGACATCGACCTCGACCGCGCACGGTCGTACTTCGAGCATATCTTCCTGAACCAGGCGGTCTTTGAATTCCTCGAGAAACAGAGATAAAGGAACGATAAAAAAATCGCGCTCATGAGCGCGATTTTTTTATTCTTCGGCGTCCGCAATCTTTTGTGGGTCTGCCATATATGATGTGTGTTAATCACTGACATCATATATACGACACAGAGGCAGCAAGAGTATGCACCCTATGAGAGGAGCACGAGCGTTGAGATCGCCACCGCCGCGGTCTCGGCGCGGAGGATGGGAGAGTTGAGTCTGACGATCGCCGCGCCGCGCGCCTTGAAGAGCTCGACTTCGCGCTCGGTCCATCCGCCCTCGGGACCGACGCAGGCGACGATCTCGCCCAACTCCGCCGGAGCGCCCACGTCGAAAGGAGCGCCCCCAGTGTGAAAGGCGACGATCTTTCGTTTTTCTTCGATAAAGAAATTCTCAAAATCGACCGGCTCGCGGAGCTCGGGCACGTCCGCCCTGCCCGACTGCTCGCAGGCTTCGGTCATAATCTTGCGGGCGCGCTCCATATTGAAACCCTTTTTCTCGCTCCTCTCGGACAGCAGAGGGATGAAGCCCGAGACGCCCAGCTCAGTACCCTTTTGGATGACCCATTCGAAGTTGTCCTTTTTGATCAGGGACGCGGCCAGAAAGAGACGACGCTCCGAGAAACGTTTCACCGGCCGCGTTTCGAGGATTCGAACTCGCAGGGTTTCATCGTCCATCGAAACTATTTCGCACTCGTGCTCATATCCCGAACCGTCGAAGAATATAGCCTTATCCCCTTCATGCAACCTGAATACCCGCTTCAATTGATGGATTAAAGCGGCGGCAGAGAGGGACACCTCCCCCTCGGTAGTTATAAGGCTTGGCACATAGAATCGATGAAGCCTCACGCATGTAACAGTTTACTCCTGTTTCATGGAAAAGGAACTTCCGCGCCTCCGGGAAAGATGTTGCACTTCCCTTTCGATTTGATATCGTTTGCCTACAGTAACAAACACAACTATGTCCATCCTCATCCCCACCGTCATCGAGAAGACCAATCTGGGCGAGCGCGCCTACGACATCTACTCGCGCCTGCTCAAGGAGAACATCATCTTCCTCTCCGGACCGATCGACGACAACGTGGCGAACACCGTCATCGCTCAGCTGCTCTTCCTCCAGTCCGAGGACCCAAAGAAAGAGATCAGCCTCTATGTGAACTCGCCCGGCGGATCGGTCACGGCCGGCCTCGCCATAGTCGACACCATGAATCTCATCAAGAACGACGTCGCCACCTACTGCGTCGGCATGGCAGCATCCATGGGTGCGGTGATCCTCGCCGCCGGCAAGAAGGGCAAGCGCTACATTCTGCCTAACGCAGAAGTAATGATCCATCAGCCTTCAGGAGGAGTCGAGGGCCAGGCGTCAGACATCGCTATCACGGCAAAGCATATATTGAAGACCCGAGAGACCACCAATCGCATCCTCTCGAACGCCACGGGTAGGCCGCTCGCCCAGATCGAGAAGGACGTCGAGCGCGACTTCTTCATGGACGCCGAAGAGGCGAAGAAGTACGGCATCGTTGACAAGGTGCTGGTGTAAGAATACAATTCAGCGGACAGTCACTCATCCCTGGACAATATACCGTCGGCTACTAAAAAATATTTTACGCAAATCTCCTGCAAGGGAGATTTTGTCTTATGGCAAGATCTTTTTAAAGCCACAGAGCAATTCCGTAAACATACTATCGCTCATCACGGCAAGGAATCTTTCGAGACGTTTTGATGAAAATAGTCTCATTTGACTGAGAATCGCAAACTGATCAGCTCCGCCAAGATTGAAAGCGAAATATCCAGGACCAGTATGAAATTTAGTCGTAATGGGTATACCCCAAAACATTTCAGAATTGAATATTTTAAATATAAGTATTGGGCGTGAGAAATACACCCCTTGTCCATTTTGTTCGACTCCTATATTCAAACCCACATGGCAGGTCCAAATTTCCCTCTCTT
>DASTLR010000005.1:0-24091 GCA_035714745.1 Minisyncoccota bacterium | reverse complement strand
CCTGACCCTTATCGGCGCGACCACGGAGAATCCCAGCTTCGAGGTGGTGCCCGCTTTGCTTTCGCGCTGCCGCGTTTTCGTGTTGAAAAGCCTGTCGGAAACTGAAATAAAAGCCATTCTCAAACGTACTAAGATACGGATACCGAAAGACGCTCTCGATTGGCTGAGCAAATTGGCGAACGGCGATGCCCGTATCGCCCTGACTGCGCTGGAGAACGCCCAGCGGCTCTACGGAACCGTTACCCTGGACAATCTGAAAAAATCGTTCGAACAGGTCTTCATCCGCTTCGATAAAAAGGGAGAAGAGCATTATGACACTATCTCTGCCTTTATAAAGAGCATGCGCTCCGGAGACGCCGACGCGGCGCTCTACTACCTGGCCCGCATGCTCCAGGGCGGAGAGGATCCGAAATTCATCGCCCGGAGGATGGTCATCTTTGCCTCCGAAGACGTCGGGCTGGCCCAGCCTACGGCCCTGGTGGTGGCGAACGAGGTATTCAGCGCGGTCGAGAACATCGGCATGCCCGAGGCAGCCATCAACCTCGCCCATGGCGCGGCGTATCTGGCCCTGGCGGCCAAGGACCGCAGCTCGTATGACGCCTATTTCGCGGCCCTTGCCGACGTGCAGGCTCACGGCAACCTGCCCATCCCCATGAAGATCCGCAACGCGCCGACGAAACTGATGCGCGAGCTCGGGTATCACAAGGGCTACAAAAAGTACGACGCGGAGAGCTACCTGCCCGATGCCTTGAAAGGGAAGAGGTATTTGAAGAGGAAGAAGGATAAATAACCGACAACTAACAACCAACAACGTACAACATGAAGATACGAAACAACTATGCGGCAGAGATGGTCCTGGCCTGGCTTGAAGGGCTGTCGATCGTGGGCGCCCTCGGCTTTCTGTTCTATGACTGGAAGACCAGCGCGGCGTGCTTTGGCGTATTCCTTCTCGCCATACCGGCCCGCAACTATGTGAAGTATGGCCAGCCGTATCCGGGCAAAGCGGCCAAGGAGGCAGTGTCCCCTCGCGTCGCTCCTACCGCCCCTTTAAAAAGCGCCGAACCAGTGGTATCGCCGCTGAGCGCTTCCCAGCCTCGAACCACCGTATAGCCGGGTTCCGCTTGAACCAGCGCATCTGGCGCTTGGAAAAGTCGACGATGTCATGCTCGAGGGCCTCGAGCATGTTCGTTTTGTCCGTCTTTTTTCGGGGCTTTTTCTGCAGGTACAGGGCGATGTGTCGGTATTCCAGGCCAAAGGCGTGGAGGCGCTTCCACGAGACGCCTTTTCTATGTAGCGAAGCGACCTCGCGGACCATGCCGGCGTCCATGCGGCGGAGCAGGCGGTCGTGGATGCGCTTGCGGAGGTCGTCGGGTTGGGCGGTCAGTCCGATCCAGAGCGCGTCGTAGCGCTTGTTCCGCGTGGCGGGCGGCACCGATCCCAGGGTGCGGGCGATCTCGATGGCCCGGATGATGCGGACCTTGTTGCGGTGGTCGAGATCCCGGGCGCGGCGGGGGTCCAGGCGCTCGATCTCGCGCATGAGGCTCTCGGTCGTGCGCTTGGCCAGGCGGTCGCGGAGGGCTTGGTCGGGCGGGACGTCGGGGAAGCGTTCGTCATAGACCAGGGCGTCGATGTAGAAGCCGGTGCCTCCGCAGACGATCGGTAGCCGGCCGCGCGAGAGGATGTCGGCGATGGCGGCCTGGCCGTCGCGGCGGAAGTCGTCGACGGTGTAGCGGGCGCTGCGCCTGTCGCGAGGGTCGGCGACGTCCAGCAGGTGGTGGGGGACGCCTTTCATCTCGGTTTTCGTCACCTTGCCCGCGCCGATGTCCAGGCCTCGGTAGACCTGGCGCGAATCTGCCGAGACCACTTCGCCGCCGAACGCCAGGGCCAGCTCCACAGCCAAGTCGCTCTTGCCCGTGGCGGTGGGGCCGAGGACGACGGCGATCTTCGGCAGGGGCTTTCTCTTGGCCGCTTGTCTTTTCATCAGGACCCAGTAATATCAGGCGTGAACCTCTTTTGCAACATATGTATTCCAACCTCCATGTCCCATCCGCTCCGATCGCGGAAGCTCCAGCTGCGCCCAAACCCGAGAAAGTCGAATTCGAGGGAATGCTGCTCCCTCAGGAACAAGTCGACGCCATCGAGCATCGCCGCGCCGTGGCCGCCGATATCAAAGAAGGCATCGATATCGAGCGCATCAACAGCTGGGAAGATCTCGTCCACGCATTCAAAGCCGCCCTTAGCCGCGCCGAGACAGCGATGCGTTCCGAGACTATGCGCCATCACATGGATTGACCGCGAACGGCTTCCACCTGCCAGCGCTCCTCATACCACGAGAAGCGCTTTTTTATTGGTGCCGGAGGAGGGACTCGAACCCTCACACCTTGCGATACGCGATTTTGAGTCGCGCGCGTCTGCCATTCCGCCACTCCGGCTTATGGAACAAAGTTACACCAAATGGTAAAATAATTCCATCACCAACCCCATGGCATCACAATTCTTCAGCGACTCTATCTTCTGGATCGAGACGGACAAGATCAGGCCGAACCCGTACCAGCCGCGCCGCGAGTTCGACGAGGCGGCCCTGCGCGACCTGGCGGAGTCGATCCGCATGTATGGCCTGCTCCAGCCCTTGGTCGTGACCAGGACCGAGAGCGTCAAGGAGGACGGCGGCCTGGCCGTCTCGTACGAGCTCATCTCCGGCGAGCGCCGACTGCGCGCCTCCAAGCTCCTGGGCCTCCAGCAGGTGCCGGCCCTCATCAGGGCGAACACCGACGACGCCCGGGTCAAGCTCGAGCTCGCCATCATCGAGAACCTCCAGCGCGAGGATCTGAACCCGGTCGAGCGCGCTCGCTCCTTTAACCAGCTGGTCGAGGAGTTCGGCCTCAAGCACACCCAGATCGCCGCAAAGATCGGCAAGTCGCGCGAGTACGTCTCGAACACCATCCGCCTCCTGGCCCTGCCGCAGGACATCCTGGACGCCCTCTCCCAGGGCAAGATCTCCGAGGGCCACGCCCGTCCGCTCCTCATGCTCTCCGATCGCGCCGCCGAGCAGTCGGTGCTCTTCAAGGAGATCATGACCAAGCGCCTGACCGTGCGTGAGACCGAATCGATCGCCCGCAAGATCGCCGTCGAGAAATCGCGCAAGAAGGATCCCGCCTATACCGCCGAGCTGGCAGAGCTCGAGGTCAAGCTGTCCGAGACCTTTGGCACGCGCGTCTCCATCGAGCAGAAGCAGAAAGGCGGCAAGATCACCATCGACTTCTTCTCGCCCGACGACCTCAAAGCCATCATCGACAGGGTAGGGAGCCAGGAGAAAAAAGCTTTCGTAGCCGCTCCAGCCGGAACGCCGGCTGTTTCTAGCGCCGAACAGGCTGCCGCTCCGCTCGACGACAGGACCAAGGAAGAGAAGAGGGAAGACGACAACAGCGAGGAGCTCTATTCGATACAGAATTTCTCTCTCTAAAAAAATCGCTCGATGAGCGATTTTTTTTATTCCGCCTTCTTCTTTCGGGCGAAGCCGCGCTTCTTCTTGGGCTCTTTGAAGATATCCAGGGCGCGGGGCAGCTCGATAGTATAGACGTCGTCGGGTTTTTTCAGCGAGCGGAAGTCGCCGTCATGGACGACATAGGGGCCGAAGCGGCCGATATTGGCGGTGACGACCTTGCCGGTCTCGGGATGGACGCCCAGGCGGCGGGGCAGGGATAGAAGGTGCACCGCCTGGTCGAGGGTCAATTCCTCGGGCTTGATCTCCTTGGGCACGCTCGCCCTGCGGAGCTTCGGCTTCGCCGGCTTCTTCGTCTTCCTCTTCTTTTTCTTTTCTGGTTCCCCCTCCGGCGATCCCTGTGACTCTGGTGTTCCTTGTGATCCCTGTGTCTCCTGTGTCTTCTCTTCTTCTTTTTCTTCCATCTCCACATACGGCCCATACTTGCCGCTGCGCAGGGTTATCTCCTTGCCTGCCTGCGGATGGATGCCGATAACTTTGTCCTTGGGCATCTCGGTTCCATCTAATAAGAGCGCGCCGTCGCAGTCAGGGTAGCGCGAGCAGGACAGGAACTTGCCGGAGCGGCCCAGCTTGATGACCATCGGCGAGCCGCACTTCGGGCATGTGATATCTGGGTCAGCGTCTCCGAGGGTGGTGGCCTTGGCGAGCTTGTCCTTTTCCTTCACCTCCTTCGAGAAGGGCTTATAGAAGTCCGAGAGCGTCTTTTCATATTGCACCGAGCCGTCGGCGATCAGGTCCAGCTTGTCCTCCATCTCGGCGGTGAAGGTGTCGCTGATATAGCGGTCGAAGTTCTCCTCGAGGAAGGCCGAGACCACCTCGCCGGTGTCGGTTGGGCGAAGGTTGCGGCTCTCCTTGGTGACGTACTCGCGCTCCTCCAGGGTGCGGAGGATGGAGGCGTAGGTGGAAGGTCGGCCGATGCCGCGCTTCTCCAGCTCCTTGATGAGGCCGGCCTCGGAATAGCGCGACGGCGGCTCGGTGAATTTCTCGAGGGACGAGATGTCGACGAGCCTGAGCGGCGCTCCGGGAGCGACCTTGGGCAGCTCGACGTCCTCGCCGCGAGCGTCGGGGTCGGCGTCCAGCCAGCCGCGGAAGACCGTGCGCGAGCCGTTGGCCTGGAAGTCAGGGATGGGCTGCGCGCCCGCGACGGCCGCGATGTTGGCGACGATCTTCGTCCTCATGATGCGAGCGTCCTTCATCTGCGAGGCTACGGCCCGGGCCCAGATCAGGCCGTAGAGCTTTATTTCGTCGGGATTGGCTCCGGCCGTGCGCCGGGAGGCGTCGGTCGGGCGAACGGCCTCATGGGCCTCTTGGGCGTTCTTTGACTTGGCGGCAAAGGCGCGCGGCTCGACCAGGTCCTTGCCGAAATCCTTGGCGATGACCGCGGCGATCTGGTCGGAGGCCTGCTTGGAGAGCGTGGTCGAGTCCGTGCGCATGTAGGTGATATGGCCGGCCTCGTAGAGCTTTTGGGCGATGCGCATGGTGTTCGACGGCGAGAAGCCCAGGCGGGTCGATGCCGCTTGCTGCAGGGTCGAGGTGGTGAACGGGGCCTTTGGCGTGCGCTTGGCCTCGCTCTCGTCGACCGAGACGACCTGCCACGAGCCGGCTTTGCCCGCGGCGACGATGCGCTTGGCCTCGGCTTCTTCCTTTGGCTCGACGGAGCAGGTCAGGGCCAGGGGCTCTTTTTTAGGCGTTTCGGCCTGGGCCGAAAGAGTGAAATAGCGCTCGGGCTTGAAGGCTTTGATCTCGCGCTCGCGCTCGCAGATCAGGCGCAGGGCGGGGGATTGCACGCGGCCGGCCGAGAGGCCGTAGCGGACTTTCTTCCAGATGACGCCCGAGAGGTCGTAGCCGACCAGCCTGTCCAGGACGCGGCGCGCCTCCTGGGCGCGGCGCAGGTTCTCGTCGATCTCGCGCGGATGCGCCAGGGCCTCGATGATGGCGTCCTTGGTGATCTCGTTGAAGGCCACGCGCTTGACAGGCTTCTTGCCGAACTTCACGGCCTGGGCGATGTGCCAAGCGATCGCTTCTCCCTCGCGGTCGGGGTCGGTGGCCAGCAGCACCTCGCTCGCGCCCTTGGCCAGGCGCTCGATCTCGTGGAGGACCTTCTCCTTGCCCGCGGAGACCTCGTAGTGGGGCGTGAAGCGCTCCATGTCGATGGCCTTCTTGTTCGATTTCGGCAGGTCGCGGACGTGGCCGACGGAGGCGACCACCGCGTAGCCGGGGCCGAGGTACTTTCCGATCGTCTTTGCTTTGGCGGGCGACTCGACGACGAGGAGCTTGTAATTCTTGTCGGACATATGTTCTGCAAAGTATTACACGAGAGCAAAAAATATAGCAAATGAAGTCGCGGCGGTCGGCCGGAGGACCGGCAAGAAAAAGCGGGACCGGTGAGGGTCCCGCCAGGGAGGTCATTTTCCGTCGGGCGCTTCGGGGATCTTGGCGAGGAAGAAGCGCCCATGGTCGTCATAGTCGCGCAAGGGCTCGTATCCCGCCGCGTGGGCGACCTTTAGGAGCTTGCGCCGCGGCAGGGCGCTCCGCTCGGCTCGCGGCCTGCAGACCATGACGAGGCGGCCGTCGTAGCTTCTCGCGTCCTCCACCATGAAGTAATCGTAGAGGTTCGGCCGGAGGGACTTCAGGACGAAGGGAAGGAGCGCGAGCAAAGCGCAGGCGGCTCCGCAGACGAGCAGCAGTTGAAAGAACAGGGGCATGTCATGAGTATGTCGTATTTCCTTGATATGTCAACTAAGCCTGCCGGTCACACTCTCCTCAGCTCTCCCATCCTCTCCTCGATGACGCCTTTAAGCTCGAGCCCTGATATGAGGGCGCTGGCTGCGGCCGTCTCCATGCCCAGCGTTTCCAGCAGCCGCTGGCGCGGCATCGGGCTTTCCAGCGCCCTTATGACGGCCCGCTCGTCCTCGCCGAGCCGGGAATACTCCGTCGCCGGGCGGTCGTCGCTCGGCGAATAGCCCAGGACTTCCAGGATGTCGGCGGCGCAAACGACCGGCACCGCGCCCATGCGGATCAGATGGTGCGGGCCCTCGGAATGTGCGTCGAATATCCTGCCGGGCACCGCCATGACGTCGCGGTCCAGGTCCGTGGCCCATTTCGAGGTGATGAGCGTGCCCGATGGCCGGCCAGCTTCGATGACCAGGGTAGCGTGCGATACAGCCGCCATCAGCCGGTTGCGCGCGGCAAAGGTCCAGTGCTTGCTCGATATGGCCCCGGCGAAAGGCGAGAGCAGACAGCCGCCGCTTTCCAGGATCTTGCAGGCGAGGGGCAGGTGTTCCCGCGGATAGATGACGTTCTCTAAAAGTCCGGAACCAGGGATGGCGACGGTCATGAGCCCGGCGTCGAGGGCGGCGGCATGGGCGACCGAGTCGACGCCGTACGCCAGGCCCGAGACGATGACGACGGGATAGCCTCTGAGCCCGGCGATGAGCCTCTTGCAGGCCAGCTCTCCGTAGGGGCTGAGCTTTCGCGAGCCTACGACGGTCAGGAACTTGTATTCGCGCGGAGGGAATCTGCCTCTGATATAGAGTTCCTTGGGCGGGGAGCCAGCCTCGACGACCAGCCGCGGATATTCCTCGGGGTCGAGCCGCCGCAGGGGATATGTTTCGTCGTTAATGGAATTCATGCGCGAATCATTGTAGTATAGAGAGATAAAGGAACTATAAAGAAATGCTCGATATAAAGTTTATCCGAGAGAATAAAGATCTCGTCAAAGGCGGAGCCGCCAAAAAGCGCGTAAAGATCGACATTGACGCCCTTTTGGCGCTGGACGACAAGCGCAAGTCCTTGGCCACCTCTATCGAAGCCAAGCGCGCCGATCAGAACGCCGTATCGGCAAAGATCCCGAGCGCTACTCCCGAGCAAAAGGCCGCCCTCCTGGAGTCGATGAAGGCGCTCAAAGTCGAGATGCAGAAAGAGGAAGAGTCGATGAAGGAGGTCATGAAAGAGTGGCAGGGCATGATGCTGCGCGTGCCGAATATCCCGGATATGTCCGTGCCCGACGGTGAGAGCGACGCCGATAACAAAGAGATCAAGGTCTGGGGCGACAAGACCGCCTTTGCTTTCGAGCCAAAGGACCATGTCGAGATCATGACCAGGCTGGGCATGGTCGATTTCGAGCGCGGGGCAAAGGTCCACGGCTTTCGCGGCTATTTCCTGACTGGCGCCGGCGCGCGCCTGTCGTTTGCTATCTGGAACTACGCCCTTGATTTCTTTAGCGCGCGTGGCATGGTGCCGGTCATTCCTCCTGTCATCGTGCGAAAAGAGAACCTCTATGGCACCGCCCATCTGCCGGGAGACGTCGAAGACTATTACATGACCCAGGACGGCGACGCCCTGGCGGGCACGGCCGAAGTGCCGGTCATGGCATATCATTCGGGCGAAGTCTTGGACGCCGCCAAGCTGCCGATCAAGTATCTGGGCTTTTCTCCCTGCTTCCGCCGAGAGGCCGGCAGCCATTCCAAGGACGTGAAGGGGCTTATCCGCGTCCATGAGTTCTATAAGCTCGAACAGGTGGTGCTCTGCGAGGCTTCCCACGAGACATCGGTAAGGCTTCATGAGGAGATCAACCGCAACACCGAGGAATTCATCGAGTCGCTCGGCATCCCGTACCACACCGTCATCAACTGCGGGGCCGACCTTGGCCTGGGCCAGGTCAAGAAATACGATATCGAATTATGGGTGCCAAAGGAGGGCAAGTACCGCGAGATCTCCTCGGCTTCCTACTTCCATGATTTCCAGACCAGGCGCTTCAACATCCGCTACCGCGACGCCGAGGGCAAGCTCAGATATGCCCATTCGCTGAATTGCACCGCTATACCGACGCCGCGCATCCTCGTCTCGCTCGTCGAGAACAACCAGCAGGCCGACGGGTCGGTCAAGGTGCCTGCCGTCCTCCAGAAATATTTCGGAAGCGACATTATCTCGCCGGATAGCGCGGCACGCTGACGCCCTATGCGCGGGCAGGCCAAGTACAGGCAGAGCAAGCTCCGGGCCCGCCGCCGAAGGCGCGCCTTCTACCTGTGCCTCTACGCCGTGACGGCGGCGGGCCTCCTGCTCTCCGCCCTCTCCTATATATCCGGCCTGGGCGCCCTGGCCATCCAGGAAGTCCACGTCACGGGCGCGTCGCCTCTGTCGTCGGAATCCATCGCCGCGGTGGCGCGCCAGGACCTGGCGGGGAATTATATCAGCCTCTTCTCGCGCGGCAATTTCCTCCTCTATCCTCGTTCCGCCATCAGGCGCGACGTCCTGGCCCTGCCGCCCATCCAGAGCGCCAAAGTCTATCGCGACGGCGTTCGCACCCTGGCCATCTCCGTCGTCGAGCGGCAGCCGGCGGCGGCCTGGTGCGCGGACGATAAGGGTGACCGGACGGGATGCTATTCGGCGGATGAAAATGGCTTGGTCTTTGCCCCGCATGACCCCTCGGCGGACGAGCTGGTCTACAGCGGCGGCACGGTGGGCGAGCAGCCCCTCGGCAGCCATATATTGCCGCCCGAGAGGTTCCGCAGGATCCGCTTCTTTATGACCGAGCTTGCAGGCCTCTCTGTCGAGCCTCGCCGAGCGCTGCTCGAGGCCAGCTCGACCTATATGGCCGTGTCGCTCGCCGACGGAGGCAGGGTCTTCATCGATACCGCCGACGACCTCTCGACCGTCCTCGGCAATATCGCCGCGGTCATATCCGACCGCACCGTCGCCCCATCGCTCGCCGATTTCCTCCGCGACCTGGACTACATGAAGCTGGACATCGGCAACAAGGTCGTCTACAAGCTGAAAGATGCTAAGATCCGCCCATGAGAGAGAATTTCTGGAAAAAGCTGCAAAAGCCCTTCTTCGTCCTGGCCCCTATGGCCGACGTCACCGACGCGGCCTTTCGCCGCGTCATCGCCAAGTACGGCAAACCCGACGTCATGTGGACCGAATTCGTCTCGGCAGACGGATTGTGCTCGCCAGGCAGGAAGGTCCTCTTGCACGACTTGGCCTTTACGGAAGGGGAGCGCCCGATCGTCGCGCAATTATTTAGTTCCAAGCCGGACACGATGCGCCAGGCGGCCGCCCTCTGCCAGGAGCTCGGCTTTGACGGCATCGACATCAACATGGGCTGTCCCGACCGCTCGATCGAGAAGCAGGGCTGCGGGGCCGCCATGATCAAGAACCCTGCCGCCGCCCGGGCCGTCATCCGCGCCGCCCGCGAGGGCGCCCCGAATCTGCCGATATCGGTCAAGACGCGCATCGGCTACAACCGAAACGAGATCGCTACCTGGATCCCCGAGCTCTTGGCCGAGAACCTGGCTGCTCTGACCGTCCACTGCCGCACGCGCAAGGAGATGTCCCTCGTGCCCGCGCGCTGGGAGCATATCCGCGAGGTGGTGGCTCTGCGCGACCGGCTGGCCCCGCAGACGCTCATCATCGGCAACGGAGACGTCCGCGACATCCAGGACGCCCGGGCCCGGGCAGCGGAGTTCGGCGCCGACGGCGTCATGCTCGGTCGGGCTATCTTCGGCAATCCGTGGCTCTTCTCGGAAAAGGTCCCGACAGCAGAAGAGAAGCTTTGCGTCATGGTCGAGCATACCCGCCTCTACGAGAAGCTCCTGGGCGGCATAAAGAGCTTCGCCCTGATGAAGAAGCACTACAAGGCCTACGTGAACGGCTTCGACGGGGCAAAGGAGCTGCGCGTCCAGCTCATGGACTGCCGCGACGCCGACGAGGTAGAGAAGAGGGTGGGGGAGTTCCTGAAAAATGGCTTAAAATAAAGTTTTTTTACGAACAGCGGATTTGGGCGCAGAACATGCTTGACATATATATTTATATATGATAGACTAGTAATCGAGTAAAACAGTTCCTTGACCCATTCGCCGAGCCCCTTCGGCGCGATATCTCTGAACTGGGCGATTCCCGCCTGCTCACAAGAAAAGGCATCGCATGAATACGCACAGTCCGCCGTCCGGTCGCAGCTACGTCTCTTTGATTGCGAATCACGCGACGGTCACCGGCGGCGCCTGACGCACGAAGCGTCACGGCACCACTTCACTGGCAGCGCTCGGAAGCGATTTCGAGCGCAGCAATACCCGAAAGGGAGAAAGGACATAATGAGTCGTAGCAGATATCGGGCGGCAGGACATTGATCCTGCAGCGAGCCTAATATCAGAGTTTATTGCTTTTTGTAAAAGAAAAAAGCAGCCCAGAGGAAACAGATCCTCCGCATGGATCCCAGGGTTCTACGGCAAAACAATAATCCTCACGAAATGCCGTAAGCCAAGGGGTGGCCTGATTGCTACCGTTATTTCTCAGAGGGGTCAGACCTCGATGAGTGAGAAATGGTAGTGCTAGAGACTGGCATAAAGTCTCACATCGCCGGAAAGGTAATACTTTCCGGCGATATTGCTTTTTTACGGGGCGGGTGTAGGCTTTCTATGACGGGCCCGCGAAGCGCCCGAAGCCCAAACGGCGGAGCGGTGGCTTGCATTGGCGTGCGGCACCGCTCCGCCCCAGGGAGGGTTCTTTAGATATCAAGAGATATCTACCACGACTTACAACGGGTTTGAGACCCCTGTTGTTGATTGAAGGTAACGCCGCGGGGCGGAGCGACAGCGCTCCGCCCCTTTATCGTCTACTTTTGCTCGTCTGTTTTGCTATACTAGGCGCATGTCACACCCTCCGCGCCAGGAACGCCACGAAGTGCTCTATAGGAAGTATCGCCCGCAGGATTTCAGCGAGGTCATCGGCCAGGATTCCGTGGTCAAAGCTCTGCGGGGAGCCATCGCGAACGACGCCGTGGCCCATGCCTATCTCTTTGCCGGCTCGCGCGGCATCGGCAAGACGTCCATCGCCCGCATCTTTGCCCGCGAGATCGGCACGAGCGGAAACGACGTCTACGAGATCGACGCGGCCTCGAACCGCGGTATCGACGACATCCGCGCCCTGCGCGACGCCGTGGCTGTCCTGCCGTTCGAGTCGAAATACAAGGTCTATATCATCGACGAGGTGCACATGCTCACCAAGGAGGCCTTTAACGCCCTCCTCAAGACCCTGGAGGAGCCGCCGAAGCATGTGGTATTCATCCTGGCCACCACCGAGGTTTACAAGCTGCCCGAGACCATCGTCTCGCGCTGCCAGGTCTTCGAATTTAAGCGCCCGACGGCCGAGGTGTTAAAGGACACCGCGGCCGCCGTGGCGAAAAAGGAGGGCTACTCCATCGAGCCCGCCGCGGCCGAGCTCGTCGCCCTGGTAGGGGACGGTTCGTTCCGCGATGCGCATGGCATCCTGGAGCGGGTCATCGCCGGAGTCAAAGGCAAGAAGATCAGCAGGGAAGACGTCGAGGAGGCCACCGGCTCGCCGAAGTCAGAGCTGGTCCGTTCCTTTGTCGGCGCCATCGCCCGCAGGGACGCCGGAGGGGCCTTTGCCGCCATCGCCCAGGTCAGGGAGAAGTCCTTCGACCCAAAGCTCTTCCTGGAGCTCGCCCTCTCGCTCGTCCGCCTGACCCTCCTCGAAAAGATGGGCGCCGCAGGCAAAGCCCTGGAGCAAGCATCGGGCGAAGACCAGGCCTTCGTCAAAGCCCTGCTCGCCGACAGCGCCGCCACCGTCGATTCCAAGCTCCTCCGCGGGCTCCTGGGAGCCTTCGACTACATCTCCGTCTCGCCGATCCGCGAGCTGCCCCTCGAGCTCGCCGTCCTCGACATAACGGGGGAAAAAGAACAGGCTCTCTTCAATTAATCTGGCGCGCTGATATACTTATGGGTGATTCATCTCACTCATGAACGCAAAGGCGGACGAAAAAGCCCGCGCTATTTTCTTGCGCGAACAAGGGCTGACATATTCAGAGATACTAAAAGAGATTCGCGTCGCGAAGTCGACTTTGTCGTTGTGGTTCCATGACGTCGGGCTCGCCGAGCATCAATGGCAGCGCATCACCGAAAAGCGCATACAGGGCCAAAAGAAAGGCGCTTTGGCGCGCAGAAATCAGAGGGTGCGGCTTCAAGAAGAGATATGGTCGAAGGCCGAGGCAGAGATCGGCCAATTGTCTGAAAGGGAGCTGTGGCTTGTCGGCATCGCGCTGTATTGGGCCGAAGGGTCGAAAGAAAAGGAGTGGCGACCGGGCGCGCGGTTGATATTCTCGAACTCAGATCCGCGAATGATACGCGTTTTTTTGCTGTGGCTCAAGAAGATAGCGAATGTCCCTGAAGAGCACATCAGCTTCGATATCTACATCCATGACAACAAAAAGGAAGAGCTGGGGCTTGTGCGAAAGTTTTGGTCCGAACAGACAGGATTCCCGCTATCGGGATTCGATCGCGTGTATCTAAAGAAGCACAAGATACATACAAAGAGGAAGAGCGTCGATTTCTTGTACAATGGCCTCTTGCGCGTTAAGATACGGAGCAGTTCGACTCTTGCCCGAAAGATCGAGGGTTGGACGCGCGGGATAGATAGATATTGCCGGCTCGTCTAACGGCAGGACGTCTCCCTTTGGAGGAGAAAATTGGGGTCCGATTCCCTGGCCGGCAACCAGCAGATCAGGTAATAAAAATCGCGAGCATTGTATTGAGAATGCTCGCGATGAGGATAGTCGGCGTGATCGCACAGTCCTTACGTTCGCACGACGCTTGCAAGGTATTTGTGGATGACCTCGACCTCGATGTCGAGATTGAGTTCCGAGTGCAAGGCTGCGGCGATCGCTTCGGCCTCGGCGGCCTTTGAGTGCCGGACGACAAGGTAGGGTGCACGGTCGCTGCTCCCGCACCACTTGGTCTTGGCATCCAGGACAACGGTCGCCGATTCGCCGTCTTTGTCTTTGCCGAGCCGCTTCATGATCGCATCGATTTGGACTTGGAGCTGTTCAGCTTCGACTGTTTCGAAGCCTACGATTAGGATGTTAGCCACGTTGGACCTCCATTGATTGTTTGGCTGCGCCCTCTAATTTCAGAGAGTGTTCTGGATAGTAGATAAACATATTTAGATTATATAGTCAAGATATCGTTATTATTTGGTGGGTTTAAGGCAATATCTCATTGTAAAATTTACTATGACCTATACACATCAGTGCTATTATTACTATTATGAAAGCAAAGAAGACTCATCGTCCGTACGAGCTTCAGGAATACGACCCAAAGTGGAAGGAGACGTTCCTCTCGACCGCTGAAAAGATACGGCCCTTGTTCGGAGACAGCGTGATCGCGATCGAGCATATCGGCAGCACTTCGGTCGAAGGGATGGTGGCAAAGCCGCAGGTGGATATATTGGTGGTCGTAAAGGATCTGGACCTTGTCCCGCTCCGCTATGATTCCATCCGATCAGCAGGATTCACTCCCCGTGGCAGGGAATATGTGGGCAATGGCGACGAATATATCACCCAAGATTCCGCGGACGGAAAAAGGATCGTCAGCATCCATGTGCTTCAGGAAGGCTGGTCGCAGATCGCCGACTACCGGGCGCTCCGCGAATATCTGAAGACGCACCCAGAGGATAGGGAACTGTATATTCGCACGAAGCGTGACCTGTATTCGAAGCATAAAGACGATTTCCATTCCTACGACAGTGGAAAAACCCAGATGATCTCGTTTCTCGTCGACAGGGCCCGAAAATGGTACTCGTCATTGATGTAGGTTTCAACATCATCCCACATCGGTCGGTCATGTAACCTCCGATCCCGCTCCTCGGTTATACTGTGCGTATGAACATATCAAAAAGGGCTTCGTTGGCGGTCCTAGGCGTGACGGCTCTCGCCTGTTCCAGGGCATTATTCGCGCTCATAAACGACCCTGAGGGACCGAACCTCCTGGTCGTCGTGCTGATGGCGGCGCTCGTGTACGCGGCGTCTGTGGCGGGGTATGCGTACCTGCCCGTATCAAAGGAGGCTGGCTTCAAAAGGCTCCTGACGTCGATCCTGGTCCAGGTTGCCCTGGTCGCCGTGCTGTACCTCTTCCTGCGCTAGGGGGCCGAGTGCCCTTTGAAGGCGAAACATTTTTTTGGCGCCGCCAGTAGTATCGGTATGACAAGGGGCGACAAATCCAAATATACCGACAAGCAGAAGCGCAAGGCCGAGCATATCGAGGAGGGCTACGAAGAGCGCGGCGTCTCGCACAGGGAGGCGGAGAAGCGCGCCTGGGCCACGGTGAACAAGCAGGACCACGGGGGCAAGAAGGGCGGCCGCCTGTCGCGCGGCTCGGCGCCTATCGTGCCGATCGTCATCCTGGCCGTGATCGTCGCAGGAATCGCCTTTATCGCTGTCAGGACTACCCAGAGCCGGGCCCGATTCGAAGACGTTTCGCTCGAAGCCCAGGCCGCTACCACGACGCCCAAGGACACCGTTCCTGCGGCTGCCGCGCCGAAAAAGGAGGTCTCTACGCCTACGCCTGCCGCTGCTCCCAAATCGACGATCTCTTCTTCCACTGTGATGGTCCAGACCAACGCGCCGCTCTGCACGGCGAACGACCTGACGGGCATGGCCGCGCTCCAGGGGGCTTCTGGATCGCTCGCCGGCACTTTGACGGTCACTAACTCGTCTAAGCGCCCCTGCGCCTTTTCCCACGACGTGACCCTGCAGATCCTCTCGGGCTCGACCGTCCTGCCGGTGGTCCAGCTTCAGAACGTCAGCGCTGGATCGATCGCCGATCTCCAGCCAGGGGACAGCGTCGACCTGCGCTTCATGTGGTCGAACTGGTGCCGCGCGGCCCTCTCGGCCCCGGGCGCCGTCAGGCTGGTCCTGGCTTCTAGCGGCTATCTGAAGGTGCCGTTCATCGCCTCGAGCGGCGCGCCGCAGTACGATTCGCCGCGCTGCGACTCGCAATCGCTGCAATCCTACGTGACGATACGATAAAAATAATTCCTAGTTTGAAACTTCGCGGGAACCCGTCCCGTACTAATCAATACCCTTCCGGAGGGCGGTCGCAGTCGGTTTATAAGCAACTAGCTTACGCTTACCAAGCGCAATACATATGTGAACATGACCATAATCGACAACAAGAGAATGCTCTTTCGCTCGCTCCCTCTCCATTTTTACGAAAACAGCGCCTGACAGGATATCTACATGCACAGCGAGCAACGATAGCCGCGTCTGACGAACCGCCCCTCCAGGGCGGTTTCGTAGTATGGATGAGGTATACTATCCGCATATAACTTCCACACATCATGAAAGCCATAGAGATAGCGTTCGTAGCGTACGCGGTGACTGACGTCCGGAGGGCTCGCGACTTTTATGAGGGTATCCTAGGACTGAAGCCCGCCAGCGTCATGGAAAAGGGCAACGACTACGCCTTTATCGAATACTGGATCGGGGCAGGGAACGAGCACTGCCTGGTCATCGGCGCGGGCGCGCCGCAATTCAAGCCCGGCAAGACCGGCGCCACCGCGGCCCTGGAGGTCGAGGATTTCGCCGCCGCCGTAGAGACCCTGCGGGACAAGGGCGTGAAATTCCTCATGGATGCCTACGACGGCCCCTCATGCTCCATGGTCCTGGTCGAGGATCCCGACGGCAACCAGATCATGATCCACAAGAGGAAAAAATAACGAAAACAATCATGGCAATCGCGTTTCTGATAGGCAGGGTCGTCGTCGGCGTCTACTTCCTGGTCAATGCTTACAATCATATCGTCAAAGGCGCTCACATGGTCGGCTATGCCGCCTCAAAGGGCCTGCCGTCGCCCAAGGCCGCCATCGTCGGCTCGGGCCTCCTGCTCCTTTTGGGAGGCCTCTCGGTCCTGTTCGGCGTCTATACGTTCTGGGGCATCGTCCTCCTGCTCGTCTTCATGGTCCCGGTCACGTTCATGATGCACGACTACTGGAAAGCCGCCGATCCGATGCAAAAGATGAACGAGCGCATCGCCTTCCAAAAGAATCTGGCCATCATAGGCTTTCTGCTGATGCTCCTGGCCCTGCCGGTGCCGTGGCTGTATTCGGCGTTCTAAAGGCGGAAAGGAAATCGAGGGCTTTGTTCCTCTCCTCGATCGCTCGGCGTGCAGACCGTTCGATCGGCACGAGAAGCGATTCGAGATATGCGGCGTGTACCGCCGTGCCGCAGGCTCGGGCGTGGAGCCGCGCCGTCGAGGCGTGGTAGTGGATGCGCCGCGCGATGCGGTCGATAGCTTTGTCCCAGAAGGCTCTTTGCAGAGCTTCGGCGCTCGCTGTCCGCGGGACAAGTCTGAAGAGCGCCGCGGCCGCGCTGTTGATGCGCCCCTGCGCCAGGTCTGCCTCCCAGTCGTGCGCGTCGTCGCTCATCTGGCGGGCCGTCAGATAATGGACGAAGAACGACTCGAGCGAGGCGAACAGCGCGCTGCCGGGACCGTGGCCGGCTCGCGACAGCAGGAGCAGGGGACCAAGGGCATGGCCGAACGATTTGTCGGAGAGCCGGGCGGCGGCCCCGCCAAAAGATTCTTGATGGTTCGCGGCGTCGATGCGGTCGAGCGCTTCTTTCGAATAGCTCGCAAAGGCGGCGTCGGGCGCCAGCTGGCGCAAGATACCCTCTGCCAGGCGGAGGCAGACGTTCGCTAGCGGCAATAGCTGCAAGGACCGGCCCTCGTCCATGGCGTCGTCCTGTATCGTATAGCCGATCCAGCCACAGAGGTTGGCTGCGCCGAGAGAGACAGCGAGTCCGCGGCCGCCGGGCCTGTCTGGACCCTTGGTCGCCTTGAAGGGTAAGAGCGCCGCGAGCTTTTCGATGCCGTTTCGCCGCAAGCGGCCGAGCTGTTCCAGGGCCTGCCGCTCGAAGCAAGCCAGCGGTCCTGAGAAAAGCGAGGCGAACTTTTCGGCTGTCTCCGCGAGCGCCGCGTCGTCGCTGCTTTTTTCTGGCTCTGCGCGGCTTTTAGATCGGTGCGCTTCGAGCGCCTCCAAGCAGAACGCCGTAGTGACGGTCGCGGATTCGAAATATACAGGCTGGCCCTCGCGCATCTCTTCGATATAGAGCGGATCGGCTTGCCAGAGTCCGTTCTGGCCCTGAGCTTCTACGATGGCGTCTACGGCCGAGGAGGCCTCTTCAACGCCACCGAGCCTGGCGCATATGCAGGCGGCCAGGGCTCTGCCCAAGACGTTCGTCTCTGGGCGCACGAGCGCTTTTCGCGCTTCTTTCAATGCGACCTCTTTCGCTATCTGCGCAGCTGGCCGCTTGTCGCTCTTGGCGAGCGACAGATATCTTGAAAGGAAATAATAGGGAAGGAGCGGGTCGTGGTAATAGAGCGACGCAGGTGTGGGCATCTGGAAAGCTTCCAGGAGGAAAGACTCCAAGCCGTCAAGAAATATGCCGTTGAGGGCCAGGAAATACGCTATGTTAGCGTTCACCGCCGGATCAAAGTCGTTCTTTGCGCCTTTGCCGGGCGCTATCCAGGTGCCGTATGGGCCGCCCGGCTGTCGCTCGGAGGCGATGAGATGCTGGGCGAAGAGCGCCAATATCTGGGGCGATATATCTAGCCGCCCGGACTCTTTCAGGGAGATGAGGGCGCATGCCGTGTCGTCGAGGTCGTCAGGGAATCTTTTGACGGCCGCGGCCTGCCGGGCCTTTCGTCTGTAGTTCCAGGCCCATCTGTCGTTTCTCTCTGCCGTCAGTCGGCGAGCCAAGGCGTCTTTAAGCGTGTCCGCTCTGGCGCCAGGGACATGTGCCAGGCAAGAGAGCATGAGGGCGTCGGAGAATATAGGCGACGCGTCGTCGAGGCAATCCGAAAGCGCGTCAAGAGCCACCTCTATCGATCGGCCTATCTTTTCTTCCTTCTCTCTTGTCGTGTCCATTGAGGGGGATGATGACGGTAAAGACGCTGCCCTTGCCTGGGGAGGTCTCTAGCCGGATGGTGCCGCCGAAATCCTTTTCCACGTGCTCCTTTGTGGTCGAGAGTCCGAGCCCCAGGCCGGAATCCGTCCTTGTCCGAGCGTCCTTGGTGGAGAAGAACGGCTCAAAGATGGCAGAGCGTATTTCCGGCGGGATGCCGCTGCCGGAATCCGCCACGTCGATCCGGGCGAATCCGCCAGACTGCCGCAGGTCGACAGTCACGCGCCTGTCGGGCCGGGCCGCCAGGCCGTCGTATGAATCGATGGCGTTCGAGATCAGGTTGACCGCGACCTGGAAGAGCTTGACCGGATTGCCGTAAAGTGAGACGTCGGAAGCCGCGGAGAGGTCGATCTCCACTCCCTTTACGCGCGATTTGTGCGAGAGCAGGTCTACCGCATCGCGCAGCTCTCTGCTCACGGAGAAGTCCTGCAGGCGGTCGGCCGAATCGAGCTGCTTGCGCGCGGTCTGCATGAACGATTCCATGCGCTTGCTGGCGCGCAGGGCGCGGTCGACGCACTCCTTGACCGAGGCGGAGGGCGACGTTCCATCGTCCTCGCGGCCTTTCTCCAATTGCTCGACCGACATGGCCACCGCTGACAGGGGATTGAGGAGATCATGGAATATGCCCGAGGCCAGCCTGCCGAATTCCACGAATCGGTACAGCTGGGCGACCTTTTCCAGCTCGACGGCTTTCAGCTGGCGGGTGCGCTCCTCGACCTTTACCTCTAATAGGTCGCGCTCGGCTTTCAGCTCCTGTTCCGATCTGCGCGCGCGGCGGAGCGAGCTTTCGATCTCGCGGTTCGAGAGCCACGAGACGACCGCTATCATGGCGAAGATGAAGGAATCCTCGACGGCGTCCTTGAATTCCAGCTGGGTGAACCGCCAGGTGATGTCGCTCTCGACTATTCCGTGGGTCTCCAGATATCCCAGGGTCACTAATGTCCCGATAGCGGTCGTCGTGGCGATGAAACCCGCCCGCGTTCCCAGGAGCATGCCGGCCATGACGATGATGGCGCCGTACGAGAGCAGGCAGAGGGGCACGGCGATGCCCCAGGCATAGACGCCCCAGGTCGATGCCAGGAAGTAGAGGCCGAGGAAAAGGTAGGTGGCGAGGTCGGTATGGCCCTTCCGCGAGAGGAAGAGGAGCGAGCCGAAGAACAGCACGAACGGGAGGAAGCCCAGGGAGTGGAAGCCGCCCTTGTCGGCGCCGACGACATCTGAATAGGCGATCGAAAGCTCGAGGAGGCAGAGGACGATAAAGAGCGAGCTCGCGACCGTATTGAATATGAGCTCTTTGCGGCGGGCGTCCTCGTCCTGGGACAGCGGCCTGATGCAGCTTTCGTAGAACGCCCGAACAGCCTTATAGGGGAATCCCGTCGACAAGGCGTTCATGGCGTATTGATTATACCTAATTCCAGACGTCGAATTCCTGGCTGGCGAGCGAGAGGTCCTTTTCGGGCTCTCGGCGGGAATCCTTGTTCTGGAGTATCTGTTCGATGATCCTGCTCATTTCCGTTGCTGTGCTTGATGGCAAATTGCTAAGGGCGATCGACCTCGCCGGGCATATCATCTCAAAGAGGGGATAAAGGAATCATCAAATTCAGCTCAAGACCATGAATTGCGCGTCGATTTTATATCCGCGTCCAGGGATAGTGTGGATGAGCTTGTGAGCCCAGGGACCGTCCACCTTTCGTCGGAGATTGCGGATGTGGGCTTCGACGGTGTTCGAGAACGGGTCGATGCCGTCGCTCCAGACGTGCTCCATGAGCATGCCGCGCGACACCACCGAGCCTTTGTGCCGCATGAGGAATTCGACCAGAGCGAACTCTTTGCGGGTCAGGTAGATCTGCGTCGAGCCGCGCATGGCTTTCTGGGCTCCTGTATCCAGGACGAAGTCGCCCTCGACGAGCACGGGCGCCACGATGGCTTCGGGCCGGCGCAGGAGGGCGCGCACGCGGGCCAGGAGCTCGCGATAGGAGAACGGCTTTGAGAGATAGTCGTCGGCGCCCAGCTCGAGGAGCTTGACCTTGTCGTCGACGTCCGACTGGACCGAGAGCATGAGCACGGGGCAGGAGATGCCCTCTTCGCGGATCTCGCGGAGCACCTGGGATCCGTTCTTGCGCGGCATGACGTAGTCCAGGACGATGGCGTCATAGGCGTTCAGCCGCGCCAGGTGCGAGCCCTCCGAGCCGTCGCCGGCCGTATCGACGACAAAGCTGTCGCCCTTGAAGGCTTCCTTGAGAAAATGCCGCACGTCAGGATCGTCGTCGACTACCAGGATTCTCATAGGCACATTGTAGCGAGGCTGAAGCGGGCCACAACGCCGTGTTATGCACAAATTTATCTTTTCTTTATCTGTCTGTTTAGGGCTATACTGTAAGCGTTACTAGGCAATACAAACCCATGTTTTTCCAACATATCAATTACCTGACGGTCGTCATCGCCGCCGTGGTCTCGATGGGCGTCGGATTCTCCTGGTACTCTCCGGCCCTCTTTGGCAAGCGCTGGATGAAGGAGATGGGCACCAGCGAGGCGGAGGCCGAGGAGTATAGGAAGAAGATGACCTCTGCGGACAAGGCCCGCATGTACGGAGCGCCGCTCCTGATGGCCCTCCTGAACGCCTTCGTCGTCGCCGTTCTGTTGAACTCGCTCGTCGTCACGAGCATCGCCGGCATGGCAGTCTTTGCCTTCTTTGTCTGGCTGGGCTTCTCGATGCCGGTAGCGGCGAACAACGCAGTCTTTGGCAAGGATTCTCCCGTCCTCTTCGCCATCAACGCCGGCTACCAGCTGGTCAATATCCTCCTCGCTTCGCTCATCATCGGCATTTGGGGGTAGGCAGTCAGGAAGGGGACAAATCAAAGGAAATGCCTTAGAATGCTCTCGTCATGAAGCACGAGATCCTCTTGTATTACAAATACGCCTCCATCAAGAACCCTGCCCGATTCGCGGAGGAACAGCGAGAGTTCTGCGCGCGGCACAACCTTAAGGGCCGCATCATCGTGGCCGCAGAAGGCATAAACGGGACCGTGGAGGGCCTTTGCAAGGACACGCTCGCCTATAGGCGCTTTTTGGGCGCCAAGCGGGGCTTCGCCGACATCCACTGGAAGAAGAGCCCGGGCAACGGCCTCGCTTTCCCGCGCCTCTCCGTCAAAGTCAGGCCCGAGATCGTCTCGCTCTCCATCGAGAAGGTCACCAAGGGCAGCGACGCGGACGTCGATCCGCGCAGGGTCACCGGAAAGCATCTGAAGCCCGTGGAGCTTCGCCGCTGGTTCGAGCGCGGCGAGAAGTTCACCATCATCGACATGAGGAACGACTACGAGCACAAGGTCGGCGCCTTTCAGGGTTCGGTCCTGCCTCCGCTCGAAAATTTCCGCGACCTGCCCAAGGTCCTGCCGGCGCTCCGAAAATATGCCGACGAAAAAGTCTTGACCGTCTGCACCGGCGGCGTGCGCTGCGAGAAGGCTTCTGGCTACCTCATCAAAAAGGGCTTCAAAGACGTCTACCAGCTGGACGGCGGCATCGTCTCGTACATGGAGAAGTATCCCGGCGAGCATTTCAAAGGCGCCCTCTACGTCTTTGACGGCCGCGTGACCATGGCCTTTGACCCAAAAAAGAAAGGCATCAAGAGGGAAGTGATCGGCCGCTGCGAGAAGTGCGGCGCCTCGACCGAGAATTACGAGGACTGCACCAATCAGGACTGCCGGACCCAGATCCTCTGCTGCCCAGCCTGCGCCGCCGCCGGTCAGGCATATTGCGGAGAGAGGTGTCGAAAGACCGCAAAGAGGGTTAGAATATAGGCATGGACACCAAACGCTTTCAACTCTACTTCTTCATCGCTCTTCTCTTGGCCATCCTTGCTCTGACCCTGCGGCTTTTCCAGCCCTTCATCGCGCCTCTAGCCTTGGCCTTTATGACCGCCATCGTGGTGCGCCCGGTGCATCGCTGGATCATGGCTCGGACGAGCCATCGCCGCGGCCTCTCGGCGACCCTGACCGTGCTCTTTGTCCTCCTGGTCATCCTGGTGCCCCTCGGCGTCCTCCTCCAGCAGATCACTCTGGAGTCGATCAGCTTTCTCTCGGACGTCAAGGATGGCAAGCTGGGCGGCCTCGACGAGATCTCGGCGCAGATCGCCCGACCGATCCAGGACATCTTTCCGTCCTTTACCCTTGACCTCGCGCCGCGCCTGAAAGCCTTTGCCGCGGGTATCGTGAGCAACGCGGGGAATATCTTCTCCTTTACGACCTCGGCGGGGCTGAGCCTCTTTATCGCCATCGTCGGGCTCTTCTATATGCTCCGCGACGGCCATACGTTCAAAAAGGGCATCGTCGAGCTGTCGCCCTTGGCTGACAAATACGACAACCAGATCATCGACAAGATCGAGAGGGCGGTCAATTCCGTCGTCAAAGGCTCGCTCTTTACGGCCCTCATCAAGGGCATCCTGGCGGCGGTGGGCTTTGCCATATTCGGCGTGCCGCACGCCATCCTCTGGGGCACCCTCACGGCCATCGTGGCCCTTTTGCCCGGCATCGGGGCGGGCATCACCCTCATCCCTGCCATCATCTTTCTCCTGGCTATCGATTCCCTGGGCGCAGCCATCGGCCTGGCCGTCTGGAGCGTCGTGGTCGTCGGCCTGGTCGACAACATCGTCATGCCCTTCATCGTCGGCAGGGGATTCACCGTCCATCCGCTCTTCGTCCTCCTCTCGGTGGTGGGCGGGCTCATATTCTTTGGCCCTATCGGGCTCTTCCTCGGCCCCCTGGTCGTGGCCCTGCTCTCGGCCCTCGTCGAGATCTACAAGCTCGTCATCCTGGATGACGAGGGGAAGAGGAATACGGTGATATAGCATTTCCATGAAGCGATTCATTCTTCTTATATGTCCACCTTCAAGACCACTATCGGCATAGAAGAAGTCAATGGCTTTTTGCGTCAGAAGTTCGCGGGCGGCGCTACAGAAGCAGTCTTTATAAAAGGCGGAGAAGTATCACAGGCCTTTGCTTTCGACAGTGGCGGCAAGAACTACATCTTGAGGGTCAATCGCCATAATCAGCGCGGCTTTGAAAAAGACAGATACGCGCACGAGCATTTCGCTTCGGTGACCGTCCCCATTCCCAAGATCCATGAGATAGGGAAGATCGGAGATAACTTTTACGCTCTTTCAGAGAGGGCGCCGGGCGAGACCCTTCTTAATCTCGTAAAAGGAGACGTCGAATCATGCTTGCAGAGCTTCTTGTCGGTGCTCGATGAGCTTCATTCGAGAGACGTTTCCCTTGCCAGGGGATATGGATTATTGGACGAAAGGGGCATTGGCGAGAGCTCGTCATGGAACGAAGCCGTACTGAGCATCGAGAAGCAAGACTGGGGGAAGCGCTTCGAGGAGACTTTCATGGAAAAGAGCCTGTATGAAAGCTTGCTTGGAAAGCTAAAAGAGCTCGTCGTCTATTGTCCCGAGCATCGGTCATTAGTGCATGGTGACTATAGCTTTGATAACGTGCTCTCAGACGGAAGCAACGTCACGGGAGTCATCGATTGGGCTCAATCCATGTATGGGGATTTTCTCTATGATATTGCCTGGGTATCCTTTTGGCCGTCGTCTATGGACTATGTTGATCGCTTCAAGGATTTTTATACAAGAAAAGGTAGTTTGCCGCCTCATTTTCATGAGAGAGTACTCTGCTATCAAGTCTGGATCGCTTTGAATTCTCTGGGTTTCTACGCTTATTCGAATCAGCGAGATAAATACGAATGGGCGAAGAGCCGGATCTTTAGTCTTCTCAGACGATAAAAAGATAGCCCCGGTCGCGCGTGCGCGATCGGGGCTGGTGTTATGCGGTGAACGT
>DASTLR010000004.1:0-14082 GCA_035714745.1 Minisyncoccota bacterium | reverse complement strand
CGTCCCAATGGTTCGTGTTCCTGACCTTCAGCGTCGCGATAGTCTTTTTCCTCTCTCTGCCTTTGATTTCGCCGCCAAAAAGAAAGAAAAGGCCAGAATGGTCGCGCGATATCCCTGACTCCGAGCTTGAAGGAATCTTTTTGCCCGATACGGGCAGAGACGACTTCGACATACGCCTAGAGATCGCTATAGACCGGCTACGCGGGCTGGCGAAAGAGCGCGATGGTCGTATGAGCGAGGGCATGCGGGCTCGCGCAGTCGAGCTTGCCAACGAAGGCGTCCTTGTCGCCCAGCATCTCGGTATGGTCCTTGGCTGGAAAGAGGTCGACCGAGCCGAGAGGCTTTCCTGGGGAGTGGCCGAATATGACCCCGACGAAGACCTGGACGACGGAGGCATGCTCGAACCGCCGCTGGCGGACGAATTCAGGTTCATGGCCAAGCCTTTCGACGAGAAGAGCTTTCCGAGACAGATACAGAAAGCGCATCGGATGCTCTGGGCCTGCCAGGTTCGCCTCGCCAATCTCCGTAAGGAGGTGGAGAAGGAGTAATCTCCATACGCAAAGCCCGCCAGATCTGACGGGCTTTTTCTTGTCGAAACCCAGGAAAAGTTATTAAATTTTCTTTATCTTTTCTTTATCACCCGTTTGCTACGCTTGTCTAGATGCCAGAAATAGTTATAGGAATATAATTACCCTAATTCCATTATGGAGAATAACATACGATTAGAGAGCGTAGTCGAGAGCCATCGCAAAGCGATCATAGAGAGGTTCGACTCTGTCGATATGCAATTGAAAGAAGCGAATAGCCGGTTAGATGCCATGGACGGGCGATTAGACGTTATGGACGGACGGTTAGATGCCATGGACGCAAGATTCGAACGGATAGAATCAAGATTCGACGGGATTGATACGAAGTTCGATCAGATCGAAACGAGATTCGATGGGATGGATACCAAATTTGACCAGGTCATCCGCCTCCTTAAAAGCGCTACAGTGACCATCCGAGAAAATCCGCTTTCCGGCTTTGTCGATCTTGGATAGGGCTAAGCTTTCTTGCCGGCTTTCTCGCGGTCGGATTTCTTCAGGTACTGCTTGCGCAGGCGGACGGACTTCGGGGTGATCTCCAGGTAATCGGATTCGTGCATAATCTCGAGGCCGCGCTCGATGGTCAGCGTATAGGGCGGGATGAGGTCGATGGCCTCGTCTTTGCCGGCCGAGCGGTAGTTGGACATGACCTTGCCCTTGCAGGGGTTGACGTCCAGGTCGTCGCCCTTCGACGTGTTCCCGATGATCATGCCTTCGTAGACCGGCACGCCGGCGCCGATGTAGAGCGTGCCGCGCTCCTGCAGGTTCCAGAGGGCGAAGCCGACGGCGTCGCCCTGCTCCATAGAGATCATCGAGCCGAACTCGTGCTTCTCGATGGCGCCGATGTACGGGCGGAAGCCGACGAAGCGGGAGGAGAGGATGCCCTCGCCCTTGGTATCGACGACGAACTCGCCGCGGTAGCCCAGGAGGCCGCGGGTAGGGATCTCGAAGGTCAGGCGGGTGATGCCCTCGCGCTCGGTCATGTTCGTCATGATGCCCTTCCTCATGGAGAGCTTGCGGATAACCTCGCCCGAGACCTCGCTGCGGACGTCGGCCGTGACTTCCTCGAACGGCTCGGATTTGACGCCGTCGATCTCCTTGACGATGACCTGCGGCTGGGAGACCTGGAGCTCGAAGCCCTCGCGGCGCATGGTCTCGAGGAGGACAGAGACGTGGAGCTCGCCGCGGCCAAAGACCTTGAAGGTGTCGGGCTGGCCCGGCTGGGTCGGCGGCGCGAAGTCTATCTTGAGGCCCACGTTGACCTCGAGCTCTTTCTCCAGGCGCTCGCGGATCTGGCGGGTGGTGACGAACTTGCCCTCGCGGCCGGCAAAGGGAGAGTTGTTGACCAGGAAGTTCAGGGCGATGGTCGGCTCGTCGACGTTGATGGCGTGTAGAGGCTGCTGATCGGGGTTCTCGCAGATGGTCTCGCCGATGAAGATGTCTGCCAGGCCGGCGACCATGACGATGTCGCCTGCGCCAGCCTGGGCCACTTCCTCGCGGTCCAACCCCTTGAAGCTGTAGAGCTTGGTCACTTTGCCCTGGCGCGTCTCGCCGGTCGGCTTCTTGATGTAGACGGTCTGGCCGGCGCGGATGGTGCCCTCATAGATGCGGCCCAGGCCCAGGCGGCCGGTGTACGAGTCATAGGCTAGGTTGAAGGGCTGCATGCGCAGCGGGGCGGCCGTGTCAGAGGCGGCGGCGGGTACCAGCTCGAGGATGGCGTCCAGGAGGGGCTTGAGGTCCTTTGAGTCGTCCTCGAGCCTGCGCTTGGCGATGCCCTGGCGGCCGATGGAATAGATGGTGGTGAAGTCCAGCTGGGCGTCGGTTGCTCCGAGTTCGATGAAGAGCTCCAGGATCTCGTCCATGACCTCCTTTGGGCGGGCGGCCGGCTTGTCGATCTTGTTGATGAGGACGATCGGCTTCATGCCGAGCTCGAGCGACTTCTTGAGGACGAAGCGGGTCTGGGGCATCGGGCCTTCCTGGGCGTCGACCAGGAGGAGGACGGTGTCGATGGAGCGCAGGACGCGCTCGACCTCGGAGCCGAAATCGGCGTGCCCGGGGGTGTCGATGATGTTGATTTTGGTGCCCTTGTACTCGATGGAGGCGTTCTTGGCGTAGATGGTGATGCCGCGCTCCTGCTCCAGGGCGTTCGAGTCCATAGAGAAGCCCTCCTTGGCAACGCCGGACTGCTTCATGATGCCGTCCATGAGGGTCGTCTTGCCGTGGTCGACGTGGGCGATGATGGCTATGTTCCTGATCTCCATAGGGATGGTTGAAAAATAAAGAGAGCCTGCGGCTCGATGAGGGTCTATTTAAACAAAAAACCGCCTAAAAGTCAAAGGCGGTTGGGGTCTGCGGCCGGTCAGGCTACGGCCAGGGCGCGGTCGAGCTCGACGGCGATCTCGCGGGAGGCCAGGAAGGCGTTGATGCGATTCTGGACGAAAGTCCGCTGCTGGGATTCCGAGCGGTCGGGGTCGATGACATGGACCTGGCCGCCCGAGCGCAGGGTGCTCTGGATCCGGTGCTGCGTCTCCGACGGGTTGCCTTTGGTGAAGGTGACCAGATGCGGGCACGACTGGGCGACCAGCTCGGCGTCCTCGATGGTCGAGGGAAAGCCCGAGACGAGCATCAGCCGGCAGCCTTCCTGGAAGTTCTCTGCCGTCTTCTCGAGAAGGACGGCGAATTGAAGCTGCTTGCTCTTTTCGCGCGGTTTCGGGGCGTTGCGCATCTTGACGTGGCAGATGCCGGAGCTTCCTGCGAGGAGGGAGGCGGCGAGCGATTCGGCGGCGACGGCGTCGCCGAGGATGATCACGATCACGGACCGGTTCAGGATATCGTCATTCATTACTGACTGGGGGATGTCGGTTTCGGTAGCCATATCCGGGGTGGAAAGGGCGACTTCCAATATCATGACATACTTAGCAGTTTTTGGCAATTTAGACAAAAAAGCCGCCGTCCCGTGAAGGGCGGCGGCAGGGCGGCGGATCTCAAGACTCCGCCGGCAGGTGGGCGTGCGCCCCGCGGGCATAGTCGTGCGGGCGCCGCAGGCGGTTGACGACGAATTCGCTCTGCTCGCGCATCGCCCGGATCCCATGGATCAGGAAATGCGGATTAGAGGCGAATACCGACCGCATCTCGACCAGGACGCCCTCGAGGGCGGCCAGCTCGTTCTGCGTGGCGGCGCGCTCGGCGCCGTTCAGGCAGATATGCCGCTGGATGGCGGCCATGTCGGCCTTGAGCTCGAACGACACGACGCTCGGGAAGCTCTGCAAGAGCCATCGTGCGTCTTCAACATCAGCGGGGAAGCCGGCGATGACGATGTGCCGAAAGCCTTCCTTGGCGGAGCATTCAGCGATGAACGACTCGAGGGCCTTGCGGCGGTCGGCCGACGTATCCGAGAGGCCCATGCGCTTGAGCTGGAGGGGCATGTGGAGCAGGGCGGTCGCTCTTTCGTGCTGCTGCACATGGCCCCAGAGCAGTTCGACGACGCTTGCGGGGCCGAGGATCGGGACGATATTCATACAGTAGAAGCGGGAGTTGAGGTTGGAGGTTAGGACGATGAGCTGCCGGTGAAGGATAATAACCTGGAACCGCTACCTGGTCAAATAGAGCAGGAATTCCTTGTTGCCTTTCTCGCCCTCGATGGGGGAGGCGGTCTCGGCGGCGACCTTGAAGCCTGCCTTTTGGGCGATCTTTTTTACAGCCTCCAGGGCATGGGCCTGTTCGGCGGGGTCGGTGATGACGCCTTTGGCGCGGTCGGCGGCTTCTTTGCCGACCTCGAACTGCGGCTTGACCAAAGCGACGGTTCGACCGCCTTTTTTCAGCAGTTCGAAGGCTTTTGGCAGGATATGCTCGAGCGATATGAACGAGACGTCGATGACCGCCAGGTCGGCGGGGGATGCCGGCTCGAACGAACGGATGTCGGTGCTCTCGTGGGCCTCGACGCGCGGATCGTCGCGCAGGCTCTGGGCCAACTGGCCGGTGCCGACGTCGACGGCGATGACGCGCGCGGCGCCTTTTTGCAGCAGGCAGTCGGCGAAGCCGCCGGTGGAGGAGCCGATGTCGATGGCTGTCAGCCCAGCCGGGTCTATTCCGAACTCTCGCAGGGCATGGGCCAGCTTCTCTCCGGCGCGGCTGACATACGAGACGTCTTGGTCGGCCTGGACGACGTCCGACGGCATGACCTCCTTGCTCGCCTTTGTCGTTACGGCGCCGTTGACGCGGACCTTGCCGCGCTGGATGAGGTCAGCAGCCGCCGAGCGCGAGCGGGCGATGCCGCGGGCAAAGAGCGCTCTGTCGAGCCTTTCCCCGGTCTCCTGTCGCGGCGCGTTCCCGTTCATGCGGTCATTGTACACTAGTCGGGGTTCGCTTCCTGCTTTTGCGGCCTCGCTTCAGGCATCTCCCATGGCCTGATCTCTATGGCCTGGAACTGGAAGTCGCCCGTCTTCTTGCCGATGATCTTGATGCGGTCGCCGGACTCGAAGCGGAATGCGGCGGGCAGGAATGCGGCGCCCTCCGCCTTGACCGTCCACAGCTCGAAGTCCTCGTCGCGCAGGGTGAAGCTCGCATTGGAATTCTTCACCTTGACCGAGCCGGAGAGCAGGCCGTGCTCCGGATCGAACCAGCGAGTGGTGTTCAGCGGCGAGACGGCGTTGTAGAGGGGAATGTTCTCTGAAGCAGCCTTGTCGACGTAGCGCGAGATGTTGAAGGCATAGGCGATCGAGCCAAAAGCCGCGGCCACTATGGCGGCGGCGATGACGATCTGTCGCGTGTCCAGGCGATAGCCCGTGCGCGTCCTCCTGAAGTTCACGTAGGCGATGATCCCGACGACGACGGTGGCGGCGATCCAGAAGAGGGGGATGGAATAGAGGAGCTTCTGGGAGAATGACAGGCCGAGCCTGGCATAGACGCCGCGGTCGGCGCTGCGGACCATGAAGATGATCATGCTGGTGCCGATCGAAAGCGCCGCCAGGAATACTCCCACCAGGAACCACAGCATAGTGTCGCGCGCCTTAAAGAAGCCTTTGGGCGTCGGCTTGACCCCTTGGGCCTTTATCCTTTCGAGCACTCGTTTCTCTAATGTCATTGTTTTGGTCATTGTCGTCATATCGTTCCCAGATGCATCCCTTTCTCCTCCGCCAGCCGCCTGAATTCCTTTTTGGCCCGGTGGATGAGGGTGGCTACCGTCCCGGGGGGCTTGCGCAAGATATCGGATATGGCGCCGTAATCCTTGTCCTCCAGGAATTTCAGGACCAGGACTGAGCGATATTTAGGCTCGAGCTCGTCGAGGACCGCCGCGATGCACTTCTTCACGTACTCGCGGTCGACGTCGGCCAGCGTGTCGTCGTCCGACGCCAGGGTATCGGCCAGGGCCACGGTGTCGTCGTCATACGCCGGCTCGTCGAGCGAGCCGGCGTAGCGCCTTTTCCTGCGCAGGTGGTCTATGGCCTCGTTATGGGCGATGCGGTAGATCCACGACGAAAAGGGCAGGCTGGTGTCGAAGTCGTTCAGGTTCTCGTACGCCTTTATAAATACGTCCTGGAGCAGGATGTCCAGGTCGTCCGGGCTAGGCCGTGCGATGCGCCTGACGTAGCGGCGCAGGGGCTCCTGGTACTTCTCGATGATGCGGCCGAACTCGTCGCTCGATTCGAGCGCTCTCTGGACTAGAGCGGCGTCTGCCTTGGCGGCTGTCAGTTTGTCTTCTGCCATCGTCTATCCATTATAGTAGATACGGGCGAGGAGCGCCTTGTCTTTCTGTGGCTCCATAGAATGAAGCAGGGCCTCGCCCCAGCGTTGCAGGAGCGGCAGAATCTGCTATTATGGCCAAGTTCCCCGACAGCCGATATTCCGGGATAGCTCAGCGGTAGAGCAGTCGCCTGTTAAGCGATTGGTCGAAGGTTCGATCCCTTCTCCCGGAGCCCTAGTGACGAAACCTCACGATTTGTGGGGTTTTGTCTTTTATGGACTCCAATTTCAGGACCAAAATCTATCTTAAGCTTATAAGCTGCCTTTTTAGCTTCGGGAAAATCATTTACTTCGATTACTTTTCCTACTCGAATATCTAATTTTTGAAAATCATCAATAGTTGCCATAAATTTTGCATTATTTTTTCTTCATCATTTTCGTTAATACTTCCATGCACTGTGGTAAAGTGTTCCAACCACTTGAACCATTGAGGTGGCCACCATTCTTAATAATGATAAGTTCGGCTTTTAGTTCCTTTGCAACTGCTTTTCCTTGGTCTACCGAAACGCTTCTATCATCATCTCCATGAATTACTGCTATGTGTTTTGCCTTTGACCCGATTGTCTGTGTCCAATGAGATAAATTTGATCTCGTTTATTCCTTTCCACATGTCTTGAAATCTCCTCAACCCACTCTGCAGGAATAGGATTGTTGAGAGTAGGCATGGAAAGTGCACAGGCATATACGCCCTCTTTCTGAAGCTCGGCCATCATCCAAGGCCTCCACCCTCCATTCGGTTCTCCTTGAAATCCATGAATTAGGAATACTTTTTTCATATATTTATAAAGTTAATATTTTTGCAGCAACCTCCTTTCCACTTCCAAGAGCTCCCTCAACTGTCGCAGTAGCTAAGCCAGAATAAACTGCTTCACCTGCAAAGAAAATCGCATTGTCTATTGGTGCTGCCAATTGCTCATATGCGTCCTTCGTTTCAAAAGTTGTATAGCTATAAGCTCCTTTCGAGAATGGATCCCTTGGCCAATTCATAGCTTTAAAGATATCTACTTGTTTTGAAAGAGTGTCTTTATCAATCTTGAATACATTTGAAAGCGATGTAATGGCAATATCTAGAAGCTCTTCAGATGAAGCCTCTTTGTATTTTGCAGCTTCTGGTCCTGCCATCCAACCAACTAATACAGGATTAATCTCGGGATATTGGGTCCACCATGTTAAAAATTTCTCATTACAAAGCAAGAAAGCCATCTTGCTTAAATCTTTTCCTGACAGATTGTCCCACCACCGAGTTTTAAACTTAATGAGCAGTTTAATGGCATTACCAAAACCTATCTTGCTAGCGAGCTGAATCTTTCCTTTTAGTTCTGGGTTAAATTCAATATCTTCCAATACAGGCAAAGGGACTGTGATTATTACTTTCGGTGCTTTCAAAATTTCTCCATCTGCCAATAACACAGATATACAAGATGCTTCAAGTCCAATGGCTTTTACTCGAGTATTGAGTTGTATTTCAACTCCATACTTTTTACATTCAGTCTCAAGGAACTTGAGAAGTGCACCATATCCTTCTTTAATGCGATGATCGTCCCATTCGGTTTTGTTTAACCACTCGCTTTTTAAAGTAAGGGTGCTGATTTGTTTTGGATCGGCAGCATCATATCCTTCAACCATTCTCAAAATGGAGTTTTTAAAATTGGAGTCAGTTTCTTCTTTGAAATTCTGTTCAAGAAAATCTGCGATCGGCATATCCTCTTTAAGAGCTTCAAGTTTAGCCTTTAAAGACGGGTTGTTTTGGATAAACGATTTGTGCAAAGACAGCTCTCCATTTCTAGCACTCCAAATTTCACCTTCTTCTGGGACCAAAGTAAGACCTGCTTCCTTTATCAAGGCTTTGCTGATAGGCGCTTCTCCATGTACCCACTCTGCACCGCCTTGCGCAGGGTATCCAAAATCAACCTCACTTAGAGGCATAATACGCCCGCCGATTCGATCTCGGGCTTCCAGGATAGTTATTTTCTTTCCTGCCTTAGCAAGTTCTCGAGCCGCCATAAGCCCCGAGGCACCAGCTCCGACAATCAAGACATCTGTCTGATTCGCAACAGGGCTCATATGTTTATTTTGAGCCTATTTTACCATTTTTTAGCTCTATAGTCGAGATAATTCGAGAGTGGTTGGTCTCATCAATGGATAGATCCCGTCCTTCAAATTCGGTATGTAGTGCAACTCGCTCGTGGTCCTAAAATAGGTAGTTATTTCGTCCACGACGCGGAGCAGAGTAATTTGGTGAAAGCGACCTGTCTGACTCAGACAGGTCGCTTTTGCGTTTCGGACGGATTAATATTGTAGACAGGGAGCCAGTTTGGACGAAGGCGGCGAAAGCCCCTTTGTCGTCCTGGGCGACCCTTCTCTTCAGGTTCGAATATAGGACTTTGGTATACTTCTTGCATGGCTACCCTCTATATCATGTGCGGGCAGGCGTTTTCGGGCAAATCTACGCTGGCGAAAGAGATCGCGCGGTACGCGGGCGCGGCGCTCGTCAGCCAGGACGCTATCTGGTTCGAGAAAGAAGGGGAGGCGAAGCTGTCAGGGCAAAAGCCTGATTACCATCACGTCTTGGAGATCTCTCGGCAAAGGATACGAGAAGCCCTAAAGCAGGGAAGGTCGGCTGTTTTCGACAATACGAACGCTGGCTTTAAGCACCGAGAGGAGCTTAGGCAGATCGCGCATCGATTTGGAGCGGAGGCTGCGGTGGTGTATTTGAATACGAGCGACGAAGAATTGAATAGGCGTCAGGGGGCGAATAGGGTCACGAAAGAAAGGCATGACGTGAACGAGGAAGAGCTAAAAAAGGTCAGGGACAGATTCGAGGTTCCTTCGCCGAATGAGAGCGTCCTGACATATCTTCCAGGGGAGAATGTCTCGGACTGGCTTAAAAAATCCATTAAGCCGTGATCTTTCCTGTCTCGTCCGGTCTGGTATTCGCTTGGCTATGGAATTGGCTGATAAGTAGGGAATCGGACCCTGATTTTATGGCTAAACCTGTCCTCTATTGACACAGACATATTATTGATGTACCGTATTAACAGAACATAAGGTGCCTATTGGGTATATCCCAAGCCTGCGTTCACTCACAACAAAAGCCTATATGGCGAAAGGATAGTCATGAAATGGAAGAAGTTCTGCGAGCTACAAGCTCAATACCCGTTTCTCGCACACGATCTGAACTGGCGAGGGGTGCTGCGCGACACCAAGGAATTCGTGAGGACGAAAGTTGGCTTCATTGCCTTCCGTCCCTTCGAAAAGCTGGATCTGTCCGCAAGTTCTTCGTCGCGCGGCACGCCGCTCAAGAGCGACTACGTCCACGTCAAGATGGAATGCTACACAGCGGTGGAATATCAACTGAGCTTCCACGTTGAAGGTGAAGGCGACGGCACGCGCATGCGTTACGTCACCACCGACATCGGGGACGGCAGCATTCAGGCTCACATTGACGATGTCACCAGATGGTTTGAAGGCTGCGAAGTTTTTCGCGGCAAGCAGCTCGTCTGGGAGCGCGTCGTCAAGCGCACCGTGAGCGGAAGCTCATATGCCGGACTGACCGACATGAGTTTGGAGATCTATCCGTTTCCTCGGTTTTATCGGTTCAAGCCGATGCCGAGGACGCCGTTGCCTCCTTCTGATCATTCGCATGTGGCTTACGTAACGGGGGCACCGATGCCGCCGATCATCCCAGGAACCCTGAGTTTCGCGGGATAAACAACCCACTATCTCAACGACAGAAACCCATTGTCGCGAGATGGTGGGTTTGCTGTTTCTATACATGCATAGAAATAGAGTACAATTTGCTATATAGCAGAGGTGACCAGCATTAAAAATACCATGAATAAAATCTTTGGTTTTGCGGTGGTCATGATCTTGGTCCTGTCGGTTTTCAACGTGCCGACGAGGGCTGAGGCAAAGGGCGGCGCTTACTATAAAAGCGCTTCGACGGGCAGATTCGCGACGAAGTCCTCGTACAGACTCAGCCCATCGACCGTCTACCGTTCTTATCGCAGATAGACATGATCGTCCGCGTCCACGACCGCATGCAGAAGGGATACTCGTATCGGCTGACCGAGCCGATGGGCGGGAATTTCGACCCGCGCTTCAAGCCCGACCTGACGCCGCGGGAGATGCTCGCCCTGGGCGTATTTGGCGGCGTGTATATGCGCGACTGCGCGGCGGAATTTCCGGCTGATTGGTTCGCCGGGGCCCGGCTCCAGCGCGCCGACCTGCGCCGGCCGGATCCGCGGCTCAATCACTTCGGCGTGGCCGCCAGTCAGCCGCTCTCGGTCTGGCGACAGAAAGGCTGGATCCATCCTGACGACCCGCGTGGTTGGTTCCAGTGGTATTGCCGATACTATATGGGACGGCGCTCGCCCGACGACGAGCGCCAGATCAAGCGCTGGGTCGCCATGAAGCGGCATGTCTCGCAGCTGAGGCTCCATTGCAGGCTGGGCGACTTTTCCTGCCGCCCTGTCCAGAGGCAGGCCCTCCTCCACTGGGCATATGACAGCAGGAAGCTCTAAAGGTGTATACTGAAGGGGCTATGATCAAACAATATATAGCGTATCTGAAAGACAATCCTCAGGGCCTCTGGTTCAAGGCCAAGCTCTACGGCTGGGGCTGGACGCCTGCCCGTTGGCAGGGTTGGGCGGTCATCGCCGCCTATCTGGTCGTCCTGTTCGCGCTGGCGTCAAAGGTCGACAAGGCGCGACCGGCCTTCGACCAGGTCCTGACGTTCTTCCTACCGCTCGTCGCGGCGACCGTCGCCCTCATCCTGGTCTGCTACAAGACCGGCGAGAGGCCTCGTTGGCGCTGGGGTCTGCCCAAGGAGGATAGGAAGGGACGGTAGCGCACGAGAGAAAACCGCCTCTGGGCGGTTTTCTTCTGCCCGCATCGCGCGCCGCCTGCTTGGCTAGCGGCAGATGTAGACGTTCTGGCTGTTCAGCGAGCAGGTGATAGACGAGCTATTCGTGGTCGTGCCATTGGGATCCCAGTGCGAGGTCGACACGCCGACCATGTCGTTCGACGAGGTCGTGGTCATGCCCGTAGATGGGCCGCCGTTCGTCGCCGAAGCGATGGCGTTAGCGCTGGGCGCGACGCTCGTGCTGACGTTTCGCATCGGCGTCCAGACGCCGTCCACCCAATAGCCTGTGACGTCGGCCGTACCCGGCGCAGGGATAGAGTTGTACCAATTGCCGTTGTACCAGTAGCCGGTCGATCGGAGCGGCGCGAGGTTCGAGGAGCTGATCGAAGTGCCGTTAGTCGACACCGGAGCGCTTGATCCAGAGATCGCTGCCGGAGAAGAGCCGCCGGAGGCGCTCGCGTTCGAGCTCGCGCCGTTCGAAACGGCTATTCCGTGCGATCCGAGCCAGGTCGAAATCGTGGCGCGGGTGATCGGCCCGAAATATCCGCTCGCCGGGATGACGCCAAAGGCTTTCTGCATCGCTGTGAGCGCGCTCTTGGTGATGGGGCCGAAATACCCCGTAGGCAGGACGGCCGCTTTGTAACCGAGCTCCGAAAGGAAGCCTTGCAGATAGTAGACGTATCCTCCGACAGAGCCTATGGTCATGTCGGGGAAGGAGGCGAAGTCAGGCACGCCGGTCGCGTCATCGATGGCGACATTATTCGGGGCCGTCGATACGGCAGGGCTTTGGGCTGCTGACGTGGTCGTATATGTCTGAGCGTTCGCTCCGGCGGCGACGACGAGAGCGAGCGCGGCCGCAGACACGCTCGCGAGCGTTATCTTCGCCCCCAGGATAAGGCGATTCTTTGCTAATAGACTCATGGTTGTGATGCTATTAATGGTTAAAGATAAGGTTCATACCTTGCATAGGTAAGTACGACCGGGACAATGGCGAAGGTTTCAAGCCTGAAGCCTTATTTTTGGGCCTTGGAGGATGCGCTCTGATAGACTATCTTCGAGATGTCTGATATGACGGCCTGCAGTTTCGAGAAGTCTGAGCCCTTGGTCATGACGCAGACGAAGTAGGGAGCGGCCGGGGCATAGACGATCCCGCAGTCGTGGAGCTGCCTTTCAAGGACCTTGCCGGTGCTCGTCTCATAGATCGTCCTCTCGCCGAACTTGTGGGAAGCCTGGACGTGGGCGGGCAGGCCGGCGACGATGCCCTGGTCGAAATCCGTTTTGGAGAGGATCTCGAGGGCCTTTTCCGAGAGGGCTTTCGAGAGATATGTCCCGTTATAGAGCGCGCGGAAGAGCCGCGAATATAGCCGGGCGGACATGAAATCGATGTCCGTCGGGTCTTTGGGGACAGGCAGGCCCAGGTCAGCGTAGACGCCCATGACCGCTTCTTTCTGGGCGTTGATGAGCGATTGGACCGAGGAGTTGTCTGACTCGTCGATCATGCTCTGGAGCACTTCTTCGACCGTGCGCAATCCGGGCGCCAGGCTGTGGGTCGGCTTGAAGGTCTGGCCGGGGTCGACCTGCGGGGAATACTGTATGCGCCTTTCAAGCAGCCCGGGGTCGCTCTCGGAGAGCTTTAGGTATGCGATCAGCACGGCCACTTTCAGCATGCTGGAAGGGGCATACTTATCGTTCTCGGAGATGCCGGTCCAGCTCTCGTCGGAGAGGTCCCGGAAGTACAGCGAGACCGACGAAGCGTCGCCCTTGGCAGCGGCTGCCTGCACGTACGAAGCGACCTTGCTCTCGAGCGGCTTGTATTCGGGGAAGTTCTCTTTATCGCCTATGGTGAAGACGATGATTGGGTTGATGAAGTGGTAGTCCGAGGCGTTCTGCCTGAGGACCTGGGGCGTGATGGCGTCTCTGCGCGATTCTCCGGCGCGATAGCCGACAAGGCAGCCCAGGGCCAGGGTCGCTACGGCTATGGCCGCCTGGGTCGCTACGGTGGCTCCTTTCGTCATGCCGTCCATACTAAGCCAGCCTGCCCCCGGATGGCAATAGGGAGGGAGCTGTGAATGCTGTTGAATCACTCGGGCAGGGAACTGTCGTAATAAGGTGAGCGGGACAAGAGCCGCGAAACCGACACTCTTCTTTATATACGATAAACCTTTATCCCTACTAACATATGAAGTATCTCTCCAAATTCCTGTCCATCGTAGCGATTGCATCGCTCGTCGCAGGCACCTTCTCCAGCCTGGCCTCGGCTACGCTGGTCTACGCTAATAATGGCTTGCAGACATCGGCATCGCCCAGCACGGGGACGCTGGCTGCCGGCGAGAGCATGGATGTGACGTTTTCGGACCCGTCGGGCACCACCGACGCGGTCGCTGACCTCTGTCTGGTGAACGGCGTCGACGTCACGGGCACTTTTGCGAACGTCTCTCCAGGTCTCTACAAGGCCACCTATACCGTCGGCGCAGGCGATACCGCTCGAGCGGCGGGGATGGTGCCGATTGACTGTACGCTCCATCAGGCCGTTTCGATCCATGTGACCGCCTTTGACGATGGCAACACCGTCGCTATCGACCCTGTGCCGAGCGCGGGCGGCGATACGGGCGGCGCGGGCACTACCACGCCTCCGACGAGCGGCGACAGCGGGACCGGCACGACCACTCCTCCGGCCATGACCACGAACGGCGACGCTTCCCAGAACGGCGGGCTGACTGCTTCGGCCGTGCCGAATACCGGCACGTTGACGGTCGGACAGAGCCTTGACGTCCGGTTCGGCGACCCGTCGGGCACCACCGACGCCGCGGCTGATACCTGTCTGGTCAACGGAGTCGAGACCAAGGACACCTTCGCGAACGTCTCTCCTGGACTCTACAAGGTCACCTATAC
>DASTLR010000003.1:0-85999 GCA_035714745.1 Minisyncoccota bacterium | reverse complement strand
CCCGCGGCGACGTACGAGGAGCATCTCATCAACAAGCAGAAGTATCTGGACCGATAGCCCGCTGGAGCAAGAAAAAGCCGCGCAGGGAGCGCGGCAGGTTTGTCATATGCTCGCGGCTGTCATCGCCAAATTCTTCATATCATCGAACCTGGCTTTGTGCCGGCGTTCGACCATGAAGAGCGCCGCTCTCATCCAGGCGTAGGCCCGGGTGTAGCTGCCTTCGCCAGGGTTCGCGATGGGGAGGTTGAGCGAGCTCTCCCTGACGTCGTCATGGATCTTCAGAGCGGTGCGGATCGAACGGTGGGTCGGCAAGGCGACACGGCAGGCTTTCGCTCCGAGGACCAGCGCCAGGCAGTCGCCCTGGACGACATGCTGCAGGGAGAAGGCGGCTTCGATCCAGGGGATGCCGTTCTTCTGCAGGTGAATCACGCCCTCGGCGGTCTCTGCCACGGTCTGGCGGAACGCCGCGTTGCCCGGAGCTTCCTGCGCGGCGACGGCGTAGAGGAAGGCCGAGAGGTCGCTCTTGAGGCTGTCTTCGGACGTCTGAGCCATGGTGTTTCCTGGCGAAGCGCCCATGGGGGCGATGAGAGGAGTCATATGCGAAGGGACGAGGTTGAGGTTGAATGGTTCCGGGATTAATGCTACTTATAAGCCATGGCAAGTCAAACCCCGGTCCGCAAAGGCAAGGTCTACGTCGGCATGTCCGGCGGCGTGGATTCGTCCGTCTCGGCGGCGCTCCTTCTGGAGCAGGGCTATGACGTGACCGGCGTCTTCATCAAGGTCTGGCAGCCGGAATGGCTCGAGGAGCAGGGCGGTTGCAGCTGGCGCGAGGACAGGCTCGACGCCATGCGCGTCTGCGTCCATCTGGGCATACCGTTCCGCACCCTCGACCTGGAGGAGACGTACAAGAGGGAAGTCGTCGACTACATGGTCTCCGAATACCGCGCGGGCCGCACGCCCAATCCCGACGTCATGTGCAATCGCCACGTGAAGTTCGGCGGCTTCTTTGACTGGGCGATGGAGCAGGGCGCGGATTTCGTAGCGACGGGGCATTATGCGCAGATACAAGAATCTGGAAGCAAGAATTTGGAATTAAGAATGGGGAAGGATGCAGGGAAGGATCAGTCGTATTTCCTCTGGACGCTGACGCAGAGGGAGCTTTCCCGCACGATTTTTCCGGTGGGCGGCATGGAAAAGGCTGAGACCCGCACGCTAGCGCGCAGGTTCGGCCTGCCGGTGGCGGACAAGCGCGACAGCCAGGGCCTGTGCTTCATCGGCCGGGTCGACGCCAAGGAATTCCTCTCCCATTACATCGAGCCGCAGAGGGGCGACGTCCTGGACGAGCAGGGCCGGGTCATCGGCTGGCACGACGGGGCGGTCTTTCTCACCCTGGGCGAGCGACATGGCTTTACGGTCACGGCTAAATCTCCCGAAGACAAGCCCTACTATGTCGTCGGTCGCGATGTCGCGCGGAATACCATCACCGTTTCGCATCGCTTAAAGGACGGCGAACTCTCGGCCGAGAGGCGCGAGTTCTCGCTCGAAAAGACCAACTGGATCGGCGGGCCAGAGGCTATCCCGCAACCAGGAAAAGCATATACAGCACGCGTCCGCCACTTGGGCGAGCTCTTGCCGTGCCAGATAGAGGTCGTCGCCGCGCGCCAGAGCGGACAGACAGGGCAGGCCGAGATCGGCTTCAAGGAGAAGACTCTCGTCATCGCCCCTGGGCAGTCCGTGGTCGTCTATGACGGGGATACTTGCATCGGTGGAGGAATTGTGGTATAGTCTGGAACGGAATGATCATATAGGCTATTCGCCCACCGCTGGTAGTCTATGGGGCCTAAACCCTGGTCAAAGGAAAGGAATAATGAACATCGAAAATGCATCGCTTAATCAAGCGCTCCTGAAGCGCTTTCAGTCCGTCACAGGGCTCGACCCTTTGGCGCAGGAACGGCACTACAAGGAGGTCATGGGCTCGTTGAACGCTGTGCCTTGGTGGTTTTTTGTCGCGCTATTGGTCGTTGCCTGCATAGACATCGCAGCACTCGGTCTCTACATACAGGGCGGATCCGGCGCAGCTAGTTCGGTTCCTCCCGGATTCAGAAGTATGGCGGAGGCAGGATTGATCCTTGCGCCGATTGCTGGCTCGTTCTTCCTCTTCTATAAGCTTACTGCCCGGAAGCTTAGCGAGAGGGATGGCATAAGAGGGGAAATCGAGAAATTGACTCAAGACTCCCGCGCATTTCTCGAAGAGCTCCGAAAGCTCCCGTCGCTCTTTGGCAAGGATATCCGGCTCACGCCGTTCGGGCATCTCGTGACCCTCGCAAAGAATCAGCTCGAGAACCGTGCGATCGGCCTGAACGAGACCTGGACCAATGATCCCGGCATGTTTGTCGTCGGAGGAGCCGGTTGCGAGCGGATGAAGAAGTTCATGGAGGCCTACAGGTGCTTCTTTACGCTCCGTTTGGTCGAAGGCACGTATCACCGCTTCTTCAAGGTGCAAAAGCCGGAGGTCACGGCGCCGTAAGCCAAGTTGCTAGTAACTATCCGCCGCGCCTTACCGCGCGGCTTTTTCTTGCTGCGGATACTTGCCTTATAAGAAATTATATTATATAATATTAAGCGGAATCATTCCACGCTCAAAACTCATATGCGAGCGTTGCTGTTCCGGAGGGGCCGATTACCGGCGCCCAAAAGAAGTAGCAGAAGCCTGACGAAAGGCCGCTCTCCCCGAAAGGGAGCGCGGCCGGCCGAAAGCCCGTCGGGAATAGGATAGGTCATGAAGTTCATTAGAGCTAAAGAGTTCCTGGATACGATGCGGCTCGTCCCTGAATGGATGAGCCTTGGCGGCAAGACGGATAAGAACAGCGCCGCGCTCAAAGCGGAGTTCCTCTCCCTTAAAGAAGAGGCTGAGCAAGCCGACAACGAACGGAGCAATCTGCTCACGAATCTCGGCTTCTGTATCGTTATGCAAATCATCGGTTTGCTTGCGCTTGGCGGCGGCTTCGTGCGCATTAATCCGAACGATCGAGCCCATTCAGGTGTCCTTCATCTTATCGTCTCTATGTCTCTGATAGCCGTCGCGCTGATCGTCGTCGTAGGGCAATGGATCGCCATCGAGCGTAAGTCGGCTCAGGTCAAGCTCGACGACTACCAGGAGATGCTTTACGATGACCTCGTCTATCTCCTGCAGCCGACCTGGAAGAAGCTTGACTGGACCGCGGCGGACAGAGACGAGGCGACGAAGCAGTGGTTCGTCTTCTTGCGCAACAAGGCGGCGGAGATCCGCGGCCTCGAGAGCAAGACGGCTCTGCCGGACTACCCTGACAAGCTCGATGACGAGCAACGGCTCGATAGCCTCCGTGAAGTGCTCTCGGAGCATCTGCGGATCCTGAACCGCTTCAGGATCGTGAACATCGACAAGGCCGCGCTCTTCGAGATGGTCAAACCGGCAAGCTGACCGGATAAGTTCATAATCAAGGCCGCGCCTAACCGCGCGGCTTTTTTCTTGCTTCTCTGGTGTTCTTTGTGCTCCCTGTGCTCTTCGTGCTCTTTGTCTCCTTTGCTATACTTACCCCATGTCGCAATTCCTAGTCGTCAAATCGACGGGCGAGCGCGAGGAGTTCCGCGCCGCAAAGCTCGTGGGGTCCCTGCGCAAGGCGGGAGCCTCGGACGAGCAGGCGAACAAGATCCTGAAGCACATACAGGACGAGCTCGAGGACGGCATCGCCACGAACGACATCTACCGCCACGCCTTCGACCTCTTGCGCCACACGGCCCAGCCGGTAGCCGCCCGCTATTCCATGAAGCGCGCCATCGCCGCCCTGGGACCGAACGGCTTTCCCTTCGAGAAGTTCATCGCCGAGATCTTCAAGGCTCACGGCTACGAGGCCCTGACCGACCAGATCGTCCAGGGACGCTGCGTCGAGCACGAGGTCGACGTCGTGGCCTGGAAGGGCGACGAGCTGGTCATGGTCGAGGCGAAATTCCACAACGAGCCCGGCCAGAAATCGGATATCAAGGTCGCTCTCTACGTCAAAGCCCGCTACGACGACTTGCGCGACAATCTCTATGAATACGGCGGCAAGGAGCGTCGGGTCACGGCCTTCCAGCTCTTCACCAACACAAAGTTCACGGACCACGCCATCCGCTATGCCGAATGCCAGGGGCTATCGCTCGTCGGCTGGAACTATCCGGCAAAAGGCAACCTGGAGGACCTGGTGAACGAGTCCGGCCTCCATCCGCTGACCTCGCTGACCACGCTTTCCGTCACCGAGAAGCGCATGCTCCTGGACCACGGCCTCATCCTCTGCAAGCAGCTCGCCGACCAGGGCGAAGGTCTGGTACACTACGGCATCGCCCGCGACAAGATACCGGCAGTGCTCCGCGAGATCGACGGGCTCTATCAATAACACGCTCTCATCACCTCAGCAATGGCAGGATTCTACCCCAAAGGCAAGCGCTCGGCCGACTGGAACTACGGCGGCGCCAAATGGAAGCTCTCGCGCTCCAAGCTGGACCTCTTCATCGAGTGCCCGCGCTGCTTTTACGTCGACAACAAGCTGGGCGTGGCCCGGCCAAAGGGTTTTCCCTTTAACCTGAACTCGGCGGTCGACCATCTGCTCAAAAAGGAATTCGACGGGCATCGCGCGGCGCGAACGGCGCACCCCCTCATGGCCAAATACGGAGTCGATGCCATACCCTTCGCCCATGCCGAGCTGAACATCTGGCGCGAGAACTTCGAGGGCATCCAGCATCGCCACGACAAGTCGGGCTTATTGATCAGCGGCGCCGTGGACGATGTCTGGGTCAACTCCCAGGGCGAGCTCATCGTCGTCGACTACAAATCGACGTCAAAGCAAGAGGGCGGCAAGGTCTCTCTCGACGCCGAGTGGCAGGACGGCTACAAGCGCCAGATGGAGGTGTACCAGTGGCTCCTGCGCAGAAAGGGCTTCAAGGTCTCGGATACCGGCTACTTCGTCTACGCCAACGGCCTGCGCGACAGGAAGGCCTTCGACGGCAAGCTGGAGTTCGACGTCACCCTCATCTCGTATACCGGCGACGACGGCTGGGTCGAGGAGGCGATCATGAAGGCCAAGGAATGCCTGGACGGCGAGAAGCTGCCCGAGCCCAGCCAGTACTGCGAGTACTGCAACTACCGAAAGCTGGCGCAGGAGGTGCAGATGAGGTTCGTGAAGAAGAAGACGGAAGAGACGGGGAACGATAAGAACACGAAGATCACCAAGAGCACAAAGATCACTAAGAACACCAGAAGGAAGAAGAAAGAACATGAATCGAATGACGCTACGACGAACAGCCTCTTTTAAGGAGATGGTCCTGCGGGTGGTCAGGGATATCCCTGAGGGAAAGACGCTGTCGTACAAGGAGGTGGCCCTGCGGGCGGGCAGCCCGAACGCGGCCCGGGCCGTGGGCACGATCATGGCGGGCAACACCGATCGGACGGTGCCCTGTCACCGCGTGGTGCGTTCGGACCGATCCATCGGCGGCTACAACGGCATCCGCGGCGGCAAACAGGGCACTGCGGCAAAGGAGGCGCTCCTCCGGGCCGAGGGCGCGCTCATATCTTGACCAGAGGATCGATTTTGCTAAAATGAGGGAGTAATGCCTGCGGTCGGTGGGGTAGCGCCCATGACGATACTACTCGGCATTGTTGCTGATGGCAGGTACTATCAAAGGCCCTTCGGGGCCTTTGTGCTTTCATGCGGCGTAGCGATACATTCAGTCCATGACGCTATAGAAGTGCCTGAGGCCCGAATCTATCTGTCGGATGACTACCTTGATATCTTTGCCGTCTATCCTGCCGACTAACGTCCAAAATCTCACTGAACCAGATTCTAGATAGCCTGTAGCCGACCGACTGTTTCTGATCAGAAGAGGCACGTATCGAAAAAGTTTGAATCGCCTCTTTGTGTCGGCGATGTCTCTCATATTTCTTCCCTTACGTATCATGTGGGTGAAGCCGTGATGGTCAAAATATATCGGATCGAATCCAAAAGCCGGACAGGGTATAGAACCTATTTTAAGGTATTCTGTTCGAGCTTTTTTGACCGATTTTCTCCACTTGCCGCCGCTCATTCATCAACCGTAGCATTTCAAGTATCAAGGAATCATAAAGAACGGATAAATCTAATTTTGATGTAGCGATTATGCAGAGTGTGCATAACGTGACTGGTATTCTTGGTTCGACAGGTAGACAATATACCGGTAACCCCTTCACGCCTATGATCCCTGGTACCAGTCCCTGCGACCGACTGAGGGTCGGTCTCGAGGAATGCGAAAGAATGCTAGCCCTTAACCTGTCTCCCGAAGCGAGAGAAGAGTATATGAGGCTGCGGGAAGCCGCCCTGCAGTGCCTTGCCGCTCTGGCGAAGCGGTCCAGCGGGTCGTCCGAACCGCCCGCGGACAGAGAGGCTCGGAATCAGGTCATGTTCGACTTCATCTCCTCGGGAGGAGCAGAAGAGTTCCGACGCGCCCAGGCCTGAGGGCGCGCCTTTTCTTTTCGTGCTTTTTCCGGCTGTTTTCGTCTATACTGGTGCCATGACGACCTCGACCAATACCGAAGAGATGAGGAAGATACGGGACGAGGTCTTGGCCCTTTCCGCGTCGCCTCTCTATGCCTTTAGGACAGAGAATGGATACTTTCCCGTAATCGGCGAGGGCAGCCACGAGGCCCATCTGATGTTCGTGGGGGAGGCGCCGGGAGAGAGCGAGGCCAAGACCGGCAAGCCCTTTTGCGGCAGGTCGGGCAAGATGCTCGACCAGCTGCTAGCCTCTATCGGCATGGACCGCGCCGCAGTCTACGTCACCAACCTGGTCAAGGACCGTCCGCCGGAGAATCGCGACCCCGAGCCTGCAGAGATCGCTCTCTACGGCCCCTTTCTGGAGCGCCAGATCGCTATCATGCGGCCGCGGGTGATCGCCACCTTGGGCCGGCATTCGATGAGGTACGTCTTCGAGAGATACGGCCTGGCCGACAAGCTCCAGCCGGTCTCACAGATCCATGGCAAGGAATTCCAAGGCCAGGCGCCCTACGGTCCCGTCACCGTGGTGGCCCTCTATCATCCTGCCGTGGCCCTGTATAATGGCGGCATGAAGGGACAGCTTATGGAAGACGTTAAGGTCCTGAAAAAATATATATGAAGAAGATACAGACGAAATGGGATCTGGGGCTTCTGTACAAGGGCCATGACGACCCGCAGATCGAGCGGGACCTCGCGGCGGTCGAGGCTGCTTTTGCCGCCTTCGAGAAGAAGTATCGGGGCGCGACCGATTATCTTGAGGATGACGAGAAGCTCGCCAAGGCTCTCGCCGATTCCGAGGCGCTCCTCGACCAGCCTATCGAGAAGCCGATGTATTATTTCCATTTCGCCCTCGACCTGAATAGCGAGGACGCCGTGACGCGAGCCCGCCAGGCCCAGATCAGGGAGCGCCTGACCAAGGCCCAGCAGCGCATCAAGTTCTTCGACTTGGCGCTGGGCTCGATGCCGCTGGCGCGCCAGAAGCAGGTCCTCAAGAGCCCGCTCCTCAGGCGCTACCGCTACTTCCTCCAAGTCCTCTTTTCCAAGGCCAAGCACCAGTTGAGCGAAGCCGAAGAAAAGGTCATCAGCCTGAAAAGCGCGCCGAGCTATCACCTGTGGACGGCCCTGACCGACAAGCTGGTCAGCGCCCAGACGGTCGAATTCCAGGGCAGGCAGATCCCCATCGCCGAAGCCTCGGGCAAGATCGCCGACCTGCCGACCGCCGAGCGCCGCGAGCTCCACGACCGCGTGGTCAGCGCCCTGGAAAAGCTCGCGCCCGTAGCCGAGAGCGAGGTCAACGCCGTGGTCACCGACAAGAAGGTCGAGGACGAGCTCCGCGGCTACCAGGAGCCCTTTGACGAGACCATCCTCCACTACGAGAACGACCGGGCGAGCGTCATGGCCCTGGTCCGGTCGGTCGAGGGCCGCTACGACATCAGCCGGCGCTTCTACCAGCTGAAAGCCCGCCTGATGAGGCTGCCGCGCCTGGAGTATGCCGACCGCAACGCCGGCATCGGCGAGAACGTCCGAAAGGTCTCCTTTGACGAGGCGGTAGAGATCGTGCGCGGAGCATTTTCCCAAGCCCACCCGCGCTATCGCGAGATCTTCGATTCATATCTGCGCAACGGCCAGATCGACGTCTATCCGAACAAGGGCAAGACGGGCGGGGCCTACTGCGCCAGCGGCACCAATATCCCGACCTTCGTCCTCTTGAACTACACCGACAGCCTGGACCAGGTCAGCACCCTGGCCCACGAGATGGGCCATGCTATCCATGGCGAGCTCTCGGAAGCCCAGCCGCCCTTGTACCAGGACTATTCGACTTCGACCGCCGAAGTGGCCAGCACCTTCTTCGAGGGCATGGTCTTTGACTCGGTCTATGAGAAGCTCTCGGACGAGGAGAAGGTCGTGGCCCTCCATACCAAGATCAGCGACGACATCCAGACCGTCTTCCGCCAGGTGGCTTGCTTCAATTTCGAGGTGGACCTGCACAAAGGCATCCGCGAAAAGGGCGCCCTGTCAAAGGAGGAGATCCGCGCCCTGATGAACCGCCATATGTCCGCCTATATGGGCGAGGCCGTGCGCCTGCGCGAGATCGACGGCAACATCTTCGTCTCGTGGCACCATATCCGCAGCTTCTTCTACGTCTATACCTACGCCTACGGCCAGCTGATCTCCAAAGCCCTCTACGCCGAGTACAAGAAAGACAAGAGCTTCATCGACAAGGTCAACCAGTTCCTCTCGGCCGGCGGCAGCGACACGCCCGAGAACATCTTCAAGTCCATCGGCATCGACGTGACCAAGCCCGATTTCTGGGAGAAAGGCCTGCAGTCGATCGAGAAAGACATCGAGAGGCTGGAAAAGTTGACGAAAAACAGGTAGAGTAGCCGCATCATGACCTCAGCAGAAGTACGCAAGCGCTTCCTGGCCTTCTTCGCCGCCCGCGGCCACGCCATCATCCCTTCGGCCAGCCTGGTGCCGGAGAATGATCCGACGGTGCTCTTTAACACCGCCGGCATGCAGCCCTTGGTGCCGTACCTTCTCGGCGAGAAGCATCCGAACGGCACGCGCCTGGCGAACTTCCAGAAGTGCGTCCGCACGAACGACATCGACGAGGTGGGGGACAACACGCATCTGACCTTCTTCGAGATGATGGGCAACTGGTCGCTCGGCGACTACTTCAAACAGGAGATGATCCCTTGGAGCTATGAGCTCCTGACGAACAAGGAGTATGGGTTCGGCCTTGATCCGCAGAGGCTCTACGTCACTTGCTTCGAAGGCGACGAGAACGCCCCGCGCGATGAAGAATCAGCCGCCATCTGGAAGGGCATCTTCGAGAAGAACGGCGTGACGGGGGAACGCATCTATTTCATGCCCGCCGCAAAGAACTGGTGGCAACCCGGCCCGAACGGACCCTGCGGCCCGGATACAGAGATGTTCTATGACCTGACCGGCACCCTGACCAAGGGCATGACCAAGGCCGACTATCTAAAGGCGGACGACCAGCAGAAGGTCGTCGAGATCTGGAACGACGTTTTCATGGAGTTCGTCAAGAAGGACGACAAGGTCGTCGGCAAGCTCGCCGCCAAGAACGTCGACACCGGCTCGGGCTTCGAGCGCGTCTGCGCGGTGCTCCAGGGCAAGTCGAACGTCTTCGAGACCGACCTTTTCGAGCCGGTCCTCGCACTGCTGAAAAAGGAAGCCGGGCATTATGACGAACGTTCTGCGCGCATCGTCGCCGACCATATTCGCACGGCGACCTTCCTCATCGCCGACGGCGTGCTGCCTTCGAACAAGGACCAGGGCTACATCCTCCGCCGCCTGATCCGCAGGGCTATCTTCAAGCTGGGCACGCTCTCGACCCGTCTCGGCCTCGGCGCCGAGATTATCGGCTGGTACGTCGACCGCTACGCCGGCTCCTATGCCATGGACAAGGGCCAGATCCAGAAGGCCTTCAAAGACGAGGAGGACAAGTTCTTCAAGACCCTCGAGGAGGGCAAGAAGGACTTCGCCAAGGGCATCGACCCGTTCGTCCTCTGGACGACGTACGGCTTTCCGATCGAGCTGACCGTCGAGCTGGCTCGCGAGAAGGGCCAGACGGTCGACATCGAGGCCTTCAACGCGAAGATGAAGGAGCACCAGGACCTCTCCCGGGCGGGGGCGGAGCAGAGGTTCAAGGGCGGCCTCGGCGACACCTCCGAGATGTCGGTCAGATACCACACCGCTACGCACCTCCTCCACAAGGCCCTCCATCAGGTCCTGGGCGACCACGTCTCGCAGAAGGGCTCGAACATCACGCCCGAGAGGCTGCGCTTCGACTTCACCCACGGGGCAAAGATGACCGACGACGAGAAGAAGAGGGTGGAGGACCTGGTCAACGGCTGGATCAAGGCGTCCCTGCCGGTCCACCGCGTCGAACTGCCCAAGGAAGAGGCCCTGCGGACCGGCGCCTATCACTTCTTTGGCGACAAATACGGCGACGTCGTATCCGTCTACTACGTCGGCGACACTATGGATGCGGCCGTCTCAAAGGAATTCTGCGGCGGCCCGCATGTCGATAACACCGGCAAGCTCGGGACGTTCAAGATACAGAAAGAAGAGGCCGTTTCAGCGGGCGTGAGGAGGATCAAGGCTGTCCTTGCATAAAATAGGATATTATTATATAATGTTATATAGAGACTAAGGACAGTTTGCTCGCTACAGAGCGGATGTCCCCGCTGGCCCTCAAAAGCCAGCTTCAATTTTTGGAGGATTAGTATACTGCTGTCGAAAGGCTGTCGATAGTGTGTCCTCCCGGGCGCTTCGCAGCGCCCGTCACTTTCCGCCGACCAGATTACTGTTGTTTTTACTCAGCATGAAATGTCGGCACCGGAGAGGGAAACTTCTCCGGAAAGTTCTTTGCGAGATTTGGGAGACTATTCATCCGCTGATCCCTATCATACCCCTGTCTCCCAGCCTGTCCCTCGCCGGGACAGGTTCCTCTCAAAGCGCTCGATCCGATCGAACCCTTCGAGAGGAAGCGATTCCTCCTTTGGTGGGCTACTGCCAGAATGTTATCTAGAGAACATTTGTCCACTAAAGTGCTCTTTCAATTTCTCCTATTTCTCGTCTAATCCGGGCTTGTATTCTTTTTGAGAATTGACTTGAAATAGGGGATTATTTTCCTCATGCAAAAAGACTAATGTCGCTGTGTTCGACTTGTCGTGGATTGTCTTCTTTTCATGAGGTCCCTTCAAAGCCTGCTTCCGAAGTCGGCTTCGAAGGGAAGCGATTCCCTCGTTAGGCCTCTGTCTTGTGTGACTCCTTGTCTCCCCGTGGCCTGCCGCACAATTTCTGCCGACTAGAATGAGATTGTGACTAATGTATACATGTCGGCGCCTGTCTCTTCGGAGACAGGTTTCTCTCTAGATGTTCTTTTAGATTTCCTGATCTTGAACTTCAGAAGATGATGTCTTGGACTAGGTTCCCGGTGTTCCTGATGAGGCCCCTTAAAAACGTTCATGCTTCGGCCTGGACGTTTCTATAGGGAGCATGTTCCCTCGGCAGGGACTATTTGACGAATGCTTCTAGAGTATTTGTGTCCCTGCCGCCAGCTCTTTGTAATGTGTCCGCTTTGCGGACTTCTAACCCATGTCCCCTCGGGGACTAACCAAAACCACGCCCGCACGGGCAGAAAGGAAACGAATGAGCTCCCCAGCTCAACCTGTCAGCGTCAGCGAACAGAGCAAGGTCAAGCGCTACATCGGCATCCGGCCGCGCGTCAAGAGAACGGCGGACGGCGAGGCCCGACCGACCCAGCTCGCCATCCTCGACGATGCCGGGCTGCGCACGATCGAGCTCCCGGACGAGCAGTCCGAGCTCGACTTCGTCCTTGGCAGCTTCCCGATGAGCTATCGCAAGGTGCTCGACGGGGAAGATGTCTTGATGTTCCGCCGCTATCACGATCACCACATCAAGCGTGACAGCGACGGAAAGCCCATCGAGGTGCCCGCCTCGTTCGAAGGCCTGCGCCAGGGCGACCTGGTGGCCATGGCCATGGGCGGCTCCGGCGACTGCCTGGCGTTCGCCCTCTCCCGCAAGGGCGAGGACGTCGGCTCCCAGGTCGAGCGGATCACGCCCTTCATGCTCAAGTCGCTCCGCGGCGAGGGCGCCAAGGACGACGACGCGTCGTTCCTGGCCCGGCTCGTCAGCGATCGTCGCGAGCTCTTCACGCCCGTCTACGTGCGCGACCGCAAGATTGTGCGCGTGCGCGAGCTTCAGCGGCTGCGCATCGACGTCATGAAGGCCCGCATCGGCTGCGAACAGCGCCTGCGCCAGCGCTTCATCGGCGAGATCTTCTGCTCGGAGGCCGGCCTCTATCCGGAGGGCGCCATCGAGAAGGAGTTCGAGGCCAAGAAGGCGAGCGACAAGGTTCTCTTGCCGCTCGTGGCCGAAGAGAATGCGGCCAAGCGCGAGCTCGAGAAGGCCGTCCACGAGACGGATGTCTGGAGCGAGGTGCTCTCGCGGGTGGAAGGGCTCGGGCCCGCCATCGCGGCGCGGCTTATCTCGACCATCCAGGACATCCGCCGCTTCGAGACGGCGCCGAAGCTCAAGAAGTATCTCGGCGTCCATGTCCGCGACGAGAAGGGCCATTTCCCGCGCCGCAGGGCGGGGGAGCTGGCTGGCTGGTCCAACGAGGGCCGTCAGGCCATCTATCTCCTCCTCGACCAGCTCAACCGCCGGCCGGGAAGCGAGTGGGGCCAGAAGCTCCTCGCGAACAAGGCGCACTACCAGGCGCGCTATCCGCACCCGCACCTCGTCTTTACGCACGAGGGGCAGGAGCGGACGGCGGTCCTGACGCCCGGCACCTTCGAGAAGAAGGGGTCGAAGTATATCCTGACGATCGAGGATAAGCTCGTCACTGTCACGGGCAAGCTCCGGTATTACAAGGGGCACATCCACAAGATGGCCCTCTGGAAGACCGGCACCGAGTTCGTGGACTGGCTCTTTGACGCCTGGTGGAAGCTCGAGAAGCGGGCTGCCGCCAAGCCGGCTGCTCCCGAAGCTTCGAAAGCGGAGGAGGGGGCAGAAGGCAGTCAGGCGGTCGCGTAGTCTCTTGGGCGACTAGGTTATCGATGTAACGCTCTAGTGACAGTGTCGCCTCAGCCCTGTTCGGGAAACCGGACGGGGCTTTTATTGCGGAAATAGGAATTTGTGATACAGTTTTTTCGGAGACCTAAAGGATAAGTGCTTCTAATGAAAGCCTGTTTCCGCTGGCTTACGAGCCAGCTCCAATTTCTGGAGGACTTCAGAAGCCTTGATAACTAGTATCGGCTTGTCCTCCCGGGCGCTTCGCAGCGCCCGTCACTTTCCGCCGACTTGTAGACAGTTGCTAACTCTACACGGTGTGCCGGCCACCGGAGAGGGTAACCTCTCCGGATTGATCTTTGTAAGATTTGGGAGACTATTACCGATTTGTCTCGACTTCAGTAAAAATGTCTCTCGACCTGTCCCTCATAGGGACAGGTTCCTCTCAAAGCATTCGATCGAATCGAATTTTTTGAGAGGAAGCGATTCCTTCTTTGGCGAACTTGACCGCGCGTGTCTGCTGTAAAATGGATGTTTACCAAAGCGCTCTTTCAATTTCCCGCAGCAAGAACTACTATGAACATGTTTTCTGTGTCGGGGTTGTTCGTATTGCGGGATCAAACTCTTTGGAGGCTATTCACTGCATGGTCGCTAGACCGTAGATGTCTCCTTGGCCCCGGACGCGGTCGCGTCCGGGGCATCTTTCTTTCTGGTATACTTTTGCCATGTCTCTCTTCTCCCCAAAGCCGTCGCTGGGCTTGGTCTATCACATCGGCACCTCGTCGGTGGGCGCGGCGGTGGTGCAGTTCCGGCCGCGGAGCGCGCCCCTGGTCCAGGCGTCCCTGCGCGAGCACATGCCGTACCGCCAGACGGTGGACGCCGAGCGCTTCGTCGGCGACATGGTCGACACCTTGAAGTCCCTGAACGCCCGCCTGGCCCGGGCGGGCGTCACGGGCGATGCCGACGTCAGGCATGTCTTCTACGTCTTCTCCTCTCCTTGGGCCATGTCCGAGACGAAGATCGTCTCGCTGAAGGAAGATAAGCCCTTCTCGCTCTCGCGCTCGCAGGTCGACCGCATCGTCTCGGCCCACGAGAAGCTCTTTGAGGCCGAGATGGCCGGCACCGCCGCGCCGAACAGCCTGCGGGCCATCGAGCGCCGGGTCATCGACATCCGCCTGAACGGCTATCATGTGGCCCAGCCCTACGGAAAAAAGACCCGGGCCGCCGACATCTCTTTTTTCACTAGCCTGGTGCCGCGCTCGATCTTTGACCAGGTCGCCGACCTCTCGCGCCAGACGTACCGCCCGCGCGACACCCACGCCCACTCGTTCTCGCTGGCTTCTTTTTCCGTCATCCGCGACGTCTTTCACGAGGAGAGCGACTTCATCTTCCTGGACGTCGGCGGCGAGCTCTCGGACATCACCATCGTCCAGAACGGCCTTATCCTGGAGACCGCCAGCTTCCCCTTGGGCAGGCATTTCCTCATCCGTAAGGTCATGCAGGCCTTTGCCGTCAGCCAGGCCGAGGCCGTCTCGATGGCTATGCTTTATTTCGAGGGGACGATGGAAGCCGTGGCAGCCGAGCGTATGACCCCTGTCATGGAGCAGGCCGCCGACGAATGGCTTGCGGGCTTCCACCAGGTCCTGGAGAACGCCGCAGGCAGGGTATCTCTGCCTACGAAGCTCTTCGTGGTGGTCAATCCCGGCTTTTCGCGCTATTTCATGCAGGTCCTACGTCGCGAGGAGCTTTTCGCCACGCTCGTCGATTGCGAAAATCTGAAGTCTGCCGTCGAGTTCGTCGCCGGCGCGGACAAGGACCCGTTCGCCGCAGTCTGCGCGGCCTTTGCCGGCAGGGTGTACGAATCGGGGGAGAGATAGTATACTCGAAGGATAAGAGAACTCACCATGGCAAGAAAACCGATGCAGGACATCGTACCAAAGGGCAGGACCATACGGGAGATACAGGTGAAGAGGGAGGAGATAAAGCCCAAGACCAAGAATACAAAGCCAAAGACCGAAGAGGAGCCTATAAAGGCCAAGAAGGAATATATAATCGACAGGGAGGAGAGCGAGACGGTCGTCGAGGTGCCGCCCGAGGAGGCGGCCAGGCGCGAGAGCATCCGTCAGGCGCGAGAGGAGTTCGAGGCGAGACAGGCAAAGAGGGCCAAGCGCGCCCGCAGGCCGGGCCGGGGATTCTTTTCGGGCGCCTGGAACAACAATCGCGGGGCGGTCATCGCCGCCCTGTCGATCGTGGCCGTGCTCGCCCTGGCGGCCGTGGCTACGGGTTCGTTCAGGAGCGCCCTGGTCACCGTCACCCCGCGCGTTCAGGCCTTTACCGCGGATGCCGACCTGACCGCAAAGCGTTCCGCCGGCCCAGACGAGCTGCCGTTCTCGGTCTCGACCATCAAGCTCTCGGGCAGCCAGACCGTCCGGGCGACCGGTCAGAAGCAGGTCAGCACGCGCGCCCAGGGCACCATCGTCATCTATAATAACTACAGCTCGGCCGCGCAGAGGCTGATCAAGAACACCCGCTTCGCTACGCCCGAGGGCCTGATCTTCCGCGTCTCGGACTCGGTGACGGTGCCGGGCAAGAACGGCGCCACCCCGGGCAGCGTCGAGGCGGTGGTCATGGCTGACGAGCCGGGCGCGAGCTATAACGTCGGGCTCAAGGACTTCACTATCCCCGGCTTCAAGGGCGACCCGCGCTACGCGGCCTTCTACGCCAGGTCAAAGACCCCGCTGGCCGGCGGCTTCGTAGGGACGCAGAAGATCGTCGCAGAGGCCGATCGGGCAAAGGCCAAAGCCGATATCGAGTCTAAGCTGCGCGACGAGCTGCTGCGCCAGGTCGCCGCAAGCGTGCCCGAGGGCTCGATCTTCTACCCGAACGCCTACTCGATAGATTTCCAGGCCCAGCCTGACGAGGCGACCTCGGCGACCGAAGCCACGATCAAGGAGGACGGCACCATCTCGGCGATAGTCTTCGACAGGCGCCGGTTGGCCGCCGCCCTGGCTCGCCAGTACGCTAAGGACTACAAAGGCGAGGCCGTCTCCGTGCCGCTCCTGCCGTCGCTCGTCTATTCCGCCAAGGACCAAAAGGCTGGCGGTGCCGATAGCCTGGCTTTCCATCTGTCCGGCAACGCCGCTTTTGAGTGGGTCTATGACGAGGCCGCCCTCAAGGAGGCGCTCAAGGGCCATACGCGCGCCGAGACGCCGGCCATCCTTCGAAAATTCCCTATGATCGAGAAGGCAGACATCTCGCTTCGCCCATTCTGGTCCGGCTCGTTCCCGGGACGTGCGGACAGGATCGCCGTACAGAAGCATATCTAAGCGATAGGAAGGGCCCGGCTTTACATAATTTGTCTTTTGCCTTATACTGTCGGAACGTTCAAATGGCAGACCAAACAAAACCAAGCGTCCTCGGCGTCGTCACCGAAGCCCTTCCGAACACCTTCTTCCGGGTCCAGCTCGAAGGCGGCGCGGAGATACTGACATACCTCGCAGGCAAGATGAGGATGAACAGGATCAGGGTCCTGGTCGGCGACAAGGTCCGCGTGGAGCTCGAGCCGTACGGCGGCAAGGGCAGGATAGTCCAGCGAATGTAAGGAAAGGAACGTAACAATACTACAATGAGAGTAAAATCATCTGTCAAGGTAAAATGCGCTAATTGCAAGGTCGTGCGCCGAAAGGGCTTCGTATACGTGGTCTGCAAGTCGAACCCGCGCCACAAGCAGCGCCAAGGCTAATGACAAGCCTTTCGCTTTACTTATTTTTGACCCTATGTTAGGATGGAAATCCGTGTTTAGGGCATTATTTTTTATTTTAGACAACTAACCTCATGCGCATCCTCGGTATCACCCTTCCTGACGAAAAGCGGATCGACATCGCTTTGACCGCTCTCTACGGCATCGGCCGCTCGCGCGCCCAGTCGATCCTGGCGGATGCAAAGGTCGCCTTCGAAAAAAAGGCAAAGGAAGTGACCGCCGATGAGGAGAACGCCATTAAAAAGGCCATGGAGACCCTCAAGATCGAGGGAGACCTCAAGCGCGAGGTCGCGGCTAACATCAAGCGCCTCAAGGACATCAAGGCGTACCGCGGCGTCCGCCACCAGAGGAGCCTGCCGGTGAACGGCCAGAGGACCAAGACCAATTCGCGAACCCGCCGCGGCAACACCCGAAAGACCATGGGAACCGGCAGGAAGGTAGCGGAGAAGAAATAGTCGAACCCACAACTGACAACCAACAACATGGCAACCGAGATCACAAAGAACGCGAAGAAACCAGAGAAAGCCGCTGACGCTCCAAAGAAGGAGGCTGCGGCAAAAGCGCCCAAGAGGAAGGTCGATTCCGGCATCCTCTATGTCCAGTCGACCTATAACAACACCCTCTGCATCGTCACCGACGCCCAGGGCAACGCTCTCTGCCAGTCCTCGGCGGGAGCGCTCGGCTTCAAGGGCGCCAAGAAGGGCACGCCGTTCGCGGCCGCAAAGGTGGGCGAGGTCCTCGCTGACAAGGCAAAGCTCATGGGCATGAAGGAGGTCGCCGTGGTCATCAAGGGCGTCGGCTCGGGCCGCGAGTCGGCTGTCCGCAGCTTTATCACCAAGGGCCTGGGCATCTCGTCCGTCAAGGACGTCACGCCGGTCCCTCACAACGGCCCGCGTCCGCCTCGACCGCGCCGCGTCTAAATTCTAGATTCTAACTTCTTCTTCATATGATTACTGGACCAAAATACAAGATCGCCCGCCGACTCGGAGCCAATATCTTCGAGAAGACCCAGACGGCGAAATTCGCCCTGCGCGCCGAGAGGAAGGGTGCGAACAAGAAGCGCGGCTTCGGGCCAAAGGGCGACTATGCCGCCGCCATGCTCGAGAAGCAGAAGGTCCGCTACACCTACGGCGTCCTTGAGCGACAGTTCAAGAAGTACGTCAAGGAAGCTACGGCCAAGAAGGGCGTGAACACGATCCAAGCCCTCTACGAGCGGCTGGAAATGCGCCTGGATAACGTCGTCTACCGCCTGGGCATCGCTCCGACGCGCCTGGCGGCTCGCCAGCTCGTCTCCCATGGCCATGTCCTGGTCAACGGCAAGCGCACCAATGTGCCGTCCCTTGTCGTCTCGGTCGGGGACAAGGTCGCCGTGCGCGACGCCAGCCTCAAGAAGCCCCTCTTCAAGGACCTCGACGAGAAGATGAAGAAGGTGGCCTTCCCGTCGTGGCTCTCCTTCGACGCGGACAAGAGGACGGCCGAGGTGACGGGCAAGCCGGTCCACAAGGCGACCGACGTCCTCTTTAACCTGGGGCAGGTGATCGAGTTCTACAGCCGATAGCGTTTAATAGGGTGGTGATAGCTATAACAATATTCGTATGAATGAAACCAACATCGTTCTCCCATCGAAGCCGAAGGTGATCCTCGAGAAGGATTTCCTCGGCGTGTACGAGATCGACGGCCTCTACCCTGGCTATGGCCATACTCTGGGCAACAGCCTGCGCCGCATCATCCTCTCGTCCCTGCCGGGAACGGCTGTCACCCACGTCAAGATCGCGGGCGTCAACCACGAGTTCTCGACCGTCGCCGGAGTCAAAGAAGACGTCATCACCATCCTCCTGAACCTCAAGCGCATGAGGATCAAGATGCTCACCGAGGAGCCTCAGACCCTCACCCTCAAGGCCAAGGGCGTCAAGGACGTCACCGCCGGCGACATCAAGGCTCCTGGCCAGGTCGAGATCCTCAACCCTGACATGCACATCGCTTCCGTGACCGACAAAGGCACCGAGCTCGACATGGAGATCACCGTCGCCCGCGGCCTGGGATATGTGCCAAAGGACGTCCTCCAGAAGGAGCGCGTCGACATCGGCACGATCTCGCTCGACGCTACCTTTACTCCAATCCGCCGCGTCAATTACGAGGTAGAGAACATGCGCATCGGCGACAGGACTGACTTCAACAGGCTCAAGATCACCATCGAGACCGACGGAACCGTCACCCCTCACGAGGCCCTCGAGAGGTCGATCGCCACGATGATCCATCAGCTCAAGGCCATCGTCGGCTTCAAGGAGGAGGAGCCTGCGGTCCCTACGGCTGCGGATGCCTCTGAAGCTGCCGGCGGTGACAAGAAAGAGCTCGACACCGAGTTCCTCAAGACCCGCATCGAGACCCTGGGCATGTCCCAGAGGACGACTAATGCCCTGGCCGGCGCCAACATCCGCACCGTCGGCGGCCTGGTCCGCAAGAAAGAGGCGGACGTGGAGAATATCGAGGGCCTCGGACCAAAGGGCATCCAGGAGATCAAGAAGGCCCTCTCGGAATTTGGCATTACCCTGAAATAATGCTAGGCTAGGAAGCCAACGAAAACACCATGCGACACCACGAGAAATTCAAGACTTTGGGAAGGGACAAGGGCCAGCGCGCTTCGCTGGTCAAATCGCTCGTGCGCTCGCTCGTCATCCATGACGGCATCACCACTACCGAGACTCGCGCCAAGGAGCTCCGCAAGTACGTCGAGCCCCTGGTGACCACGGCAAAGACCGGCACCGTAGCCAGCCGCCGCCTGCTCGCCTCGCGCATCGGCGACGAAAAGGCCGCAAAGAAGCTCGTCGAGGTCATCGCCCCGGCATACAAGGCCCGCCAGGGCGGCTATACCCGCGTGATCAAGCTTCCGCTCCGCAAGTCGGACGGGGCGAAGATGGCCCATATCCAGTTCGTCAAGTAATTTCCAAGTATCAATTTTCAAGCCCATGAGAACTACCCACACCATAGACGCGCAGGCACAAAAGATCGGTCGCGTGTCGACCCAGGCGGCAAAGATCCTTATGGGCAAGAATTCGACCGCTTACGTCCCTAACGTCGTCCCCGACGTAGAGGTGCGCATCATCAACGCCGCCAAGGCCGACATCTCCGAGAAGAAGAAGGAGGAAAAGATCTACCGACGATACACCGGCTACCCAGGCGGCCTCATCGACACCACCCTCAAGCGCATGATCGAGAAGAAGGGCGCGGGCGAGGCTTTCCGCATCGCGGTCAAGGGCATGCTGCCAAAGAACAAGCTCCAGGCCCAGTACCTCAAGAATCTCGTCGTAACCGAATAATATCCATATGACCCCAACCGATACTAAATACTTCGAAGCAGTCGGCCGACGCAAGACCGCCGTGGCCCGCGCCCGCATCGCCCCTGCCGCAAAGCAGTCGATCACCATCAACGACAAGGACGTCAACGAATACTTCGTCACCGAGGAGACCCGCATGATCGCAGGAGCCGCTTTCGCCGAGTCAAAGATCGCCCAGAAGTTCAAGGTCACTGCCATGCTCTCGGGCGGCGGCATCCACTCCCAGGCCGAAGCTCTCCGCCATGCCATTTCCCGCTCGCTCCTGGAATACGACGCAGAGCTCCGCAAGAAGCTCAAGAAGCTCGGCTTCCTCAAGCGAGACCCTCGCGCCAAGGAGCGCAGGAAGTTCGGCCTCAAGAAGGCGCGAAAGAGCCCACAGTGGTCGAAGCGATAAAGAAAAAAGCCCTCTCCAAGAGGGCTTTTTGGCCCTTTTTTCTGCCATGAAGGTATATACTAGAGAGGCCATTACAAGCCAACCATTCAAACATCATGATATTCATCATCCCCGTCCTTATCGTCGCCACGATCATCTTGTGGTCGCTTTGGGGCTATCCGGTCTGGAAGGTCTGGGCCAGCGGCAAATCCGGCGAGGCCGACCTCCAGCAGGCTCATCGAGAGCAGCAGGTGCAGGTGGCAAAGGCACAGGGTCGATTGGATGCGGCCAAGCTCAACAAGGAAGCCGCTATCGTCGAAGCTGAAGCCGTATCGGCCCAGATACAGAAGATTGGAGCCCAGCTGACCCAGCACGACCTCTACCTGAAATGGCAGTGGATCAAGATGATGGAGGAGAGGCCGGACAGCTCGGTCATCTATGTCCCGACCGAGGCAAACATGCCGATCCTGGAGGCAGGTAAGAGGCACGAGAAGTAAGATAAAAAGCCGCCCCCGTCATCGGGGCGGTTGTCGATATGCAGCAGGCTGCGGCTGAGCTTTGCTAATCGCAGGCTCGAAAAAGAGAGCAGCAGGAGCAGCGAACAGGCCAGGGACCAGGGCTTTGGTCCGAGGTTCGGGATGCCGGGCAAGAGCCCAAGGAAGAGCAGCGTCGATGCGGCAAAGAGGCAGTAGCAAATGATCGAGGTCGCGCCGCATAGGGCGTTTCTGGCGGCGTATGCGGCTAGGCAGAGGTAGAAGAGGAGCATAGGGACTGTTGACACCCTACGTCGCTTTGATTAAAATGTCAAACGCAACGCTTGAAAATGATGATAGGATAGATTCACAACAGTATGAAAGACCAAGAGAACAAAACAAGCCAAGAGAATACCGAGAGCCAGCCAAGACCCGCCGCGCCCGCTGAATCTATTGAGCTCGAAAAGATCAAGGCCGAGCGAGACGAATATCTGGCCGGCTGGCAGCGCGCAAAGGCCGACTTCGCCAATTCGAAAAAGCAGACCGAGGCCATGATGAAGGAGTTCCGGACCATGGCGAACGAAGGCCTCATCGAGGAGCTCTTGGCCGTCCTCTCGAGCTTCGAGATGGCCTTCGCCAATCGGGCGGCCTGGGAGAAGGTCGACAAGAACTGGCGTATGGGCGTCGAGCACATCTATAGCCAGCTCAAGGGCATCCTAGAGCAGAACGGCCTTCAGGAGATCAATCCCGTCGATACGACATTCGATCCGAACCTGCATGAGGCTATCCGCTACGAGAAAATAGAAGACGCTAAAAAAGATCACGCAATCTTGGCCGTCGTCGAGAAGGGGTATAAGCTGGGCAACAAGCTCATCCGGCCGGCCAAAGTGGTCGTCGCGGAAGCTATCCACAGCAAAGACTGAATCTGTATCTTTCCTTTATCCCGCTTTTGCTAGGATTCCAGAATATTAATTAATCCGATTAAGAATATGGAAGCAAAAGTAACTCTCGAGAGCCTTGATGCAAAGCTCGATTCGAAATTTCAGGCAATGGATCTCGAATTCAAGAATGTCGCCGAAGCGATCGAGATGAGCCACAACAAGCTGGACGGCAGGATCGACTCTCTCGATGCAAAGATCGATGCTCTCGAGACCAAGATCGATACGAAGGTCTCGAGAGAGATCGCGGACCTTTCAGAGGCGATCAGGCGCGGATTTAGCGAAATTGACAAGTTGGACAAAGACAAGGTATCGTATGCTGAACACGACAGGCTGGTCGGCCGCGTATCAGATATAGAGCTCAAGATAGCCTGAGCGGGGAACCAACATCATGCTGATCAAGAAGCCACAAGTCCATATCGTCAGCCGAGAGGTCGCCCTGGCCACGGGCGAGCTTGTGCGCGCCTTTTTCGCCGTCATCGAGGCCGAGGGCCTGCGCGAGGTCAGATTCTTGGGCTTCAAGCCGCTCGAGAGCGAGACTTCGTCGCCGGTGCTGGCTCTCACCGCGCCGCGTTCCATAGCATCCTATGGCGACATTTTCATACCATCCTCTTTCGAGGCCGTCTCTCCGTTCTCTGCTCTCGACTTTTTGACGAGCCAACCTGCCCGCGCTCCGAGCGTTCGATAGTGCCCCTGCGCGCATGCGCGCTTACTAGCATTATCTAACGCAACATGTCAAAAATCATAGGTATCGACCTCGGTACCACCAACTCGGCCGCGGCCGTCATGGAAGTCGGCGAGCCAAAGATCCTCGAGAACGCCGAAGGCATGCGCACTACGCCCTCGATCGTTGCAGAGACCAAGACCAAGGAGCGCGTCGTCGGCGTCGTGGCCAAGCGCCAGTCGGTGACGAACCCAAAGAACACCATCTTCCAGATCAAGCGCTTCATCGGCCACAATTTCGACGAGGCGTCCGTGCAAAAGGACGCAAAGGCCGTGCCGTTCGAGACGCGCAAGTCCGAGAACGGCGGCGTCGAAGTAAAGATGGGCGAGAAATGGTATCGGCCGGAAGAAGTCTCGGCCATGATCCTGGCCAAGCTCAAGGCTGACGCCGAGGCGCGCCTGGGCGAGCCGGTCACCGAGGCCGTCATCACCGTGCCGGCGTACTTCAACGACTCGCAGCGCCAGGCCACCAAGGACGCGGGCAAGATCGCCGGCCTGGACGTCAAGCGCATCATCAACGAGCCGACCGCCGCGGCCCTGGCCTACGGCTTCAACAAGAAGAAGGACGAGAAGATCGTCGTCTTCGACTTCGGAGGCGGTACCTTCGACATCTCCGTCCTGGAAGTGGGCGAGGGAGTGGTAGAGGTCCGCTCGACCGACGGAGACGCACACCTGGGAGGCAAGGACATCGACCAGAAGATCATCAACTGGCTGGCCGACGAGTTCCAGAAGGAGAACGGCGTCGACCTGCGCAAGGACGCCCTGGCCAAGCAGCGTCTGGACGACGCCGCCGAAAAGGCCAAGATCGAGCTCTCGACCTCCGTCGAGACCGAGATCAACATCCCTTTCATCTCCGTAGGCTCTGACGGTCCCCTCCACCTGGTCAAGAAGATGACTCGCGCAAAGCTCGAAGAGCTGACCCACGAGTTCATCGACCGCGCCATGGACATCACCAGGCGAGCCATGGAGGCTTCGCCGTTCAAGGTCGCCGACATCCACGAGGTCATCCTGGTCGGCGGCCAGACCCGCATGCCCGCCATGCAGAAGGCCGTCGAGGACTACTTCAAGAAGAAGCCGAACATGAGCGTCAACCCAGACGAGGTGGTCGCCGTCGGCGCCGCTATCCAGGGAGGCATATTGAAGGGCGACGTCAAGGACGTGCTCCTGCTCGACGTCATCCCTCTGGCCTTCGGCATCGAGACCATGGGCGGCGTAGCTACCAAGCTGATCGAGAAGAACACCACCATCCCGGCATCGCGATCGCAGGTATTCTCGACGGCCGCGGATAACCAGACCTCGGTCGAGATCCACGTCGTCCAGGGCGAACGCGCCATGGCCAAGGATAACAAGTCGCTGGGCCGCTTCATCCTGGACGGCATCCCGCCGGCTCCTCGAGGCGTGCCGCAGGTCGAGGTGACCTTCGACATCGACGCGAACGGCATACTGAACGTCAAGGCCAAGGAAAAGGCGAGCGGCAAGGAGCAGTCCATCCGCATCCAGGGCTCGTCCGGCCTCTCAAAGGAGGAGATCGAGAAGATGAAGAAGGACGCCGAGATGAACGCCGCCGAGGACGATAAGAAGCGCGCCGAGGCCGAGGCCAAGAACCTGGCCGAGCAGATGGCCTACACCGCCGAGAAGTCGCTCAAGGACGCCGGCGACAAGGTCCCTGCAGACGTGAGAGCCGACGTCGAGGCGAAAGTCGCCGATGTGCGCAAGGTCAAGGACGGTAGCGACGTCGAGGCCATCAAGAAGGCTACCGAGGCCCTGTCTGCCTCGATGCAGAAGATCGGCGAAGCCATGGCCAAGGCCCAGCAGACCTCCGGCGGTCAGTCAGCGCCGGGAGGGGATGCTGGCAAAGGCCCACAGGACGGCAATGGCGGCGACGGCAAGGTAAAGGACGCGGAGTACACTGAAAAGAAATAGTCGATTCTCCAAGATGGAGATTTAAAGCTCCATTTTAGAGAAAATGAAAAAAGCAGACAGCCCATCTCCCGTGACCTCGCAAGAAGTCGTGGGGGAGAGGGTGTCTGCTTTAAATGGAAATAACATTACAGTCTGAAGGCTAGCCCGACGAGCATCAGAAGGATGCCGACGAGCAAACCCGAGATAAAGCCTCTTTCAAAGGCCAGATTAAAAATATATAGCCGTTCGTTCGTAACATCGCTCGACGCTGTATCATTAGTTTCCATAAAGATCTACTTTGGTTGAATTCATCGGTAAAGTACCATATATTAGCTTGATATGTCAAAAGATTATTACAAGATCCTCGGCGTCCAAAAGAACGCGTCGCAAGACGAGATTAAGCGCGCGTTTCGAAGGCTGGCGCACGAGCATCACCCGGACAAGAAGGGCGGGGACGACGCTAAATTCAAGGAAGCGAACGAGGCGTACAGCGTCCTCGGCGACGAGAAGAAGCGCGCCCAGTACGACCAGTTCGGCTCTGCAGGGCCTGGCGGGGCGGGCTTTGGCGGCGCCGGCTTCAACCCGAACGACTTCGGCTTCGATTTCTCGGGCTTCCAGCAGGGGGGATTTGGCCAGAACGGCGGAGTCGAATTCGACTTAGGCGACATCCTGGGCGATTTCTTCGGCGGCGGCCGCGGCGCCCAGCGCCCGAAGCGCGGCTCTGACATCCAGGCGGACATCGATCTGTCGTTCGAGGAGTCGATCTTTGGCATGGAAAAGGAGATCACCCTGAACAAGGTCTCGGTCTGCGCCGAGTGCGCGGGCAGCGGCGCCAAAAAGGGCTCCAGGATGAAGACCTGCCATACCTGCGCGGGCAAGGGCCGCGTCACCGAGGTGCGCCGCTCGATCATGGGCAGCTTCCAGACGACCAGGACCTGCGAGACCTGCCACGGCACGGGCAAGGAGCCCGAGGAGAAATGCCCGGTCTGCCACGGCACGGGCGTCCACAAGCGCAACCAGGAGATCAAGGTCAAGGTACCGTCCGGCATCGAGGAGGGCGAGATGGTCAGGCTCACGGGCGCGGGCGAGGCCATCGCCGGCGGACAGCCAGGCGACCTCTACCTGCGCGTCCACGTCAAAGAGCACCCGCTCTATACCAAGTCCGGCCATAACCTGGTCGCCGAGGCCACCATCAAGCTCTCCGAGGCGCTCCTGGGCACTAGCTTGACGCTCAAAACCCTGGACGGCGACGTGGCCCTCAAGGTCCCCGAGGGCACCAACCAGGGCGAGATCCTCCGCCTGCGGGGCAGGGGCGTGCCGACTACTCCGCGCGGCCGCGACGGCCACCGCGGCGACCTGCTCGTCACCATCAACGTCGCCATGCCGCGCAAGCTCTCTAAGGAGGCCAGGAAGGCCATAGAGAGCCTCAGGAACGAGGGGTTGTAGGGAAACGTTACGGCTTAAAGCTTGCATATTCCCATACGCCATGGTATGGTCATTCGGCAATGATTACCAAAGCCAACAACCGAATATATATCTCGCGCATCGGATACGATGCGCCTGATCCTGTTGGCTGTGGCACTATGTCGTAAGCATTCGACCCTCGTCGAATATTTGAAACATCGTGCCACGCGCACGGTGTTTTGCTTCGGCTCCGCCGGGCAAATGCTCTTTTACTCTAACCTCAACGAAAGGAATATCGGTGAAAACAAGCACAAGGAGTCGCATCAGGCGCATCTACGAGGCTTACAGGCCTCTTCATCCGGCCCTCCGGACCGCGGTCATATGGGATTCGGTCAATCAGGCGGTATCGCTCGCCTGGCCGTTCCTCACAGGCCTTCTCATCGACAGGATAGTGAACCATCGGCCCATGTCAGAGCTGAAGTGGCTCATCGTGGCAACATTCGGCGCAATGCAGGTCCGCGGCCTGATCTACTTCTTCCTCGACAAGCAATACCTGAAAAAGGTGGCTTTCGATAACGGAGAGGTCGCGTCGCAGACTACGCTCACAGGCATCAGCCGGCTCTCGATCGGCCAGATAACCAATCAGAATTCTGGCTACAAGCACGACATCATCAAGAAAGGAGAAACGGCCCTCGCCCAGACGATAGACCTGTTCCTCATTCAGGTCATCTCGTCTGTCCTGCGGGTCCTGATCGCGGCTATCGCGCTATTGTTCATCAGTCCTCTGATGGGCCTGGTGACGATCGCCGCGGTCGCCCTGTATGTCGCTTCGAGCTATGTCATCAACAAGCATCTGCGGTCGGACGTCAAACGGCACGCCAAGATGGAGAACAAGCTCGGGACATCCTATTGGGAGCGGATCAAGAACCTGCGATTGGTCATGGTCTGCGGCCAGGAGGAACGCCTCAAGCGCGAATTCGCCGCCAAGGAAAAGGAATGCAACGACTTCGGGCGCGCCCTGTGGGTGCGCTATGTCGGGCTCATCCATTTCCTGCGCGAGCCCTTCCAGCATCTGGGCCAGGTCGGCGTCATGTTCGTCGGGGCGTCGTTAGCCTCGCAGGGCAAGGTCAGCGTCGGCGCCGTCGTCATCGCTCTAGGCTGGTCTAACCATGCCTTTAGCGCCCTGTCGATGGTCGGTTCGCTTCAGCGGCAGATCACCAAGAACAACGCCCAGATCGGACGATATTTCGACCTCGTGGATATGCCTCCGGCTGTCACGATCGTCGAGAATCCCGTCCGGCCGAAAGAGTTCCGCGGCGAGATCGAGTTCCGGAACGTCTCGTTCCGCTATCCCGAGCACCAGCTCGAGCAGGAGGACGATGATGACGAAGACCCAGACAAAGAGAAAGGAAAGCAATCGATCGCAGTAGAGGATCTGTCGTTCAGGATCCCTGCCGGATCGGTCTGCGCCTTTGTCGGGCCTTCCGGCTCTGGTAAGACCACCGCCATCAACCTCGCCCTGCGCGGGTATGACCCGGACAGGGGTCAGATCCTCGTCGACGGTCATGACTTGAAGCTGCTCGACCTGCACCACTGGAGGAATTCAGTGGGAACGGTCGAGCAGGATCCGAAGCTGTGGGACGAGACCGTCCGTTACAACCTGACATATGGCCTTAACGGCCTTTCGCAGGACGTAACGGAGGCGGATCTCGAGCGGATCGCCAGGATCGCTCGCATCGACGAATTCTATCCGCGCCTCGGGGCTAAGCGATTCGAGACGCTCATCGGCGAGAACGGCGTCCAGCTATCCGGCGGTCAACGCCAACGGATCGCTATAGGTAGGGCGCTCATGAAGAACCCTAGCCTCGTCATCCTGGACGAAGCGACCAACGCGTTGGACCCGGAGAACGAAGCGTTGGTCCATCAAGCCATGCGCGAAGCGATGAAGGGCAGGACGAGCATCGTCATCGCCCATCGGCTGTCGACCATCCGTCATGCGGACCAGATCATCGTCTTCAGGAAGGGCGGCATCGCCGGCATCGGCAATCATGCGGAACTGATGAGGTCCTGCATGGAATACCGCAACCTGGTGAATAGGGAGGTAAGCATGTTCGTCTGAGAGTTAGGGATCACAAGAGCCTCGCAAGGGGCTCTTTTTTAATGCAGACGGCACTGCTGGCGGGGAGGAAACAATTGTCCCGCCTGCGGCGTAGTATTTCCGGGAATACGTGCGCCTGACGCGCGTATTTTGCTCTTTACATGTTTGATTTTCCGAGCAACGTCAGTTCAACTTCAACGAAAGGTCCGATTTGAACGCGGTACGAATTGTCTTTATCCAGTTGAAGCGCGTCCGGGAGCATCTCCTGGACAAGTTTCCGCTCTTTCGCCTCATGGCCCTTTTCGGGGCTTTGACGCTGTTGGTCAAGCTGCTCGACTTCGCCGTGCCGTATCTGATCGGCCGCATGGAAGTGGGCTTTGGGAATAGGTCATGGCTGGACGTCTCGCTCTGCATCGCGACGATAGCGGCGGTATATGTCACAGGGATGGCGCTGAACAGCATCGTGCTCTGGAACGCCGCGTGCAGATACATCCTCATCCCCATCTCCAAGATGGGCAAGCTCCGGTCGCTCGAGAGGGCTTCCAGCCTCTCGCTGGCCAGGGCATTCGATATGGCCGTTGAAACAGGAGAGGTCGTCGAGAATGGCCTGTCCAAGATCGATTCGGCGCTCTCGATGGTGATATTCAGGATCATGAAGACGGCGGCGGCCATACTGGTCGCGGCCATCGGCCTGTCTCTCCTGAACGGCTGGCTGTCGGCTATCGCTACGGCGGGCATCGTCCTCTTCTTGGCGGCGAGCGTCTGGGTCAACCTCAGGTTCTTGCCCTGGATCCGCGAGGATACCCGTGAATGGGGAAAGGTCGACTCGTCCTTTCGAGCCAGGATCCGCAACATGGGCCTGGTCATCCTGATGAACCAGCAAGGCAAAGAGATCCTCGGATATGGCCAGAGCCATGAGCGCCGCAGCGAATCCAGCAGGCTCTTGTGGAAGCGCTATCTGGCCTGGATGGTCCTGGTCCAGTCGGTCATATCCGCGGCGTGTTTCATAGGCATCATGGCGGTATCGGCGAAGCTCGTGCTGGCCGGGCAGATGTCCATGGGCAGGTTCTTTGCGGCCATCTGGTGGACGTGGGCAGTCTTTGCCTCCATCGAATCGATGACCTCGCTGCAAAGGGACCTGATGGAGAGCTGGGGACCGATAGAGAAGCACCTGGATTTCCTGGCGGGCGACCAGCAGCCGCTCGATTCAAAGGTCGGCCTGCATACTCCGGACAGGTTCGAGGAGATATGGTTCGACCACGTCTATTACGGCTATCCTGACCCGAAAAATCCCTTGAGGCCCGTCACATGGGCGCTCGAGGACGTCGACTTCAGGATCAGGAGGGGAGAATTCGTGGCGCTGGTCGGACCCTCGGGCTCCGGCAAGTCTACGGCCTTCAACCTGCTCCTGGGCGGCGACCTCGACACTCCCGCCCGGGTGATGGTCAACGGCATCCCGGTCAAGCGCGTCGACCCTCACTGGTGGTGGGGCCAGATCGGCTATGTCCCGCAAGGGCAGAAGCTGAAGCTCTGGGGCCATATGAGCGTGGTGGAGAACATCCTCTACGGCCGCGTCGGCATCCCTCGCCAACGCTTGGAGGAGGTGATGAAGGCGGCCAGGCTCTACGAGGACTTCTGGGGCGACGGGGGCGACAGGGCCCGCATGCACCAGCCGGTCGGAGAGAACGGCTGCCGCCTGTCGGGAGGCGAGCGCCAGCGGGTGGCCATCGCCCGAGCCCTGATCGGCTCGCCGTCGGTGCTCCTCTTCGACGAGGCGACCAGCGGCCTGGACAACGAGAGCGAGGCCCTGATCCTCTTCTCCATCCTCGACCTGGCTTCCCAAAGGGACGCGGACGGCAGAAAGAAGTATACGGTCATCGTCATCGCCCATCGCTTGGTCACCGCGTCAAAGGCGGACCGAGTGATCGTCCTGGAAAAGGGCAGGCTGGCAGGGCAGGGCAGCCATCTGGAGCTGCTCGACGGCTGCAAGCTCTACGCCAAGCTGGCCTTGCTGGAGTCGTTCAGCTCCAGGCTCCAGGACGTCACGTCCGAAGCGGAAGAGCCTCCGGCGGGTCAGGATTCAGGAACGAAGTCGCCCGTGGCCGAAGCGGCGGCAGCATAGCTTTGCAGAGTGCTAGCAACGGTCTGAGATTAACCAGGGGCCCTATGGAGGGCCTCTTTTCTATTCGATTGGTAGCGATTAAGTTACCTTAATCGTTTTAAAAACTTAATATCTTCACTATCAATAATGTTATTCGGCAATTCGTCAATCGGAAACCATTTCCACTCTTTGAACTTATCAGGTTCTATAAGTCTTGGGTCACTAGAAATCTCGCACTCCACGAAATACACCCTATCTCCGATCTTTACGCCGTCTTTTTGACCGACTACCCTCACAAGAGTAATATCGAAGACGCCGATTTCTTCCGCCACTTCTCTTTTTAAGGTTTCGATCAGGGTTTCATTTACCCGTCCACGCCCTCCTGGATAAGTCCAAACAGGCCTTCCTTTAACATATTCCCTGAGTCCCATCAAAATTTTCCCATCTTTTCGAATGAGCGCAAAAATACACAATTGTTCTGGAGCGACCCTGAACTTTGAAAGGAGATATTTTATATTCAATGGATTAGCAAGCATTTCGACACTTGGAAGTCTATTTGGGCGATTACGCTCGTAGCCATAGTAAGAGCCAAATCTTGATTGCAGGATGCCGATATAATATCTCAGAGTTCTTTTAAAATATTTATAGGTTTTGCGTGGGTCAGAATAGTTGAGAAATATTTTCCCGCTTTGGTTATCAATATCTTTGTCATAAAAACTACCCTTCCAAGAATCCATATATACCTTTTTATGGAGCTCCTTTGCTTCGTTGTTCCTTTTGCGGATTGACATGGTGGCAAAATGGAAATGTTCGACAAGGGCAGTTTTGCAGTCAATGATTGAATATCCGGATTTCCATAGCTTAAGCGATAAATCTCCATCGCCATAATAAAATGGATACTTATCTTCCTCGCAGTATCCGACCTCCTCCAATGCGCTTCTTAAGTACATGCCATGATTTGTGGAGAGCTTGTGTCCCAGCGTCTGTCTGACGTAGTACATCTTTTCATACGGCAGATTTCTCCAATAAAAGGCTATGCCGCCGATTCTATTTCCATCTGCCAATTCTTTTTCAAAAAGATTAAAAGCATTCATGATCGAACCGGGGATTAAGAGACAATCATCCGATATCATCACGATGTATGTGCCATGACATGAGCGAAGCGCAATGTTCATATAATAACCCCAGCTTTTTTTGTCATTCGCATAGCGATTATTATGCTGGACGATTGTGATGATATCCTTTTGGGAACAAAGGTATCTGATGCTGCCGTCAGACGAGCCTCCGTCTATGACGACTATCTCATAAGGAGCGGTTATCCCGTTTTCTCTAATGGTGCGGATGGCTTTTTTCAAGAAGGGTCTTCTGTTGTAGCTTCCGAGCACGATTGAGATGATGGGTTTTGTCAGCATAATCAGCAGATTAATATATAGAAACGGTACCAAATTTCTTGATAGTTTTCAATATCTATTGTACTATATCCGGCAGAAAGGAGGGTCTTTGCATGAGACTCATCGAAAGGTCAAACATTCAGAGTTCTACCCCTGGTAGCCTCATGGTCTTAATAAGGCACGGCGTAGACGTCCCAATTCTTTCACAGGACTTAAATCAACCTCTTATCGAAGAGACTAAGTCTGATATCAAAACTCTAAGTAAGCAGTTGATCAAGTTTTGTGGAAGCAATAATACTAAACGAATTATCTTGCGGCATAGCAATCGGCTTAGGGCCATTCAAACAGCCTCAATCCTAGCAGAAGAGCTATTTGCTATAGATATGCCGATAGAGATTATGGAAACCTCTGGCGTAAGAGAGATATACCAAGGCGATTTCATAATCAAGGATCATGTCGTAGGTATGGGGTATAGGCCCCTGGTTGACGCATGGAATGCGTGGCAAAAAAAGCTTGATGCGTGCGAATTGCTCTATCGCTTTGGAGACCCGCTCATCGATAGCTCCGGGAAAGCGGAGTTCCCAGAACTTATAGGCTGGTTTACGAAATTTGGAGAGCATCAGGGGGATTTCTCCTTACGGCTCTATCGAATGCTAAGAGAGGTTTTTGAATCGTTAGGCGATGACTTACAGGTTATCGTCGGACATCAGGCGTCTTGCTCAAGAATACAAAGAATTATTAGTGCGGCCTTGCAAATAACTAGCGCTGATGATTTTCAGCCCGGAAATTTTGTGAGATTTCTTGAGAAGAGGGGTTCAAGAGTTTCGGTTGATCACGCATGCGGAGTTGTCCTAAGGAAACCAGACCGGGGACGAATCATTCCGATTCTCGAAAAGGAAATCAGATACCTTGAGAGCATCGTTTAGGATCCTGTGAAAGCGGGGTCCTTTTTGCTATAATTTTTCGAATACTATGGAAAAATATAAACTCACTGAAATAAAGGATAAGGGCAATTATACGATCACTTATATCTGGCATCCGGGAATCATTCCCAAGGATATTCCAGTTCAGCAGGTGTACGGTTTTTGTAACACTAAGGATAATCTAGTGGCTCTTGTTAGAGAAAAAGGTGACGAAAGATTTACACCTCCAGGAGGCGGGGCTGAGGAGGGAGAGACCGCGCTTGAGACTTTGCGTAGGGAATTTATGGAGGAGGCCCAATTTATACCTGAGGACATTAAGCTGCTTGGGTCATTGGAGGTCATTAATCCTAGCGCTGAGGAGGAGATCCAGAAGCATAATCTACAGGTGAGATTCGTGTGTAAAATTGGATCGCTTGATCATTTTTTACCGCTTAAAGATAACGAAACAGAACAAAGAATTTTTGTATATTATAAGGATCTGCCTGAATATATCGGATTTATTAATAAGTACACCAGTGGCAAGATCCAATATGATATGTACTGCGACTACATAGAAGAGAAAATCGAGCTATGAGAATCGCGATTGTTCAGCCTAGGACATCCTATCATATAGCAGGGTCCGAGAAGGTCTCCCTAAAGCATGCGGAGTATCTTTCCAGGATGGGGCACGTCGTAGATTTATATACTTCCATATCGGCTAGGCTCAATGAGAGTTTTTTGTTTCGAGAATTTACTGAAAAAGCGTTGGAGAATGTAAATATACTTAGGTTTGATATAAGCAACTCGATTCTTGGGCTCTACGAACAAAAACCCGACATTGATCATGTGAGGTGGACCATCGAATCACTCGCTTTTGATGAGAAAATTCATGAGGCGTTGATCCTAAACAGGCCTGACATTATTTTGTCGTACTATCTACCAGATTGCCTTTTTAAGCCGATAGGTATACCAAATGTGTTGTATATATCTGGATATTCTTCCGAGCACATCCCTTTGTATAGGTCATTCATTAGATTTTGCAGCGCTACCATTTCGATCAGTTCTGTAGTTTCTGAAAAATGGTCTGCGTATATAAAGGATATCCACCTAAGGTATTTACTAGGCACAGGTGTTGATTATCCTCTGGTAATTCAAAATACGATACCGCCAAAGGCCGGATGCAATCTTGTCTTTGCTGGAAGATTGATTGAGAGAAAGGGAATCATTACTCTTATTCATGCCTTTAAAGAAATTCTAGCGGAACAGGACAATGTCCATTTATGGATACTCGGAGACGGCGAACTCAAACAACATATCGAGCAAAAAATCAGAGATTTTGGTATTACGGAAAAGGTATCAGTGATTGGCTTGGTAAGTAATCCGTATGATTATTTCTCTATGGCAGACATTTGCGTCTTTCCTTCTCATCAGGGGGATGGATTGATGGGCACGGTTCTTGAATCCATGTCCGCAGGAAAGCCGGTGATCACGACTATTAATAATGGTAATGAGGATGTGATCATACATGGGGAAAATGGGATTCTGATAAAGCCCGCCGATATTCTTGATCTGAAAAAAGCAGTTTTGGATTTAATTAGCGATGATGAAAAGCGTATGAAGCTAGGGGCACGTGCTAAAGAATTTATTGCCAAACATGTTGCATGGGAGAAGAATGCAAAAAAACTCTCTGATATATTGTCTGAGATCAGACATGAAGTTCTTAGAAGCTAATGTCTTTTTCCGCAACGGCTGCTTCATGAAGAACTTTTATTTCCGATAATAGCGAGTCCAAGTACTCGCCCGATTCAAGGTCATGGTCCGCATCAGGCACGACTATGTATTTTTTCTCTCCCTTCCAAGCCCGATATCGCTTTTCGACCGCCTGTAGCTCATAGCGAATCTCATGTTCGCCGACAAAGAAGACCGCGCTCGCGCCGATATCTTCAGGGAAAGAATGGCTGGAAAAATCAGCTTTCCTTCTCGATCCAAGCGCCTTCCAGGCAGCATCGGGGATATGTGGGAGGTCGTCCTTGAAGTATGGCGAAAGAGAGCACAGATAGAGCCTGTTGAAATCGTACTTCTTTGCCGCAAGCACGGCGATATAGGCGCCAAAGGAGAAACCAATGACGCTCGCGTTTTTGGCGCCGTCCCTCTCGACGATTCGGGAGAAGTCGGCGACCCATCGCGTGGCGGCGCTTCTATCCCATGTAGGATCGAATGGAACTACGTGGTATCCAGCTTCTTTAGCTACCCTGGAGATGCGAACGTATGCCGGATCAGAGGAGGTCTCTCCAAAGCCTGGGATCAGATACAGTGTCTTCTTCATCCTTACACTTTTCCATGGGCCGCTGGGAATAGCAATGTCTTTTGGATGTTCGAATGCCGATTTTAAGCCCAAATATCTATAAGTATTGACAGATTATGTATGCATATGCTATAATATAACCTGAAAGGAGGTATGCACCGTGCATACTGGATGTTCGTTAAAAGGGTGGTTTCTGCACCACCGTAAAAAGATTGCAGAGATTGGAACCGGTATGACTTTGTATGGGATCTTCAACTGGCTCTTCAATTACCCTCTCTACATGGGGGTGATCGCATGGCTTGGCGCTGTCAAAGGCGGCCTGGTCATGACCTCTCTCTCCTTCATCCAGTGCGGCGTCCTCCTTGTCGTTTTCGACAAGATGGGAATCGACTGGGTCGGCGTCACCTACGTGGAGGACGTCATGAAGAAAAAGGAGAAGAACTGGGCTGAGAAGGCGATAGTCTGGGCTGTAAAGAAAGAGCACCAGACCTTCTCGGGAAGGTTCCTCAAGGCACTCGGTTTCATCGCCATGAGCGTATTCGTAGACCCGTTCGTCGTCGCCGTCCATTATCGGAAGGCGCACTTCGCGGGAGTATCGAAGCGAGACTGGCAGATTCTCTTTGGATCGGTATTCTTCGGCAATCTCTACTGGATCATCAGGACCGGGCTCCTGGTCAAGATCATTGAGGTAGGCTGGAAATACGTCCACGGCTAATCTAACGGCGGGGTGAATTCATTCACCCCGCTTTCTTTTACCGTGGTATAATTATTGCCATGAATAAGGCGCTGTTTACTATCCTGTCCCTGATGTTCGTCTCTGCGCTAGGGGCTAGTTACTATATTTTTTACGATAAAAAGAGCTATGATTTTTTAGTGGAAGCCCCTTGCGATCCAACAAGTCAGATATGCTATGTCCGTGACTGCCAAGGACCAGACGGTTGCCCCCCGAACAATCTATCGGAATATCAGGTCTTTAAGATAAAGGCCGCAGATTTTTCTGGCTGTAAAGATAATTCTTGCTTATCTGAATGCAAAAGCGGCTCAATATCATGTGCAGTAGTCGCTTGTGACGAATCTGCGGGAGACGTCTGCTCAGCCTCAATCTAAATCTCCTATGCCTACGTACGAGACAACGGATCTCCTGAAGATAAACGTCGATGATGAGACGAAAGAGCTCATAGATAGACTGATAAGTGACCGAGAGGCTTTTAGTGAGTTCGTCTACACGCCGCTTCTCGAGGCTGTTAATGAGCTTGAGAAGAGAAAAAGGAATCGAGGTCTGCTTTCCTATATCGAAAGATCCCTCGTTGCTGGAGTACCGGATGCTTTTGAAGATAAAAGCTGTGCAGTCATGTTTCGGCAGATCGCGACGCCAAACTACGAGGTAAGGCGCTTCATAAGCGTCGCCGATGTTCTAAGTGATGCATTCAAGCCACTTTTCTTCGAATATCTCGAAGATAAATTTACTGACAATAACGAGTGGAAATATAATCTTTGCAAGATGTCCTTTTATGCGGGGACTGGAAAAAAGGGCGGCCAAAAGATAGACAGAGTTAATATAGTCGATTTCAACAGGTTCAAAGGAAAAAGGCTTTCAGAGATAACCACAGTTTGGGGTCAAAAACTCGGAGATTTCCATCGTGAATTCTTGACCCAGACATATTCTCATATCGATAACACTTCTTTTTACGACGCCTCGGGTTGGTTTTCGAAGTGTGGCGGTAATGCCAAAGATTATTATGTGCATTTTCTGAGACTGTTTCTTCAGCATGGCATTCTTTTTGAGAACTTCATGCTCGATGTGAAAGAAAAGGAATTCACAAGAGACGTCTTTTTGCCAGCATTCATCAAAGTGATGAAAGAATCAGGATATAGACCATTGATCGTGGCTCTTGAGCCGACAGAAATAGAGGGAGATTCTTTTTGGATGTGTCATCCACATAACACGATAGGTTTCGTAAAAAATAAGAGTAATATATAGATATGTCTAGAATATTTTCTTGGATCAATCCTAAATTGCAGGTCATAGATAAGGGTGAATTAGGCAAAGGTGTCAAAACGGGCGAACCGATAAAAAAAGGAGAGAAGGTAGCGGTCTTCGGGGGCTATATCTTTACAGTACAGGAAGAACAGGAGCTTCCTCCCGGAATGAATGATTACGCTCACCAGATAAGCGATGAATTTGTCATGGGGATAATGGATGAGAGTCAAATCCAGCCAGTAGATTTCTTTAATCACAGCTGTGAGCCGAACGTGGGCTTCAAAGGCCAGATTTTCCTTGTGGCAATGCGAGATATCGTTGCAGGAGAGGAGATCTGCTTCGATTACGCCATGGTCCTATCCGCGAAGATACCTCCTTATCCTGTAAAGTGTTTCTGTGGACAAAAGACGTGCAGGGGAACCTTGAGCTATGATGACTGGAAGTTGCCGCGATTGCATGAGAAATATAAGGGATATTTTCAACCGTATCTGGAAGACAAGATCGCTGCGCTGAAAGATAAGAGAGCCTAATCCGTTTATAGCATCCGTATGGATTTAAATACATGCATAGCGACGACAGAGAGTTATCATACTATCGCGTATTACTCGCACTTGATCCCTGTCTCAATAAGCGCGCTCCTGATCTTTTTCACGCTCATCAAGTCGAAGTATTCTCTCTTGTCTAAAGTATTCTCACTATTCGCCGGAACATACTGCTTATGGTTGATCGGAAGCGTGATTGATTGGACCGTGAGCGACTATCATCTTGTCACCGCAGTTTGGGCTCCGCTCGATTACATCAACGTTATCTTCTTCCTGGCTGGCGCATATTTTTTCTCTGTGCTTTTGAATGATGGAAAGCCGATATCTAATTGGGTCAAAGTCGCATTTCTAGGTCTTTCGGTCCCGGCTTGGCTATTGACGATTACCGGACATTCGATAACTGGATTCAACCAGCCGCAGTGCGAGGCGTTCAATGGTGAGCTGCTGACGAACTATAAGCTTGGCATCGAATGGTTCGTGTGTGTATATGTTGTGATCTTTGGTATCAGAGGGATACGAAAATCTGACGCGAAGAAGAAATGGCAAATAGCGATAGTCGCACTCGCATTGTTGTTATTCTTTACGGTATTTTCAGTGACAGAGTATGTAGCCAGTGTTACCGGTGTCTATGAGATAAATCTCTATAGCCTTTTCATCCTACCTGTGTTCCTTGGCATGATTATATATTCGATCACTAACCTGCGAATATTCAAGATACGATCTTTTGGTACGCAGCTGCTCGCCTACACTCTCCTTATACTTGTCGGTTCCCAATTCTTTTTTCTCGAGAACACGACTAACCAAGTCTTGACTGGTGTAACTTTGGTTCTTGCTGTTGGCGCGACTTTTGTCCTGTTGAAGAATATAAACAGCGAGGAAAAAGCGAGAGAGAAGATCGAAAAGCTCGCCGCCGAGCTCGACACCAAGAACACCCGCCTGCTCGAGCTGGACAAGCAGAAGACGGAATTCATCTCCTTTGCCACGCATCAGCTGCGCAGCCCTCTGACGGCCATGAAAGGCAACGCGTCGCTCATCCTGGAAGGGGACTTCGGTCCGGTCTCTGACGGCGTCAAGGGCGTCGTCCAGACCATCTACACCTCGATCAGGACCATGATCAACATCGTCGAGGACTACCTGAACGTCTCGCGCATCGAGCTGGGGACGATGAAGTACGACCTGCGCGACATGGACTTCAGGGACCTGGTCAAGGAAGTGGCCCGCGAGCAGCAGCCGAACATCGAGGCGAAAGGCCTGAAGTGGTCGGTCGACGTGGACGAGAGCCAGCCGTACAAGATCAAGGCCGACCCTGACAAGTTCAAGCAGGTCCTCATGAACACCATCGACAACTCCGTGAAATATACGCCCGAGGGCTCGATCGCCATCAGCCTCCGCAGGAAGGACGGCAAGGCGCTCTTCGCCGTCAAAGACACCGGCGTGGGCATCCGCGCCGACGTCATGCCGAAGCTCTTCCAGAAGTTCTCCCGCGCGCCCAAGGCGAGCGAGGCCAACATCCACGGCACGGGCCTGGGCCTCTTCATCGCCCGCGAGATCGTCACCGCCCACGGCGGCCGCGTCTGGGCCGAATCCGCCGGCGAGGGCCAGGGCAGCCAGTTCTATGTGGAGGTGCCGGTGGTGTAGCCGAGAGCCTGAGCGGCTAAATTGAGGAATGTTTCTTGAATAAAAAACTCCGTGCGTTGCAGCACGGAGTCGTAATTTAAGCGAGCTCCTGGCAGACCTCGCTGAGATATTCTGATACACAGAAGTCGGTCTGCGGAAGGTCGTTCCCGCCCATACTCATGGGCACGCAGACTCGTGGCTTGCTGGCCAACAGGTCATGCATCATGATCGACCGGCCATTGAGCTTGTCGAGGATTTCATAGAGCATGTGCGACGTCTGCAGGCAGAACCTCGAGAGTTCTGCCGCGTGTTCCTGCGGGATGCTGGCCCAGTCCACGGGGTCACCGTAAGGCCGCACATACGGAAACGAGAATGCGTGCCCGTCATGCGAGTAATATGGCAGAACATCCTTGCCGAAACGCCCACCATAGACGCGGCCGCAGTTCGGGACGAACGGGACGAAGTCATGGTCGGGCATCCACTCGAACGGATGGTCGACCTTCTCGACTATTACGAGCTCGCCTTCGAACGACTTCGAAAAGAGTTCCTTCGCTCCCGGAAAGCATAGGCCGAGCACCACGGCAGCCACCCTAGCCCCTCGTGCCCGCAGGAGCTTGAGGATATACTCGACGGTATAGCCGGAGAAGGCTCCGTCTTCCGTCAGGATAATCGGACGACCGTCGGCATATGCCACGATCCGAGCGATCTGCTCGCCGAGCCGGGGATTGCCGGGGCGTGGCCCAAGCCCGATAATTTTGCCGGTCTCGTCGACGATACGGTTGACCTCGATGGTCTGACCGCGTCGCAAGGAAGCGACCTCCGCGCACGTGCTGACGAATACGGAATCCGTGATGGACTCAAGCATTCTCGTCGATTCTGCCCAGACTTCGCTGGCCAGACCCTTCATGTCGTAGTCGATGACCTCAACACCCGGAAGCGCTTCGGAAATGAGACTTTTGAGTCCGTGGTTGAATCCCAGAAAGAAATCGTCGCTCGCCGCCGGGGTTCTGAGGCCGATTGATTGGAGGGACTGAATCCGTTCACCCAGGTCGTGGGTGATGATGTATGTCTGACCGTTGCAATGTCGGATGGAGTTCATGTATCACCTGCATGGTCTGTAACATGTTAACTAACGCACGGCCTCGCAGTTAGGCGAAGCCATTTCTGCCTTAAGGATAGAATACCCGTACCGCTTGTCAATAATCCGGATACAATTTATACATTTGTCAACTACTTTTTTGGTAAGCAAAGTGTATTATTTGCATTACTAATATGGTTGCGCACACAGGTAGCATCGTCTATAACTCCCACCATCACGGAATCATTTCGTAGGGTGTTTGGAGCGATAATTTAAAATTTAGCTAAAACACCTCTCGATTGTGGAGGTGTTTCGGTTTATCGGGTATGTCCGCTTAATCATCAAAATGAAAAATATAATCATAGATGTCGATACCGGAATAGATGACGCCCTAGCCATCATATTGGCCGCTAAGCTCTGTAAGGAAGACGTTCTTGGCATAACCGTTTGTGGTGGCAATGTAAAGCTCGAGGAGGCGACGGAGAACACGCTAAGGATCGCGGGACTCATCGGCTGGAATGTACCCGTATATGCAGGGGCGTCTAAATCGATCACCGGTAGCGAGTTCGTACATGCATATGATTACCACGGAACAAACGGTATATGCGACGTCTCGCTACCTGCGCCGACTGGGTCAAAGGCTAACGAAGAGGCGAGCGATTTCATAGCAAGAATGGCCCGCGAAAGAAAAGTTAATATCATATGCCTGGCGGCTCCTACCAACATAGCCAGGGCGATAGCTAAGAATCCGAAGGTTGCAGAGAACATAGAGAAGATATATCTCATGGGCGGCGCTTTCAACGTGCCGGGAAATCAGACAGAATATGCAGAATATAATTTTTTCCAAGACCCGAAGGCGGTGGAAACGATCCTGCAAAACGCAAAAGACGTTTATATAGTACCTCTAGATGTCACGAACCGTTGCCTCGTCTCGGACAGCTCTCTCAAGAATTTAGGCCAAGGCGCCGTGATTCGCTTCGTCAGTGAGGCGGTCGAGAATTGGTATCGCTTCTTTGGCTACCCCAAAAAACGATCATTCGAGTTATATGACCCGCTGACTCTAGCTGCGGCGGTTACGGGTGAATACCTGTCTTTTAAAGAAGATATGGTAGGTATACACGTCTCGGGATTAAGGGAAGGCGAAGTATTCTCGGGGGGGAAGTATGCGGCCAGGGTAGCGTTTGACATAAGCGCGGATAAATTTAACAAGGCTTTTTTTTCGCTGCTCGAATAATTAGATTCGAAAATAAAATTCGATAGCATTCACGTGCTATCGATTAGTGATCAGTCTCGCAAATATCCGAATATCTCACGGCCAAGGATAAACGCCTCATCATCCGGCTTATTGCACTTTCTGCAAAAAATAATCACCTCGTCCTTGCCTGCGTAAATAGGGATTCGCCCGTCCATTCCAATGAGTTCTCCTGTGCTGAGCGGGGCAAAATCAGCAAATTCCTTCGCTGGGACAAAGTCCCCTGAGGGATGATAGACCCTATACGCATCAATGAGCCTCTTCTTTGTCACGGGCGGGATATCTCCGTCAATCGAACCCATGAGCGTCAAGAACGTCCTTGCAGACTTTTCGGCGATCGCGGGCGCGCTTGAATCTAGGTGACATCCGCATTCTATGCATATGCCGATCTTGCCATGAGCGCTCATGAAATAATCAGTGCCTCCGGGCTCGATTTCGTCCCATCCAAAGGAAAGGATAGAAAAGGGAAGGCGACGGGCTATCGGGAAAGCGGACTTCTCACAGATGATGAACGGCGTGCTTTCTATCGACATCGACGAATGGATATCCAGTAGCGCATCGCATTCTTTTAGCACCTCCATTATCTCGAGTGCTCGCTTGCGCTCATAGCTTTTCCGTTGATACGACGTAAGAGAATTTTCTACGATGTCCGGCCTAAACGCTCGATTGAGATTCCACTCGAACTGGCGCCTATTTAGCTTGATGGCCTCTGGATTACCGATGAGGAAATGGACCGTTCCCCGCTTGACGATCAAATCCTTGGCAAGGGCTTCGAGCGCACGGAGGCCGCAGGGCTCATCTCCGTGAACACCGGCCATGATAGCGACTGTTTTCCCGGGTTCAGAACCGTGAAAAGTCGTGAGTCCGACAATTTCTTTTTGCATATTCGTTAGGTTAAGGATCAACTACTTGCATACTATATCAGCAGATGAACTAGTCAAGAACCTCCGTGGCGGTGATTTCTATTGACATTGCAAGGAATTGCTATAAGGTTCAGGGCAGGAGAGAACTATGAAAAAGATATTTCTTTTGGACCTGGACAATACAGTCATCGGTAAGAATTATCGCCCGACGACTGCGGTTGAGGAGCTTCGCGTGGCGATTGGGAGGACGGTCGCTGCAGGACATATCGTCGGCGTCAGCTCTGATTCGGCGATAGAGACGATAAAGGCTTATATGGACCAATGGTCCCATACGGGACCGATAATCGCTGAAAAAGGGGCTTGCGCGATCGCTGGGGAGAGTTATGGCGCGGAGCCGGCGGCAATACTGGGAGACCGATCAGACGTATTTGATGGGGCGTGGAAGCGTATCATCGATTATTCCTTGGCTATCGGTGCGCTTGTGTCTTGTCATGATGTGAACAACCTGTCCCGACAGTTGCCGGGTATGGAGGCTCCGTCGAGCGCTTCGCGCGCCGTTCTCGTTAATAGTCTTCGCAGGGCCAGTCTGAGCTTCTACGCGCTCGAAAAATCGCAAGGGCGATGGGCTCGGAGCGCCGGATTGATGAGGAAGCTATGCGGTGAATTCCTTGCTCGCTCGGGTAAGCAGGAGTGTGCCTTCGATGTCGATATGAACGATGACTACGGCATCTGCATTATCCATCACTTTGGCACCATGAAAGCGCAGGCGATTCCATGGGTTGAGGCGAAATATCCCGGCCGCCAAGTGATAGTCGTCGGAGACAGCATGACCGATTACCATCCAAAAGAGGGGGTCGTCCACTGCGCCGTTGCCAACGCTTCACCCGAATTCAAATCTAAGTGCGCCTATACGGCAAGGGGCGAAGTGACGTCTGGTGTCATCGAAGTCCTCGCGGCGATGTCTTAGTATCAAGCCTTCCAGGTGGAAGGCTTTTTTCTGTCGCAGTGATTGACTTTTTCGTTTTTTACAGTAGTTTGTGATCAGAGGCAGAAACACAAAATTGGAGGCTAATGATGAACTCTGACATACGGATCAGCCCTGAACTCGCTTCAGGCTTTAAAGACTACCTGCCCGAGGATATGATCCCCCGGCAGAAGATGTTCGACACGATCAGGGCCGTTTTCGAGCGGTTCGGATTTGCCCCGATCGATACCCCCGGTATCGAAAGGGAGGCTATCTTGACAGGTGGCGATTCCAACTTCGGCATGCAGATCTTTAAGACGGGGCTGAAGGGGAACAACGAGGGCCTGGCTCTCCGCTTCGATCTGACCGTGCCGCTCGCTCGCGTGGTATCGCTCTATTCGGACAAGCTCGACTTGCCGTTCAAGCGCTATCACACGGGAAAGGTCTGGCGCGGCGAAAAGGCGCAAGCGGGCAGGTTCCGCGAGTTCGTGCAATTCGACGCGGATATCGTCGGATCGGCCCGGACTAGCGCCGACGCAGAGATCGTCTCGCTCATGTATGAGACGATGAAGGCTTTGGGGCTGGAACGCTTCCAGATCCGCGTCAACAACAGGAAGGTCCTGAACGGCCTGCCTGCATTCGTTGAGTATGACGGCACCCTCAATCCTGACATCCTGCGCATCCTCGACAAGATCGACAAGATAGGCTGGCAGGGGGTATCGGACGAGCTCGCTCAAAAAGAGCTTACCAAGGCTCAGATCGCCAAACTGAGCACATTCTTGGGCACCCAGGGCGACACCATCGACGCGACGCTCGACGGATTGGCTGACCTGATGAAAGAATCGGTTGTCGCGCTCGAAGGCATCGACGAGCTCCGCGCCATCGTGAAAGGGGTCGATTCCCTCGGAGTGCCGAGGTCGGCATGGAAGGTCGATCTCTCGGTTGCGCGCGGCCTCGGTTACTACACGGGGCCTGTCTTCGAGACGACGCTGCTCGACCTTCCCTCGATCGGCAGCGTTTTTTCGGGAGGACGTTACGACGACCTCGTGTCGCGCTTCGGAAGCCAGAGCATTCCTGCTACGGGTGCTTCGGTCGGAGTCGACCGCCTGTTTGCGGCCATGGAATCGCTCGGCCTGGTAAAGAAGGAGGGAACGACAGTTCAAGCCATCGTCCTCAACTTCGATCCCGATGCCGAGAGCTACTGCCAGTCGATCACGGGTATCCTTCGTAAAGGTATGATCCGAGCCGAGCTCTATCTAGGAAAGGAAACTAACCTGAAAGCCCAGCTCGCTTATGCGCTTCGTCGTGGAATCCCCGTGATCGTAATCGCCGGCGGCAACGAAATGGCCAAAGGGTTAGCCCAGGTAAAAGATACGAGGCTGAAGAAGCAGTCGGAGGTGGCAGCCGAGAATATCGTCTTTGTGACGAACCGGATATTGACAGCCTCGGCGCAATAAGTAATATATCGTTTGTCAGCTCTTTTGCAGTGTGGGCGCGTAGCTCAATGGTAGAGCGCAGGTTTGTGGAACCTACGGTTGTGGGTTCGAGTCCCATCGCGCCCCCGCGCTTTCTCACCACTCTTCCTTCGGGATAAGTGGTTTTTTATTTTGGTACAATACAGTGCATAAGAGAAACACTATGAAGATCGGCATCGATTTCGTGGGCGTCACGACGCCCTTCTACTGCACAGACGGGAAGGGACGACTCCTCATGCACAAGAGGACGGAGAACTGTCGCGACGAGCACGGGCGCTGGGACCCAGGCTCGGGAAAGCTCGAATTCGACCTCTCGCTCGAGGAGAACGCGCTCCAGGAGGTCAGAGAGGAATACGGCGCCGAGGGAGAGATCATCGGCTCTCTGCCCGCGCATGACATCTTTCGGGAGCAGAACGGCGTTATGACGCACTGGATCGCCGCGCCGTTCTTTGTAAGGGTCGATCCTGCCCGCGTCAGCATCTGCGAGCCTGAAAAAATGGCAGAGATCAGCTGGTTCGCCCTCGACGCTTTGCCCCAGCCGCTCCATACGGGGTTCGCGCACACTCTCGAGAAGTATCGAAAGGAATTCGAGAGAATGCTCGGGATGTCAGCTACGGCATAAAAAAGCCCGGCGCTGTGCCGGGCTTGTCGCTAGCGTGCCTTTTTCAGGCCTCTCTGATACTTCTGCCAATAGGGGAGCCATTCCTCCTTGAAGAGGCCAAGATCGATGACGTCCCAATACTGGCCTCCCTTGAAGACCTCGAGACGGGATGTGCCCTCGACTACGTAGCCGCAGTGCTTGCTGTATGCTAGGCTGCGGCCGTTAAAGGCGATGACCCGAGACATGATCTTGCGGAGGCCGAGCTCGTTGAAGCAATAGTTAAGGAGCTGCATCTTGGCATCGGTCCCGTAGCCCTTGCCCCAGAGCTTCTTCTCTCCGATGAAGGCTCCGGTCGTAGTCGTGCCATCCTTCCAATTGATGTGATGGGTGCCCATCACGCCGATCAGGGTGCCGTCGAGCGTGCAGATCCCCAGGGTGACCTCGTTCTTGTTGCTTTTCAGCTTGGCGAACCATTCCTTCTCGCTCTCCAGGCTCTGAGGCAGATAGGCCGTCAGATACCTGGTCACTTCTGGGTCATTGATCCACCTGGTCAAGAGCGGCAGGTCGCCTTCTTCAAGCGGTCGCAAGAAGGTCTTCTTGCCGCGGAGGAATACGACGTGCCGAGCGCTTTTGTCTTGTGCTTTCATGGTCATATCTAAGGAACTAACGATTAATGCTGGATAGGGCGCGGGCAAAAGAAATCCCGGCTTGCGTCCAGCCGGGATGGGTCAATTCTGCGGTGAGGAGAGGTTTAACGCATATCGGCTATACGCAATAGAATGCTCGAATCCATGACGAAGGTCGCCTGGGCGGCTCCGCGCATGCAGGACTTGATGAGATTCGTATTCGTGTGGCTGTGATATGCGGTCATAGCCTCAAAACTCTATTGAATATCTTTATAAAAAGCAAGTGATATACTTTCGTGATGGAAATAAAGATTAAGATCCAAAGCCGTACGGAAGGACTAGTCGACGTGACATACCGAGATATCGAATCATACGATGAAGTCAAACATCTGCCCTTCGAGAGCATTGGCGCCGTCTGCATCTGCAATGGCAAGATGGTACTTGTCTATGACAAGAGCCGTGAGAGGTGGACACCGATCGGAGGAAGGATAGAAGCAGGCGAATCGCTTGCCGAAGCGACGGAGAGGGAAGTTAAAGAAGAATCCAACATGCGAGTGCTTCGCCAGATACCGCTTGGCTATCAAAATATTCTTATGCCGGGGCGTACGGTTAATCAAAGCCGCACTCTTTGCATCGTTGAGCCATATGGACCATTCATCGCCGACCCTGACGGAGACATCACCGAGATAAAACTAATCAATCCAAAAGATTACAAAGAATACTTTGATTGGGGAGAAGTACAAGACCATATCATGAAGAGGATATCTGACATCCTGGAGAATAAAACTATACTTTAGCTGTCAGCAAATAATGGCTTCTGCCTCCGAGATTTTCCCCGAAAGGGGGATTTCGTTTGCCGCTAGTCCAAGATTCTGGTGATTAGACCACGCTTCTGCTAAGCTATATCTATGCCACAGATAGAACCAAAGATCCTCAAGGGCTTCCGCGATTTCCTGCCGGAGCGGCAGATCGCTCGCGAGCGCATGATCGAGGCCATCAAGTCGTCGTACAGGACGTTCGGCTTCGAGCCGCTCGAGACGCCGGCTTTGGAGTACGCGGAAGTGCTCACCGGCAAGTACGGCGACGAGGGCGACAAGCTCATGTACCGCTTCCGCGACAACGGCGACCGCGACGTGGCCCTGCGCTACGACCTGACCATCCCTCTGGCTCGCGTAGTGGCCATGAACGGCGACCTCAAGAAGCCCTTCAAGCGCTACCAGGTCTCGCCGGTCTGGCGCGCCGAGAACACCCAAAAGGGCCGCTTCCGCGAGTTCTACCAGTGCGACGCGGACATCGTCGGCTCGACGTCGCCCCTGGCCGATGCCGAGATCCTGGCCCTGGCCGCCGGCACCCTGCAGAAGCTGGGCGTCAAGGCGTCCGATTTCGTGGTGCGCGTCAATTCGCGGGAGATCATCAGCGCGTTCTATGACTCGCTCGGTTTGAGCGCTGAAGAGAAGGTCGCGGCCATTCGCGCCGTAGACAAGATCGACAAGATAGGCAAGGAGGGTGTGGCCGAGGAGCTTGCCAAGGCAGGCATCAAGCCGGCCCTGGTCGAGCAAGTCGCCGCTTTTGCCGAGACGTCCATCGACGGGATAGAGAACGTGGCCGAGCTCGAAGAGGTAGCCCAGGCCTTCCCGAGCGTCAGAGTGCCCCTGAAGAGACTGGTCGCTATCGTCGAGATGGCGTACGAGCTGGCGGAAGCGCGCTTCGTCATCGACTTCTCCATCGCTCGCGGCCTAGACTATTACACGGGACTGATCTTCGAGACGAACCTGACCGCTCTGCCCGCCTTCGGCAGCGTGCTCTCGGGCGGCCGCTATGACGGCCTCGTCGGCATGTTCTCGGGCAGGCAGGTGCCGGCAGTAGGGGCCAGCATTGGCCTAGACAGGCTTTATGCCGCTCTCGAGGAGCTCGGCCTGATCGCTCCTGCTCGTTCTACCGCTCGCGCGCTCATCGTCAACCTGGACGAGAGCCTGACCGACGACTACCTTGAGCTCGCGAGCGACCTGCGCGCGGCCGGGGTGAACGCCATCCTCTATTTCGAGCCGGGCGACATGAAGAAGCAGCTCGGCTACGCGAGCGACAAGGGCATCCCGTACGCCCTCATCTACGGCCCCAACGAGGCCAAAGAAGGCAAGGTCGTGGTCAAAGACATGGAGAGGGGGACGCAGGAGACCATGCGCTTAAATGAAATTACTTCTTACATCGGCAGGAATAACGAATAAGGCTATAGAAGGGGCTTTTTTCGAGCTCGCAGGAAAGAAAGCGAGCCGGATTTCGCTTGCTTTCATACCCACGGCAGCGAACGTCGAGCCAGGCGACAAAGGGTGGCTTCTCGACAATCTGGCGCAGATACAGAGGCTCGGCCTTAAGTCTGTCGATATCGTAGACATATCAGCGCTCGAGAAAAAGCAGTGGCTGCCGCGATTGGAAGCGGCCGACGTGATCTTTGTCGGCGGCGGCAATACTTATCACCTTATGGAATGGTTGAATAAATCAGGCCTTGCCGCGGAATTGCCGCGATTGCTCGAGACGCGTCTCTATGCTGGCATCAGCGCGGGCACCATGGTCACTAATCCCGACCTGTCGCTCAAGATATCTCAAATCGTCTATGAAGAAGACTTTGATCGAAAGGAAGACATGCCGGGCCTTGGTTTCGTAGATTTTTATGTGCTGCCTCACCTCGATTCCAAATGGTTCCCGCTGTTGCGAGAGAAGAATATCCGTAAAGCCGTAGAGGGAACCGGACGAAAGACGTACGCTCTCGACGATGCTTCAGCCATCAAAGTTGCAGACGAAAAGGTCGAGGTCGTCAGCGAAGGGAATTGGATCGAGATCAAATAAGTGATATGATCGCGTGATCATTTGCTCGCTACATTGAAGAAGGTGAAGGGCAGAGGGAAGACGTGTTTCAAATTCAAAGTTGGCAACTGCTGACTGCGAAAAATAGCTAGGAATATAGGAATCAGCTGGTTAGCAATTGCTAACTTGCCTTTTGCTTATGCCGACCACCAGCGGAGATTCGCCTTTGATCTCTCGCCCCGCTTTAGCAGTAAAGGCGTAATCAGTCTAGTCTATGGAAAAATCCCTGCAGAAGATGTTCGACCACGGCGAAGGAGCGTTCTCGAACGAGCGCTTCGTCACTCGCAACAAAGCGCCCTATGATTCGTTCTTTTTCTCTCTAAAGGAAATCGCCGACTATATGGGAGTCAGCCGTGCGGCCGTCCTCAAATGGGTCAAACAGGGCGGTTTGCGCGCAGACAGAGCTGGCCAGGCGTATTTTGTCTCTCTCGGCGAGCTTGAACGATACTTGCAGAGGGAGGTCGATGTGAAAAAGATAGTCATCAACCGCTCCTGGATGGAATAGCTCCAAAGCGTGAAAACGCGGCCATAATCTGCTATCATTTCCGCATGGCAATAACCCCTCGCAAGACCCTCCTCTCGGGCGTCAAGCCGACCGGCCGCCCTCATATCGGCAACTATTTCGGCGCCATGCGCCAGTTCGTCAGCCTCTTCCAGAGCGGCAAGTACGAGTGCTACTTCATGATCGCCGACTATCACGCCCTGAACTTCGTCCAGAACGGAGCGGCTATGCGCGAGAACATCGTCGACCTGGCCATCGACTACCTGGCTATCGGCTTGGACCCGCGCAAGGCGGTCATCTTCAAGCAGTCCGACGTCCCGGCCCACACCGAATTAGCATGGATCTTCGACACCATCACCACCATGCCGTACCTGATGCGCGCTCACGCCTACAAGGACGCCGAGGCCAAGGACAAGGAGATCTCCGTCGGCACCTTCAACTATCCCATGCTTATGGCGGCGGACATCCTCCTCTATGGCGCCGACGCCGTGCCGGTAGGGCAGGACCAGAAGCAGCACATCGAGTACGCGCGCGACACCGCCCAGAAATTCAACGCCCTCTTTGGCCCGACCTTCAAATTGCCCGAACCGTTCATCATGGACGACGTCAAAGTGGTTCCTGGCCAGGACGGCCGCAAGATGTCGAAGAGCTACGGCAACGACCTGGGGCTCTTCGCTCCGGATGAGGAGATCCGCACGTTCTGCATGGGCATCGTCACCGACTCGGGCGGGGCGGGGAGTCTGGGCATCCCTACAAATGTCTATGCCATCCACGAGCTGATCCGCGACAAGGAATATCTGGACAGGCTCTATACCGAGAACAGGGGCAAGTACAAGATCCTCAAGGAGGCCCTGGTCAAAGACCTCCAGGACTTTATCCGCCCTCTGCGCGAGCGCCGCGAGAAGATCGCCCAGAACCGCGCCAAAGTCGTAAAGATGCTCGAAAAAGGCGCCAAGCGCGCCGCTAAAAGGGCCAACGCCACCATGAAGGAGGTTAAACAGAACATCGGCGTGACGCTTTAAATGAAAAAGGAAAAGTCATACACCTTCTCTGACGCCATGAAGGGGCTGGGCGTGATGTTCGAGACTACCAAGGGCTTCCGCGGGCGGCTATCTGTCGTACTCGTCCTCATCCTTGGCCTGGGCTTGCTCAACGCCGCCTTTCCGTTAGTCCTTGGGCGGGTCATCGACTCGATCGTCAGCGGCAAGGCAGAGACCCAGACGCTCCAGATGATCGCCCTCCTGGTGGCCATCACCTTTGGCACGAGCTTTGTGGCCAACTACCAGGGACGGCTCTCCCAATTCGTGGACGAGAGCATGCGCCTGACCTACCTGCACCGCATCTATATGCGCCTCTTGCGCCTGCCGATATCCTTTCACAAGACGAACCGCCAGGGAGAGGTATCCGAAAAGGTCCAGCGCGGCGTCAGCGCCATACCGATGTTCTGGTCTGAGTACGTCTTCAACCTTTTGCCGTTGCTCGTCTATGTGGCCTTCGCCCTGGTCTTTATCTTTAGGGCCCAGAGGGAAGTCGGGTGGATCCTGCTCGCGGCGGGGATCGTCTATTCGGCGATATCCATATCGACCCTGCAGAAGTTCGCCCGACTCCAGCGCGAAGTGAACGACTCGTACTCCAAGGCCCGCGGCATCGCCAACGACGCGCTCTTTAACGTGCGCATGGTAAAGGAGGCCGCTCTTGAGGCTTCCGAGGGCGAGCGCATGCGCGCGGCATGGTTCGACGAGTCGCTCTCGGCCCGCACCAAGCTCTATAACCAGCAGAGGAATATGGCCCTGCTCCAGAGCATCGTGGGCAACACGGCCCGGGCTCTGGGCCTGTGGGTCGCATATATGGGCATCCGCGACGGCCACCTGACCATCGGAGTCTTTAGCGCCATGGTCTCGTACGCCAGCCAGTTCTTTGGGCCGCTCCAGCAATTCTTTAGGCAGTGGCGCAGCATCCAGAACAGCCTGATCGCCCTGGAGGACTCTGACAAGATCCTCATAGAGAAGGAAGAAGCGTACCAGGGCTTGCCTCTGGCGCCCGACCGCCATGACATTGCCTTTAAGGACGTATCGTTCTCGTACGACAACGGCGGCCCCGTGCTCGAAGGGCTCTCGTTCCAAGTCCCTGAAGGCAAAGTGGTCGCCCTGGTCGGCGAATCGGGCGTGGGGAAGTCGAGCATCATCGACCTGATCTCGGCGTATTATCTGCCGCAGTCGGGAGCGGTCGAAGTCGGCGGCGTCGACACGCGCAGGGTAGACCTGAAATCGCTCCGCTCCACTATCGCCGTGGTGTCGCAGGAGATCACCCTCTTTAATAGCACCATCTTGGACAATATCCGCTACGGCAAGCCAGAAGCGACCGACGACGAGGTCAAGCGCGCCGCACGGCTCGCCAAGTGCGACTTCATCGAGCGCTTGCCCGAGCAGTGGCAGCAGAAAGTCGGCGAGCGCGGACTGAAGCTCTCCGTCGGCCAGAAGCAGCGCATCGCCATCGCCCGGGCCTTCCTGCGCGATCCAAAGATCCTCATCCTCGACGAGCCTACATCCGCCCTCGACGCGGCCAGCGAGCGCCATATCGTGCAGTCCCTCGACGAGATCATGAAGGGCAGGACGACCATCATCATCGCCCACAGGCTTTCGACCGTCCGCAAGGCCGACACCATCCTGATGTTCAAGGATGGCAAGATCGTCGAAGCCGGGACATACGACGAGCTGGTCAAACGGGGCGGCGAATTCAAGAAGCTCCACGACCTGCAGGCGCTTTCCTGAGAGCGGTTGCAAAAGCCGCCCAAAAGCTATAGCATATATACGACTCCGACGACCCGAGTAACGACCGGCGAGGAAGAGGATGGCCTCCGGGCGCCGCACGCACGCGGCACAGAGTTATAAGACAGGGTGGCACCGCGATCTAAATCGCCCCTGCGAATTCATTACAAGCCTATGAGTTCGGAGGGTCTTTTATTTCTCCGATACAAATATCATTATATGATCCACGCCAAGGAAGTCGCAGCCCATGTGGGAGAAGAAATAGTCGTTAGGGGATTCGTGCATGCCCTGCGAGTACAGAGCAAGATTATCTTCGTAGTGCTTCGCGATATAACAGGCACGGTTCAAGCGCTCGCCACTAAAGACAATCCCGAGTTCGAAAAATTAAAGACGCTTTCGCTCGAATCCGTCATCGCACTCGCAGGTAAGGCAAAAAAAGCCGATCAAGCCCCTGGAGGGGTAGAGATAGAGATAACGCGGCTCGAAATACTCTCTGTCGCAGATCCAGAGCTGCCTATACCCGTAGTCGTAAAGAAGGGAAACGAAGAAACTGATCAGCAGATACGTCTTGACTGGAGGTGGATCGATCTCCGTAAACCTGAGAATGCTCTTATATTCAAGGTCTGGACGACAATGGAGCAGGCCTTTAGAACGTACTGTATCGAAAACGATTTCATAGAGATTCATTCGCCAAAGCTCATATCAACTGCGTCAGAGTCAGGCGCCGAGCTGTTCGAAGTGAAATATTTCGACGAGACGGCCAAGCTCGCCCAATCTCCTCAGCTGTACAAGCAAATGGCGATGGCGGCGGGATTCGAGCGTGTCTTCGAAGTAGGTCCTGTATTCAGAGCGAATCCTTCTTTCACTTCCCGACATGACACCGAGTTCACTATGTATGATATCGAAATGTCATATATATCGTCACATCATGACCTAATGGATCAAGAAGAAAAAATGGTGACGGCGATGATAGCCGCCGTCAAAAAAAAGCACGGCGACGAAATTCTTAAGATATACGGCAGAGATTTGCCTGTGCCCGCTCTTCCGTTCCCAAGAATATCGATCCGTGAAGTAAAAAAAATACTTGCCGCTAGAGGCATTCCGAATGAGCGTGGCGGCGACATGAGCCCAGAAGAAGAGCGGGCTATATGCGAGTATGTCAAAGAGAAATTCGGCCATGAATTCGTATTTATCCATGATTTCCCGACTGAAGTAAGAGCATTCTACAGCATGCGAGATGAAAAGGACCCGACAATCACCAAAAGCTTTGACCTCCTATGGAATGGGGTCGAGATAACGAGCGGAGCCCAAAGGGAGCATCGTGTTGAGAGATTATCGAAACAGATCGAGGAGCAAGGTCTCAACCTCGCTTCATTCAAGACCTATATCGATTTCTTCAGGTACGGCTGTCCCCCACATGGAGGATTCGCTCCGGGCCCAACACGCATGCTAATGAAAGTGTTCGGCATCTCGAACGTGAGAGATGTGACGTATCTTTATCGAGGTGTTAAGCGTTTGACGCCGTAGAGTACACAGGTTGACTGCTCGATCTGCGGCATGTAGGCTCTATTAAGAGATGAACACTCAAATAGACAACACATGCTCGCAACAACTATAAACAGAGATGCGTATCTCGCGCATGCCATGGCGCTCTCTGACCGAGAGAAAACATCCATCGAGTCATTCACTCGTTGGCTGCCAAGCGATATCGTCGATTGTCATGCCCATGCAACACTTCCTGAGCATATCCGAGATATGGGCGAAAAGACCTTTCGTCATATGCTCTCGACTTTCCCTTGCTTTTCGATCGAGGAGTCGGAAAAGGTAAGAGAGGTTTTTCACCCTGGTAAATCGATCAGGTCGCTCCGATTCGCTAAAACTTTCCGGGGCATAGACCATCGCAAAGTGAACCAGTATCTGCTCTCTGATAGCCCGCCAAATGATCGGGTCGCCTTATTTGGCCTGCCAGAGGATCCCGAGTATACGATTCGGATGTTGCTCCACCCACGTGTTTCGGCACTCAAAATGTATTATTCGTATGTCGAGCCAACAGCCAAAGAGATCTATCAATGTTTTCCTCCAGAGATCCTTGTGGCGGCTGAGCGATTTGGTATCCCGATTATCCTTCATCTACCCCGGATGATTGTGGAAAGCCAGGATGATCTGATGAAGGTCGTTACGGATTTCCCAGCCTTACGAATATCAATCGCCCACCTCGGTTCGACGAAATTCGTTGTATCTGGCTTAGCCGAAGCCTATCGCCGAATCGCTGAAGCTCCGAACGTGAGCATGGATACATCGCTTAACCCGTCGGAAGAGGTTATGAAGCTCGCTATCGAATCTTTCGGTATCAGCCGTATCATGTATGGGAGCGACGAACCTCTTAACCTAATCAGGTCGCGGCCCTATGTTCACCCGGAAAAGGGCCAGCGGATCGTCACATCGTATCAGTATCATTGGACCGATCCGGAAGAGCACAAGGTCTATGGACACTTGGCTAAAGGGGCTGAGCATAGCCATTGGCTCTGCCTTACCGCTCTTCGGAATGCTATCGAGAGTTTGCCTCTCGAGATGCGAGACCAGGCAAAGCAACGGATCTTTCGCAAGAACGCCGAAGCTTTTTTTGGGTTTTGAGAGATGGGCGCCTTACGGCGCCCTTTTTATGTTTATATCGTATGATTATCTTGTGAGATTCAAGAGACTCCGAAAACTCCAAAGAGGTGACAAGGTGGCAATATTATCACCTTCATTTGCCGCGCCGGGGAAGTGGCCTCATGTATATGAGCTTGGCTTGAAGCAAATCCGTAAGCTCGGGCTTATCCCCGTAGAATATCCCTCAACAGGAAAACTCGGCGCGTCAGTCGACGAGCGTATCAATGATCTAGTTGCAGCCTTCTCTGACTCGGAAATCAAAGGGGTAGTGACCACTCTTGGTGGCGATGATCAGGCAACATATATGAAGCTCTTGCCTCGGAAACCGTTCGCATTAAACCCTAAGCCTTTTTTTGGCTTCAGCGACAATACCCATTTCATGAGTTTCCTCTGGCTCCTTGGCGTGCCTTCGTATTACGGCGCGGCACTCTTCACCCAATTCGCCCACAAGGAAGGACCTGATAAGTTCACAGATCGTTTTATCAATCAGGCGCTCTTCAGGAAGGGCCGGGTGGACCTCATGTCGAGTAGCGTATACTCTGATGTCGACGTCGACTGGAGTAATCCAGAGTCGCTTAAGCAGGAGCGATGTTTCGAACCAAATGAGGGTTGGTTCTGGGACGGAGACTTGATAGTGGAGGGAATAACATGGGGTGGTTGTCTTGAGTCAATCAATGCAATGCTTGATTCGGGAAATGATATGCCGACACTTGATCAATTCAAGGACGCGGTTCTGCTCATTGAGACCTCAGAAGAAGTGCCATCTGCTCGAAAAGTCGCTTCGATACTAAGGAAGCTCGGAAGAAAGAAAATCTTAGGAGCTGCCAAAGGCCTCCTTGTGGGCCGTCCAAAAGCGTGGAACTTTTCGGACCCGAAAGGGTCATCTGCTAAAGCTGCTTACAGGCGCGAACAGCGGGAACATGTGCTCGCAGAATTCCGTCGATACAATCCAAAGGCGCCAGTAATACAAAATCTTGATTTTGGGCACACACATCCTCAGATACCCATACCGTATGGTAGAAAGGTGCGAATCGACCCGGCCGCCCGAACCATATCCATCGAATTCTAAGTAGGTATTGACACAGTTTGCTTTTTTCATTAATGTGAAACAAGACTCCGGCACAGACCGAAGTTCCTCGAAACCGATACAATAACCAACCAAGGAAGGGTCAGACTATGAAGACTGTATTCGTAGCCGACCTCCTCCGGGCTCAACCCGGAGACCAGGTCGACTTGTCAGGCTGGGTCTCCTCCAAGCGGGACCAGGGCCGCATCACGTTCTTGGATGTGTCCGACAGCACGGGCAAGATCCAAGTCGTCGTCTCCGCCGAGCATGGCTCGAACGGAGCGTCTGAGATCGCCAGGGATATCCCTGTCGAATCAGGCATCGTCGTCAAAGGAGTCGTTTCGAGGACGCCTAAAGGCCGCCTCGAAATCGCCGCGCATGACATCACGCTCGTCGGCGGGGTCACCCGCGGATTCGATCCGCACCCGCGCTCCGACTTCGACATCTTCGCAGAAGGCATGACGCCCCATCTGCTCGCCAACCGCCATATCTACCTCCGCAACCCGAAGGTAATGGCCATCTTGAAATATCGGGACAGCCTGATGCATCACATGCGGCAGTGGTTCCGAGACAACCGGTTCACATCGATCGACGCGCCGATACTCACGCCGGTGCCGCTCTACGAAGACGGCACGGCCATGAAGCTGACCGTCCATGACGAGGATGTATTCTTGACGCAATGCGTCGGATACTACCTCGAAGCGGCGGTCCACGCCTTCGAGCGCGTCTACAATATGGGACCGAGCTTCCGCGGGGAAGAGGGCCGCAGCAAACGGCACCTCATGGAATACTGGCATATCAAGGCCGAGGTGGCTTGGTGCGACCTCGACTGCATCATCAAGATGGTTGAGGACATCATCTGTTTCCTCACCAAGAAATGCCAGAAGGAGCTCTCGGAAGAGCTCCAGGTGCTCGGCACGACGCTCTGCACCGACGGCATGTCCGTTCCATATCCCCGCATCAGCTACGAAGAGGCGGTCAAGCACCTTTCGTCGCTCGGCATGCAACATGAGTTTGGCAAGAGCCTCGGCTCCGAAGAGGAAACCTTGCTCTCCAAGCTCTTTCCTGGTCGCCCGTTCTGGATCACTGGGATACCCCGGACTATCGAACCGTTCCCGTATTGCATCGATCCGGCCGACACGCGAATCACTCGCGTCGCCGACCTGATCGCGAGCAATGGCTACGGCGAGCTCCTCGGCACCGCCGAGAAAATCCATCAACTCCGCGAACTCGACGAGCGGCTCAAGGATAAGGGCAAGCATGGTGATCCGCGCTTCGAATTCGTCCGTGACGTCCACCAACTCGGCTGCGTTCCTCACGCGGCTTTCGGCATGGGGGTCGAACGCATGATCCGCTGGATGCTCAACATCCCGCATGTGCGCGACGCCATTCCGTTCCCACGCATTTTCCGGCGTAAAATCTCGCCGTAAAAATAAAGCAAGGCAAATCATGATTAATCGAACATTGACCAGGGATGTGTCAGCGCTCTCGGGCTCGATCGTCACAGTTGCGGGTTTCGCACACGCGATCCGCGACCAGAAGCGCATGCAGTTCGTGGTCCTCCGGGACCATACCGGCATGATCCAGCTCTGCCACGAGAAGAAGGAAGGAGACCCGCTCGGCGCTGCTATCAGCGCGCTGACGCAGGAATCCGCCATCATCGCCTCGGGCAAGGTCGTCGCCAATCCGAGCGCTAAGCTCGGGGGCGTGGAGATCGTGCTCGATTCGATCGAGGATGTCGGCCCCGCGGAGCAATTGCTCCCGATCACAGCCGAATCCGGTCTCGACCTCCAGCTCGACTGGCGGGCGCTTAGCATCCGCCGTCCCGAGAACACCCTCATCTTCAAGGTCCAGACAGCTCTGGAGCAGGGGATGCGGCAGTTCTGGCTGCAGAACGGCTTCATGGAGATCCACTCGCCGAAGCTCATGGGCACGGCAAGCGAATCAGGGGCCGAGCTGTTCCAGCTCGACTACTTCGGCGGCAAAGCCACGCTCGCCCAATCGCCGCAGTTCTACAAGCAGATGGCGATGGCAGCAGGGCTCGACCGTATCTTCGAGATCGGCCCGGTCTTCCGCGCTAATCCTTCGTTCACAGCCCGCCACGACACGGAGTTCACCTCCGTCGACGTGGAGATGTCCTGGATCGAGTCGCACGAAGACGTGATGGCGCTCGAAGAGCGCCTGATCGCTTACGCGCTCGGCTACGTCCAGAAGGAATGCGGAGACGAGATAAAGCGGCTCACCGGGATCGACGTCGTCGTTCCGATGCTGCCGTTCCCGCGTATCCCGCTCGCCGAAGCCCGGGCCATCCTGGCCGAGCGCGGCCACGCGATCGCCCACAAGGAAGACCTCGACCCACCCGGTGAGCGCATGCTCGCCGAATACATCAAGGAGAAGACTGGCCACGAGTTCGTGTTCGTGACGGACTATCCAGTCGAGGTGCGACCCTTCTATCACCGTCGCCATGAGGATGACCCAACGCTCACCAAGAGCTTCGATCTCCTCTGGCACGGCCTGGAAGTGACCACCGGCGCCCAGCGCGAGCATCGCGTCGACGTCCTGTCGGCGCAAGCGGCCGAGAAGGGAATCCCCCTTGAGTCGATCAAGCACTACATCGACTTCTTCCGCTACGGATGCCCTCCGCATGGCGGATTCGGCCTCGGCCTGACGCGGCTTCTGATGATCCTCCTGGATCGCAAGAATGTCCGTGAGGTTACCTACCTGTATCGCGGTCCCACACGCCTCGTCCCATAAGGGAGAGGCCTCCAGCGGCCAGAAACTATCGTTCTGGCCGCTTTTTCTTTCATAGAAAGCTCCATTTACAATTCATGCCGCCTAGGGCACAAGTAGCTAGCAGTATCCACCCGTGTCTATTGGCGTCTAACCTGCTAAAATAGGCTTATTCCCATGGCATTCACCGTCAAACAGGAGCATTTCGAAGGGCCGCTGGACCTTCTCCTCGACCTCATCGAGAAGAGGAAGCTTTTCGTGAGCGACGTCTCGCTCGCCAAAGTTGCCGACGACTATATCGCCTATGTGAAGAACCTGGCGGATTTTCCCGTGGCCGACAGCGCTCAGTTCATCCTCACCGCGTCGACGCTCCTGCTCATCAAATCCAAGTCGCTTTTGCCCACCCTTGACCTGACCGTCGAGGAGCAGGCCTCGATCGACGACCTGAATCGCAGGCTGCGCATATACGAGCGCATGCGCGAGCTGTCGCTCAGGATCAAGCCGCTCTTTGGCGCCCGGATCCTCTTTGCCCGCGGCGAGCGCCGCCTGGAACCGGTATTCTCGCCCGACGCGGACATGACGGCCGAGAACTTCCTGGCCGCCGCCGGGCGCGTCCTGGCCAGCCTGCCCAAGCGCGAGTTCCTGCCAAAGGTCGTCGTCGACAAGGTCATCAGCCTGGAGGAGATGATCACGAACCTGACCCAGCGCGTCTCCGAGAACCTGCGCATGAGCTTCCGCCAGTTCGCCGGCGCCGTAGGCGGGGCAGGACAGGCAGGGAGCGCCGCGCCCGCCGAAAAGGTCAACATCATCGTCTCCTTCCTAGCAATGCTCGAGCTGGTCAAGCAGGGCGTCATCAACGTCAGTCAGGAGCGCCATTTCGACGACATCCAGATGGAGACCGAGACTGTCGGCGTCCCGAAATATTAGCTATACTCAGACCATGACCCTAGAGACCAAGCTTGAGGCCCTGCTGTTCTGGAAGGGAGAGCCGATCAGTCTGAAGAAGGCTCAGGCGGCCCTGGGCTGCACGGCTGAGGAGCTCCGGGCAGCCCTTTCGGCTCTCGAAACCGCCCTCCAGAGCCGCGGCCTGCGCGTCATGCGCCTGGGAGAGGGGCCCGACGCCGAGATCGAGATGCGCACGGCGTCCGAGGCCTCAGACCTGATAACTCAGCTGACCAAGGACGAGCTCGTCCGCGACCTGGGCAAGGCCGGCCTCGAGACCCTCTCCATCATCCTCTACAAAGGCCCGATCAAGCGCGCCGACATCGACTATATCCGCGGCGTCAATTCGTCGTTCATCCTGCGCAACCTGCTGATCCGCGGCCTGGTCGAGCGATCGAGCCTCCGCGAAGGCGAGGGCAGGGGATTCTCCTACGCCCCGACCGTCGACCTCTTGGCCCACCTAGGCGCGACCCGGGCCGAGGAGCTGCCGGACTACGCCAAGGTCAAAGCCGAGCTGGAAGCCTTTGCCGCGGCAGACGCCGAGCAACCGAAACCCGATGAACAGCCCCCTGTCGCCTAAGCGCATCGCCCAGATCGAAGTATCGCTCCTGGCGCTCGCGATAGCGCTGTTTTTGTGGTGGTCTCACCAGGGCGGCAGGGCCGAGGCGCCCCGCGTGCCGCTGGTGGCCGTCAGCACGACCACCCGCCAGCTGCCGACCTTTCCCCTGACGCCCATCGAGGCTCGCTCGGCCATCGTCTACGACGCCGTGACGGGCAAGACCCTGTTTGAAAAGGACGCCGACGCGGTCCGCCCGCTGGCCTCGCTGACCAAGCTGATGTCGGCCCTGACGGTCTCGATCCTGGCGCCGGACTACCTGCTCGTGCGCGTGACCGCCGACGACATCCGCGAGGAAGGGGATACCGGCCTCCTCATCGGCGAGCAGTGGAATATCGGCAACCTGGTCGATTTCAGCCTGATCACCTCCTCGAACGACGGCATCCGGGCGGTGGCCGCCACCGGGGGCTCCATCATCTCGAGCACCTCGACCGACCCTCAGGCCCTCTTCGTGGAGAAGATGAATTCGCTGGCCCGCGAGATTGGCCTGCGCACGGCCTATTTCTACAACCAGTCGGGCTTGGACGTCTCGCAGACCGTCTCGGGCGGCTACGGCAGCGCCCGAGAGGTGGCACTGCTCGTCGATTTCATATTGAAGCACAAGCCGCACCTCCTGGAGGCCACTTCATACGGCCAGATCAGCCTGACGTCAAAGAACGCGGTGCACGCCGCCAGCAACACCAACAAAGCGATAGGGGAGATACCGAACGTCCTCGCCTCAAAGACCGGCTACACCGACCTGTCGGGCGGGAACGTGGTCGTAGCCTTTAACGCCGGCCTCGACCACCCCTTGATCATCGCCGTTTTAGGCTCTTCCTATGAGGGCAGATTCGCCGATTTGGAAGCCTTGGCCCGGTCGACCCTGGCCTATCTGGCCCAAAATAGCGGCTCTGTTAAGCCGTACTAATGTGCTTGACAATAGGAACGGGGTCTGCTATACTATCTATGTCAGTAGATCTTTGATTCGGCGAGTCGCAGATTGGAAGCTCTATTCCGGACTGTACGCCAAAAGCGTAGCGGATCCGATGTTTGTCCCGAATATGACGCCAGTCTCCTCCTGCCAGATACAAGGTCCTGATGGGTTTTTGGAGAGCATGGACACCGTCCCCTCTCAGTTTTCCCCGAAGCGCGCTTCTTTCGCTTCTTAAAAAACTTAGGCCGCACGATTCGTCGTCGCGGCCTTTTGCTTTGCCCGGCATGATATATTTATACCCATGCGCAGGGAACGGATGGACACCCGCCTCTTGGTCTCGATCGTCTCGCTCGTGGTGGCGGGCTTTCTCATATTCCTCTCGGCCTCGCTGGGGCTCTTGGCCCGCGACTCGGTGCATTTCGGCTCGATCGCCTTCAAGCAGATCTTTTTCGGCCTGGTGCCCGGCCTCCTGGCCATGTATCTCTTCTCGCGCATCGACTACCTGCAGTGGCGCAGGTATTCTTTCGTATTCTTCGTGTTCTCTGTCTTTCTGAACCTCCTCATCTTCATCCCTGGCCTGGGCTTGCACCATGGCGGAGCGGTGCGCTGGCTCTTGATCGGCTCCTTTACCTTTCAGACCTCCGAGGTGCTGAAGATCGCGGCCATCATCTATTTCGCCGCCTGGCTATCGTTCGTCAAGGACAAGGCCAGCGACTTCAAAAAGGGCTTCGTGCCGCTCCTGGTCATGCTCGCCATCACTGGCGCGCTCTGCCTGGCCCAGCCTGACACCGACACATTTATCGTCATCGCCGCTGCATTGGCGGCGATGTTCATCGCGGCAGGCGGCCGATGGAAGCATATCGGCTCGCTGGTCCTGGTCGGCTTTTTGGGGCTCGCTCTTCTGGCCTTTACCCGGCCGTACGTCATGGCCCGCATCCAGACCTTCCTGAACCCGTCAGAGGCCAGCCAGGCATCCAGCTATCAGATCAAGCAGTCGCTCATCGCCATCGGCTCGGGCGGGCTGACGGGCAGGGGATTCGGCCAGAGCATCCAGAAGTTCAAGTACCTGCCCGAGCCCGTCGGCGACTCGATATTCGCCGTGGCGGCAGAGGAGTTCGGCTTCATCGGGGCCCTGGCCCTGCTGGGCCTCTTCGTCTATTTCGCCCTGCGCTCGCTGAAAGTGGCGGTCACCGCCTACACGCAGTTCGGCACCCTGCTCTCGGTGGGCATCGTCTCCTTCATCATCGTCCAGTCGTTCACCAACATCGGGGCCATGGTGGGCGTCCTGCCGCTTTCCGGCATCCCGCTCCTCTACGTCTCGCAGGGGGGCACGGCCCTGCTCTTCGTCCTGGCGGAATCTGGTATACTTCTCAATATATCGCGCACGGCGCGGCTCCGAAAATAGCGGCTCAAGATCACCATGAAGATACTTCTAACAGGCGGCGGCACCGGCGGGCATTTCTATCCGATCGTGGCGGTGGCGGAATCGATCAGGAAGATCGCCAAGGAGGAGAAGCTCCTGGACGCCGCTCTCTACTACATGGCGCCGTCGCCCTACGACGAGCGCGCGCTCTTTGAATACGGCATCGTCTACAAGCCGTCCTACGCCGGCAAGGTGCGCCGCTATTTCTCGCTGCGCAACGTCACCGACCTCTTCAAGACCGCCTTTGGCGTCATGAACGCGGTCATCGATGTCTGGAACATCTATCCCGACGTGGTATTCGGCAAGGGCGGCTACGTCTCGTTCCCGGTCCTGTTCGCGGCGCGGCTCCTGGGCATCCCGGTGGTCATCCATGAGTCCGACTCGCATCCGGGCCGCGTGAACCTCTGGGCGGGCAGGTTCGCCCAGAGGGTGGCCGTCTCGTACCGCGAGGCCGGCGCCTATTTCCCGGCGAGCAAAGTGGCCTTTACCGGCAATCCCGTGCGCAAGGAGGTCATGGAGCCGATCAAGAAGGGCGCTCGCGATTACCTGAAGCTCGACGACCAGATCCCCGTCGTCGTCATCCTGGGCGGCTCGCAGGGCTCAAAGAAGATCAACGAGGCCATCATCGGCATCCTGCCTGAATTGGTCAAGAAATACTACGTCATCCATCAGACCGGCAAGGACAATATCGACGAGATGACCAACACCGCGGCGGTCATCCTGAACCAGAGCATCCACCGCGACAGATACAAGCCGTTCGCCTATCTGAACGTCCTGGCCCTGCGCATGGCGGCGGGCGCGGCCTCGGTGATCATCTCCCGAGCCGGCTCGACGATCTTCGAAATCGCCCTCTGGCAGGTGCCGTCAATCGTCATTCCGATCCCCGAGGAGATCAGCCACGACCAGACCTCGAACGCCTACGCCTACGCTGCGGCCGGGGGCTGCTCGGTCATCGAGGAGGTCAATCTGACGCCCCATGTCCTGGCAGCCGAGATCGATCGCCTCATCGAGAAGCCCGAGGTGGCCGCGGCCATGAGGAAGGGCGCCCAGGCCTTTGCTCACAAGGACGCCGCCGACAAGATCGCCCGGGAAATACTGAAGATAGCCTTGGAGCACACTAAGTAGGAGGTTTTCATGTACTAAATCTTTTTTCATTCTCTAACTCAAAACGCCGCTCGATTTTTATCTGGATTTTATCTCTCTAGCGTATGATGCTCTTTGGTGGGGCATGACTAACCTCTGCCTTGGGGGCGCAAGATGGTTCTGCGGACTCTTCTTGTCAATTAGTTCGAGCGGGTTCGATTCCCGTCGCCTCCATGCAGCTTGACCCAATATTCAAAAAGTATATACTTTGGATATTGACAAGAGCCGAAACCGCGCGAAAACGCGGTTTTTGCTTTGGGTAGAAGAGTGTATACTGTACCCATGATATCAGCGATCAAAGCCTTTTTTGGCGGCCGCGGCCGCGTGGTGACCCGCTTCGCGCCCTCTCCGACGGGCTTCCTCCACGCCGGCAACTACCGCACGGCGGTCTTCTCGTACCTCTTTTCCAAGCAGAATCGCGGAAAATTCGTCCTGCGCATCGAGGACACTGACGCGGCCCGCTCGAAAAAGGAGTACGAAGACAACATCCTGGAGAGCCTGGAATGGCTGGGCCTGCCGTACGACGAGATGCACCGCCAGTCCGAGCGCGGCGAGCTGTACCGCGAGCACCTGCAGCGGCTCCTGGACGAGGGCAAGGCTTTCATATCGAAGGAAGAGAACAAGGAAGGGGACGGCCAGGGAACGGGCAAGAGGGGAGAGGTCATCCGCTTCAAGAACCCGAACAAGCGGGTGAGGTTCCGCGACATGATCCGCGGCGAGATCGAGTTCGACACCGCCGAGCTGGGCGACTTCGTCATCGCCAAAAGCGTCACCGAGCCGATCTTCCACTTCGCCGTCGTCCTGGACGACTACCTGATGGGCATCACCCATGTCATCCGCGGCGAGGACCACATCTCGAATACCCCGCGGCAGATCCTCATCCAGGAGGCCCTGGGCGCCCCGACGCCGACCTACGCCCACCTGCCGCTCGTCCTGGCCCACGACCGCTCAAAGCTGTCCAAGCGCCACGGCGCACAATCGATGACCTATTACCGCGACGCGGGCTATCTGCCCGACGCTCTCCTGAACTACATGGCCTTGCTGGGCTGGAACCCGGGAACGGAACAGGAGATCTTTGACCTGGACGGCCTGGTCAAAGCCTTCGACCTGTCAAAGGCGCAGAAGGGCGGCGCCATCTTCAACGAGGAGAAGCTGCGCTGGATCAATAAGGAGCATCTGAAAAAGGCCCCGAAGGCCGATTTCATCAAGGAGGCCCGCCGGCGCATCCTCTCGATGTCGCGCGCCGCTGACCTGCGCTGGGACGTATCGGACGACATGCTGACCCGGCTCATGCCCGTCCTTATCGAGCGCATCAACACCTACGGCGACATCTCGCGGCTCGTAGAATCCCAGGACCTGGACTACTACTTCATGGAGCCCGCCTACGACGCCCTGTCGTTGAAATGGAAGGACGAGGCCGACTTGGGCCCGGCGAAAAAGCACCTCGAAGAAGTAGGGGAGATGCTGCGCGGCATCGCGCCCTCAGATTGGCAGGAGGACAAGATCAAAGCCGCCGTCTGGCCCTATGCCGACCAGAACGGGCGCGGCAACGTGCTCTGGCCGTTCCGCTTCGCCCTCTCGGGCAAGGATAGATCGCCTAACCCGTTCACCCTGAGCGCCATACTGGGCAAAGAGACAACCCTCAAAAGGATCGAGAAAGCCATTGCTTCAATCAAACTATAGGACATACATAGCCGGTGCGGCTCTCGCGCTCTCCCTGGCGCTCATGCCCGCCGGGGCTTTTGGCGACACCGCGTCCGACCTGAACCAAAAGATCGTCGAGACCCAGAAGCTCATCGACCAATACTCGACGCTGCTCAATTCCGCCTCCCAGCAGGCGCAGACCCTCTCTAACGCGGTCAAGACCCTCGACCTGACGCAAAAGAAGCTGCAGACCGACCTGAGCCTGACGACGAAGCAGATATCAAAGACCGGCCTGACCCTGGAGCAGCTGGACGACCAGATCGGCGAGACCGAGGCCCGCGTGGACGGAGCGTCGGCGGCGATCGCCGAGGGCATGCGCCAGATGGCCATGGCCGAGTCGCAGTCGGCGGTCGAGGAGTTCTTCAAGGACAGGAGCCTCTCCGACATGTGGGATTACGTGAACGCCCTGCGCTCGGTCCAGGCCCGGGTAAAGACGCGCTTCGACGAGCTGCGCGACCTCCAGGACGACCTGAGCGACAAGAGGGAAAAGGCCGCCGCGGAAAAGGCCAAGCTCGAGTCCTACAAGAGGAACCTGGCGGACCAGACCAAGCTGGTGGCGGTGAGCAAGCAGGAGAAGGACCAGCTCCTGGCCGAGACGAGCAGCAGGGAAGCGGCCTACAAGAAGCTCCTGGCGGACAAGATCGCCCAGCGCGCGGCCTACGAGAAGGAGCTGGCCGAATACGAGGCAAAGCTCAAGAGCGTCAGCGCCAGCGCCGTGCCGGGAGCAAAGCACAGCGTCCTGGCCTGGCCTTTGACGGACATCGGCATCACCCAATACTTCGGCAAGACGGCGGCCGCGCGCACGCTCTACAAGACCACCGGCACTCACAATGGCGTGGACTTCCGCGCTCCGATCGGCACGCCTATCTACGCGGCCATGTCGGGCGTAGTGACGGATACCGAGCCGACCAAGGCCCGCAGCGGCTGCCAGTACGGCAAATACGTCCTCATCAAGCATCCGAACGGCCTCTCGACCATCTACGGGCACATGTCCGTGGTCAGGGCGAAGCCTGGGGAGGCGGTGGTGACTGGCGACCTGATCGGCTACAGCGGCGACACGGGCTATGCCACCGGCCCGCACCTCCATTTCGGCCTCTACGTCACCGCCGGCATCCAGATAGTCGACTCGTCGGCCCTCGGCTCCAAGGCCTGCGCGGGCATAAAGACCGTGGCCTCGCCGGCCTCGGGCTATCTGGATCCGATGGCGTATCTGCCGGCGCTTTAGAAAAGCACGGAGCGTAGATGATCTGTGCATTCTTCCACTTACTCTTCTGCTATACTTTACCCATGGTCAAATACATCATCCTGGCCCTGGTCGCCATCATCGTCCTGTCGTTCTTCGGCTACGACCTGCGCGCCATCATCGAGGCCCCCCAGACCCAGAGCAACCTCCACTACGCCTATGGAGGAATAGAGACGGTCTGGAACGCCGTCAAAGGCCCGATCATCTATTTCTATGACAAGATCTTCATCGGCATCCTCTGGAAGGCCTTCATCCATAACCTGGGACGCATCGACGCAGGCGCGCCCACCGAGCTCGAGAACGCCGCCACCCGGCTCAAGAACATCGGCGAGACCGGCTATACGCCGCTGGGGCAATAAACGTCTCAAGGCCAAATATCCTTCGTTTTACATATATTGTGCGAAGGATGTATATCGGTTAAAATAGGACTATGAAAGCCAAGCAAAGCTCCACTCCCCTCAAGGACTACGTCCTGCCGTTCCTGGACTACTGCGAGATCGAGAAAGGGTTGTCGAACAACACGCAGAGGAATTACAATCAGTATCTCTCCCTCTTCGTCCGCTGGCTCAAAGAGACCGGCCAGGAGCGCCTGAAGCCGCACGAGCTGACCGCCGAGCACATATGGGACTACCGCCTGTACATGGCCCGCGAGTACAAGACCCCCGGCGGCGAATACCTGAGCAAGAAGTCCCAGAACTACTACCTGATCGCCCTCCGGGCTCTCTTGGCCTTCCTAGCCGACCGGGATATCGAGTCCCTGCCCTCCTCAAAGATCAAGCTGGCCAAGCAGAAGAGCGAGGAGACGATCTCCTTTCTGGAAGTGTCCGATATCCAGAAGATGCTCGACGTGCCGGATACCAAGACCGACTCGGGCCTGCGCGACCGGGCCATCATGGAGCTGTTCTTTTCCTCGGGGATGCGCATCTCGGAATTGGCGGCCTTGAACGCCGACCAGATGTCCATACTCCGGGACAAGTCCAAGGACCGCACCTACGAGCTCTCGATCGTCGGCAAGGGCAAGCATATCCGCACCATCTTCATCTCCCCTCACGCCGCCGAATGGGTGCGCAGATACCTGGCCGCGCGCAAGGACATGTCCAAGCCCCTCTTCATCAACCATCGTTCGAAGGATCCGGACCACAACCGGCTGACCAATCGCTACATCCAGCTGATGATCTCGCGCTGCGCCCTGGTGGCCGGCATCTCGAAGCGCGTCACGCCCCATACCCTGCGCCACACCTATGCCACCGACCTCCTCTCCCGCGGCGCGGACCTGCGCAGCGTCCAGGAGCTCCTGGGCCACAAGAACGTCTCGACCACCCAGGTCTACACCCACGTCACCAACAAGCGCCTGCGCGACATCCACGAGAAATTCCATGGCGGCAAGGACATCAGGGACGGCAAGTAGCCTTTGGCCCATGAAAAAGGCCGCAGGTCATCCTGCGGCCGAGACGGAGATAGCCTCCCACGCATGGTGGGGTCGCAGGCTTTCGAAGAGCGCCCGCGAGATGAAGCAAAGGAACAGGTGGTGCTCCCCCGCCGACCACAGCCCGGGATAGTCTCTTGACGGCCCGTCCGCAGGCGGCTCCCGAAGACGGTCCTGGAACAGCGCGACCTCGGCCCCTGACGGGATCTGGAGCGCCTGACGGACAGACCGCTCGGCGGCTTCGGCGGGACCGGCGTCGCCTTTTGCTACCCTGCCTTTGATCGGCCGCGCCAACACGTGTATCTCGTCGCCAAAGGCGCCGATCACCCGGACCTCGGTCCGCCGGCTCCAATAGACCAGACGGCCTTCCTGGTCGATAAGACTGGCCTCTCCCGAGGCAAGCTCGGCCAAAAGGTCGTCGAACGACCGATGGGAGCCGATGCCCCAGCCTTCGGTGTCGATGTCGTGCGCTACCAGGCGCGCGTGCAAGCCCTGCGATGTAAGGATGTTCATCTGGGCAGGATACTACCCCACCGACGCTCCGCCGGCAAGCAAAAGCCGCCTTTGGGGGCGGCCTTTGCCTATATCCTTCTTTCTCTGCGCGGATTACGTGCGGGCGAGGTCCTTGGCGGGCTTCTCGTACGTGCCCCAGCACTTGGACGAGCTGGACCAAGGGTCCGAGCCGTACTTGCCGTAGAGGTATCGGGCGTAGCCGAGGTTGCCGTCGATGGTGGTCAGGTCGAAGCCCAGCTTGGCCGCGCTCTCGCCATGGTAATAGGTGTTGATCTGCATGACGCCGATGTCGGACTTGTTCACCTTGCCGACGATAGGCTTGCCGTCTTTGTCGAACTGCCTAAAGGTCGATTCGCAGCGGGAGATCTCGGCGAGGAGCGGGATGTCCTTGAAGTAATCGCGGACGTACGCTTCCGTCGAGACGGTAGAGAGCGGCTGGTCGCTCGATATGCCTTGGCTTGCGGTCGCCGCAGTCGCAGGGCTCGTCGACCCCGTCAGGGCCGATGCGAGCATCAGGATTCCGGTCGTAAGCTCGAAAATCATAGTGAAATTAAAATCACCAGAGAAAATCTCTGATGTAGTCCTATTATAGCACCCCTGATTATATTTGTCAATAGGAGACCAGGCGAATGAGCGCTTGTCAACCTGATATATGGCCATACTGAGCCATATTTATTCCCTTCCCTGCCCCCGGCTTGATTTGTTACACCCTATAGGCTATAGTGAATGCCTCAAATAACACGCCATGGCAACAAAAAAATCAGCCGGAACGACGAAGAACGGACGAGATTCTAACCCACGATACCTGGGCATCAAGCTCTACGCCGGCGAAAGGGCCAAGGTAGGCTCTATCATCGTCCGTCAGGAGGGCCTCAATACCCTGCCAGGCAAGAACACGGCCCTGGGCAAGGACTACACGATCTACGCCACCGCCGAGGGCACCGTCAGCAACTCGACCAAGCGAAAGATAGGCTTCAACGGCAAGGCGAAGGTGAAGAATGTGGTGAATGTGGCGTAAGGAGGATACGGAAGGACACGAAGATCACCAGGGAACACGGGGATCACAAAAGAACACCAGAGGAGATTCCCCTCTGGTGTTCTTTTGTATTCTTTAGTGATCTTCGTGTTCTCTCGTCTCTTCCCTACTTCTTTGCCGTGACGTTCAGCGTGAACGTGGCGCTTTTGCCCTGGACTTTGACGTCGATCTTGTGCTCCCCTACTTCCTTTATAGGCTTCTCGAGGACGATGAATTCCGGCAGGACGTCGATGCGGGTCTGCTCCTTGACCAGGGGCGCGATCTCGGCGGCGTGGAGGCCGGCGAAGAGGTGGCCTTTCTCGTTGGCGCCGACCGCCACCTCGACCACGGCGTCGTGGATGGACTTGAGGTTCTTGGACAGGAGGTCCTCCTTGACCTTCCTCTCGGCCTCTTCGGCCTTGCGGACCTTCTCGACGCGGGCCAGGGCCGCGGCGGTGGCTACCTCTGCCAAGCCCTGAGGGATCAGGCTGTTCAAGGCGAATCCGTCGGCTACGGTCTTGATGTCGTGCTTCTTTCCCACTCCTTTCACGTCCTTGGTCAATACGATCTTCATGGTTGTTCGATCTGGTTAGGTCTTGATACTAGCCTATGGCAGCTTTGAAAGCAATTCCACGGCCTTGTCCATCTGGGGATCGCGCTCCGCCCGGGCGTCTGCCTCGGTCATCGGCACCATGTAGTCGGGGGTGATGCCTTGCTTGGAGATGGAGTTGCCCTTTGGCGTCAGCCACTTGGCGATGGTGACCTTGAGCGAGGTGTCCGGCGTCAGGTTGACCAGCTCCTGGACCGACCCCTTGCCAAAGGTCTTTGCGCCGACCAGGATGGCCCGGCCATTCTCGGAGAGGGCTCCGGCCAGGATCTCGGAGGCCGAAGCCGAGCCGCCGTCCACGAGCACGACCAGCTTCAGCTTGTCGGTGAATATGTTATAGCCCTTGCTGCGATAGACCTGCTCGGGCACGCCCTTGCCAAAGGATTCATGGACCACGATGGCGCCGTCGGGCAGGAACCACGAGGCCATGTCGACCGCCGCCTCGAGATAGCCCCCTGGATTGCCGCGCAGGTCGATGACCAGCTTGTGGGAGCCCGATTTGACGAACTCGCGCAGAGCCTCGCGGAAGAGGTTGGCCGAATTCTCGCTGAAGCTGAAGAGGGATATGACGAAGATGCCGTCCTTGCGCAGGCCGGTGCCGGAATCGGCGGTCGTGGAGCCCGCTGAGCTCGCCTCCTGCTTGACGGCCGTGCGGACGGTCGGCAGGTCGATCTTTGCCCGGACGATGGTCACGGAAAAAGGCTTGCCGTCGCGCGCCAGGCCCAGGCGGACTTTCGTCCCTGATTTGCCGCGGATCAGCTGTACGGCCTGGTCGGTCGAGAGGCCGGCCGCGTCCGTTTCGTCGATCCTGGCTATGGCGTCGCCCGCCTTGACGCCCGCGGCCTCGGCCGGCGAGCCCTTGATCGGCGAGACGACGACCAGGCGGCCGTCCTTGATGCCGATCTCCATGCCCACGCCCTCGAAGTTGCCGGCGATCTCGCTGGCGAACATCTTCGACTCGGCCGGCGGGAAGAATACGGTATACGGGTCGCCGAGCGAGGCGGTCATGCCCTCGATGGCGCCGTAGACCTTGTCCTGGTCGGACGTGCTGGTGCCCGCGTATTTCTCGTTGATGATGTTCCAGGCCTTCCAAAAAGGCGCGAAGTCCACAGAGGAGGGCTTGCCCGCCGCCTGGTTGGCGACGGTCGCGGCCAAGCTCTGCTGGGCGGCCGACGTGGCGCCCGACCGGAAGCCCAGGACGAAAGAGACCGCCACGGCTGCCAGGGCGATGACGGCGACGGAGGCTTTGTTCGATTGATGCATAGGCGAGATTATATCATGCTATCATTATCCCCATGATACATACCTATACGTACAAGAAGGTCGCGTGGGTAGACCTGGAGTGCCCGACCAGGGACGAGGTCCGGGGGCTCATGGAGAAGTACGACCTCCACCCCCTGGCCGCCGAGGAGCTGCTCCTGCCCACCAGCCGGTCAAAGGTCGACCGCTATGACGGCTTCGTCTACCTGATCCTCCACCTCCCCGCCTGGAAGCACTCGCACAAGGACACTACCCAAGAGCTGGACGTCATCGTCGGCAAGGACTTCCTCATCACCGCTCGCTACGACACCATCGACCCCCTCCACAAGTTCTCAAAGATGATGGAGGTCAACGCCGTCCTGGACCACAACGGCCTCCTCGGCGAGAACGCCGGATACACCTTCTACTACCTGATGCGCGAGGTATACCGCTCGCTCAGCGACGAGCTGGAGGCGGTGCGCGACGGCCTGGACGAGATCGAGAAGAAGATATTCGCCGGCGCCGAGCGCGACATGGTCTACGAGATCTCGAACACCTCGCGCGAGCTCTTGGCCTTCAAGCACGCCATCTCGCTCCACCAGGAGGTCCTGGAATCGTTCAGGGAGGCCGCAAGGGGCCATTTCGGCGCCGATTACGGCCATTATATCGACGCCCTGATCGGCGAGTACATGAAGGTCCACAAGACCGTCCAGGGCCTGAACGAGTCGCTCCACGAGCTGCGCGAGACGAACAACTCCCTCCTGGAGACCAAGCAGAACAAGATCATGATGACCTTTACGGCCGTGACCATCGTCTCGTCCTTCGTGAACATCATGGCCTCGTGGTTCCTCATCGAGTCGCCCGACAGCCCTATCCATGGCAAGCCCCACGAGTTCTGGATGGCCGGCCTGATCATGCTCGCCACGGGACTGGTCATCGCCGGCATCATGCGCGCCCGAAAATGGTTCTAGCCTGACGCCTATGGTACCGATCTACCTGCACAACACCCTGAGCGGCCGCAAAGAGGAGTTCAAGCCCCTCCTGGGACGCTTCCTGGGCTTCATCGGCAAGCCGCGCGTCGGCATGTACCACTGCGGCCCGACGGTCTATAACTTCGCCCATATCGGGAACCTTCGCGCCTACGTCTTTGCCGACACCCTCAAGAGGCTGATGAAGGCCTCGGGATACCGGGTCCACCAGGTCATCAACATCACCGACGTCGGCCACCTAACGAGCGACGCCGATACCGGCGAGGACAAGATGGAGACGGCTCGCCGTCGCGAGCGCAAATCCGCTTGGGACATCGCCCGGCACTATACGGAGGCTTTCTTCGAAGACCTACGCGGCCTGAACGTCGACACGGACGGCACTCGGTTCCCTCGCGCCACAGACTATATCGACGAGCAGATCGCCATCGTCAAGAAGCTCGAGAAGAAGGGCTTTGCTTACCGGACGTCGGACGGCATATACTTTGATACGGCCCTATTCCCGGAATACGGCAAGCTCGGGAAGATCGACCTGAAAGGCATCCGCGAAGGCCAGCGCATCGGCGTGAACGAGGAAAAAAAGAACGCCACCGATTTCGTCCTCTGGAAGTTCTCCCCCGCCGGCGAGCGGCGCGAGATGGAGTGGGACTCGCCGTGGGGCAAAGGCTTCCCGGGCTGGCACATAGAGTGCTCAGCCATGTCCGAGGCGCTCCTGGGCCTGCCCGTCGACATACACACCGGGGGCATCGACCATATCCCCGTCCACCACAACAACGAGATTGCCCAGTCAGAAGCGGCGGAAGGGCGCCAGTTCGTCAGGTATTGGCTTCATTCGGCTTTTTTGAACGTAGAGGGCGGCAAGATGGCCAAATCCGAGGGAAATTTCCTCACCCTTGGCTCGCTCAAGGAGAAGGGCTACGACCCGCTTGCCTATCGCTACTACCTGCTGGGCGCCCGCTATTCCACGCCGCTCAACTTCACCTGGGAGGCGCTCGAGGCGGCCGCCACGGCCTACAATAGATACGTTGCCGCGGTGACCGAGCTACCGGACGGCGGCACGGCTGACGGTGAGCTGTTTCAGAAGGCGCTGTCATACGTCGCAGACGATCTCGACACGCCCAAGGCGCTCGCAATGGCTTGGGAGGTCGTCAAATCAGAAGCGCTGTCGGCAGCGGATAAAAAAGCCACGCTTTTAGAGCTTGATAGGCTCTTGGGATTGATAAAGGAGCTGCCCGCGGCCCAAAAGAACGGCGATACTTTACCAGAAAAAATCTTGGAGCTGGCGGCCGCGCGCGCCGAGGCCCGCAACGCCAAGAATTGGAAGCTCTCGGACGATCTGCGCGACCAGATCGCCGCTCTCGGCTACGACGTCAAAGACACCCCGGAGGGTCAAAAAATAACCAAAAGGTAGCAGGCGGCGAGGAATCTGCGGAATTTTTTGTAAGCTTTTTATTCTATTGGGCCCTCGACGGTCTCGCAAAAACGACTTTCGTTAAAATGGACATTTGAAACTCCATTTTGACGAAAGGCTCTTTTTCGACACGAGAGGACTATAGAACTCAAGATGCGACTGGGCGTACACTTGGCTGATGAGCGACATTGAAATGATAGAGGAGTCGTCCTTGCTAAGCGGCACATTGCGGGGCGCCTCTCGGCACAATATCGAGACATTGTTCGACATGCTCAGCTTGAACAAAACAGAGAGAAAGGTTATCCTCGCCACCGCCTCTGGACCTCATTCGACAGCCTCTCTTGCCAGGATGCTCAGAGAACCGCGCCACAGGATCAAAACTGCCCTCGCGAACCTGCATGACCGAGGCCTCGTCCAGCAAGTAGGAAACCTTCGTTATGATAATCGCATGCGCCTGGTGCCGACGAAGGCGCCTTATTGGGCTTCGGACCTTCGCAGAGCCACGGCGCGCATGCACGCGCTGACGCTACCGGCCTTCGAGCCGTAAGCCACAGCATATCCCCCGCTTGTACCCTGTTTTGACGCTTTTTACCGCATCCGCGGCGTTTCCGCCAGTGCCGCGCGCCGGCGGCGGTGGTAGAATAGTCGCATGAGAAAGACCGGAGACCACATCCGCATCCCGCCGCAGTCCCTCGAGGCCGAGCAGGCCCTGCTGGGCTCGATCTGCCTCCGTCCCGAGGCCATCCACGAGATCACCGACGTCGTAAAAGAGGAGGATTTCTATTCCGACAAGCACCGCATCGTCTGGCGCGCCATGCTCGAGCTCATGAGCAAGGCCGAGCCGATCGACCTCCTCTCCCTCTCGTCAAAGCTCAAGGACCGCGGCGAACTGGAGCGCGTCGGCGGCGCCACCTACCTCTCGGAGCTGGTCGCCCTGGTGCCCTCGGCCTCGAACGTCCGCCACTACGCCACCATCGTCCAGAAGAAGAGCATGATGCGCCGCCTCATCGAGGCCGGCGAGCACATCTCGTCCATGTCGTTCCAGGAGCAGGGCGAGCTCGAGGAGATCATCGACAACGCCGAGAAGCGCCTCTTCGACGTCACCAATTCCGTCGGCTCGCACAAGTTCATCGCCCTCAAGGACACCCTGGGCGAGGCCTGGGAGCGCCTGGACCGCCTCCATAACTCCCAGCACGAGCTGCGCGGCGTGCCGACCGGCTTCAAGGCCCTGGACAACAAGCTCTCCGGCTTCCAGAAATCGGACCTCATCATCCTAGCCGCTCGCCCATCTATGGGTAAGACGTCACTGGCCCTCGACATCGCACGCAAGGCCGCCGTCGAGCACAACATCCCTGTCGGCATCTTCTCCCTGGAAATGTCCTCGCAGCAGCTCGTCGACCGCATGCTGGCCGCCGAGGCCCGCGTCGACGCCTGGAAGCTCCGCACCGGCAAGAACCTCTCTATCGAGCACGACTTCAGCCGCATCCGCGACGCCATGGAGAAGCTTTCCAAGGCCCCTATCTATATCGACGACCAGCCAGGCAACAATATCTTGAAGATGCGCGCCATCGCCCGCCGCCTGAAGGCCGAAAAGTCCCTGGGCCTGGTCATCGTCGACTACCTCCAGCTCATGACGCCGGTCCAGTCGATCAAGACCGACAACGTCGTCCAGCAGGTCACCGAGATCTCCCGCTCGCTCAAGAACCTGGCCCGCGACCTGGACGTGCCGGTCATCGCCCTCTCCCAGCTGTCCCGCGCCGTGGAGTCCCGCGGCGGCAAACCCCGTCTCTCGGACCTGCGCGATTCCGGTTCCATCGAGCAGGACGCGGACGTGGTCATGTTCATCCACCGCGAAAAGGACGAATCCGGCGAGCAGGCCCGCTCCCGCGAGGCCACCATCCTCATCGAGAAGCACCGAAACGGCCCGACCGGCGAGGTCCAGCTGGTCTTCGACGCCGACAAGTCCACCTTCCTCTCCGTCGAGAAGGCCGACTTCGGCGAGTTCGCCCCGGCCATCGAAGGCAGCTTCTAGCCTCTGATACAATAGGCGCATGGACCACCTGAACCGCCTCCACGACCTTTTTAAGCAATTCCCCGGCATCGGCCCTCGCCAGGCCAAGCGATTCGTCTATTTCCTGCTGGGCGCCAACGACGGCTTCCGTGCCTCCCTGGCTGACGAGATCGTCCAGCTGGCCGCCCGCGTGACGGTCTGTTCCGGCTGCTATCGCTATTTCGAAAAGAGGGCCCCTGCCTCGGGCGACCTCTGCCCTGTCTGCCGCGACGCCGGCCGCGACCGCGAGTCGCTTATGATCGTGGCCAAGGACGTCGACCTGGACGCCGTCGAAAAGAGCAAGGTCTACGGAGGCTATTACTTCGTCCTGGGCAACTCCCTATCGCTCGTGGAAAAGGACCCTGAATCGAAGATCCGCACCCGGGAGCTGGTCCAGGCAATCGAGCGCCGCGCAAAGAACGGCCTCAAGGAAATCATCCTCGCCCTGTCGCTTAACAGCGAGGGCGAGCACACCCGCGAGTTCGTCGAGGGCTACATCGCGCCTCTCATAAAAATACATGGCCTGAAAGTGACCATCCTGGGCCGCGGCCTCTCTACCGGCACCGAGCTCGAATACTCCGACTCCGAGACCATCAGGAACGCCCTGATGAGCCGCAAGCAGGAAACAGTGTTGTAGGGGAAACGAAGATCACCAGGGAACACGGGGATCACAAAAGAACACCAGAGGGAATCCCCTTCTGGTGTTCTTTTGTGCTCTGAGTGTCCGGAGTGATCTTCGTTCTCTATCTTTCCCTTTTTCTCTTTAACACCCGAAGCGCCGCCTCCTTGATATCCCTGACCCCCATGCCGTAGCGCTCGACGAGCTCCTCGGGAGTGCCCGACTGGCCGAAGCGGTCCTGGACGCCGATGAATTCGATCGGCGTCGGATGCTTGGCGGCCAGCAGCTCTGCCACGGCCGAGCCCATGCCGCCCATGACCTGGTGCTCCTCGACGGTGACGACGGCCCCGGCGGCTTTGGCCGCGCGGACGATGGCCGATTCGTCGAGAGGCTTTATGGTGGCCAGGTTCAGGACCGTGACGCCTATCTTTTCCTTTTCGAGCTCGCGGGCAGCCGTCAGAGCCTTGTGCACCAGGGCCCCGGTGGCGATGATGGCGACCTCGGGAGAACCCGCTATAGGCTCGAAAAAGACCCGGGCCTTGCCGAGCTCGAACGGCGTGGCTTCCGTGGTCATAACGGGCGTTTTATCGCGTATAAGGCGCATATAGGAGGGCTTACCCTCCTTTCGGGCCAGCTCTGCCAGGGCCAACGTGGCCTTTCTCGCCTCGATAGCGTCGCAGGGCGAGACCACGACCATGTTCGGCATAGACCGCATGAGGGCGATATCCTCGGTGGCCTGATGGGTGCCGCCGTCAGGGCCGACGGAGACGCCGGCGTGCGAGCCGACGATGACGACCGGCTGGCCGTTATAGGCGATGGTCGTGCGGATCTGCTCCCAATTCCTGCCCGGAGAGAACATGGCGTACGAGCTGACGAACGGTATCTTGCCCATGGCCGCCATGCCGGAGGCCACCGTCACCAGGTTCTGCTCGGCCACGCCGATCTCGACGAACCTCTCAGGGAATTTCTCCCTGAAGAGGTGCATCTGCGTCGACTCAGTGAGGTCGGCGCAGAGTCCGACGACCCTCTGGTCGCGCTCCCCCGCCGCGAGCAATCCCTGGCCGAAGCCCTTGCGGATCGGCACCTCTTCGATATCCTTGTCGAAGAGCTTTGGATTGAGTTTTTGTGATGGTACGATCATAGCTCGTTATTCGTGTTCGCTGCGGATCTTGCCGCCGAGGGTCCGCAGCTCTTTCAAGGCCATCCGCCCCTCTTCCCTGCTCGGCGCCTTGCCGTGCCATTCGTATTTGCGCTCGAATTCGGCCACGCCCCTGCCGGGAATGGTGTGAGCGATGACGACCACCGGCTTCTCGAAGATGGTCTTTGCGGTCTCAAAGGCGGCCGCGATCTCGCGGACGTCGTTGCCATCGACCTCGATGACGTGCCAGTTAAAGGTCAGGTATTTGTCGGCAAAGGGCTCGAGAGGCATGACGTCCTCGGTATAGCCGTCGATCTGGATATTGTTCCTGTCGATGACGGCGACCAGGTTGTTCAGCTTCTCCCTGCCGGCCAGGAGAATCGCTTCCCAGGTATTGCCTTCGTCATGCTCTCCGTCGGACATCAGGCAGTAGATGCGGCGCGGCGACGATTTGCCCGCCACGGCGCCCCCATGATCGATGCGATCTGCCAGAGCCATGCCCACAGCCTGGGACAAGCCGCTGCCCAGCGGTCCGGACGAGGTCTCGAGCATGGGCAAGAAGTCCCGATGCGGGTGTCCCTGCAGGCGCGAGCCGAACTTGCGCAGGGTGCGCAGCTCCTCCACCGGGAAATAGCCTGCATGGGCCATGGTCGCATAGAGCACCGGGGCGATGTGGCCGTTCGAAAGGACCAGGCGGTCGCGCTCCGGCCAATCAGGGCGCAGCGGGTCGTGCCTGAGGCCCGATTGCGGGCCAGCGAAATAGAGGGTTGCGAATACGTCCGCCATGCCGAGCGGCCCGGCGGTGTGTCCCGAGCCGGCCTCGACGAGCATAGAGATAATGGACTGGCGGATGTCGTTCGCCTTGCTCTCTATGCTCTTTATCTGTTCTTGGGTGAGTGACATGCGCGTAGAGGGTTCGATCACAATGCTTGGAATTCCTTGAGGGTGCCGGCGAAGTCGACGCTCTCGAAGAGAGCCGAGCCGACGACCAATCGAGTGGCCCCGGCGTTGACCAGCTCGCGACCGTTATCCACGTCCACTCCCCCGTCGACGGCGATCGGCATGTCGGGATAGGCCGCGCGGAGGGCGCGGACCAGCTCCACGGCCCGAGGGTCGAAATCCTGGCCCTGGTAGCCGATATTCTGGATGCCCATGACCTGGACGAAGTGGATGCCGGCAGCCACTGGCGCGATCGACGCCGCTACGGCTTCGGGGTCGTCGGTCGGCAAAAGGGCGACGCCCAGCTCGACGTCAAAGGGGCCCAGATCGTCAGACTGTCTGCCGTAGTCGCGCACGACGCTCTCGAGCTCGCCCTCATCATGCTGGCCTGGTGGACGACGATACGGCTCGCGCCCACGGCGATGAAGTCGGGGATCTTCGCATGCGCGTCGCGGACCATCAGGTCGAACTCGAAGTCGACGATGTCCCAGTGCGGCAGGGCCTGCTCCTGGCTTTTGATCTCTTCAAAGATCATATCTTCGGCGTTGGGCCCCTTCAGGTACGGCCATGTCCTGCTCGGCACATAGCCGCCGTCGCAGATGTCGACCTGTACGGCCCGGGCGTGGCCGGCGGCGATATCGAGCTTGTCGACGAGCTCGCGGTACGATTCTGGCAATATAGCTGGAGTGATCTCTATCATGTGAAAATTGGATATTGAAAATTCTTCCCTACTGCTCCTGCTTCCCCATCGTATACAGCTTCTGGTTGCGGCGCTTGTGGCGCTCGTCGCCCGAGAATGGCGTGGCGAGCCAGAGGTTCACGGCGTTCAGAGCGTCCCGGGGCGAGAGAAAGCGCGCCCCGAGCGAGAGGACGTTCGCGTCGTTGTGCTCGCGCGAGAGCTTGACGGTGTCCGTATTGCCGCCGTAATAGACCGCGGCGCGCACGCCGTAGAACTTGTTGGCGCAGATAGCCTCGCCCTGCCCCGAGCCGCCGATGACGATGGCCCGGGCAGCCGAAGGGTCGCGCGAGATCTCGCGGGCCGCGAGCGAGACATAGTCCGGATAGTCGTCGTCAGGCGCGAACTCGCGGGCGCCCAAGTCGCGCGCCTCGTGCCCCGCGAGCGACAGCCGCTCCAGGAGGAAGCGCTTCAGCTCGAAGCCCGCATGGTCCGAGGCAAGGAAAATTTTCATGAGACTAGTATACCATGGCCGTCCAGAGCTCTCGGATAGCGTCCGGAAGGCGGGATTTCCACCGCGGCCTTTTTTCGTCATCAGCGGGCTTCGGCGACAGCCTGGTCAAAAGCCGGCGTTCGCAGAGGCGATCAAGCGCGTATGTAAGGGAGCCCTTCGGTATGCCGGTGGCTCGATGGATCGAAGCCATGGAAAAGCCCCGTGACCAAGTCGCGGCGATTATCTTCGATTCGGCTTTTGATAGGCCCATGGTTAAGCTGATGGCCCGCAGCTTGTTCTCATCAAGCTTCCGATGCGGATTGAAGGTCGGAACATGCCGCTCGAATTCTTTTAAAAGATCCTTCTCGTAAATATCCTGAATATCGACCTCCCAAAAGATGCCGTTTCGTTTTTCGTATAGCTTATCTTCGGGATTCTCGGGAAATCTGATAATTTGTTGGCGGTCGAGCATAGTATTTTCGACGGGTAGGTTCCTTGTCTTAATTTTTAAGACAGAAGTCTTGATAGTCCAGACGACTGTCTTATTTTTTAAGACAGATCAACCACCTCGCGCTCCAGACTAACACCTAGGAGCTCAAGGAATTATAAAAATCACGAAAAAAGCGCCGTTTAGGCGCCATTATCGCTCGGCTGTCAATCGTCACTTGTTTTAAACCTGCCCAGCTTTTATGACGTGATCGACCAAGGTATGCGTATACCCCATCTCGTTGTCATACCACGCCAACACCTTCACCAGATTGCCCCCGACCACGCGCGTCATCTTGAGGTCGGCGATAGAGGCATGCGACTCGCCCAGGATGTCGCTCGAGACCAGCTCCTCCTCGGTGGCGGCGAATATGCCCTTCCAGCGCTCGCTCCTCGCGGCTCGCTTGAGGGCCAGGTTGACCTCCTCGGCGGTAGTGTCGCGCTTGGCGATAAAGGTAATGTCGGCGATCGAGCCGGCAACCACCGGCACGCGGATGGAGATGCCGTCGAATTTGCCGGTCAATTGCGTCAGGGCCTTTGTCGTGGCGATGGCCGCGCCGGTCGATGACGGCACGATGTTCATGGCCGCCGCCCTGCCCTCGCGCCAATCCTTCTTGTTCGGCCCGTCGACGATGCCCTGGCTGGCCGTGTAGCCGTGGACGGTATTGAGCACGGCCTTTTCGATGCCGATGGCCTCGTCGAGGATGGCGAGAAGCGGCGACCCGGCGTTCGTCGTGCACGAGGCGTTCGAGCTGACGGCGCAGGCCTTGAGCCTGTCCTCATTCACGCCCATGAGCACGGTCTCGCCCTGGAAGCTTCCGTCACCCTTAGCCGGAGCGCTGATAACAACGCGGCGAGCGCCCGCGTCCAGATGCACTTTGGCCTTTTCGAAAGCTGTGAAAAGCCCCGTCGACTCCACCACCACGTCGATATTCAGCTTCTTCCACGGCAATTGCGCCGGGTCCTTTTGGCTGACGAAGAGCACTTTCCTGCCGTCAACCAGGAGATATGGGTCGCTGCCCTCGACCGCCTCGACCGGGAACGACGCGGCGCGATAGACGGTGTCGTATCGCAAAAGATAGGCCATATTGTTGATATCGCCCAGGTCGTTGACCGCCACCACCTCGATCTCGTCCCTCTCGCGGGCCACCTTCAGGAACGCCCTGCCGATCCTGCCGAAGCCGTTTATCGCTACTCGTATCTTTTTCTTTGCGAACATGATGTGAAAGTTATGCCATTAGTATACCCTACTGAGCCGCCATGCCGAGCTCTGGCGAAGACGATGCGGCCGTCTCGGCCGTGACCGTCACCGGCGACGAGTCTGCCGGCGTGGAGGTCGCCGCCGTCACCGCCGCGGCAGGGGTGGAGGTGGCCGCAGGCTGGTCCGCTGCAGGCGCGGTCGACGTCGCCACGGGCGCCTCCTGGACCGGAGCCGCTATAGGCGCTGGCGCCGGCTCCACGCTGACCGTGGTCGTGCCCTCGTTCGTCGAGGACGGCTGGACGGCCTGCGGAGCGCCCGCCGCGGCCGCGTCGCTCGCCGGCGACACGAAGCTGCCCGAGACTCCCGGCGCCGGAGCAGCCATCGGCGCGGTCGACGAGGCGGTGATCCTTGGGCACTCCCCTGCCGCGTTCTTCGTCTGGCCGCCGGCGATGGTCAAACAATATGGCTGGCCGGTCAGCTCGTCGTAGAGGGTGATGCCCGAGCGCTTCTCGGCCGAACCGACGGTCAGAGCCTCGACCGAGGCCGACTCGATCGTCGCGCTCTTGATATATGCGATATTGGCGCTGAACGTCTCGACGACGGCGTTGGCGATATAGGCGATGCCGTTCTCGAGCTTCAGACCGATGGTCTGGAAGAAGGCCAGGACCGACGCCCCAAAGCCGTCGGACCAGGTGACGGTCGTGCTCGCCGTCGTGGCGCTGGTCGAAGCAGAAGCCGCGGCGAGCTGGCCTGCCGCCACCTGGGCCCGCAGGTCGGTCAATTGGGCGACCGTGTCGGCGAGCGAGGCCTGGAGCGAAGCGATGTCGTCGGCATTGCGCTTGACGCGGCCGTCCAGCGCGTCCATCCTGGCCGCCATCTCCTGGACGCCAGCCAGGATGAAGGTCGAGAGCTTGTAGACGTCGACGCCCTTGCCAGTGTCGGCGAGCACCTCGGCAGGAGCCTCCTCGGCGATGAGGCCCATGCGCAGCGGCTGGTTCTCGCTCTCCTCGTTGTAGCGGTAGGTCGCGACGCCGACGGTGCGCAGCTTGGCGAACATCGATGCGCGCGCGGCGTCGTCGACATAGGCGATATCCTTTTTGGCGGCGCGGGTCGAGACGTTGACGAAAGCGGTGGCCGCGATGTCTCCCGCGACCTGCAGCTTGTAGTCCGGCGAGGTGGTGCCGATGCCGACGTTGCCCGAGCCCATGACGGTGAACTTGTCCTGGTCGACCTGCTGCTTGGCGGTCACAAAGACCTTGACGATGCCCTGGTCCAGGGCCGTGCCCGTCCATGCCTCCAGGGCCACGCCGATGGATTCCTCGGAGCCGACGGCCTTCTTGCCCACGCCTGCGGTAGACGAGATCGAGATCTTGTCGCCGATGGCTATGTTGCCCGCCTCGCCGTTGACCTTGACCGGCACGCGGCCCGACAGGGCCACAGGGCGGGTAGACGAAGCGTCTGCCGTAGCGTCGGCTCCTCCCAGGACCAGTCCGGGATCGGTCGAGATGGCGCCCAGGATGTGCGAGCCGCGGGTAGCCTTGACGATGCGCAGAGGGTTCGCCTCGTCCAAGGCTACGATGTCGGCGGCCTCGATCGACGCGTCCGAAGCGGCGTAGTTCTCGGCCACGTCGTAGGTTCCCGTGTTAGCCGTGCGGTAGTACAGGTTGCCGGCCGCGTTGCCGCAGGCCAGAGTCGCAGAGCTGCCCGAGAAGCAGGCCCCGCCGCCCATGACGGTAAAGAGCGACGCGGGCGAGGTCGTGCCGACGCCCACCTTGCCTCCCATGAACGTGGCGGCGACCGGATTGCCCGTGGTCGTGGCGACGTATGCAGATATCGTGCCGCGAGAATGGATGCCCGCTATGCCTGCGCTGAACGCCCCCGATATGAACAGATTCCCATCGCCCAAAATGTCCCCCCTCGAGATGAGCGAGCTTACTTCCGCGGAACCAGCCTGAAGCGAAGGCACGTCGAGGCCGCCGGTGCTAAAGATATAGATGGTGTTGTGACTCGAATCCGAACCATAAACGTAATTGCCTGAAACTGATATCTGGCTGATATTGGCTCCGGTCAGCGTCTCTACGGCGACCGAGACGATGCTCGCAGGGTCGCTGATATCCATCATGGCGATCCCGCCGCCTGTCGCTATGAAGGCGTACTTGCCCGAGAGCTGGACGTCGTAAACGGAATAGCCCTGATATCCGCCGGTCGTCATGAGAGCGGGCGAGGCCGGATTAGAGACGTCGATCACGGCAAGCTGTCCCCCGCTGTCTGCCACGTACGCGTAGCGGTCCTGCACTTTCACAGCCAGCGAGTTGCCGCTCGTGTTATAGGACCCGACAAGGAGAGGAGAGGTAGGATCAGAGACGTCGAATATCTCGAGACCGGACGTGTCGTCTGCCACATAGAGATACTTGCCCTTCACGTCGACGCTTTTGGCGCTCCCCGGCGTATCATACGAACCGGCCACGCTAGGATTCGCGGGATCCGCGACGTCGACGATGACGAAACCCGAGTCCCCGCGAGCGATATAGACATACCTGCCGGAGATACCTATGGCGCGGCTGTCCGAGGCGCCTGTAAAGATGCCCAGGAACGGGATCTTGCCGACAAGGAGAGGGGTCGAGGGATTCGAGACGTCGATGACCGAGAAATCCGAGCCGATGGTATATGCGTATTTGCCCGCCACCGCCACAGGTCCCCCGGCGCCGACGCTCGTGATGTAGCCGTTCGTGCGCGGCGCCCGCGGATTGGATACGTCGATAGCGGCGAGCAGGCTTGGGCAGTTGTCGCCCGATCCCTGATAGAGCGTCTTGCCGTATACGTATACTCGGCTCACGCTCGAGCAGATCGTCGGAGTGGTCGTAGCGAGGTCGATCGAGCCGCCGTAGATGACTTGACCCCCTCCCACTACGGAGAGCTTCGCGAACGGCGAGGTCGAGCCGATGCCGACGTTGCCGTTGTCGAGGATGGTGAACTTCTCGGCGTTCGAGGAGTTCGCCACAACGAACGCCCTGCCCGTGCCGGTGCCGGAGCTTGTGATCGACAGCTTTGCGGACGGCGACGAGGTGCCGACGCCGAAGCTGTTGTTCGAGCCCAGGAACCTGCCCATCTCGGTGTTGCCGTCGCCCGAAGCGAAGATGATAGAGCCGTTGCCATTGCTCCTGAGGTTCAAATTAGTATTGCCAGAATCCGCCGCCGTGATGATCGGAGCGTATATCTTCGACGAGTAGCCGGTGGTAAAGGTCGAGGCGGTAGACGAGGCGTACGGGAAGGTCGAGGCTGTCGTCGTCGTGGCGGTGAAGTACGCGGAAACGGTCTGTCCCGCCACGGCGAGCCTTGCATACGGCGACGTAGTGCCGATGCCGACGTTGCCGGTCGTTTTTTGGATAACCAGTCTTGTTCCGACAAACGAACCCGAATTATATTCACTAAAGGTGAAATCACCTTGATTACCTAAAGGAGAACCAGCGGTTATTGACCCAAATCTGTATTCCCGACTTGTCGAATCGTAAGTGTCTCTAAGAGAAATTACCGCACTGCTTCCGTTTCTTTCGATTGACAAAGGCGCAACCGGACTCGTCGTCCCGATGCCGACGTTGCCAGCCGCCCCCACATAGAAGTATGGGCTGGTCCCGAAGGCGTCCTTGTTCGTCACCATAAAGATGCCTCGCGTCGTCGGGTTAGACAGGCTTCCGTTCAATGGGTCCGAGGCGTTGTTCGTGATCATGCCCCTTACCGTCACAAGGGCGTTCGCCGCGTTATCCTTCGCGCTCGAAGTAATGCCGTCAAGGACGAGACCGCCGAGGCTCGAGTCGACATAGGCCGAGAAGCTCGGGGAATATGACCCGTCGGCCGACGTGCCGTTGCCGAAATAGAACGCGTCATTGCCCGCGTCCGAGACGGAAAGCTTCCCGAGAGACTCTCTGGTCGATGCCGCGCTTGTTTTGTTTATATAGAGAGTACTGGTCGAGGTAATTGAACCGCCGACAAACAGGTTTCCTGAGAATAGGCCATTTCCTTGGACGGAGAGCAACTGAGAAGGCGAAGTGGTGCCGATACCTATCTTCCCGCTCGCCATGATCCTCAGGAGAGGCGTGTTGAGGTTGGTGAACTCCGCGATGGCGCCAGTGGTCATGGCGGTCGCGGACTGCGTGCGGCCGTCGAACCTCAGAGCGACGTCGTCAGAGCTGTTGTCAGCGACCGGCTGGCCAGTGAAGTACATGCCTATCGCGGTTCCGCTGCTGTCGTAGTTTGAGACGCCCGTGAACACCGGCAGGAATACGCCCGCCGAGTTCGTCGCGTTCGATATGCTGAAGCGAGCAGCCGTCCTCGCTACGCCCGTGCGTGTCATCTCGAAGGCCTGCGTGCCAGAGCTTGTGAAGTCGCCTTCGACAGAGAGCTTGCTCGTAGGCGTCGAGGTCCCGACGCCGACGTTGCCGTTCGTATTCAACGTCATACCTATAGCAGCGTCGCTATATGCAAAATGCATCTTGCCTGCATTAGCTCGTATCACAAGATCGTTTGCTGCTGATCCTGTAACAAAATGATTGGAGCCCAGAGCAAGTCCAATTGCACCATTGTCTCCGCTAGGACCAGTCAGGAGGACACTCGGTGAATTGCTCCCCGTACCCTTTATTCGGATACCATCTCCAACAGAAGAGGTTAATATAGACAGTTTAAGATCCGGCGACGTCGTGCCGATGCCGACGTTACCGGACGCCGATATCGTCATTCGCGCCGTGTTAGCCGTGCCGAGGGCGAGCGGATATGCACCCGAGGTCGTGATGAAGCCCGATTCTCCGGCCGGCCCCGATGTCAGGACTGAG
>DASTLR010000002.1:0-6609 GCA_035714745.1 Minisyncoccota bacterium | reverse complement strand
CATAGCGGCTCGTGCCGCATTCCCAGAGCTCTGCGGAGAAGTCGACCGTGTAATACGTCACGTCGGCGCGATACGAGAGCGTCACGCCGCGGGCAGATCCCGAGAATCCCTTGCCGAGCCTTTGCGTCAGATGAGAGGCTTGTCCGCCGGAAGCGACTACCGCGTCGTCGTGGACCTGAGAGACATCCGCGCAGGCGATCGACGGCAAAGCGAACAAGGAGCCTACTAACAAGATCTGAATAAGCCTATAGTTCATGGCTGGTGTTGAGAGCTTTGATAAGGCGCTCTTTGAGAAGCGCGGAGGTGAGACCCGGCGGCAGGGCTATGCTCGGCTCTATGGGCGCCAAGCCGATCGTCGAAAGGATCTTTCCGGACGGGTCGGCCAGGCGCAGATACTCCTGCGGGGCGTCGATGCCGGTCAATGACGGCGACAGCCTGATAGAGGAGCGCGGCAGGATGATAGTGTCCCGGGCCGCCACGAACCTGCGCGTCCGGTCTTCGATGATGAAGCCTCCTATGTTCAGCTCGCCTTTGTCCAGATTTGAAAGCTCGATCGCGCCGCTCGGCAGGACGGACAGCTTTATATGCGGCTCCACTATCCTCACCTTTGTCTTTGCCACCGCGCTCTGGCCCCAAAAATCGGTATTGGCCACTACGACGTAATCGCCCGGATATTGGTATGCGTGCCACACGACTGGGCCAAAGAGCTCGGCGCCGTCCCCCATGGCCCAGATGCTCCTCACCGAAGTGCCCGGCAAAAGGTTCTTGGATGCCTTTACCTTTGACTCGAACAAGAGCGGCGCGCCGACGAAGCCCAGGCGCGGACGGCCGACCGTCACCGTGAATTCCGGCTTGGCGGCTTCGGAAGTGATCGGCTCCTGGCCGCTGTGAGCGGATGTCTCGCCCGTTCCATCGCCTAGGCCGGGATCGTCAGTCGCGGACAAAGGCGAAGCGTCGTCTTCCGGCGTCGTACTCGAGGTCGCGCCCGGTCCGGCTGCCGGCACGCTTGATTCCATAGCAATAGTCGGCGATCCCAACGTCGTCGGCGCGGCGACCCATACCCCCGAAGCAGACCTTTGTAATGAATTCCCGTCCCCCGCCGCTCCCCAGGCCGGCAGATACGTCACCGAATCGACATCTGCCCCCGAAGCGTCGCGCAAGACGAGCGTCTCGCCCGAATTGCTCAGCGAAAAGGCGCTGTCGAATATCAATCCGGTGAAATCCGGGTAGTCCGCCTTGAACTTGTCGGGATTGTCGGCGATGACGGCGAAACCGCCTGCCGGCAGGCTGGGGGAAGATACCGCCGCTATCTTGTGGTTCGAGTTCGCTTCGAAGAGCTTCCAGGTCGACAGGTCCATGGCGCTCTCTCCCGTATTCTGGACTTCTATCCATTCCCTGCCGGCGTCGGTGCCCGGCGCGTCGTACATGATCTCGGTAAACATCGCCGCCGCGCTGGCGCCGAGCGGCATGGCTGCGAACGCCACCGTCAAAAAGGCAAGCCTGCGCGCGGCTGTATCCGCACTGACGCTCCTTTTCCTGTCTATTCGATTGTTGAAAACACCTCGCATGCCGCAATCATGGCATACGAGGCATCAAGGAATGATAAAGAAAATTTAATAACTTATTTGGTCGACTATCAAGCCCTTGGAATCATAGAGGGTGATGGTCTCGCGCCTGTCGGCCCACAGCTCCGCCCCCTTGCCCAGGAATATACGCCACTGCTTGAGCGAGAAGCCCGCCTGATAGCGGGTATTCGCCACGCAGGCGGGATAGCTCAGGCGCGCGTCCATAAAGGCGCGGCACTGGGCCGTCTGCATGTCGTAGTTCGCCTTGTCGTATCTCTTTGGGTCCTGGCAGCGGTTCAGGGACGACATATAGTCATAGCACTCGTCGGTGACCGTCCGGATGGCAGGGTCGTCGGTCGGTACGGGGCATGACTGATTCAGGACCGGCTGGAACGGATAGTATTTCAGGTAACCCTCGCAGATATTCTCGCGGAACGAGGTGGTTATGGAGAACGGGAACTGGGTGAACGGGCGGCCCGTGGTGACGATGGCCGTATCCCCCGGCTTGAGGACGATCGGCCCGACGGTGAAATTGCCCGACGGGTCGAGTAACTCGGTCCCCTGCCCGATGGTGGCGGAATCAGCCACAGGATAGAGATAGTCGTTCTGGCTGGTCTGGATAGGCCGCGTGCCCTTGCCATTCGTCAGCGTCCAGCCCGTGACCGTGACCGGTGCATCGCCCGAATTCCGAAGGGTCACGTATTCCTCGAAAGGCTGGATCGAATATCCGGCATTGCCGGCGCCCAGGCTGACTGTGCCCGCATAGGGCGAACGGTACGCTGCCGGTATGTCCGAAGCACCGCCAGAAGAACCGTATGACCCATAGGACCCGTATGAGGCTCCCGGCGCATTGTCGAGAAATTTCAAGAGCTGGTTATTGCCGTTGCCGGCGCCGCTCGACGCGCTCGGAGCATAGGCGCCGTTCGAGATCGTCGGTATGCCGGTGAAATTGCGGGCCAGGGTCGAGAGCACCACGAACGCCACGCACACGCCGACGACTACGAGCATGAGCTTGAGGATGAATCCTCCCTGCGCGCCGCTCCCTCTCTTCGTATTCTTCATGCGTACATTATACAACTATCCAATGCAAAAGCCGCCCAGCTCAGTGAAGAGCGGGCGGCCTTTGCTGTTCGAGACTTAGGTCAAACCTTTCGGTTCGAAGTCAGCCGCGATACCGTTCCTGTTAAGGAAGCGATACAGCTGCCGTCCTCCAAGCCGTCTGGCCTCCCATGAAGCTCGAGGTGACCGATGGGCCTCCGTCGGTGGTAGACCACTTGATCGACTCGAGTCCGACAGCGTATGAAGCCGTTGGAAGGAGCGATCCAGCAGTCGTCCTGCCTTCGAAGACGAACGATACAGGGAGGGTCACAGAGTTGTTCTGAGCGAGCTTGAATGCAGCGATCGAGCCTGCAGCCACGTTCGAAGGAACGGACCACGAGGTCGAAGAAGCTACTCCTACGCCGCTACCTGGAACATCGTTCTTGACGCCCGCCTTGTAGATCGAGAAGTTGAAGGTCGACGATGCCGACTGGCTTCCGAAGAAGATGTCGCCACCGACAGCCTGGATCGTCAGGTTGAACGTCGCCTCTGCGGTCGAGGTCGAGTAGTTACCCTGAGATGCCGTAGCTCCCTTGGTGATCGTAGCAGAGTTGAGCGTGAAGACTGGACCTACGCTTCGGACCGTGAAGGTGTTTCCGGTGACCGTACCCGATGGGGTGATGGTCGAGCCAGAAGTGTTCTGAGCGTTGGTTCCGGAACCGTTGACGGTGACGGAAGCGCTGAAGGTCGAAGCGGTCGAGCCTGCAGACTGGATGTCAGCCTTGAGGGTGAGGACCTTGGTCGTATCCTGTGGGACCCAGTAGTTGATGTTCGTGAAGTTCGCAACACCGGTCGACGAGTTCACAGAAGCCGAAGCCAAGAGCGTCGAGCCGTCGTAGAGGTACGCAGCGGTCGCGGTAGCGACGCCGGTGCCGTTGACGGTGGCGCGGAGGTCGGTGATCTGGACCTGATCCTTCTGAGCGCGGACGTCGAAGGCAAGGAGAGGGAGCTTGTCGTACTGGTTGTTGTTCGCACCAGAAGCGGCAACTACGTCCGAGCTGAGGAAGTTCGCAGCGTCAGTCGAGAAGAGGAGCTGAGCGTTGTCCGTGAGCGAGCCAGAGAGGGAAAGGGTCTGAGAGAACTGGCTAACTGGGCCGTACTGGTCGATGCCAGCGCCGTCAGTTCCGCGGACGCCGTTCGCAGGAACCGTGATGGTTCGCGAAGTCAGGTCAGCAGACTTGATCGACGAGTAGAGGTCAGCCTTGACGGTAAGGTACTTGGTAGCGTCCTTAGGAACGTTGTAGCTGAATCCACCGAGGGTCAAGAGGTACGACGAGCCAGACTTGACAACAGTGTTGCTGTTGAGGTCGGCCTGGGCGAGGACCTTTCCAGAGTCATCTACGACGTACATGGTCTTGAAGACCTTGGTGTAGATGGTCGTGTTCGATCCGAGGTCGAGCTGAACGCGCTGAACGTTGATGTTCGAGAGCTTAGCCGAGAGCTTGAGCGAAACGACTGGAACCATCGACTGTCCTTCGTAGAGCGTGATGTTCGAGATCGAACCGGCGTCTACGGTGAGGATGCCTTCTACGCCCGAGTTGACTACTGGGGTACCAGTGGTCGTCGTGGTCGTAGTGGTGGTCATGCTGTTCGAACCGTTGAGAGCCGCTCGGGTGAGAGGACCAACGTATCCGGTAGCAGGGACTCCGTGAGCCTTCTGCCACGAGACGACGGCCGCCTTCGTGATCGAACCGAAGTATCCCGTTGCTGGCGATACGCCGATAGCGTTCTGGAGAGCGGTGACGTCAGCGCCCGAAGAACCTACGGTGAGGTCCTTGGAGAACGTAGCGGTCATCGACGAAGCCGACGACGATACGGCTGCCTTTGCAGCGGCTGCCTTGTCTGGAGAGATGATTCCGAGGCTGATAAAGAGGTCGACAAGCTGCGAAAGGCTCATTGCCTGAGCATTCGCCGCCGTTGCGCCGACCGCCGCGAAGATCGAGAGAGCCATCGTGAAGCCGATGACCGCTGCTACGACCTTAGAGGTTTTTGAATGTAACATTTTTGTGTGTGCTTCTAGTAATGACGGAGCAAAGGACTTTCAATTAGTAATAATTTAATAATGCCTATGCTCCGATCAACTAACCTAACGAATAATTTCGTCCGCGCATCCGCTTATCGACTGCGGAAGCGAGACTCCACTATTCCCCGGGATTGTTCATCCCAGCGCTCTGGCTTCGCTGCCCTCTGACAGGACCCGAAGACACAGCGCTGGAACGAATGGAGCCCGAGAATAGTTATAAGGATGGTAAGGATCGCCGATCGTCTGTATGCCGTCCGGGACGAACCTGGATATTCTGAGATGAGATTCGCTATGAAATTTTCAAGGGTCGAGAGACCGGTAAAAGCAGTGGTTCAGTAGCATCGATAATTATATATCATACGTCCGGCCTAGCAACCGGAACGCCTTCTATATAATGTGGATAACCCATATTTATAGGGCTATGCCACCCCTTAATCTTACACCAAAACGGCCTAAAAAGCAAGCTAGGCCAAGGAATACGTGCTCCAGCGCCTCTCCCCCTCCTTTTTGAGCAGTCCTATGGCCACCATAGCCAGGAGCTCCCTTTGGATGGTCTTCTCGCTCACGCCCTTGATGGCGGCGGCGAAGTCCTTTACGTTGAGGCCGCTCTTCTTCGATAAAAGCTTGAGGATGACGCTCCTCCTGCTCTCTTTGTCGTCCTTTGCCGCCAGCTCTTTTGCGGGCTTTGGGCGCTGGTCAGAACGGATGTCCTTTAGGGGCAGATACCCGTCGGGGCGAGCCGTCTCGGCGATGTGCGGCGCGAGAGACTGTGTCCTTGATGACTGTCCTTTAGATGCATCCGCCGTTCCGGCAGGCGCCTCCCCCGTCGCAAAGAAGCCGGGGTCGAGCAGGACCGCGTCCTCGATGGACCGTTTATGCTGGTCCGAGTCGAACGACGCGGCGACGGACGAGAACTCCCGCGAGAGCACCTGGAAGTTCATCTCGGATACCAGGCCGGCGTGGCGGGCGACGCTGGAAAGCGAGACGATCTCGGCCGCGAGCGAGCGGTATTCCTGGACCATGCCCTTGCGCTCAGCGTGCGAGGCGGTGGACAGCGCGAGATTGAGCGAGAGCAGGTCGACGGCGCTCTGGCGTACCTTCCATTTGAGCGGCTCGCTGTCTTTTATCAAGTCGGTGATCAGATAGACCGCCGCGACGAGCTTCTCTGTCTTTTTGAAGATGAAGGCGAGGTGTCGATTCGAACCGAAAAGAGCCGAGGCGTCGAGACCCTGCTCGGCCGAGCGGGTATCAGGGACATTATTCGGGTTTTGGTTGTTTCCTTCCATCACGTTGTAAATTATAGGTTTTAAAGATGTCTTTTATCGTATTGTCCTTTACGGAGAGGGCCGGTATGGAGAAATTTCTGTCCTTGAACAATATGTCCTTTATGACTCTTTGTCAAGCTCGCCTGTCCATTATAGACCTGCCATAAAGGACGTCAATGAGACAGGCGCGCGCCGGCCGAGGGCGGCGGCGATAGTGATATAATCAGACGTATATTATGGCGAAAAAGAAACAAGACGACCTGGATATCGAGATCGCGTCGGAGGACGAGGAGACCGCCCCGAAAAGGCAGGGCAAGAGAGCGGAAAAGAAGAAAAAAGGCTTCCTCTCGAGCATGGCCGACGAGACCGTCCAGGGCGTCGCGGCGGTCGCCGCCTTCGTCCTGGCGATCTTTACCTCGCTCGCCATCTGGGGCAAGGCCGGCGTCGTCGGGCGCTGGACCTTTACCGGCCTGGGCTACCTCCTGGGCGTCGGCTACTACCTCCTCCCCTTGATATTCGTCGTCCTGGCTCTGACCTTCCTGCGCAATCTGCACAGGCGCTTCGAATCGGCCAAGCTCTACGGCGCGGGGCTCTTCCTGGTCTCGATCCTGGGCATCATCGACATCGTCTCACCGGCCCCGGCAGGCTCGATCCCGAA
>DASTLR010000001.1:0-3043 GCA_035714745.1 Minisyncoccota bacterium | reverse complement strand
GGACTCCACGAACGGCAAGAGATAGTCCTGCTGAGCCTTGTTGAAGCGATGGATCTCGTCCAAAAAGAGGAGCTTGGGCCGTGGGTCGAGCATGGTCGGCTCGTCGACGATGCGCTTGATGTCGTCCTTGCCCGCCGAGACGGCCGAAAGCTCGTAGAACTTGGCGTTCAGGGCGTTCGCGTAGATGCGGGCGATGGTCGTCTTGCCCACCCCCGGCGGCCCCCAGAGGATGAACGAGAACAGGTGCTTGTCTCGGATAGCCACGGCCAAAGGCTTGTCGTCGCCGACGATCTCCTCCTGCCCCACGAAGTCCTTGAGGCTCTGCGGGCGTATCCTGTTGGCTAACGGCTCCATATATAGGGTAAGTATAGTACGTTGCCGCCGCTTGGAAATTCCAATTCCAGCTATTTCGTGCTATAAAATCAGGGCACCTTTGAGCAATGGGCGATTAGTTTAGTGGTAGAACAAGGCACTCCAAACGCCTTGGCGGGGGTTCGATTCCCTCATCGCCCGCAGATCAAAAGAAAAAACCGCCCTCATGGCGGCCTTTTCTTAGTCTTCTGTCTTCCTACTTCTTCGCCTCCTTGAACGTGACGCGCTTGCGGAGCACCTTGGAGTACTTCTTGAGCTCGATCTTGCGCTCTACCTTGCGCTTGTTCTTGCGAGTGTAGTAGACCTCGCCGGTCTCTTTGTTCCTGAGGATGATGAGTTGGTCCTGTGACATGGGAATTGATGGCTTTTCGCCTGAATGTTGTAGGAGGATAGTAGCACAAGCCCTGAAAAAGGGCAAATATAGCCTATTTCTAGCCTTTACGGCCCTGTTTTGGCCCCTGGGAGGCGCGATCGGCCGGGATGCGAGGAATGAGTGGGTTAATGCGAGTGACGATCTCGTAGTGGATCGTATCGCCTCGGGCGGCGACTTCTTCGGCCGTCATGACGTCCTTCTGCGAGCCGTTCGATTGGGCGCCGATGATGACCACCTCGTCCCCCTGCCGGACGTTCGGGATGTCGGTGACGTCGATGACGGACATGTCCATGGAGATGCGGCCGACGATGTCGGCCCTCTTGCCGCAGACCAGGACCTGCCCCTTGTTCGAGAGGCTGCGCGGCAGGCCGTGCCAGTACCCCACCGGTATGACAGCCAGGCGCGTCGGGCGCGCAGCTTCGAACGTCAGGTCATAGCCGACCTTCGCACCCTTCTCTATCAGCTTGACCTCGCTGACGATGGTCTTCCACGACAGGGCCGGGACAAGCTCCGGAATAGCCTCGCTACCGGCAACCGACCATTTACGGATCTCGGGCGACGGCCAGAGGCCATAGAGGGCGATGCCGGCGCGGCCCACGTCGAAATGGAAATCCTTGGAAAAGAGGATGCCCGAGCTGGCCGAGGCATGGGTGATCGGCGTGAAGCCCTTGTGCTGGAGCCTGGCCACCGCCGCGCGGAATGCCCGGGCCTGCATCTTTGAATAGTCCTGCCTCATCGGGTCCTCCATGACCGCAAAATGGGTATAGGCGCCCTCGACGACGGCCGGAAAGCCCTCGGCCGAAGCCAGGCGGATGGCCTGCTGGATATGGCTCTCGGGGATGCCTTGGCGGTGGAGGCCGGTATCGAATTTCAGATGGATGCGCAGCTTCTTGCGCAGCTTCATGCCGGCCAGGCGCTGGAGCGATTCCAGCGACGAGACGGTCACGGAGACGTTTTGGGCCACCGCCTCCGCATAGAGGGCCGGGATGGTGTAGCCCAGGACGAGGATGGGCGCCTTGATGCGGGCGGCGCGGAGCTGCAGGGCCTCGGAGAGCTCGTCGACGGCCAGCCAGTCAGCTCCCCCGCGCACGGCGGCCCGAGCGCTCTCGACCATGCCGTGGCCATAGGCGTTCGACTTGACCACAGCCATCATGGCCGCCTCTTCAGAAAGAAGGTTCCTGAGGATGCGGGCGTTCTCCTCGATGGCGCGATAGTCGACTTCGACCCAGGTGCGGCTTGGCTGTAGCTGTGGCTTTTTCACGAAAATACTATAGCATGGAGAAAATCTCGATTCCGCTCCACACCACCGAAAACTCTGCCGCCTGAACGGGCGGCTTTTTATTTTGAAAGCTTCAGCAGCTCCCCCGCCACAATTCTCTTATGGTTCGGAAAGAAGTCCGCCATACCTAGAATAATCTTGGGTGTGAATATCTGGATCTCTTCTCCCTCGTTGCCAAACTCGTTGAGCATCGAAAAATCTTTTACCTGGGCCTTGAATATGACGAGCATGTGGCTGCCGCGGTTCTCTTCATAGATCTGAACCAGGTCTTTCGGTTTGATGACAAGGCCCGTCTCTTCGCGAAGCTCGCGCGCCGCGCACTGTTCCGCGGTCTCGCCTTCTTCGCTCCTTCCTCCAGGCAGCTTCCAATATACCGGCGCCGGCTTCTTTGGATCCCGGATCAGCGGAACCCCCCCATTCTTGTCGGTTATAAGGACCGCCACTGAATACTCGCTCTCATGCATGATTTTCTCGCTGTGTGCGCCGAGAGGGACTCGAACCCCCGTAGACCATTGGTCGGGTGGTTTACAGCCACCTGTAATTGCCGCTATACGATCGGCGCGCTTGGCATACTGACAGGTGTTACTCTACCAAATTTTCCAAGTATCACAAGCCAGCTACACTATCTTGATCTTTTTACCAAGGGCGACAGCGACTCTGTGTACGAATTCAAAGGAAGGGTTCATGGAACCAGACTCGAATCGGGCGATGGCCGGCTGCTGGGTGCCGATCATTCGCGCGAGCTCTTTTTGAGAGATCTTTCCCTCATTGCGAAGGTCTATGAGCTGACGGATATACTCAAATCGAGGCCCTGCGGCTTCGTAGGCTCTCCTATATTCCGGATCCCTCATACGCTTCTCGTGAACTTCCGTGAGAGATACGCATTTTCTTCCTTTAATTATCTTCACTTTTCAAGTATAACGTATGTGTTATGTCACCGCAATAGCCATTCTAGCTCTTTTCTGGCGTAATCAAGGTCCTGTTTTGGAATCCTGTTAGATTTCTTTATGAAGCCGTGA